>CAZQZB010000031.1:0-25495 GCA_964597695.1 uncultured Thalassospiraceae bacterium | reverse complement strand
GGTCAACCGGCCGGCCGCATATTGCGGCATCGCTGCGTTCAAACCTAGCACTCGGTTATTCAGCACTTTTGGTATCGAGCCGCTGTCGACACTATATGACACCGTGGGTTTCTACGGTTGGAGCGTGGTCGACGCTGTGGCCGTTTTCGACGCTGTCTGCCCCACGCATGCTCGGCTGGGGTGGAAAGAGCTGCGGGATAATCCTCTGATCGTCGTAGCTCTGCAGGATCCGTTCATCGACGAGGCGGATGACGAAATCAAGCAGGCAGTCGAGCGGGTCGCCGAGCGTTTGACGGGGGCTGGCCATGCCGTTGAGGCAAAGAATTCGAGCGTGTCTTTCAAACAGATTTACGATCTCCACCTTCTGACCATGGAATACGAGATCGGCCGCATACAGAAACGGCTTCTCGACGAGCCGGAGGGACGCGTCGGCATTAAACTCACCGAGACCATCAGACGAGGAAACAAGATTGCGGATGCTGCCTACCTGGATGCGCGCCGTAAGCTCGACAAGGTCCGCACAGAATTTTTTGACGCGTTCCGGGGTGTGGACGCTTTTCTCTGGCCGGCCACGCCGAAAACTGCGCCCAAGGGCATCGCGTGGACGGGAGAGCCCAAGTTCATTTCGCCTTGGACCGCGCTCGGAGGACCCGTGGTGACCATGCCGGCGGGATTCGCCGCCGATGGCCTACCCATCGGATGCCTTGTCACGGGAGCGCCGGGCAGCGACTTTCGGTTCGGTCGAATCGCCTGTCGCATCGCCGAAGCGGCTGAGGCACACGGGACCGCCAGCTAATAATAGCGGCCCCTGCGGTAATTTTCACCGGTCTTACGAAAGGGAATGACCCCCCCCCCACTCCTTCACCGTTTTACGATGAGGGCTAATTCTTACATCCGCTTGCTGAAACGCGGCCTTAGCAACAGCATTTACCGAAGCGGTGCTTGGTTTTATGTGTTCTGGGTCTTGTTTCTGCTTGGCTTAACCAACGTCAAGGCCGTCCATGCTCTCAATCCAGGTGCCAAGGTTTGTTAAAATCCTTTCCGGCTGGTCATCAAACGGCCAGCATTGATACTTGGCCCAGTACGTTAAAAGCTGAACAAGCACCGCCGCGCTTTCTGGCGTCAGGGGAACGTGCTTCGCCATTTGCTTTACAATTTCCTCTCTTCGTTTGCCCCAGGCTATCTCCTCCGTTTCGGAGGGATCCTCCCGTCGCGCCTCGATCTCGGTGTCAAGGCGATTCCACTCGTCCCAAAGATCAAGAAGCGGCTCCCTCGGTTTTTCCATTTTGTTGTCCTCTGTTTGGCGGAAAGAAACTTAACGCACGCCAACGCCGCACAATGGCTTATCCGCCCTTGATCGACGGGAAAATGGTCAGCGTATCGTCGGTACAGACTGTCCTGGCCGAGCGACGGTCCTGAGGTACCGGCTCACCGTTGATAAGCGTAACGTAGGGTTCGTGCCCGGGTAATTCGAGCCTTTCCAGGAGGTCCCCGAGCGTCGCTCCCTGGGCCGCCTCCAGGGCACCGTTGCCGTCCTTATCGAAGCCCGGCGGAGGCGGGCCTTGGACCGAAATCAATTTGACCCTAATTTTCAATACAACCCCAAGCGCCGCAACGTCTTCGCACCGGGCACGCCTTTTCCGTCCCAACCCCGAAGCCGGTAATATTCCGGCAACATGACCCCAAGATCGGCGACCCGGCCCTTGCCGGCGCCGGTCTTTGCCACTTCCTTGAGAATGCGGTCCGGTAAGGTATCGTCGGCGGCGGTCATGCCGGTGGCCAGATTGAACTGGCGTTCCAGGTTCCATATCCGCTCGCCCACTTCCAGGAGCCTTTCCGCCGTCCAGCCGCCACCGCAGGCGGCGTCCAGTTGTTTGGCGTAATCGTCCATGTCCCAGGCATTATGGGTAAACAGACACAGGCCCGAGGAATCGATGGCGGCGACGAGATCCTGAGTGTCCTTGACGATCTCGGCCTTGCCTTTGGTTCTAATGGCGGAGAAATCGTCGGTAAACGGGCTGGCGCGCAGGTGACACGCGCCCCGGTTCGAAGTTGCGTAGCCCAACGCCATGCCCTGCATGGCACGGCCGTCGTAGCCGGGAAACTCCTGGCCCTTGACCGACATGGAAAACTCCGGGTGGCCGTATTTCCGAGTCAATCGCCTGGAGCCGGTGCCCAAATCCTTACCGAAACCCTCGGCCCTTGCGGTCAGTTCTACGGCCTGGACAAGCGCGTCGGCCGACCCAAATGTCAGTGTCAGGCCGCCGGTAACCTTTTCCGTGATGGCGCCGGTCTCGAACAACTCCATCGCCGCCGCCAGCGTACCGCCGAACGAAATGGTGTCCATGCCTTGTTCGTTGCAGATGGCTTGGGCATAGGTCGCGGCTTCGATGTCGTCGACCCCGACCATCGGCCCCAGCGCAAAGGCGGATTCATATTCAAGGCCGCCGATGGCACCGGAATACCCCTCCTTTCCAGCGACGCTGAAATGGTTGGGATCGATCCGGGCAACCCGCCCGCAGCCAATGGTACAGCCGAAGCACGCCTTGTTAGTGACCAGGTTGGATCGCCCATCGCTGGCCCGCTTGGCTCTCATGGCCTGGGCATTGATTCCGTCCGTGCCCTCGAACTGGACATCCCGGCAATTGCGGGTCGGTAGCGCCCCATAGGCATTGGTCACGTCCATCATCGCCATGGTGCCGATGGTGGCGAGCCGGGTGCGGCTGGGGTGGGGGTCGAGTTTCCGCCTGGCCGCCGTCACCGCTTTCATAAAAGCCTTCGGCTGGGCCACGTTGACACCGTGGGAACCCCGCACTGCCACCGCCTTCAGCCGTTTCGAGCCCATCACCGCACCGACGCCGGACCGTCCTGCGGCCCGGTCGCGGTCGTTCACGATGCAAGCAAAGCGCACACCAACCTCGCCGGCAACGCCGATGACGGCGGTGCGGATAGCCGGATCCTGGTGGCGGGCGCGAATCCTGTCCTCGGTCTCCCAGGTAGAGCACCCCCAGATAAAACCCTCGGCGTTTAGGAGTTCCGCCTTGCTGTCGCGGATCAGGAGATAGACGGGCTTCTTCGACCGTCCTTCGAGGATGACCATGTCCCAGCCGGCCATTTTCAACTCGGCCCCGAAATAGCCGCCCGCGTTCGAGCATGCAATGGCGTCCGTGAGCGCACCCTTGGTGACGGTGGAATAACGCCCGCCGGTCGAGGCCATAGTGCCAGTCAGCGGGCCGGTAGCCAAAATTAATTTATTGGCGGGCGCCAGCGGATCGACCTTGGGGTCGACTTCGGCGGCCAGGTAACGCGAAGCCAGGCCGCGCTGGCCCAGATAAGCCTGGGCCCAGTCCCGATTGAGCATCTCCGAGGAGCATTTTCCCGTCGTCAGATTGACGCGCAAGACCTTGCCTTGCCAGGCCATGGCCTTCTCCATCGTTTTTATCGGTTGTTCGGAATTATCCTACAGGGGCTTAGCGTTCGCACAAGGCCATCTGAAAGGATCGCAGGAACAGATCGCGGCCGAGGAAGCGGTTCTTTCCTTACAGAAGACGTCTGCGGAAGCATACGCCACGATCCGCATCGGCGATCAAGGGGATGGTCGGCAAAGAGTAGGCGGAATTCTTCAACCTGGGGCCGCTAAAGGAACGATGGGCTAAAAAAAAGTGACCGCCCTTTAAATGATCTGCCGTCAGGCAGCGTCGCTGATGCGCACCCCGGCCCCTTCCAAAACCATCACCTTGTTCAACAGTTTAACGCATGCGTAGCCCTCCTCGATGGCGGGTGCCGGGATTTTGGTAAACTTGCCAAGTTCCAGGATAGCGCCAAACTAGGCCAGCGGCAGCGTGCGCATCGGTCGCAACTGCACGTGGGTCATATCTGGGATTTTGACGTCTTCTAGAGCTTTCATTATGCGTTACTATTAGTGAGAGTTGAATTGTTGCCGCTCAGTTAATTCTTCGACACGACGCTTTGTGGGTTGAGATTGCCGATGCGACCGCTCTCGGTACCGGCATTTTCGTCAATTACCGCGTTGATGAGGGTCGGCTTGCCGGAATCCATGGCCTCGTTCACCGCACGGGTCAGGTCGTCGGGTGATTCCGCACGGACGCCAACGCCGCCGAACGCTTCCATCATTTTGTCGTAGCGCGCGTCTTTGACAAAGACAGTCGTCGCAACATCCGAGCCCCCTGAAGGATTGACGTCGGTTCCCCGATAGATGCCGCCGTTGTTGAAGACGACCACGCAAATCGGCAGGTTGTATCGGCAGATCGTTTCGATCTCCATGCCCGAGAAACCAAAGGCGCTGTCGCCTTCGACCGCAAGCACCGGATGGCCCGTTTCGACGGCCGCCGCAATGGCCTGGCCCATGCCAATGCCCATGACGCCCCAGGTCCCGACATCCAGGCGCTTGCGCGGCTTGTACATATCGATGATGCTGCGGGTGAAATCGAGCGTGTTGGCGCCTTCGTTAACGAGGATGGCGTCCGGTCGCTCTTTAATAATGTTACGCAGCGCACCGAGCGCACCGTGGTAATCCATCGGCACGTTGTTGTTCTGCAGCTTCGGTGCCATCCGTTCGACGTTGGTGTTTTTCTTCGTGCTGACCGCCTCGGTCCAATCGGCGGGCGGCGCGCTCCAGTCGTCACCCATGCCGTCAAGCAGGGCCTGAACACAGGAGCCGATATCACCGACCACGGGCGCTGCGATCTCGACATTGCTGTCCATCTCTTTGGGCTCGATGTCGATATGCACAAACCGTTTGGGTTTTTCACCCCAAGACTTGCCCTTGCCGTGCGACAGGAGCCAGTTGAGGCGGGCACCGATCATTACGACGACATCGGATTCTTTCAGCACCAGCGAACGAGCCGGACCTGCCGAGAGCTGGTGCGTGTCAGGCAGCAGCCCCTTGGCCATGCTCATCGGCAGGTAGGGTATGCCACTCTTTTCGACAAACGCGCAAATCTCGTCATCGGCCTGCGCATAAGCGGCTCCTTTGCCGAGAATAATCAGGGGACGCTTGGCGTTCTTCAGTTCATCGAGCGCACGCTCGACCGCTTCCGGGGCAGGCAGCTGGCGCGGCGCAGCATCGATAACCTTGACGAGAGATTTTTCACCTGCGTCGGCGTTTATAACCTGGCCAATCAATTTTGCCGGCAGATCAAGATAGACGCCGCCCGGACGTCCGGAAACTGCGGCGCGGATGGCACGCGCGATGCCGATGCCGATGTCTTCGGCGTGCAGCACGCGATAGGCCGCCTTGCAGAGCGGCTTAGCGATAGCCAATTGGTCCATCTCTTCGTAGTCGCCTTGTTGCAGGTCGACGATCTCGCGCTCGGACGAGCCGCTGATAAGGATCATCGGGAAGCAGTTGGTCGTAGCGTGGGCCAGTGCTGTCAGACCGTTGAGGAAACCAGGTGCCGACACCGTCATGCAGACGCCAGGCTTTTTCGTCAGGAAGCCGGCGATTGCGGCCGCATAGCCCGCGTGCTGTTCGTGCCGGAACGAGAGAACGCGCATGCCGTCGGCTTGCATATAACGGCCCAGATCCGTGATCGGAATGCCGGGTACCATATAGATCGTGTTGATATCGTTGAGCTTGAGCGCGTCGATTATAAGATGGAAGCCGTCCGTCAATTTCCCGGCCTCGGGACTATCGTTTGTTGCTTGATCTAGCGTATCAGTTGTCGTGCTCGACATTAACTTTCCTCTCTAAAAACACTTTCCCAATTAATCTGGTTTCAAACTTAAGAACCGCAACCACAGTCAGCGAAGTTTTCGACCGACCTTTCTCATTTGACTCGGTTTCCAAGGCCCATTCTGCCAAACCGACAATCGGCGGGCAACGGCCGGCGGCGTTTGCCCGCCGTTGCGGCCACGATAGCCATCCATATGTCGGGCCTCTTTTGCTGACGAAATGGCGTTTCTGATACCGGAGTCAGGCGGCGTTGCTGACGCGTACGCCGACTCCTTCTAGCAACATGACCTTGTTTAACAGCTTGACGCACGCGTAGACCGCCTCGATGGCGGGCACCGGCGTTTCGGTCAACTTTCCGAGCTCGAGGACTGCGCCGATGAGCGCCTCGGTTTCCAAAGCGCGGCCCGCCTCCACGTCTTGGAGCATCGAGGTCTTGTGCGCGCCGACGCCCTCGGCGCCGGCGATACGCTTTTCGATGGTGTGGCGGAAGGTGATGCCCAGCTTCTCGGCAATCTCCTGCGCCTCGCGCATCATCGTTTCGCTGAGTTTCCGGGTTTCCTTGAACTGGCATATGTCGACCAGCGTCGCATGGGTCAAGGCGCTGATCGGGTTAAAGGACAGGTTCCCCCACGCCTTGAGCCAGATTTCGGAGCGAATGTCGTCGAGCACGCGCGAGCGGAGGCCGGCATTGACGAGCACGTCATGGAGTGCCTGCACGCGCTCGGATTCGGAACCGTCGAGCTCGCCGACGGGGAAGCGGTCGCCCTCGACATGGTGAATGACCCCCGGCGCGTCCACGGTGGCCGCCGGATAGGCGATGCAGCCGATGATCTTTTTGCCGTCGATGTTCTTCTCCAACACCCCGTCGGGATCCAACGTCTCCAGTCGGTGGTCCTCGAACTCGCCGCCGTGGCGGTGGAAGTACCACCACGGGATGCCGTTCTGCACGGTGACGATCATGGTGTCGTCGCCGACCAGCGATGGCACCTCGCGTGCCACCTGATCGAGTTGATGCGCCTTGACCGCCAGGATGATGACGTCCTGGGGGCCGACGTCACCGATCTTGTCGGTGGCCCTAACCTCGGCCACGTGCTCGGTGCCGTCTTCCCAAATGAGCTTGAAGCCTTTCTTCTGAATCGCCTCGAGCTTCGGTCCGCGGGCGATGACCGTGACGTCCTCGCCGGCAAGCCCGAACTTGACGGCCATCATTCCGCCGATTGCGCCGGCACCGATAACGCAAATCTTCATATCTCTCTCCCTCGTTTGCCGATCGGGCGGTTACCTGCCCGGGTTCCGTTTCCGCGGCAGCGGTTGCAATATACCCGATTTTACTCGAAGACGTTGGAAAGCGTTCCGATTCCCTCGATGGTGACTTCGACGGTGTTGG
Organism: uncultured Thalassospiraceae bacterium; assembly: GCA_964597695.1. GTDB lineage: Bacteria > Pseudomonadota > Alphaproteobacteria > Rhodospirillales > Casp-alpha2 > Casp-alpha2. Next base: position 18,413 of record CAZQZB010000031.1, on the reverse strand, counting down.
AAGGCTCCTTCATGGAGCCGACCCCGATGGAAGTGCCGCAACAGATGACGTCGCCCGGCATCAGAGTCATGTCGTGGGATATCATGCTGACCAACTTTTCCACCGGAAAGATCATGTCGCCGATCGGGTAATTCTGCCTTTCGTCGCCATTAAGCACCGTTTTCACCACCAGCGATCCGGGCTCCAACCCCGTTGCAATGACCGGCCCGAAAACGCCGAAGGTGTCGAAGCTCTTGGCTCTGGCCCACTGTGGAAAGGTTTTGTTTTTAAAAATCAATTCCATCGCGGTGACGTCGTTGATACAGGTGTAACCGAAAATGGTGCCGCCGACGTCAACTTCAGAGACGTTTTTGCATTCCTTGCCGATGACGATGCCCAGTTCGCCTTCGTAACCGACCTTGCCGTCGTAAGCCTTGGGCCGGCGAATGATCTCGCCCGGGCCCAGAAACGAGTTGTTGGCCTTGAGCAGGTAAAGCGGTTCATCGGGTTCAGCCACGTCCAATTTGGCGGCCAGGGCATGGAAGTTGTTCCACAGCGCCAACATTTTGGTGGGTTCGCATGGCGCGAGAAGCTTCACGTCCGAAAGCGCCAACGTTTCGCCGGTCGCTTGGGCCCCGGCGAACATGTCACCTTCGTGGACGTTGACGGTGTCGCCTTCGATGGTGCCGAAACACACGGTTTCCGCGTGTTCGTATCGCCCCCAACGGGTCATGTGACGTTCCTCCTGTGTCGCCGATGCTATGAATTCGTTATAGCCGATTTTACAAAATAGCACTGGAATATTACATACCATCATCACAATGTCTTGACTGGTTTCAAGCCTATGATCCCGGGCCCCGGCTATTGACAGGGCGTCTTTTCGAACCAAATCTGTAAGTGCAAGGCCGGTTGCGCCGTTTCGGGCCGCCGGCAGGGCGCCTTTTGCAAGGGCCCCGAACAACCGTACTCGCTCAGAGCGAAGAGGAGCACGCCCATGTCGCGTATGTCTGTCTTCAACAGCCCGTTGTTGCTTGGTTTCGAACATTTTGAGCGGATGCTGGATAGGGCGTCCAAGGCTTCCGCCGAAGGCTACCCGCCTTACAATATCGAACAACTCGGTGAAAACGCCTTGCGCATCACGCTTGCCGTGGCCGGTTTCTCCATTGACGACCTCAACGTGTCGGTGGAAGACAACCAACTCGTCATCCGTGGCCACCTGGAAGACAACGACGAGGACGAAGGAAGCGTTTACCTGCACCGGGGGATCGCCTCTAGGCAGTTTCAACGCAGCTTCGTGCTCGCCGAAGGGATCGAGGTCAAGGGCTCGACCATGGACAACGGGCTTTTGTACATCGAACTTGAGCGCCTCCAACCGGAATCCGAGGCCCGCACCATCAAGATCGAAAGCGGCGCCTCCGGGGCCAAGAAACTGCGCCCCAAGACCATCGACGTGCAAACGGACTGACTGTCGGGACAGACGGAGATTAAAAATGAACCACGATCAGCATAAAATTCAAGCGCCCAAGGGTCCTCTGACCATATCGACCCACGACCTCGCCGAATGGGGGGTCCAACAGGTGGCCTACATCAAGCCAATCAAGGGTGAAGGAGGGACCGCTTTCGCGGTCTATGCGGCTAACGGCCAGCAACTGGGATTAATGGAAACCCGGGACGTGGCCCTGGCGGCGCTGTTTCAGAACGATCTCGAACCCCTCAGTGTGCACTAGACACACACTCGCGCTCTGGGCACACGCTCGCGGGCGGCTTCTAGAGCAGATTCACATGATTGACCCGCTCTAAGCGGCCCGGTCTTCTTCGGATTCGGTTAAAATAGCCCACAGCGCTTCGGCGCTGTCGGTGCCGCGCAGCTTGTCGCACACGGTCTTGTCGCGGAGCAGCCTGGAAATACTCGCCAGCGCCTTCAAATGGTCGGCGCCGGCGGATTCCGGCGCCAGCAACACAAAAATCAAGTCCACCGGGCGTTCGTCGATGGCATGGAAATCGATTGGCTGCTCAAGCCGGGCGAACAGGCCATAAAGGCGTTCCAGTTTTGGGAGTTTTCCATGCGGGATAGCTATACCGTTGCCAACGCCCGTGGTACCCAGGCGCTCGCGCTCCATCAACACGTCATAGACTACGCGTTCATGCAGGCCCGACACGTCGGCTGCGCGGCGCGCCAAGTCCTGCAAAGCCTGTTTCTTGCTGGTCGCCTTGAGATCGGCGATTACGCCGTCGGGGACAAGAAGATCGTTGATCTCCATATTGTTCCTCACTTTTGTTGGGAACCGGGGCGGCGGTTCCTGCTACAGGCATTAGGCTTTTAATTATCCTCGCTCGGGTCGATCCAGCCGATGTTGCCGTCGCCCCGGTGATAAACCACGTTGAGGCGGCCCGAGGCGCTGTTGCAGAACATCACCACCGGCAAATCGGCCAAGTCCATGCGCATGACGGCTTCGCTGACGGAAAGGGTTGCAATCTCTGTCGGCATTTCAGCGATGATCGCCGGTTGGGCATCGGAGGCGACTTCTTCGTCTACGTGATGGGGTTGTATGACGAATTGCAACGCCGGCAACGTTTCTTCGGGATGGCCCTTGTGATGGCCGGCGAGCCGCCTTTTGTATCGCCGGAGCTGTTTGGCGATGCGTCCCAGGGCACCGTCAAAGGCGGCGTAAAAATCGTTCGATTCGGATCCGCCTTGAACCACCATCCCCCGGGGTCCCGGATGCACCGAAATATCGGCGCGCAACTGGCGCCCTTCGCGGGAGAACACCACGTTGGCATCTAGCGCGCGTATGAAATATTTGGTGACGGCATTGTTTAGATGGTCCTCAACGTGCCCTCTCAAGGCTTCGCCAATATTTAAATTCCTGCCTTTGATGGAAATATCCATAATTTGGGTCGAATTGAGATTCCACATTGTAGGACTGTAAAGCACTCGGGAACCCGGGGCGCTCTTGGTGCGCCGGGGAGCCATGAAGCGGCAGTAATCGCCGGTCCCTCCTCTTGGGACTCGAAATCCATACCCCTGACCGGTGAAGGCCGGGACGCTAATTCTTAGGCATTGCAGAGTCAATACACCTGATTTTTTTGATTTTCTATCTTGTAATTCAGAAAAATTTAGGTAGGGGGGGCTTTGTCCCTCCGCCGTTGCACGGACGACGGAATGCCCATAAATTTACGGTATTTTACTACGGTTCTGCGGGCAATTTCGATGCCTTCGGCTTTAAGGTTTTTGACGATTTTGTCATCGGAAAGAATTTTCTTCGGCACCTCCTTTTCGATCAGGTCCTTGATTCGGTGGCGGACCGATTCGGCGGAAAGGACGCCGCCACCGGTAGCCGAGATCGCTGACGTGAAAAAATACTTGAGCTCATAGATGCCCCGGGGCGTCGCGATGTATTTGTTGGAGGTCACGCGGCTGACCGTGCTTTCGTGCATTTCAATGGCCTCGGCGATATCGCGCAACACCAGCGGCCTCAAGTGCTGGACCCCTTTGGCGAAAAAACCGTCCTGCTGGATAACCAGTTCCCTGGCCACCTTGAGGATGGTGGTGGCGCGTTGATGCAGGGATTTGACCAGCCAGTTGGCCGACTGGAACTGCTCGGTGATGTACTGTTTTTCCGACTTAGGGCCCGCCTGCTTGTTGACCCGGGCATAGTAGTGGTTGTTGACTAGCACCTTCGGCAACGAATCGGTGTTCAGCTCAATGCCCCAGCCGCCACCGGGCGCCGGGCGCATTAGAACGTCCGGAGTGATGGGCTGGGCAAGGGTGTAGTCGAAGGCCAAGGCCGGTTTGGGATTTAGCGCCTTGATTTCGGTGGCCATATCGGCAACGTCCTCGGTGTCGGTGCCGCAGACCTTGGCCAAGCCCGAGAGGTCCCGTTTCGCCAACAGGTCCAGATTTTCGAGGAATACCTTCATGCAGGGATCGAGGCGGTTCTTGTCCGCCAGTTGCAGACCTAGGCATTCGGCCAGGCTGCGGGCGAAAATGCCCGGAGGATCGAACTGTTGGAGCTTGACGAGGGTCGCCTCCACACGACCGACTCCGCAATCAAGGACATCGGCCACGTCCTCCATGTCGCCGGAGATATAGCCGGCCTCGTCGAGCAGATCGATCAGGTGCACCCCGATTATCCGGTCCACAGGATCGACCAGTTCCACGCCCAACTGGATATTCAGGTGATGGCGGAGGGACGGCTTTTCGAAAACCGTTTCCTGGAAATCCGGCGCCAGTGCATCGAAACCGCCACCGCCGAGGTCGGCATCGGTGAACGCGGGCGCCCGGAGGTGCCTATTGCTAGCGTCGGCGGGGCCATCGTCGGAATAGGCGTTGTCGTAATCCATATCACGGGCGTTATCCGCGATTTCGATGGCCTGGGTGCCGTCGAAATTGATCGATTGCAGCGATTCGGGCTTGATGTCGGTGCTATCGGGGTTTTCCGTCCCGGTGTTTACTTTATCGGAATTGGATTCCTGGCCCAGATTTTGGCCCTCGCCCCCATCGTCTTCGTCACGCTCGAGCATGGGGTTTTTTTCAAGTTCTTCCTCGACGTATTCAGACAGTTCCTGGTTGGAAAGCTGCAACAGCTTGATGGCCTGCTGCAATTGCGGCGTCATGACTAGCGTCTGGCTTTGACGCAGATCAAGGCGGGGCGTTAACACCATGAGGGACGACTTGGACGGGAATTAAAGATTGAACCGGTCACCCAGATAAAGGCGCCTAACATCCTCGTTGCCAATAATGTCGCTGGGAGCGCCCTCCATCAACATCGAGCCGTCATGAATTATGTAAGTGCGATCAATAACTTCGAGGGTCTCTCTGACGTTATGGTCGGTGATCAGCACCCCGATACCGCGGTCCTTCAAATGTGCCACCAGATCACGGATATCGCCGACGGCAATCGGATCGATGCCTGCAAACGGTTCATCCAAGAGAACGAAATGAGGATTGGAGGCAAGAGAGCGGGCGATTTCGACCCGGCGCCGTTCGCCGCCCGAAAGCGCCAGGGCCGGGGTACGGCGCAAATGGGTGATTGAAAATTCCGCCAGAAGCGCTTCCAGGATCGCTTCCCGGCGGTTGCGGGACGGTTCCACCACCTCAAGCACGGCGCGGATATTGTTTTCCACCGACAGTCCACGGAAAATCGACGCTTCCTGAGGCAGATACCCGATGCCGAGTCGGGCCCGGCGATACATGGGCAAATCGGTGATGTCGACACCGTCGAGGTAGATGTTTCCGTAATCCGGCGGCATCAGGCCGGTGATGAGGTAGAAACACGTCGTTTTGCCGGCGCCGTTAGGACCGAGAAGTCCGACAACCTCCCCCCGCTGCAACTTGATGGAGATCCCCCGGACCACGGGCCGCTTCTTGAACCGCTTGCCCATGTTCTTGGCTACAAGGCCGCGGTTGTGGGCGACGAGGCTGGGCTCGGGACGCGGCGGCTCGGGGCGCGGCCTGGCGGGCAGCTTGAAATGCGGCGTAGCGTCTTTCAGGCGACTCGGTTCTCCTACCGGCTTGAGCCCGGATGGACCCTGTGGCTTTCTTGCGCCGTCACTCATATACCGATGCACCAATTTTGAAATAAACCCTAATTGCTTTTTTTCGTCTTCAGCCTCAGCACGCCCCGGACGCGTTCCTTGACGCCGTCGGCCAACGCCGGACAGCTGTAGAGCTTACTGACGTTGGTGTTCAAATTTATCTCGGCGCGGCAACCTTTTAGAACGTTTTTTCCGCGTGCTAGTTTAACCGATCCGGTCAACGTCGCGATACCACTTTCGACGTTATAGACGGCGCGGTCCGAGGTCGCGATATCCTTGCCGGTGACGATTCGGACCCGGTCGAAGGCATCGACGCGGTAAAGCTTATTCTTGCCATTTTTGTCGACGCGGAAATAAGCGGCCAGAACATTGGCCCTGAGCCTCTTCTTCCCACGCTTGGCGAAGGCATTGCCGCGAGCCACGGCCAGCAGTTTCTTTTCCCAGTATTCGATCTGTTTGTCGGCGGTGATTTCGTCGGTAGTGGTGACCAGACGGACCGTGCCACCCGACAAAACAAAAACCCTCTTGTTCACCTGAAAAATCGCCTTTTTGCCGAAGGCGGTCTCTCCCGGGGTCTTGATCCGGACCTTGCCGATCGCATCCAGGCGCCAGATGTCAGTGCTACCGTCCGCTTTTTCCCGGTAGTAGGCCCTGAGTTCGTCCGCGAACACCGTGACCTCGCCACGCACCGCCCTGGCGTTGCCACGGGCCAGAAAAACCAGGTTTTCCTGCTGCCATTCGATGCCGTTGTCGGCGAAAATTTCAATCGGCAGATCGGAATTGCCGCCGCCGAAATTCAGGCTCAGGGCAAAACTTCTGCCGCCCGGAAACGCCAGCGCCAAAAACAGGACGATACCCGCCCAGGCCATTTTCCGGACCGCATCCCGTACACCATTCGTCGCCGTTTTCCGCTTCATTTGATCGGCTTTCCGATTCCCGGATAAAGCACCAGCTTTGATTTTCCGGTAAAGATGATGGTCTTGCCCTTGTCGATCAGGCGAAAGCCTTCGGCCTGCATGTCGCCGAACTGTCCCTGGCCACGGATAGGGGTGTCCCCGTCGGCGTTTCCTTTCTCGAGGTCGATACGGGCTTTCGTGGTGCGGAATTCATAGCCCGAATCGTGATAGAGATTTACCGCGCCGATCAAATTCAAGGTCTTCTTCGTACGTTTGAAAACACCGTTTTCGGCCGTCACCACGAGCCAACTGCCGTCTTCAAGGGTGATGTCAGCTTTCGGCATTTCCAGTTCCACGCTCATCGACCCTTTGGCCAGCCTGCGGGCAAGGTCGGCGGTGATGGAATAGGACTGATTATTTTTATCGATGCCCATGTAGCGGGGGTTAACGATGCTCGGATCTTCCGTCTGATCGGCCGTCAAGGCCGCGAAACTGATCCGAAAGCGGATGTCTTCCGTCTTTAGGTACGGCCACACCAAAATCAGTGCAATCAGCAGCACCGCCACCGCAGGCAGCAGGAACTTCATCATCTGGACGAAGCGGCTGTACCATTTGGGTTGGTGGGCACGCGCCCGGGGGGTCATATAGTGCCGGTTGCTGCGGTGGCGAATTCGGAACCCCGGCGGGCCGGCGGCAACGGGTCGAAAGCCGGTGGTGGTCTCTAAGGTCGCCATTCCCCCTATCCTCAGGCGACGCCCATGCGCAGGCAATCGTGAACGTGCAGGACGCCAACGGGACGCCCGTCCACGACGACGAAAATGTTGGTGATGGCGTTGGTGTTCATGAATCCGACGGCCTCGCTTGCAAGCATCCCCGGCTCGACCGTCTTGGCGCCGGGGGTCATCACGTCGGTAGCCTTCAGGGTCACAAAGTTCTCGCTCATGTGGCGGCGCAGGTCGCCGTCCGTGATGACACCTTCAAGCCGACCCTTGGCGTCGAGAATGCCGACGCATCCGAAACTTTTGGCCGTCATCTCCAAAAGCGCATCCGACATGGCAACGCCGCTTTCGACCAGCGGAAGCGCGTCGCCTTCATGCATGATGTCGCTAACCTTGAGGAGCCGCCGGCCCAGTTTTCCACCCGGATGAAGAACGTGGTACTGGTCCGGTGAAAACTCCTTGCGCTCCAACAGTGCTACGGCAATAGCGTCCCCCAAAGCCAGCATCATGGTAGTCGATGTGGTCGGCGCCAGGCCCATGGGGCAGGCCTCGACGCTTTCGGGTAACACCAGGGCGACGTCGGCGGCTTTCGCCAGGGTGCTGTCGGCGCCGCTGGTCACGGCGATAAGAGGAATGTCGAAACGCTTGGCATAGGCGACCATGTCGGCCAGTTCCGGAGTTTCGCCAGAATTGGAAAGGGCGAACATCGCGTCGCCCTTGGCGATCATGCCGAGATCGCCATGGGATGCCTCAGCCGGATGCACGAACAGCGCCGGCGTGCCGGTGGACGACAAGGTGGCGGCGATCTTGCGGGCCACATGACCGCTCTTGCCTATGCCGCTGACGACGATGCGGCCGGTGACAGCGGCCATGACATTCAAGGCCTTGTTAAAATCCTCGCCCAAGCATTGAGCCAGGGTTTCAAGGGCGGCAGCCTCGACGCCGAGGACTCTTTTCGCCGAGGCGACATCCGCGTTGACGTCGCCGGCGTCGACTTCCTCTTCGACTTCGCCGGGGCCTGTTCGGGGTATGGCCGGGGTAGAACTCATGTCGATCCGCTGTCCGTTTTTACCGTCTTGTTATTTGATTTGGTGCGGGCCGAGCCTTGAAGCGCCTAAGCGTTCGCCAGGGGACGTTATTTCAAAAGAGAAAACAAAGGCTTAATTCCCCCGACGGGCTCTCAGTCCAGGAGTATGCTCCCAGGGCCTGGGAAGGTCAACAAAACCCGGAGGTTAAGGCGATTCTGCCGGCTCCGGCCGGGAGGGGGCCTTCAGTGCGAGAAAATGTCTTCTTCCCGCCAACCGGCGAGATCCAGTTCCGTCCGGGTGTGGAGGAATTCGAAACACGCCTGCACCAGGTCCGTCCGGCCTTCACGGGCCAGAATGGCATCGAGCTTGGTTCTTATCTCGTGCAGATAAAGGACGTCGGCGGCAGCGTATTCGATCTGTTCTGGCGACAATGCCTCTGCCGCCCAATCGGAGGACTGCTGATCCTTGGACAGATCGATGTTCAGGAACTCCTTGCAGACGTCTTTCAACCCGTGCCGGTCGGTATAGGTGCGGGCCAGGCGCGAGGCGATCTTGGTGCAGTAAACAGGCTGGCAGGTAACGCCAAGGCATCTCCGGATAATCGCCAGGTCGAAGCGGGCGTAATGGAACATCTTGGTAACGCCCTCGTCCGTCAAAAGCGCCTTCAGATTGGGGGCTTCAAAGTTGGCGTTGGGGAACCGAACCAGATGACAGGCGCCGCCTCCCGGCGAAAGCTGGACCATGCAGAGCCGGTCGCGCCTAGAATGCAAGCCCTGGGTTTCCGTATCAACGGCGACGCTATCCCCGAAATCCAACCCGCCGGGCAGGTCGCCATCATAAACCTCGATAGATTTGGCCTTGATCTTCAACGAACGATGCCCCCATGTTCAAAATTCACCCGGGCTTGGTCTGGGTGGAAGCCCGGAAAAATGGTGCCCAGGAGAAGACTCGAACTTCCACGACCTTGCGGCCACAGGTACCTGAAACCTGCGCGTCTACCAATTCCGCCACCTGGGCACCGTGAACGTGTTGTGTCAACGGCTTGCGATTGGGACAGTCGTTAATCCGCCCCGGCGGGGATGTCAACTGGGATTCCTTTTTCGTGGCGACTACACGGATAACGGCCAAGGGGCGCCCTGGGCCTCGGGCATTGTAAGCCGGTGCAAGGGTTCGGGAAAGGGCCAGGGCCGTTCCTTTCCCAGCCGGGCTACAGAGGGAGCAGCCTTTGAAGAAGCGCTTGGCAACCGTATTCGGTGGTTCGGGTTTCCTCGGCCGCACCTTGGTGACGCGCTTGGCCCAGGCGGGGCTAAGCGTCCGCGTGGCCGTCCGCGACATCAAAGCGGCGACCGATCAAAAAATCGATGGCGACGACGGCCAAGTGGTGTCCTGGGCGGCGGATATTACCGATCCCCAGCAAGTGGCGGCAGCCGTGGAAGGCGCTGTTTGGGTGGTGAACCTGGTCGGCATCCTTTTCGAGCGCCGAAAAAGCACCTTTCAGCGCGTCCACGCCGAAGGCGCCGCCAACGTCGCCGCTGCCGCCAAGACGGCCGGCGCCCGGCGGCTGGTGCACGTTTCAGCCCTTGGCGCCGATAGGGAGTCACCGGCCAAATACGCCCGCACCAAGGCCGCCGGCGAAGAAGCGGTTATGGAAGCCTTTCCCGGCGCCACGATCGTGCGCCCCAGCGTCGTTTTCGGACCCGAGGACAATTTCTTCAACCTGTTCGCCGGCCTTTCACGGTTGATGCCGGTGCTGCCGGTGTTCGGATGCCCGCCCTTGCCGGGCATCAAGCTGCTGCCGAAAGGCGGGCTGGTGGACATCGACCTCTATGGCTCCGGCGGCACCCGGTTCCAACCGGTTTACGTGGGCGACGTCACGGACGCCCTATTGGCGATCCTCTCCGACGCGGCCACGGCCGGCGCCACCTATGAACTCGGCGGTCCCACTCTGTACAGCTTCAAGGAAATCATGGAATTGCTGTTGGCCGAAACCGGGCGGCGGCGGTTCCTGATCCCGGTGCCGTTCGCCGTTGGCGCTTTACAAGCATGGTTCCTGGAGATGTGGCCGAATCCGATTTTGACCCGCGATCAGGTCAAATTGCTGAAACGGGACAACGTGGTCTCGGGAGACGCGCCCGGGTTCAAGGAACTCGGCATCGAGCCGGTGGCGGCGGAAGCTGTCCTGCCAACTTATCTGCACCGATTCCGCCCCTCCTGCGGCCGCGGGCGCAACTAGTAGCCTGCTTCAGGCACCAGGCCTGATTTCGGTAACTTCAATGCTTGAGCGTTAAGGGGTTTTAGTAGTTAGGGGAAAACCGAATATGCGCTGAATTCAACCTAGTCATGGGCAACCGGACCACGTCGTCGTGGAGCCTTCGCGGCTGGCTGATGCTAAAGCAAGCCCGGGCCGGCTTCGACGAAGTGATGGTCCGGTTCAAGCGACCCTAAGCCAAGGCCGATATCCTTGCCCATACGTCGTCGGGATGGATTCCGATCTTGAAGCACCGGGGCCGCGTCATCCATGAAACGCTGGCCATCGCCGAATACCTGGCCGAGTTGTTCTTCGGGGCCTGCTTGTGGCCCGATGAATTCGAAACCCACGCCCGCGCCGTTAGCGCCGCAATGCACGCTGGTTTCGTCGCCTTGCACCAACACATGCACGTGGATATCGGGGCCGCGAAATCGGACGAAGGAATGGGTGAAGGCGTCAAGGACGACATCCGGCGGATCACCGAAATCTGGGAGAATGCTAGACAGCGCTTCGGCGCCGACGGCGATTTCCTGTTCGGGGCCTTCACCGTCGCCAACGCCATGTTCGCGCCGGCGGTGACGCGGTTCCCCATTTACGGGGTGGCGCTCGGCCCCGGTTGCTGGGCCTATGGCGACGCGGTCTGGAAAACGCCTGATATGGAGGAGTGGATCGACGGTGCCCTGGCCGAGCCGCCGCCGGGAGAGCCCCCCTTAGAGCCCCTCAAGGACCGATGAATTCCGGCTCCCCGATGCTGAGGATTTCGGCCGTGGTTCGGCCTTCGGCGATGGCTTTCATCATCTCTTCCTCTTGGGCCAGCTTATCCCGGGACGCGGCCAGCATGTCGTCCGCCCATTCCAGTGGCACAACGGCAACGCCGTCGTCGTCGCCGATCACTAAATCCCCCGGCTTGACAGGACAGCCGGCGCACGAAATGGGGCCGTCGATGATGCCGCCGAAGCCCTTGTGGGGGCCCGACGGCACTTGGGCGCGGGCAAAGCACGGGAACCCCAGTTCCCGAATCTCGGCGATGTCCCTGACGGCGCCGTCGATAACAAGGCCGGCGATACCCCGGGCCATGGCAGCGTGGGTCATGATGGACCCCCAGACGGCGACGTCCGTGTAGCCGCCGGCGTCGATGACCAGCACCTCCCCCTCGTTCACCAGCGGTATGGCGGCATGGCTGATGCCGTTATCGCCGACCATCGAGGTGACGGTGCGGGCCTGCCCGGCGAGGCGCGTCCCGGGGCGCACTGGCTTGATGGCGGCGAACATGAAATGGGTGCGGTTCATGCAGTCCGACACGATGGCCGGCGGAATCTCTCGCCATATGTCAAGGGTTTCGGGCTTCAGTGTCTCGAAGTCTAGGGTGTGGCGCTGCAGGGTCATCGGGAGGTCTCCTGGAACCTGGCTCTTGGAGTTGGGAAACGGCTGTCGAGGCTATATCATCACCAAGAGGCGAGGAAGGCCCCTTAACTCCCTTGGGACCTGACCGGGGCTAAACAAGAGGCACGGGGGAGACCATGTTCGGACTGTTCGGCGACAAGACCAAGCGCGATATCCGCCAGATCAACAAGGCCGCGCCGGAAATCATCGAGTACGCCCATCAATGTTTCCGCAACGAAATGGTCCGCGACAGCGCGCTTTTGATCCGTGAGCACCTGGACCGTGTCCATGCCATCTACAAGGACGACCCCCTGGGCCCCAAGCGGGCCATCGCCGAGTACAAGAACCTGCACCGGAAAGCCCGCCAGCGCCACGACGACGCGGCGCTGACGGCCTTCACCTTGGTGATGATCTATGTGCGCGCCGAGATTCAAGGCGAAGCCTGTGCCCCGGCGCGCCAGGCCATCGAAGAGTTCATGGCCCAATGGGCGCACGCCGCCCCGAAAGGGGACTAACAGCTGGTTGTCAAGTTTCGGTTGGACGCCTTGCAAAAGTTATTGTGTGGCGTAGGAGTGATGCGGGTCGTAAATCCGTACATGAGGTAATTTTGATTGCCGAATGAACGCAGCAAAGGCTGTTGAAAATGAGTCCGGGTGGCAAACATCGTCGATCCGTCCGCAAATAGCCATAAGCGGACATACCAAGATTTCCTCACTCAGTTATAACGTTGTCCGAAAAGCAAGGTGATGTTTATGCGACGATTTTCGTATCCCGGTTTGAAGTCGATCACGTCAGTTTCGTGAAATAGGTCGGAATTGAACATGACGACCCGGTTTTCGGCATAGGGGACGATCATCTTTCCGCTGTCGTTTTCGGCCAGGAATTTCTTCATGCGCGCGACATCGGTGTTGTATGACTTGAAATTCCAGTCAAGGGGCGCCTCCACGTCGTAGACCACGAGCCCGCCATGGTCGGGGTCCAGATTGGCGGAATCCGGAGTAACCCAGAAATTGATGTTTATGGCGGCGAAGTCCGCATGCAAGTTAATCCCGCTCATGCGGCTATCGTATTTGTACGCCCAAAGCTGAGTGAGCAGATGGCCATGGAAAATATCGGGGAAGGTCAAGCGCAGTTCTTCGGCAATCTGAAGTATCAATGGACACACAAAGCCGTCGCTCAGGTAAGTGCCCAAATATCCGCCGAGGTGTTCGATATCGAACCAAATGGTGCTTTCAAGAAGGAACCGCCGGAGGGCAGCGAGGGCCTCGGCGGTTAGCAGACCGTCGAAATGAATCATGCCGGGGGAATTCTTGAAATAATCACGGGTGATCGTCGCAACATCGATTTCCGGGTTGATGGCCGGTCCCAATATTTTGGGCGCTTCGACCACGTGATGGGCACGGTTGTACGTTTGGCCGATGCGTTGGCGGTGATCATCCGACAGGGGAACATGGAAGCCGCCGCTATTCGACCAATCGATTTCCTTCCGCACCGCTTCATAAGATTCAGCCAGCCTGTTGAAACGTTCGTGATCGTTTCCTAGGGAGGCTAGATATCGGAATTGTTCGATGTCGTGGTCGATTTTTGGCTTGGAAATAATCCTGAAGGATCGGTGGTTGGGGTCGATGGGATTTTCGCCCCGTTCGTAAGCCAATTTATATTCGAACCGAGCCAGTGATTCCTGGAACTGGCCAAGGCCATTCAGAATCAAGCCTAAATTAATGTGCGCTTCGGCGAAATCAGGCTTGATGTCCAGGGCCTTGTGATAGCTTGCCATAGCCTCATCCAGCTTCCCCAGATTCTGGAGCGCAAGCCCAAGGTTGTTGTGCGCCTCGGTGTAATCGGACTTGATGGCGAGGGCCTTGTGAAAGCTTGCCACGGCCTCATCCAGCCGCCCCAGTTTCTGGAAAGCATTGCCGAGGTTGTAGTGCGCTTCGGCAAAATCGGGCTTGATGGCGAGGGCCTTGTGAAAGCTTGCCACGGCCTCATCCAGCCGCCCCAGTTTCTGGAAAGCATTGCCGAGGTTGTAGTGCGCTTCGGCGAAATCGGACTTGATGGCGAGAGCTTTGTGAAAGCTTGCCACGGCCTCATCCAGCCGCCCCAGTTCCTGGAAAGCATTGCCGAGGTTGTAGTGCGCTTCGGCGAAATCAGGCTTGATGTCTAGGGCCTTGTGATAGCTGGCGACGGCCTCATCCAGCCGCCCCAGTTCCTGGAAAGCATAGCCGAGGTTGTTATGCGCCTTGCCGTAATCCGGTTTAATGGCGGTGGCTCGTAGATAACTCTCAATAGCCTCGTCGAGTTGCCCCAACTTGTGCAGAAGAAGGCCCAAATTGTAATGGGATTGGCCATAATACGGATCAATGGAAATGGCCCGCCGGAAAGCCTTTATGGCTTCGTCGATTTTGCCCTCTCCGGCCAGCTGTTCACCCTTTATACCGTGGCTGGCGGCCTTGCCGCCTCTGCCCCCTCCCCTGGCTTCTTTAGACTGCCTGCGGCGTTCTCTTCTGTTCATCCGATAGTGATCCAGTTCGCCTTACGTATCCCAAGAGACCATAGCGGCTAAAACGCTATCTAAAAACACCGAGGCTCCAATCAAGGGTTGAGTAGGCTTCGTCTGTCACTGGGGTAACGTTAATCGAGATGTCCGCTTTGGGTCAAAAGCAGACGTCTGCCCCACTTGAAAATAGTCTGCTTTCCGGGGTAGAGCGGACACCAATTCTCCGAATGAGGGCAAAAAAGCCGGCTCGTTAGCTTGGACCAGCGAGTTTTAACAAGGGGGGGCCAAGGACGCCCATTAGGGGTTGGGGGGAGCGTGGTTGCGCCCCTGCCAATCTTCATCGAAGCATAGATAGCGAATGACCGCAGTGACCTCCATCAGATGATGGCCGTCACAGCGTCAGCCGGATTGAAAGGGTGCCAGTACGCCTGGGCCCTGCTAAAAAATGGTGCTGAGGCCGTCGCAATGTCCGCTTTAGTTAATAAGCGGTTGTCGATCATCCGACTGTAAATGGTCCGCTATAGCCCCAAGAGCGGACATTGAAACGGTTGTCATCATTCTCCTCAGTCGGCGAGAACCCGCACCTGGTCCACCACCAGGCCTAGGGCGACGTCATCCCCGATGTCGAAAACCGGTCGCCCGGCCTGGTGGGAATCGTCGACCAAGATCACATGCTCCCCGACTTGGACGGCATAGCGGATGAAGCTACCCAGGAATTCCCGTTGTTGAACATGTCCGAATAGGACGGTAGTGCCTTCGGCGGCGGCGCCGGGTTTCCGGATCGTCAGGTCCTGGGGCCGGAACATGGCGGTGCCGGCACCGGGCTCGACCCCGGTGCCCTTAAGGGGAATCAAAGTGCCGTCGTCGGCCTGAAAAATGATTTTATCCTGTCCTTTTTTCACCCGCCCGTCGATCAGGTTGGCGGTGCCCAGGAAATCGGCGATGAAGCGGTTGGCAGGGTTGTCGTAAAGTTCCATCGGCGAGCCGACCTGTTGAATGACGCCGTCGTTCAGCACCGCGATGCGGTCCGACATGGTGTTGGCTTCTTTCTGGTCGTGGGTGACGAAGATGGTGGTCAGTTTCAGCTTGCGTTGAAGGTCCAGGATATCGCGGCGCATCTGGATGCGTAGGTTGGCGTCCAGGTTCGACAGCGGCTCGTCCAGCAGCAACACCCTGGGCTCGATGACGATGGTCCTGGCCAACGCTACGCGCTGTTGCTGGCCGCCGGAAAGTTGCGACGGCCGGCGTTCGGTAAACGCCAATAGACCGACCAAGTCGAGGGCAGCCTCGACCCGCCCGTTGATTTCCTTCGCCGGCACCTTGCGTTCCTCGAGCCCGAAGGCGACGTTCTTCCAGACCGTCATGTGCGGCCACAGCGCGTAGCTCTGGAACACCATGCCGACGTTGCGCGTCCACGGCGCCAAGTGGGTGACATCGTCGTTGCCGATCCGGATACGGCCCTCGGGCTCCGGCCCGAACCCGGCGATGGTGCGCAGCAGCGTCGATTTACCCGACCCGGAGGGGCCCAGGAAGGTGAAGAATTCCCCCGCTTCGATATTTAGGTTGATGCCTTTCAACACCTCGGTCGCGCCGTAGGACTGGTTGAGGTCCTCGATGGTGACGCCGACGGCTTCGAGTTTGATTTCGCTCATATGGCTGCTCCGGTTCCTTCCGCCATGATGATGCCGGCGGCGGTGCGTTTTTTCTCGACGTTTTCGATCACGCGGTGCGAGATATAGGTGGCGATGCCGACGATCAGCACGGCGATGATGCCGAGCGCTGCCCCCGGTCCCCGGCCCGCCGCCGATTGCATGAATTCATAAATGCCAAAAGCCAGCGGCGCGTCCGATTCCGCCGATACAAGCATGATCGTCGCCGACAGTTCGACCGAGGCGGTGGCGAAGCTGGTGATGAACCCGGCCAGGATGCCGCCCGTCATCAACGGCACGACGATGCGGCGCACCGTGTTCAGCTTGGTGGCACCCAGATTCTCGGCGGCTTCCTCCAGCATCACGCTGACCTGTTGCAGGGCGGCTGTGCAGGCGCGCAGCGCATAGGGCAGCCGACGGATAGCGAGCGCGATGACGATGATCACCCACCACGACGCCAGCGGTTTGTCGACGATGGGCACGTTGAATTCGACGAAGGTCCTAAGATAGCCGATGCCGAGCACAACCCCGGGCACCGCGACGGCGCCCATGGCGATGTAGTCGAGCCATTTGCGGCCAACCACCCCCGTCCGCCATACCAGGTAGGCGATGGCGGTACCAAGCACGACGTCGATGGTCGCCGCCAACCCGGCGTAGAGCAGGGTGTTGGATATGTACTGGCCGGCGGTCCGGAACATGTTTTCATAATGCGCGACGGTGAAGGCGTCAGGGAGCACGCTGAATGACCAGACGGTGCCGAACGAAAGCAGAGCCAATCCGATGTGCGGCGACAGCACCATCAGCAAAATCAGGATGATGATGGCGTAACAGCCGATCTTTTCCCACGCGCGCAGGTCGCGCTTCATCAGGCCGCCACCGCCTTTCTGCACGGTAGAATAGTCCTTGCCCTTGAGCGCCAAGAACGACACCCACAGCGAAAACAGAGAGAACGCCACCAGGATCACCGAGATGACATAGCCCATGGGGTCCGAAATGCCGATCGACGAAATCCTCAAATACGCCTGCGGCGCCAACATGTTGTTGATGTTGAGCAGCAGCGGCGTGCCGAGATCGTCGAAGACCTTGAGGAACACCAGCGACGCGCCGGCGACATAGCCCGGCATGGCGAGCGGAAAGACGATGCGCCGGAACAGGCGCATACCGCTTGCACCCAGGTTCTGCGCCGATTCCTCCATGGCGCGGTCGATGTTCAACAGCGCTGCCGACAGGTTGATCAGGATAAACGGAAAGTAATGAATGGATTCAACCAAGATGACGCCGTTCAGCCCCTGCATAAACGGAATGGTGAAGCCGAACCATTCGTCCAGCAACAGGTTCACCGAGCCGTTGTCGCCGAACAGCAACAGCATGGCGACGGCGCCGACAAACGGCGGCATGATCAAGGGTACGATGCCCAAGGTCTGGATCAGCACGGCGCCGCCGAAGTTGAAGCGCGTGGTGAAGTAGGCCAAAGGAATGGCGATGATCGAGGCTAGCGCCACGGACATGGAAGCGACGTAGAGCGAATTGAAGAACGATTCCTGGAACAGGGACGTGTTGAAGAAATCGACGAAATTGATCAGCGTCAGTTCGCCCGTATTGGGATCCTGGAAGGCGACGAAGACGACCTTGACGACGGGGACGATGAGGAAAACGAACAGGAACAGGCCGATGAACAAGGCCAAGGCTGTCATGCCCCAACGGCCACGCGAAAACGAATTCAAGCCCCCCTCCGTTTCTTAAAAAAAACCGCGGGGCCCGGCCAGCCGCTCATAGCCGCCGGACCCCGCCACTGGAAGGGTAGTCTACTACATGGAGGCGGCTTTGTTCGCCAACGCTTCGGCCTTGGCGTAATTGGCCTTGATCTGGGTGTCCCAGGCCTGCTCGAACTCGGCCTGGCGTCCGGTAACCTTGGTGGTCGCCTTCTTGCGCTTTTTCTTGAAGATCTTGTTGAAGTCCTTCTCGCCGGCCTTTGTGGCGCTGATCGGCACCTGAGAGACCAGCGCCTTGGCCTCTGCGATCAGCTTCATGGCCGCGGCATTGCCCTTGGCTTTGGCTTCGGCCGCCTGGATCGCCTTGGTGGCGGCGCGCAGATTGTCGAGGCGGTAGGTGATCATCACGTCAAACAGCGAATTGATGATATTGTAACGGTTTTTTGACAGTTGCAGGTCGAACTTCACCGCCGCTCCGATGGACTTGTCCTTGAACGGGTTGGGGAACCCCTTGGGCGCCTTGGCATAGGTCTTAGGATTCACCGGCAGACGCCTGATCTTCGGGTCGAGCAGGACCTCCTGGCCTTCCGCCGACAGCAGGTACTCGATAAAGGCGCCGGCCAACTTCGGGTTCGGCGCATTCTTGACGATGGCGATGTTGGCTGGCACCAGCGTCGTTACCTTGGGATAGAGAAAATCAACTGGGAATCCCGACGCCTTCGACGACAGGCCGAAGAAATCGATGACGATGCCGACGCCGAACT
>CAZQZB010000030.1:0-25700 GCA_964597695.1 uncultured Thalassospiraceae bacterium | reverse complement strand
CCGCCGCCGACAGCCGCACGCATTGGCTTGCCTAGTTTCGGATGGATCATCGCTCCACCGTGCTCCAAATCGCCAGCGACGCCAACGATGGCTGCTTTGCCATAGCTGACTGGTGGGCCAGCAAGCATTTTTACGGCGTCGTCCATTAGTTGTTCGCCAAGTTGGCCGCCAATGTCGAAAAGAGGCGATAAGTCCTCGGCGAAGCGCCCGGCGAAAGGGTTTCGGATTACGGCGACGACGACGACCCGGGTTATTGGGTCACAGGCTTCGCCAACGCCATCCGCTTCGATGGTCTCCTTAATCATCATGGTTTTACGAATGTCCATGTTAGCTGCTCCCCTGCAACAGATCTTCAACTGACTTCGCTTGGATGCCTTCAGGCTGGCAAAACATTTTATTGGACCAGCTGCTCTAAAGAAAGTTGGACGAGGTCCGCTATTGGCTAGAAGCGGACATTCTGCCAGGCCGTGATTTAAGTCTGCTTTACCCCTGAAAGCGGACATATCCGAAGGGTGCGATTGATGTCTGCTTACCCTTAGCAGAAAATTATCTGATTGTGCGGCTCATCAGGGGTGTTCCAAAAACCAATACGGTTTTCGGTGCTCCAGCCGGGCCCATCGGTAACGGGTGCCAAAGATGATAGTTAATTGCAAACATCGGCAATTCGAGTCATTGTGCCGGTAATCGGTACATCGAATCCGGGGGCCGTAACCGGACTCAGGGCCAGCGACAAGGAAATCGCCGATGGGCTCGACGTCACCGCGTAAGGCGAGCGCAGTTACAGCCAATGGCCTCTTGGAAAATGTAAAGATCGATTGCCATGAAACTCTTTATGGCCATCATAAAGCCGTTCAAACTGGAAGCCATCCGCGACGCTACCAATACTGAAAAGATCGGCGACGGCAAGGTCTTCGTCATCGACGTCGGCTAAGCGATGCGCATCCGTACCGGGGAAACCGGGACCGATGCGCTTTAAACTTTGTCGCTGAAAAGCACGGCCGGCACACCAAGAGGGGGACATCAACGAAAGCGGCGCCGGGGTCGGTGCCTCCTTAGAGTTCCCTTGTTCCGAACGACACCAACAACGAAAAGAGCGAACCCATGGCCTTTGACCACATCAACGCCGAAAAGAAAAAAAGCATCGGCGTCATCACTCTGAACCGCCCGCAAGCGATGAATGCGTTGTGCGAGGCGCTAATGGGGGAACTTGCCCAGGCGCTGGACGATTGCGAGGCCGATCCGGACATCGGCTGCATCGTGTTGACCGGCTCTGAAAAGGCCTTCGCCGCCGGCGCCGACATCAAGGAAATGCAGTCCAAGGGCTATATGGAAGCTTATTCGGAGGACTTCATCACCCGCAATTGGGAGCGCACGGCCCAGTGCCGCAAGCCGGTGCTCGCTGCTGTCGCGGGCTATGCGCTTGGCGGCGGTTGCGAACTAGCGATGATGTGCGATTTCATCATCGCCGCCGATACTGCCCAATTCGGCCAGCCGGAAATCACCTTGGGCGTGCTTCCCGGGGCAGGCGGCAGCCAGCGCCTAACCCGGTTCGTCGGCAAGTCGAAGTCCATGGAGATGTGTTTGACCGGGCGCATGATGGACGCGGACGAAGCGGAACGGGCGGGCCTTGTCAGCCGTGTCGTTCCGGCGGCGCACCTTATGGATGAAGCCTTGGCGGCGGCGGCGAAGATCGCTGGCATGTCGCGCCCTGCGGCGATGATGGTCAAAGAGGCGGTGAACAGGGCCTATGAGACCACCCTTTCCGAAGGCGTACGCGCCGAACGGCGGTCGTTCCATTCGATTTTCGCCACCGACGACCAAAAAGAGGGCATGACAGCCTTCGTCGAAAAGCGCAAACCCGTTTGGAAAAACCGCTAGCGCTTGCGGGCCAGCGTCAAGCCGTCGCCAATTGGGACCATGGAAAGGCTAACCCGGGGATCGCGGGTGAGCGACGCGTTTAAGGCATGGATGGCTTTGGTGTCTTCGTCGTTTCGGGCCGGGTCGATGACGGCGCCGTGCCACAGCACGTTGTCGACGCAGATCAATCCGCCGCAGCGGACCAGATCGAGGACACGCTGGAAATAGCCCTGGTAGTTGGCCTTGTCGGCGTCGATGAAGGCGAAATCGAAGCTGCCTGTTTCGCCATCGGCAATTAGGGCATCGAGGGTGTCCAGTGCCGGGCCGATACGTAGATCGATACGCCCGGCGACGCCCGCTTCCTGCCAAAAGGTTTTGGCTTGGGAGGTGAAGTCCTCGGAAATGTCGCAGGTGATTAGGGTGCCGTCTTCCGGCAACGCCGCTGCCACGACCAGCGCCGAATAACCGGTGAAGGTGCCGATCTCCAGGCACTTGCGGGCCCCGATCAGCTCCGCCAGCAGGGCCATGAACTGGCCCTGTTCGGGGCCGATCTGCATGTTGTGTTTGGGCAGGGCGGCGGTTTCCTCACGTAGCCGGCGAAGCACGTCCGACTCCCGCAACGACACTGAAAGCAGATAGTCATAAAGAATGTCGTCTAAGACAATGGAACGGTTCGACACAGATATTTCCTCCGGGGAAGGAGCCGCCAGGGCGGCAGGCAGTGCAGAAAAGGGGAGAAGAAAAGCCCTTGGCCCGGCAGTGGAGGTGCCGTTCTAGCACACGCTCGACAGGTTGGCGATCAGGGCTTCTTCGTTGCGGCGGATTTTGTCGGCGATCTTGTGGGCCAAGTCCTTGCCGGCGGAACAAACGGTCGTCAACACCGTCGCGTAGCGGCTTCGCCTTTCAGGACCGCGTCTCTGATGGCCTGTTGGGTGATGCGGTTCATGTCCTTCACTTGGTCCTCGGACGGCGTTACGCCACAGGCTTCGGCGATGCCGTTGAAGGCTGTCTCGGCATGGCCGGTGGTGTTCATTTCTGTGCCCCCTAAACGTTTCTCATGCCGGCACCGGCAAAACGAGCGGCCGGCCGGAGCATCGCTTCCATTCTAGCCCCACCCGGGGCCGAAAGTCATTTGTCTATGTCGGCCCCCATAAGGGATGACCCCCTCCACCGCTACAAAAAACGCTCGACGGTGATGGTTTCGCCGTCCTTGACAGTCGAAAGGAGGCGCACGTCCTCGACCGCCCAGCCCCAGATGTTGCAGGGAGACGCCAGGCGGATTTCATCGCCCTCTGAAACCGGCGTCGGTCCGAACCCAATGGCGATGGCGTTTCCTGCAAGCCAGAAAGCGAGTTCGCCGGCCTCGACCACGGCCCGGGCGTTGGCTTCCTTTTCGACCCGGACGGGGGCATCGAAATACACTTCCTCGCCCCAGGTGCGGGCGGTCGAGGAAAAGGGAAGTTTTTCGTAAATGGCTTCGGCGTTCGGCGTTTCAAGCAACTCGGCGGTGATCTCTATGCCGCCGATGATCATCTTAAGCTTTCTCATTGGCTCCTCATTGCAGGGTGTCCATTGGTTCGGCATCCGTATCCTCTGGTGGCGGCGCCGCCCCGGCCTGATGGTGGATGATCTTCCACTGTCCGCCTTCGCTGACGAAAAGGTTCGTGGCGACGAGAAATCCCTGTTCCAACACCTCGTGGCAGATGACGCAGGCAAATTCGCCGAACACCCGGACCGTCGGGTTTTTGCATGTGATGTTGGTCGCCGTCGGGTTGGACAGGATGGCCTCCCAACTTTCCATGACCTCGTCACGGCCCGACAACGGATCCCAACCGGGATGGATGCACGTTACCTGCGTTTCCCCTGCCCAGATTTCGTCCATGGCCTGAAAATCCCGGTTGGCGAAGGCCAGGTAAAATGCGTCATTGGCGAAAAGAACAGCAGCATGTTCGGGCATGGGGAGGGGCCGTTTCAAATTTTGGAATAAACCCAGTGTAACGTCGAAAGGCCAAACATTAAATGCAATCGCCTGAACTTAAATATCGAAACGGACGAAAAGAACTGACAGACCCGGCAGCCGGTCGTAATTATGGAGAACGCAATCCGTTTTCCATTAGGTGCGATCGCCGTATTCTCAGTTTCGAGGTAATACCAAGATGGCTGATTATCAAACCATGACCGGGGTAAGCTCGGTCTCCCTGAGGATCGAGGAGGCGCTGAAGGAAAATGGCATCGACGAAGTGCTGGATGCCACCGTTTTCAAACTGCCGCCGGGGGCGAAGCTATCTTCGGGGACCAATAACGGCGACGAGCTAACCCTCGAGGGCGGTGAGAAGCTGGAATGGTGAATTCCCATCAGCCCATCTACCACATGTGCCGACTGACCGAATGGCAGGCCGCCGAGGCCGGGGGCTTCTACCCGGGCTCGTCCCAGGATGCGGCCGGCGGCTTTATCCATTTTTCCACCGCGGCCCAGGTCGCCGCCAGCGCTGCCAAGCACCGGCCCGGGCAGGCGGGCCTGGTGCTGCTTGCCGTCGATCCCGTCCCCCTCGGCGAGGCGCTTAAGTGGGAACAGGCAAGAGACGGGGACCTTTTCCCCCACCTCTACGGGCCGCTGCCGGTGACGGCGGTGATCCGCGCCGATGATCTGCCACTGGGGCCGGACGGGCGTCACGTCTTTCCCCCCGGCGTTCCTGCGGGCGAAGACGGGAAATAGCGGGGGCGGGGATGGCCGGTTTCTACGATCTTCTCGGGCCGCTTCTCCGCTGCCTCGGTCCCGAAACCGCCCACGGTCTCGTCATTGCCGCCCTCAAGGGGGGGCTGGTGCCGGCGTCCGGGTCCTCTGAGGACCCCGTTCTTCATCAGCGGCTATGGGGACGGGACTTCGCCAACCCCATCGGCCTCGCCGCCGGCTTCGACAAGGACGCCAAGGTCTGGGCCCCGATGCTGGCCCAGGGCTTAGGCTTCGTCGAGGTCGGCACGGTGACGCCGCGGCCGCAACCGGGAAACCCGAAGCCCCGGTTGTTCCGGCTGGGCCCTGACCGCGCCGTCATCAACCGCTTGGGCTTCAACAGCGGCGGCCGGGACGCCGTCATCCGGAACCTGGCTTCTTCGCGGCCTCGTCCCGGCCCCGTCGGCGTTAATTTTGGCAAGAACGCCGACAGCGCCGATGCCGCCGCCGATTACGCTGCCGGCGCCGAGGCCTTCGTCGGTATCGCCGATTACCTTGTCGTCAACGTCTCGTCGCCCAACACGCCCGGGCTCAGGGCGCTTCAGGACCGGGGCCGGCTTACCCAGTTGCTGGACGCCGTCCAAGGGGCGCTCGCCCGTGCCGCTCCCGATCCGCCGCCACTGCTTCTCAAGGTCGCTCCTGACCTGACCGACGACGACAAGCGCGACATCGCCGAGGTCGCCCTGGAGAAGAGGCTCGACGGCCTGATCGCCACCAACACCACCATCAAGCGGCCGGCCGGCCTGAAAGACCCCCACCGGGCCGAAACTGGGGGCCTCAGCGGACGGCCTCTGTTCGAGCCGTCGACCCGGGTGCTGGCGGACTTTTACCGCCTCACCGAGGGTCGGCTGCCGTTGATCGGTGTCGGCGGTGTCTCCTCGGGGGTCGACGCTTACGCCAAGATCCGGGCAGGGGCGTCGCTGGTGCAGCTTTATACGGCGCTAGTCTTCGACGGGCCCGGCCTAGTCAACCGCATCAAAAAAGAGCTTTCTGGCCTGCTGGCGAAGGACGGCTTCGCCAATGTCACCGAGGCCGTCGGCGCCGATTACCGTTAGGCGTTTTTACCCGGCGCGCCCATCACCGCCGCCGTCGTGCAGAAGATCATGGCTCCGATCATCCACGCCAAAGGCATTTTCAGCCAGCTGAACAGCCACCAGCCGGCGGCCCCGAACAGCAACGTTAGGACAACCCCGAAAATCAACGCCGGGTTGGGCGCCGTCAGCGCCGGGAAGCATTTCACGTCATGGGACCTTTCACACCTGCCGCCGGGTCAGGGCAGAAACTGTTCCTTGACAATGCGTTCTTCCAGGTCGTGCTCGGGATCGAACAGTAAGGTAACGGCGGTTTCGTTGTCCTGGCGGACGCCGACCCGAACGACGTCGCGGACCTCGGTGAAATCCGCCGTGGCGCTGACGGCGCGGCCTTCCGGGTCGATGACCTCGAAACTCACCGCCGACTTCTCTGGTAACAGCGCGCCACGCCAGCGCCTGGGCCGGAAGGCCGAGATCGGCGTCAGCGCCAGCAACCCGGCGCCCATGGGGATGATAGGACCGTGGGCCGAGACGTTGTAGGCCGTACTTCCCGCCGGCGTCGCCACCAGGGTGCCGTCACAGACCAGTTCCGGCATCCTTTCGACGCCGTCGACCTTGATCCTGAGCTTCGCCGCCAGCCGCGTCTGGCGCAACAGCGACACCTCGTTGATGGCCAGTGCCCGGTGCTTGTTGCCGCCGGTGTCGATGGCCGTCATGCAGAGCGGGTGGACCTTGACCGGCTCGGCTTTCGCCAGCCGCTCCAGAAGCCTGCCTTCCTCGAAGGTGTTCATCAGGAACCCGATGGAGCCCCTGTTCATGCCGTAAATGGGCTGGCCCCGCTCCAGACACCGGTGCAGGCTTTCGAGCATGAAACCGTCGCCGCCGAGCGCGACGACGATGTCGGCTACTTCCGGGGCCACCGTTTTGTAGCGGCGGGTCAGGCTTTGCAGCGCTTCCTGGGCTTCCGCTCCGTCGGCGGCGGCGATGGCGATGGTCTTGAACTTCATCTTTCTCCGTTCCTTTGGGGGCCAAAGACTTGCCCCTTTTTTCTCTCCGCGCAAGGCGTAAGTTGTTGTTTCACATGCCTGCTTGTGCTGGCGGCCGGGCTTTTACATACTAACCGGTAAGGCCGGATCCAAGAAACCATTGGCGACCAGGCGGCGCATTCTGGCGGCGGCGTTCCAGGCCATTCACCGGAACGGCTTTCAGGGGGCAGGCCTCAACAACATTTTGGCCGAGACCGGCCTCACTGGAGGCTTGACACGGTGATGAACAGGTCGGCCAACGGTAAACGGTACGCTCTCGCTTACTTCTCCTTGAACGCGCAGTTCCCGACCAGGATGGCACCGATGGCGCCGGGGTTGGCGGTCTGGCGCGTCACCAAAACTTTTCCGGCGCGATAGTAAAGCGTGAATATCCAGATTCCGAATTCGTCCACGTCGGCAGCGCTGATCTGGCTATCGCTCCTGTAGACGATGGGGAGCGAACGGGCCGGGCCAGACCACTTCATGATCAGGTAATCGGCGCCCTCTTCCTCGGCGATGAACTCCAGCGTGCCCTGGCCGTCCGGCGGCGGGCCCTTCTTGTAGAACTCGTATTTCCAATCTTCCTTTTCCGTCCGCCCGTCGGGATCCATGTCGACCCTTTGCCCGCGGAGATCGCCGCAGGTAGTGTGGAAAACGGTCTTCGCATGCATGGGGGACCCGATGAGCAGGAACGCTGGGAGAAGGAGAACGAATAGTCGCATCGGCCGAGCATAAAGGCCCGGCGCCGGGCGCGCGATAACATTCCGGTTATGAACCCGAGAGATCACGGAGGAAAAAAAGGGTTCACGCTTCGCGCAAAAGAATATAACCAGCACCCAAAGAGGTTCTCTGTGATCTCCGTGGTTAAATTTCTGTGGTGATTGGGGCGTATCGGCGGTTTCAGCCGCCCGTCACGTTCATGTGCCTGGCCAGCGCCGGGCCGGCGTTGTCGCGGTCGATGATGAAATCGTGGCCCTTGGGCTTGCGGTCGATGGCTTCATCGATGGCGGTTTCCACCAATTCATCACTTTCCGAGGCGCGCAAGGGTGCCCGCAGGTCGGCGGCGTCGTCTTGCCCCAGGCACATATAAAGCGTGCCGGTGCAGGTCAGCCGAACCCGGTTGCAGCCCTCGCAGAAATTGTGGGTCAGAGGCGTGATGAAACCCAATTTACGGCCGGTTTCCTTGACCTCCACATAGCGCGCCGGGCCGCCGGACTTAAACGGGATGTCTGACAGGGTGAAGGTTTGTTCCAGGCGCTCGCGGACCTTCGACAACGGCAGGTACTGCTCCACCCGGTCGCCGCCGATGTCGCCCAGCGGCATTGTCTCAATCAGGGTCATGTCATAGCCTTCGCCGCCCGACCAACGGATCAGGTCTTCGATCTCGTCCTCGTTGAAGTTGCTGAGCGCGACGGTGTTGATCTTGATCGCCAGCCCGGCGTCCCGGGCGGCTTGGATTCCTTTCAGGACCTTTTCGAGGTCGCCCCAGCGGGTCAATTTCCGGAACTTGTCGGCATCCAGGCTGTCCAGCGAAATGTTAAGGCGCTTGACCCCGCACTCCACCAGTTCCTTGGCGTATTTGGGCAATTGGCTGCCGTTGGTGGTCAGCGTCAGTTCCTTGAGGTCGCCGGTTTCAAGATGCCGGCCCAGGTTGCGAAAAAGGCTCAGGATGTTGCGCCGGACCAGGGGCTCGCCACCGGTGATGCGGAGCTTTTTCACCCCCTTGCGGACGAAAGCGGAGCAAAGCCGGTCCAGTTCCTCCAGGCTCAACACGTCAGCCTTGGGCAGGAAGGTCATGTCTTCCGACATGCAGTATTGGCAGCGAAAATCGCAACGGTCCGTCACCGAAACGCGTAGATAGGTTACCTCACGGCCGAAGGGATCGATCATTGAATTTTTTTACCCCTGTATTTCCCCAATAAGTATTTTGCAAATGTAGAGTCGCGCCGGGGCTTTGTCGCCCCCAATTTCCGTAAGGATTTTCCGGCCGCTCATCACCCTTATCCCCCTTCTCCCTCTTCCTCGGGCGGGGCCAGGCCCTTTTCCTTCATGTCCTTGGCCGCCACCCGGCGCAATTCCTCCCGCTCTCGCAGGTAATCATCAGTGGATCGGGGCTTCGGCCGGGCGGCGCCCGCCAACGGGTGTTCGTCTTCCACTGTTAGCGCCAGCACCCGGCAGTCCTCGCACATCCTGAGCCGCTCCGTACCGCCTTTTTCGGTGAACATGGAATGGCCTTCCAGATTCCGGATCATGGTCTCGATGGTGGATTTTGTGCCGAAGGGCTTGCCGCAGCGGATGCACTCGAAGGGCTCTTCCTCCTTGACCATCTGATGGGTGCGGGCGGTGTCGAGAAAACTGAGCCTGGGCGTCAGCGTGATGACGCTTTCCGGACACGTGTTCTTGCACAAACCGCATTGCACGCAGGCTTCCTCGGCAAAGCCGAACTGCGGGCGGTCCTCGTTTTCCTTGAGCGCGCCGGTCGGACACGCGCCGACACAGGCCAGGCAAAGGGTGCAGCCCTCGACATCGACGACGATGGCGCCGAAGGGCGCGCCAGGGGGCAACGCGATGCTGTCGACCGGTTTTGGCGCCGCTTGGTGCAGGTGGGCCAGGGCCAGGTTCATCACCGAACGCTTGCGCCCCAGGGGCAGGAAATCGCCCCCCGGCATAGGCGCTAGGGCATCGAGGCCGTAAAGGAAAGTTTCCACGGCCGCAGGGTCGGTCTCTTCGATGATCCCGACCCTGCCGGTGCCGTAGCCGAGCCCCTCGAAGATAGCCTCGGCGAGCGCAATTTCACCTTCCAGGCCGTCTTTCTCGCCGGACTTCTGCGACCCCAACAGGACCAGCACCCGCTCGGCCCCGAAGGCGCCGGCGGCGAGCAGGAAATCAAGCCCGATCATGGTCACTTCGTTGACGGAAAACGGCAGCACGTTGGCCGGCAGGCCGCCCCCGTTCCGCGCCATGGCGTCGATCATCGGCTCGCCGAACTTGGTATCGGCGACCAGCAGCACCGCAGCCTTGCCGCCGGCGCCGGTGTAGGTTTGGAGCAAGGTGCGCAGGCGCTGATAAAACGAATCACCGGCCGGCAGCGCGTACTTGGCGGCACCCGTCGGGCAGACGCTGGCGCAGGTCCCGCAGCCGGCGCAGATATAAGGGTCGATCTTGACCTTGTCGCCGTCGGACACAATGGCGCCGGTGGGACAGTTGTCGAGGCACCGGGTGCAGCCGGTAATGTTGGCGCTGGCGTGAGCGCAGATGGCGGCGTCGTAATCCACGTATCGGGGCTTTTCGAACTCACCCACCATGTCGGTGAGTTCGAGCAGCGCCTCGGCGACGAGGGCCGGGTTCTTGGGGTCGGGGTTGTAATAGCCGTCCCTCTCGTCGGCGGCGGTGAAAAGCGGGGTGCCGCCCCTTAAGTCGAGAATCAGGTCGGCGACCGAAGTGCCGCTTTGGAGACGGGCCTCGAAGTCAAGCGTGTCCTTGGACGACGGCGCCGCGGGCGCGAAGTCCTCCATCGTCAATCCGAACTGGCCGAGATGGCCCTCGGCCTCCTTCACCCGGCCGGTAAAGACCGGAACCTCCATCAATCTCGGCGGGGCAACGTCGGCGCCAGGCTCAAGCACGACGGTAACGTCGAGCCGGTGGGCGACCTTCTTGGCGGCGTCGAGCGCCTTTTCGTCGTTGCCCAGCACCAGCAGTGCGCCGCCGGAGGTCATGGTCACCGACCCGGCGTCGGCGATGTCCAGCGACGCCTCGGCCAGAAGCGCCGCCATCTTGGCCGTTATATTGGTTTTCTGGGGCGATTTGGCGTTTGCGTCCTTGGACCAGCCAGCCCTCTCGCGGATGTTGGTAAAGCGGATTGCGGGCGCCTTGTCCCCCATTTCCTCCAGCGTCTCCATGAACAAAGGCGCCTCCTGGGTGCAGGCGACGAGAAGCCCGTCCGAGGTGTCGGCGAGGCGCTGGAATTCATCGAGCTGCGTCCGGCAGAGATGGCTGGCGACGTCAAGGTTCCCGGACTTGGAATTTTTCTTGGTGGTTTTCTGAGCGCCGCCAAGGCAGGCCTTGGCCAGCGCCTTGCTGTCAATGTCCATCGTGCCCTCGCAATTACAAACGAGGACCTCTTTATCATTCAGCTTCATTTGAAGCCTTCCTCCCAGGGGAAGCCGACTGTTTGACCGCCGTTCCCAGACACCGGGGGCCAAACGCCACCCCGGGCCGCAGTTTATTAATTCCTTGGTGATATAAATTTAAGCTAGGGTGAGGCGTTTGTCCTGTCTTTTTTGTCCTGGTCAGGCCTTAGGCCTCCCTCGCCTCTTGTTTTTTTGTCCCTGTCCAG
Source organism: uncultured Thalassospiraceae bacterium (assembly GCA_964597695.1). Classification (GTDB taxonomy): domain Bacteria; phylum Pseudomonadota; class Alphaproteobacteria; order Rhodospirillales; family Casp-alpha2; genus Casp-alpha2. Next base: position 14,720 of record CAZQZB010000030.1, on the reverse strand, counting down.
CAGACCAGTCTAGCAGACTGGCGGGGGGAAATACCGTATAATGCATGAATTAACAGGGGGTTTCGTTAATTGACCCAGTTCATGACCACCCGGGAGGTCGCCGATTATTTGCGCATCAAGGAGCGCAAGGTCTATGACTTGGTGCGCGAGAAACGCATCCCGGCCACCCGGGTCACCGGCAAGTGGCTTTTCCCCAAGCATCTGATCGATCGTTGGGTGGCCCGGGGGACGGCGTTCCCGGATCTAGCCGCCGCCATGGGCCCGCCGCCACCGGTCGCCGCCGGCAGCCACGACCCGCTGTTGGAATGGAGCCTCAGGGAATCCGGCTGCGGGCTGGCGATGATGGCGGGCGGCAGCCTTGACGGGCTGGAGGCCGTACTCGCCGGCGACGCCGTGATGTGCGGGCTGCACGTGCTGGACGGCGACAACGGCACCTACAACCGACACCTCGTCGCCGAAGCCTCGGCCGGGCTCGACCTGGTGTTGATCGAATGGGCGTGGCGCGAACAGGGATTGGTGGTCGCCCAGGGGAACCCGCTGGGTATTGCAACCGTCGCCGACCTGAAGGCCAAGAAGGCCCGCGTCGTCGCCCGCCAGCCCTCTGCCGGGAGCCGAATCCTGCTTGACCATCTGCTGGCCAGGGCGGGCATCGAAATGGATGCGCTGGACGTCCTGGCGGGGCCGGTGCTGAACGAAACCGACCTTGGCTTGGCGGTGCTCGAGGGCAAGGCCGACGCCGGACTCGCCATCGCCGAGGTGGCGCAGCAATACCGGCTCGATTTCATCCCCCTGCAGCGCGAGCGCTATGACCTGCTGGTGCACCGCCGTGACTATTTCGAGGAGCCTACCGTAAAGTTGATGGACTTCGCCACGTCGGACACCTTTGCCGCCCGCTCTACCGAAATGGCCGGGTACGATGTTTCCGGCCTTGGCAAGGTCGTCTATAATTCGCCTTGATTGGTAAAAAAGGGGAGTCCCGTGGCGGCAAAAGCGAAAACCGGCCCGACCCCGGAACGCATCCTCGAAACCGCCCTCGCCATCGCCGAGGAGGCGGGCTGGGACGGGCTCCGTCTCCACGACGTAGCGGCCAGACTGAAAATACCGCCCGCCGAACTCAGGCGCCATTATCGGGACACGGACGCTATCGCCAACGCCTGGTTTGGGCGCGCTTTGGACGCCATGCTGGCAAGACCGCCCCGGGGCTTTCACCGCCGCCCGGCCGTCGAAAGGCTTGAAGTTCTGATCGGGCGCTGGTTCGACGCGCTCACGCCCCATCGCCGGGTGACCACCGAGATGCTTGCTGCCAAGATGTGGGTCTTCCACCCTCACCACTATGTGCCCATGGTGTTCAGCCTCTCGAGGCTGATCCAGTGGCTCCGCGATGCCGCCGGGCTCGATGCCACAGGCCGCCGGCGCCAGGTCGAGGAAACCGGGCTGACGGTCCTGTTTCTGGCCGTGCTGGCGGTCTGGTGCCGGGACGAAACCGAAGGCCAGGAACGGACGAGGGCGTTCCTCGGCCGTCGCCTCGACCGGGCCGACGACGTCATGGTGCGGCTGTTCGGGACCGTGACACAAGACAGGGAAGGATAATTTCATGGCCGCCTACGTCATCGTCCAGATCGAGGTCACCGACCCAGAAACTTTCGAGACGTACCGCCAACAAGTGCCGGCGATCATCGAACGACATGGCGGCGAATACTTGGTCCGCGGCGGCGCCATGGAGGTGCTGGAGGGCGATTGGCCCCTGCCCCGGGTTGTGGTCTTGAAGTTCCCGTCCATGGACCAGGCCAAGGCCTGGCACTCATCGGTCGAATACGAAGGCCCGAAGGCGCTCCGCCAATCGGCCTCCAAGGGAAACATGATCGTCGTCGAAGGGGTTTGAAGTCCTAGGCACGGCACCGGCCCCGACCGGATGGCCTATGCCATGGGGGTGGCGGTGGCGGACGACGGATCAGTCTTCGTTGCCAATTTCGGCAACAACCGCGTCACAAAATGGCGGCCGAAAAGAGAAGGCGGCTAAGGGGTTAGCGCTTCGCGTTGGGGAAAAACGCCTGCACACCCTTGATGCGGTAGGCCCCGATGGCCGCCTGGCCATCGGGGCCGGTTATCCAATCGATGAAGGCCTGGCCCATCTTCGCCTTGACGTGGGGGTGGCGCACCGGATTGACCAGAATGACCCCATAGGGATTGAACAAAAGCGGGTCGTTTTCCACCACCAACTTGAGCCCGCCCCGGTTCTCGAACTTCAACCACGTCCCCCGGTCGGTAAGGGTGTAGGCCGGCATGGCGGCGGCCGTGTTGAGCGTCGCGCCCATGCCGGCCCCGGCCTCGCGGTACCACTTGCCGCTGGCCTTGGCCGCGTCGACCCCGGCCATGCGCCAAAGGGACATTTCCTTCTTGTGGGTGCCGCTGTCATCGCCGCGCGAGATGAAGGCGTTTTCGCCCGCCGCGATGCGGGCCAGTCCTTCACCGACGCTTTTTATTCCCTGGATGCCGGCCGGGTCGTTTTCGGGACCGACGATGATGAAGTCGTTGACCATGACGTCGAAGCGTTTCACCCCATGGCCCTCGGCCACAAACTTGTCCTCTGACGGGCGGTGATGCACCAGGAGGATGTCGGCGTCGCCGTTCCTGGCGATGTTGATGGCGTGGCCAGTCCCCACCGAGACTAGGCGCACCTTGATCTCCGTCTTGGCTGTGAACAGGGGCAGGATTTTATTGAAAAGCCCTGAGTTGTCAGTGGACGTGGTGCCGACCAGGGTGATGAACTTCTCTGCCACCGCCGGGAACGCAATCAAGACGGTGAACAGCGCGGCCATGATTGTGCGTCCCGTCATTGGGATCCTCCCTTGGGTTCGTCGCGTTGCTTGAGGTTGTCCTTGCCCTTGTGCCACCACAAAAGCTCACCACGAATGAAGGCCTGGGCCAGGTCGTTCTCGGGCTCGGTAAAAAACTGCTCCGCCGGGCCCTTTTCCAGCAGCCGGCCCCGATTGAGGAACAGCACCTCGTCGGCCAGCCTTCCGGCCTGGGGTAGGTCGTGGGTGGTCATGACGATGCTGGTGCCGGCGGCGTGTATGGCGTTGATGATCTCCTCGACGGCGTGAATGGCGGCCGGGTCCAGGCTAGCCGTCGGCTCGTCCAGGAACAGTACTTCGGGGCGGAGAGCCCAGGCGCGGGCCAGCGCCAGTTTCTGCTGCTCGCCTGCCGACAGCACCCGGGCCGGCTGATCGGCGAGGCGCCGGAGCCCGGTATGGCCGAGGACATCGTCGATGATGGCTGGCCTTTCGGCCCGGGTAACCCCCTTTAACTTCAAGGCATAGGCGACGTTAGCGGCGACCGAGCGGCGGAGCATCACCGGGCGCTGGAACACCATCGCCTGGGCCCGGGAGGGATCGCCGCCGTCGGCGCCCAGCCACAGCACGCGCCCGGCGGTGGGCTTTATCAACCCGTGGCAGAGGCGCAGGAACAGGCTTTTGCCGGCGCCGTTGGCGCCCAGGACCAATGTCCTGGGCCCGGCCTCGAGGGTGAACGAGATTTCCTTGAGCAGCTTCATGCCGCCGATCTCGAACGAGACGTTATCGATCTCAAGGGGCAGAATCATCCCAGGCGCCTTTCCGCCGTATCCTTGACCATGAAGGCGGCGCCGTTGATTCCCATGGACAGCGCTAGGAGGATAATGCCGAGGCCCAGCGCCAGGGCCAAGTTGCCCTTGGATACTTCAAGGGCGATCGCGGTGGTCATGACCCGCGTCACGTGGTCGATATTGCCGCCGACGATCATCACCGCGCCGACCTCGGCCGACGCCCGGCCGAACCCGGCCAGGATCGCGGTAAGGAGGGTGAATCGCCCATCCCAAAGCAGCGTTAGCACTGCCTGGCCGGGGCCGGCGCCCAACGAGCGCAATTGCTCCTTGTATTCCACCCACAGGTCCTCGACTACCTGGCGCGTCAATGCGGCGATGATCGGCGTCACCAGCAGTACCTGGGCGACGATCATCGCCGCCGGCGTGAACAAGAGGCCTAAAACCCCGAACGGGCCGGCCCGGCTAAGAAAAAGATAGACAATCAGGCCGACGATCACTGGCGGCAGCCCCATCAGCGCGTTGAGGACGACGACCAGGAAGGTGCGGCCGCGAAACTTGAACAGCGCCAAGGCGGCGCCGACGGGCAGGCCGATGACCGTGGCGATGGCGACGGCGGTGAGGCTGACCCGAAGCGACAACACCACGATCTCGGTCAGGGTTTTGTCAAACCCGATGACCAGCGCCAGGGCCTGGTTCAGCGCGTCACCAAAACCGGTCATAAAAAGGCCCTCCAAAAAACTGTTATAATATGTTTTTTTTACATATAATGGTAAAATTATTAATTTAAAACATAAAACAACAAAAATATGCATGATATGGATTTCGCGCCTTTTGGGCTCTTGTAATCGCCGCCTCCGGTATCCATAGTCAGGGGGAGGGCGATGCATGGGGCCGCCCCCCCCATCCCAGGAAAAAAATGAGCACCGACGAATTTCTAATCATGCCCAATCCCAAGGACCCGCGCCTGACCGAGCGGGTCAAGGGCGCCGATCAGAACAGCAACCCCATCGAAACCTCAGTCACGGTCGAGCGGCCGCTGACGCTTTATCTCAACGGCCAGGAAATCGTCACCATGATGTCCATCTGCGATTACCCGGAATACATGGCGGTCGGATACCTGGTGAACCAGAACATGCTCGGCCTCGATGACGAGATCACCGGCATCGACTACGAAGAAGACATCGCCACCGTCGTCGTGCGCACCTCCGGCGCAACCGATTTCGAGGACAAGCTCAAGAAAAAGACGCTGACGTCGGGCTGCGCCCAGGGGACGGTCTTCGGCGATGTCATGGAGAAGTTCGATAAGGTGAAACTTCCCAAAGACACCATCATCAAGACATCGTGGTTGTATGCCTTGATGAAGACGATCAACACCCAGCCAAGCCTTTATCTGGAAGCCGGCGCCATCCACGGCTGCGTGCTGGCCCAGGAGGACAGGGTGCTTCTTTATATGGAGGACGTCGGGAGACACAACGCCATCGACAAGATCGCCGGCTACATGTTCATGCACGGCATGGAGGGCGGCGACAAGGTCTTCTACACTACCGGGCGGCTGACCAGCGAAATGGTCATCAAGGCCGTACAGATGGGCATTCCCATCCTGGCCTCGCGCTCGGGCTTTACTGCCTGGGGCGTCGAGTTGGCGCGCGAGGTCGGCCTGACCCTCATCGGCCGCGCCCGGGGCAGGCGCTTTGTCGTCCTCTCCGGCCAGGACCGAATCATCTATGACGCTAACCCAGGCGAAGTCGCCGACGAACCGGCGGGCCTTCAACGCAAAGGAAGCGTCGGATGAGCGGTGCCACCGGCGATAGGGTCGCCGGGGTGCTGCTGGCCGGGGGGCGGGCCCGACGTATGGGCGGCGGCGACAAGGGTCTGCAAAAACTGGGCGGGCGGCCGATCATCGAATTTATCGTCGAGCGTGCCCGACCCCAGGTTTCGGCCCTTGTCATCAACGCCAACGGTGATCCGGAACGCTTTTCCGCCTTCGGCCTGGAGGTGGTGGCGGACGTGATCGAGGGCTTCGCCGGGCCCCTGGCCGGAGTCTTGACGGGGATGGAATGGGCAGCCGCAAAGGGGCCCGGAATCAGGTGGGTGGCGACCTTCGCCACCGATGCGCCTTTCGTACCCCTGGACTTGGTGTCCAGGCTGTTGGGGGCGGTCGAAAAGGACGACGCCGACATGGCGTGCGCGGCGTCGGGTGGGCGGGCGCATCCGGTTTTCGGGATATGGCCGGTGGCGTTGGCCGCCGACTTGCGCCGCGCCATGATCGAGGAGGACATGCGCAAGATCGACCGCTGGACGGCGCGCTACAATCTAATTAGGGTGGAATTTTCGGACCATCCGTCCGATCCTTTCTTCAATATCAACGAGCCCGACAACCTTGCCGAGGCCGAACTGATTTTGAATATCGAAAGGGGCGCCGCATGAGTGCCAGTCCTGAGGAAAGCATCGACCTCGGCATCGTCATCGAGCGGCGGGAGATCGATAATCCATGGCAGGATTATACTTGGACACCGGTGGCCGTGATCCCTGGCGCACCGCCCCTGGACGCCGCCGGCGAATGGCGGAAGCTGCGTGAGGGCGAGGGCTGGGTCCAGTACCATGCTGCCACACTGGAGCTGGAACTGTTCCGGGGCGAAACCGACGGCTATCGCACCAACCTTGCTGAAGATCAGCCCTACGTCTACGTCGTGCTGACACCCGGTGAGGAGGAGGAGGACGAGCCGGAGGTCCTTCCGTTTCTGGCCACGGTCTGCCCCTACGAGGCCGAGGGTTACACCGAAGACTCCGAACAAATCGTCGAGGGGGTGCCGATGCCGACCGAACTGGCCGTCTGGGTCCAGGACTTTATCGCCAAGTATCACGTCGACGCTAAGTTCGAGAAACGCAAACGCAAGCCCTATAACCCGCGCAAGGAGGGCTTCGATGCCCGCAAACCCCGCCGCGGATCACGCCAATGAGCGGCGACGGCGAAAGCAGACTTCAGCGGTGGTCGCGCCGCAAGGGCCAAACCCGCAGTGGCACGCCCGAGCCGGAAGCGGAGAAGCCCGATAGCGCGCCAGCGGTGGCTAAACGCAGGGTGGCGCCGGTGATGCTGCCGTTGGCCGCCGAGCCCGAGGAGGGTGAAATCGGCATGGAGAGGGCGTCGCCCGAAGCCCTCGAGCTGTTGCACCGTCATACGGCGGGTGAACTGGAAACCCAAGAGACCCCGGAAGAAGAGGGCGAACTGACCCCCGAACAGGAGGAAGCGGTTCGTGACCTGCCGCCCATCGAAAGCCTGAACAAGGATTCCGATTTCACGCCTTTTTTAGCCCAAAACGTACCGGATTTCCTAAAGCGCCAAGCGTATCGTATCCTCTGGCGCAGCGATCCCTTTTTCGGCTTTCGCGACGGCCTTGATGACTATGACGAGGACTTACGGCTCTTCAAACTCATAGGCGAAGCCGTCAGCAGTACCAAAAAGATATCCAAGAAGGCATCCAAAACCGCCTCCAAAACCGCTTCCAAAACTGGCAAGGACGCTGCAACCGGCAAGGACGTCGCCGGCGGCGGCGAGGCGGCCCAAACCGAGGAGGAATGGGCCGACGAAAACGAAGTCAACGATGTCGGAGAGGGCGACGACGAGGGCGAAGACTTCGAGGAAATGGCTGAATCGGACTCCGAAAAAGACGAAAACGAAGAGCCGGCCTGAACCCCCCGGATGGCCCCCCACGCCCGATGAGGCGGTATAGCCGGACCGTTTGAGCGGGCACGCGTGGGGGGCAAACAGATATTATACTTTTATGGAATATTGGGCTGGCCGAAGTATGGCGCCGATGACTTCATAAGTTATAAGTTAATCCACAAACCCATGAAATTTATACGGTTTTAGAAATAAAAAAAAGGGATTCGTGACAATTCCGTTGACACCGGCGCCGTAAACACTCGATACTGAAACGGTGAGAAAACGCTTGGTTTGGGCATGCCCTAAAACGAATGGTGTGCCGAAACCCAGGCGGCGATTGGGGAGGGTACCGCGGTAAACGCGGCAAGAATAAAGAGGATACGCTCAGGTGGAGGCATTTCTTGATATGGGGGGGGACGGACGAGGAGTCCGAGAAGGATCCGTGCCCCCAGAACATCAAGTAACCGCGGGTGAACGCGACGTTCCCGAAGAGGATTTGCGGCGCGCCCATCTTTATGGGTTGCTGGCCCGGGTTTTGGCCGAGCCGATGAGCGACGAAACCTTGGAAATCGTGCGTTCCCTCGAAGGCGAAAGCGACGACACCTTGCTCGGCAAAGGGCTGTCGGCGCTCGGCACGATAGGCGTGCGGACGGCCCGGGGTGCCGCTGAGGAGGAATATACCCTTCTATTTTACGGCATGGGCGCCGGTGGCGAGTTGCTGCCCTACGGGTCCAACTACTTGACCGGGGCGCTTTATGAAAAGCCGTTGGCCAATCTGCGCGGCGCCATGGCGGAACTCGGCATTGCGGGCTCGGGCATCTCGAAGGAACCCGAGGACCACATCGCTTTCCTCTGTGAAATCATGCACGGATTGATCACAGGCGCCTTCGGCGAACCCGCCGACCTGGCGACCCAAGCCAAGTTTTTCAAGGACCACCTGGCGCCGTGGGCCGGTAAATTTTTCGAGGATCTGGAAAGCGCCAAAACGGCCGTGCTCTACATGCCGGTGGGTACCATCGGCAAGCTGTTTTTGGCCATAGAGGAAGAAGCTTTCGAGATTGCGGCGTGAAATGCCGCATTTAAGTGACCGGCGGTCGAAAAAGCCCGCCGTTTGGTGAACCAATTGGGGTAACTGAAAAGGAGATGGTGATGGCGACAAAGAAAAAATCACTTCCCCGCCGTGACTTCTTAAAGGCCGCCGGTGTGACCGGTGGTGCCGCTGGTTTGGCGGCCGTTGCCTTGGCCTCGAAGTCGGCGACCGCGGCGGTTCCCGAAGGCCGGAAAAGCGCCGGTTACCGGGAAACCGAGCACGTCAAAAAATATTATGAAACGGCAAGGTAACCACTAACCCTACAGGAGACATTTTATGCTCACTAAAAAGAGCGACGGGGTAGCGAATGGCCCCCGTTTAAAGAAAGCCTTGGCCGGCGTAATCGGAGGTTCGATGGACCGCCGTACATTCCTGAAACGTTCGGGAGTGACCGCCGGGGGCGCTGTGCTTGCCTCGGCCATGCCCATCGGCATGACCAAGGGGGCAAAAGCGGCCACTGCCAAGCAAATGAAGCAGATCAAGACGGTCTGTACGCACTGTGCAGTGGGTTGCACGGTGATAGCGGAAGTAGAGAACGGCGTTTGGATCGGCCAGGAACCGGGCTTCGATAGCCCGCTAAACCTGGGCGCCCATTGCACCAAGGGTGCGTCGGTCCGCGACTGGGCCCACGGACCCCGCCGTCTGAAGTACCCGATGAAGCAGGTCGGTGGCAACTGGGTGAAGCTGTCCTGGGACGACGCCATCAACGAAGTCGGCGACAAGTTGCTTGCCATCCGGAAGAAATCCGGTCCCGATGCCGCTTATTGGCTCGGTTCGGCGAAGTTCAGCAACGAGCAGTCGTACCTGTTCCGGAAGTTCTACGCCTTCTGGGGCACCAACAACGGCGATCACCAGGCGCGCATCTGCCACTCGACCACGGTCGCCGGCGTGGCCAACACATGGGGCTACGGCGCCATGACCAACAGCATGCCCGACATGCACAACTCGCGTGCGATCTTCATGATCGGCTCCAACGCGTCGGAAGCCCACCCCGTTGCCCTGCAGCACATTCTCAAGGCCAAGGAGCAGAACAACGCGGCCATGATTGTCTGCGATCCGCGCTTCACGCGGACGGCGGCGCACGCCGATGAATACGTGCGGTTGCGTCCGGGCACCGATGTGGCGTTGATTTGGGGCATCCTCTGGCATGTCTTCGAGAACGGCTGGGAAGACAAGGAGTTCATCAAACAGCGTGTCTACGGCATGGATCAGATTCAGGCCGAAGTCAAGCGGTGGAATCCGGCGGAAACAGAACGTGTCACCGGTGTTCCCGGCTCGCAAGTGAGGCGGGTCGCCAGGACGATGGCCAACAGCCGTCCGGGCACCGTCGTCTGGTGTATGGGTGGTACTCAGCACACCACCGGCAACAACAACACGCGGGCCTACTGCGTGATGCAGTTGGCGTTGGGCAACATGGGCACCGCCGGCGGTGGCTGCAATATCTTCCGCGGCCACGACAACGTACAGGGTGCGACGGACTTCTGCATCCTCAGCCACTCGCTGCCCGGCTACTACGGCCTCAAGACCGGCTCGTGGAAGCACTGGGCCCGCGTCTGGGATGTGCCCTACGACTATCTCCTGAAGCGCTTCAAGTCGAAGAAGCTGATGGAGACCAAGGGCTATCCGGTGTCGCGCTGGATCGATGGCGTTCTGCTGCCTCAGAAAGATATCGCCCTGCAAGGCACCAACACCCGGGCGATGATATTCTGGGGTCACTCTCCGAACTCGCAGACCCGTCTCAAGGAAATGCGGACGGCCCTGGAGAAACTGGACCTACTGGTGATCATCGACCCGCATCCCAACCTTGCCTCAGTGCTTTCCAACCGCAAGGACGGGACGTACTTGCTTCCGGCGGCGTCGCAGTTCGAGACCTATGGCTCTGTGACGGCTTCTAACCGCGCACTGCAATGGCGTGAAAAGGTCTTCGAGCCCTATTTCGAATCGAAGCCCGATCAAACCATCATGTACCTGCTGGCCAAGAAGCTGGGCTTTGCGAAGGAGATGTTCAAAAACATCAAGGTCAACAACAACGAACCCTTGGTCGAAGATCTCACTCGCGAGTTCAACGGCGGCATGTGGACCATCGGCTACACCGGCCAGTCGCCGGAACGGATGAGGATGCACATGGCAAACCAGCATACCTTCGACAGGACCTCGCTTCGGGCCAAGGGCGGCCCCGCCGACGGCGAGTTCTACGGCCTGCCGTGGCCATGTTGGGGCAATCCCGCCTTGAAGCATCCGGGTACAGCTAACCTCTACGACACCTCCATGCCGGTGGCGGAAGGCGGACTTTGCTTCCGTGCCCGCTTCGGCGTCCAACGCAACGGCGTCAATTTGCTTGCCGAGGGCTCCTATCCGGTCGGATCGGAGATCAAGGATGGCTATCCGCAGTTCTCGATGGCGGTGTTGAAGAAACTCGGCTGGGACAAGGACCTGACCGCCAAGGAGAAGGCGGCCATTGCCAAGGTCGCAGGCGATAAGACCAACTGGAAGACCGACCTTTCGGGCGGTATCCAGAGGGTCGCCATCAAGCACGGCTGTGCGCCCTTCGGCAACGCCAAGGCGCGGGCTGTCGTGTGGACGTTCCCGGATCCGGTGCCCATTCACCGCGAGCCGTTGTACACGCCAAGGCGTGACCTTCTGCCCAAGTACAAGACCTACAAGGACTTCAAGTCCAGCGGCAAAACCTATCGCCTGCCGGTCAAATACGAGTCCATCCAGAAGGTCGACCACTCGAAGAAATTCCCGACCATCCTCACGCAGGGACGGATCGTGGAATACCAGGGTGGTGGCGACGAGACCCGGTCCAACCCGTGGCTGGCCGAGCTGCAGCAGAACATGTACTGCGAGGTCAACCCTGTCGATGCCAACAACAATGGCATCAGGGATGGCAACGACATGTGGGTCTACTCGCCGGAAAATGGCGCCAAGGTTCTGGTCAAGGCAATGATTACCGAGCGCGTCGCGCCCGGTGTCGTCTTTATGCCGTTCCACTGGGGTGGTCGTTGGGAAGGCAAGAGCCTTGCCGATAAGTACCCGGAGGGGACCGTACCGTACGTCCTGGGTGACTCGTCCAATACCTGCGGCACCTATGGCTACGATTCAGTGACCCAGATGCAGGAAACGAAGGTTACCCTGTGTCGCATTGAAGCAGCGTAAGGTAAGGAGAAATAGCTATGGCACGAATGAAGTTCCTATGTGATGCCGAGCGCTGCATCGAGTGCAACGCCTGTGTCACGGCGTGCAAAAACGAGCACGAGGTGCCTTGGGGCATCAACCGGCGCCGGGTGGTGACCATCAACGATGGGAAGCCCGGTGAGCGGTCCATTTCGGTGGCCTGCATGCACTGCTCTGATGCGCCGTGCATCGCAGTCTGCCCGGTGGACTGCATTTACCAGACCGAGGAAGGCGTGGTCCTGCATTCCAAGGACCTCTGCATCGGCTGCGGTTATTGCTTCTACGCGTGTCCCTTCGGGGCGCCGCAATTCCCGCAGGCCGGAAACTTCGGCAGCCGTGGAAAGATGGACAAGTGCACTTTCTGCGCTGGTGGTCCGGATGACGATCACTCACAAGCGGAGTTCCAGAAGTACGGCCGCAACCGTCTCGCGGAAGGCAAGTTGCCGCTTTGCGCCGAGATGTGCGCGACCAAGGCTCTCTTGGGCGGCGACGGCGAGATGATAAGCAACATCTATCGCGAACGCGTTGTTTCCCGTGGCTTCGGCTCCGGCGCTTGGGGATGGGGTACCGCCTATCAATTGAAGGCGGGAGCTTAGGTCTCCGGCGCGTAAATTAGAGGGTTTGGCGGCGTCGTTCTTTACGGCGCCGCCTCCCCTCGTTTGCCCTGTCCGGGGGTAACCAAGCGAAAGGATCGTCATGACATACCGAAGATTATTTACGGTCTTTGGCGTGGTGGCAGTCTCTGCCGTCGTTCTCGGCGCTTGCCGGGCGGAGGAACAGGGGCGGATCACCGAATTCAAACCGGGCGTTTATCTAGGTAAAATGGACACCAAACTCAGTTTGGACCAGGTACACCAGTTGGGCCGGCGCACCAATATGCAAGGGAGCCCCGTCTTCCTCTCCGGAGGCGGCGGTGGGGGCGGGTCGCAAGCCGTCGATACGCCAAGCCTGAACACGCGTGCACAAGGTCAACGCCAGCCCTGATGCCGGAGCGGCCGGCCGGCCGCGTATTCGGGGCAAACAAGACAAGGATTGGTTTTATGCTTTTGTCAAATCTCCGCCAAATTATGGCTTCTTTGGCATTGGCCCTGGTTGTCGCCTACGGGGCGGCGGCCGGGCTCTCGGGTTCGCCGTTTCTTGACGCGCCGGCCGCTGCACAGGCGGGCGGCAGCGTGCCGGGCAACTGGTCGGGAGGCGCCAGCGATTCCGATTATTGGCGTGCTATCCGCAAGGGGTCGGAGGGGTCGCTATCCCTTCCCGACCAGAAAGGCGCCGTTCTCGTGCAGTCGCAAGGGGAAAACTGGCGCGCCTTCAAGAACGGTCCGCTGGCGAATTTCGGCGGCTGGCTGCTGCTGGGCATTCTCCTGGTACTGGTGGTTTTCCGGGCCTTGCGTGGCCAGGTGAAGATTGACAGCGGTCCGTCGGGCAGGACAATCGAGCGTTTCAACGGGCTCGAACGCGCCACCCACTGGCTGACGGCGTCGAGCTTCATCGTGTTGGGGCTTACGGGGCTGAACGTCATGTATGGCCGGTACGTCCTGTTGCCGGCGATCGGGCCCGACGCTTTCGCGGCGCTGACCTATTACGGCAAGATCGCCCACAATTATATCGGCTTCCCCTTCATCGTCGGCATCATCCTGATGTTCTTTCTGTGGGTGCGGCACAATATTTTTGACGGCACCGACGTCGGCTGGGTCATCAAGGGGGGCGGCCTGCTTTCAAAGGGCACCCATCCACCGGCGAAAAAATTCAACTTCGGTCAGAAGTGCATCTTCTGGATCGTCATTCTGGGCGGCGCGTCGCTCTCCTGGTCGGGATTGGCGCTGATTTTCCCGTTCGAGATCACGCCGTGGGGGCAGACCTTTGCGTTGCTCAATATCTTCGGCCTCGGTCTGCCGACCGACCTGACGTCGTTGCAGGAAACCCAATTATCGGTGCTCTGGCACGGGTTGATAGCCGTGATCATGATTGCCGCCATCATCGGCCACATTTACATCGGTTCGCCCGTCGGCATGGAAGGCGCCATCGGCGCCGTCGGCTCCGGGCAGGTCGACGTCAACTGGGCAAAGGAACACCACAGTCTTTGGGCCGCCGAAGTCGAAGGCGGCGCCTCGGGCGGAGAACAACCGGCGGAATAAACCTTCCCCCACCATTGGTTCACCAAAAGACAAGGGCGGTCCCCTGGAAAATGGGGGCCGCCTTTTCTTTTGTTTAGTTCCTGTCCGGGCTCCGCCGCGTCTTGTTGGTTTCCGGGGGACACCCCCCTGGGCCTCTTGTCTTTTCATGCTAACGCGCCCGCAAAGCACGGGCGCGCAAAAACGCAAGGCTAAATCATTGGACCCGGTGGGCGGTCCTCGGTCAGCCGCCCCCGGCTAGCGCTGGGTGTCGGCGGTGGAGAACTTCTCGGCCGTCGAAACCTCGCTGCCGGACAAAATGACGCCAGCGACGACGGCGATAATGACGGCGGTTATAGATCCGATCCAAAACGATCTCATGGTGTCGACCCTCCCAAATTCCGTTCCCGGGCAAACCGGGACCAAGGCATTGTAAACCAACCCGAAGCCGTTGCAAACAGCGCCTTCGCCCAGTCCTTCGTCGAGACCCGGGAAGGGCCGCCGGCGCCCCCCCACCCCCAAAAGGCGCCCGGAAAGAATCGGAAAGAAAGGGTTCGGCCCGAGTGCCTGTTTCGGCTTTGTCATGACAGGGGTGGCCCCGGGCCGATATGCTGAAACCCCGTAACGATTGGGGCCCTATGTCCGAGCAAGACGGCAACGACGCGGTCAACAGCCATCAGGTTTTTCTAGATCTCCTCGAAGGTTCGGATTATTATTTTTGGGCAAATCCACGGCCTGGAAGAGAACCCCAAGATCATCGCCGACGAGCTGAAATCCTTCGGCGAAACCGCGGCCCAGCACATGGAAGAGACGGAAAACCTGTTGGCCCACGTGCTCGCCATGGAAGCGATCTTGGCGGTGATGTTGAAGACCTACCCCATCGGGGCCGAGGACTTGCAGGCCGGGATCAAGGACCGGACCGACGTCCTTTCCAACAACCCGGAAGGCAGCCCGACGGTCCACGCGCTGACACTGGAAATACTAGAGAAGGCCGGGAAGTAACCCGTCCCGCTATTCGGCGGCTTCGGTGGTGCGGACCGCGCTTTCGACCTTGACGGCGCAGAACTTGAAGTCGGGGATCTTGCCGATGGG
>CAZQZB010000029.1:19774-26757 GCA_964597695.1 uncultured Thalassospiraceae bacterium | reverse complement strand
TTGATGAAACCGTGATAATGAAGACCACCACAGCCTGACACATTATGACTTTTCAATTCTAGAAACAAAATACATTCTAACCGTTCTTCTTTTGTGAGGAATGATTTTCCTTCGATATGTTTAACCAACCTCCTGTCGATTCGATAATGGAGTTTATGTAGGACATCCTCAACTAACATAAGGTCGTAACCAAAGGTGCCGACGGCGTACGCAAGCTCCGCGTAATCAACTGGGGCGTCACCTATTACACGCAGGTTTGGGTCGAGTTCTTTCGGCCTGAAAAGGAATCCCGCCTCAAGAAGGACAGAAGGGTTTCAGCACCTCCGCCGCACCGGCCAGGCTTTCTGGCGTGCCGATGTCGATGAAGGGCCCTTGGCCGACGACGGCGCTGAGCGTTCCGGGGTCCAGGGACTGGAATACGTCCCGCTCCAGAGACGGCCCTTCTATACCCTCGATCCGGGCCATCATGGCGGCGTCGAACAAATAGACCCCGGCGTTGATGAGACCCGGGCCCGTTTGCCTCAAGTCCTTTTCCAAAAATTCTAGAACCCGGCCCTCGGGCGACACATTCAATCGCCCGTATTGCGCGGTATCCTCGACTTCGGTTGCAAGGATAGAACCCTCGGCGCCGGACCGGCGGTGGGCTTGGACGAAATCGCAAAGATCGGCGCCGGTGAAGCTGTCGCCGTTCATGACCATGACCGGATCGCTTTCAACGTGGGGCGCGATAAACCTTAGCGCGCCGGCGGTGCCAAAGGGCTCGGGCTCGATCAAAGTGACGATGTTGAGGCCTTCGGGGGGATGGGATTTCAGGTGCTCCACAACGTGCTCACCCAAATGGCCGAGGCCGAGAATCAGGCGTCCGGCACCAAAAACTTTAAGCCGCCCGATGAGGAAATCGAGAAACGGCCGGTCGTTCACCCTTGCCAGCAGTTTTGGGGTATCGCCGAGGGTGTCCCGAATGCGGGCACCTAATCCGCCGGCAAGGAGGACGACATCAATGTCGTTCAGACAGGTGGAATTGGTCATGGCCGGCGACGCTATACATTCCCGTAATTGGGGTTCTGGAGGATTTGATAGCCCTTGATCAACTCCCGGATGCCGTCGTCGAGGGAATATTTGGGGGTAAATCCCGTCGCCTCGATTTTGGTGTTGGAGACGATGTAGTCTCGCTTGTCAGGGTCCTCGCCGATGACGTTTTCCTCGAACGTGAAACCGGGAACGTGGTCCTGAATCTTCTGGCAAAGCTCCTTTTTCGAGAGATTCGCATCCGATAACCCGACGTTATAGGGCCCGCCCTTCATGGCTTCGAAGTTGTCGATGGCGTGCATGAAGGCGCGCGCCACGTCGCGGATGTGGATGTAGTTGCGCTTGAAGTGGCCTTCGAACAGCATCAACTTGCCGGCGGTGACGGCCTGGTAGACGAAGTCGTTGACCAGAAGATCGATTCGCGGACGCGGCGACATCCCGAAGACGGTGGCGAGCCGGAAGCTAAGGGCGTTTCCGTGTTCCAGCACGACGATCTCGGCGGCCACCTTGTCGCGGCCGTAAAGGGAAATGGGCCTGAGCGGCGTCTCTTCCGTGCACTCCTTGCCGCTTTCGCCGACACCGTAACCGCTGTTGGTGTTGGGGAGCATCGCCTTTTGGTCCTTGGAAAGCATCCTGATCAGCATCCCGACGGCGCCTAAGTTGGTGCTAGTGGCGTCTTCGGGGTGCTTGTCGCAGATCGGCGCGCCGACCAGCGCCGCCAGGGGAATGACCGTGTCTGCGTCCTTCAGCAGCGGCTTGACCGTTTGTTCAATGCGCGCGTCGCCTTCGATGACGTCGAACCGGGGATGATGGCAGACCCCGGCGAGGCTGGTCTGGCCGTACATGAAATTGTCGAGCACGGTTACGCTGTGCCCGGCGTGCAGAAACAACGGCACCATCACCGAGCCCAGGTATCCGGCGCCGCCGGTAATCAGAATTCTGTGACCTTCGGCCATCGTTCGATCAGCTCCCAAGTCCGTTCAGCACGTCGCGCATCCGTTCGATCTGTTGGCTCAGGTCGAAGGGGTGGTTGCCGACGAAGAATCCACGGTCGTGTGCGATATCGGCATTAACCAGATTGCCGACGACATCATAGTCGAAAAACCGGATCACACCGTGGCGCAGGAAACAGCCGCCGGTAATCATGCGGTAACCGATATCGGCATCCTTCAGGGCCCGGAAAACGTCATCCCGTTCCAGCCCCGAGTGGAGCCCGACGATCATGGGGAAGGAGAAAGACGAGCTTTTACCGGTTTCGCGCTGAATGACAAAACGCCCGTCGCCGCCGAAGGCCTTTTGGAAGAGCGCCAGGTTGGCGCGTCGCTGGGCCGTCATGGCGGTGAGCTTCTTCAACTGTTCCAGGCCGACGGCGGCGTTGATCTCCTGCGGGCGGACGTTGTAGCCGGGAATGATGAACCGGTAGGCCTCGGCGAAGGAATCATCCATGGGCTCAAAAAGGCCTGCCCCGTCCGGCACGTCGCGGGTCCACCCATGTGCCCGGACGGCGCGGGCAAGGCCGTCGATTTCCACATCGTCGGTCAACAGCATGCCGCCCTCGCCGGTGGAGATGTGGTGCGAGAAGAAGAAGCTGAAGGTGCCGATATCGCCGAAGGTGCCAGTCTTCTTGCCATCCAGTTCGGCGTCCAGGGATTCGCAATTGTCCTCGATAAACCAAAGACCGTGTTCGTCCGCGAAGTCGCGTATCACGTCCAGCGCCGCTGGGTTGCCGAGGATGGAAACGCCAACGATGGCTCGGGTCTTCGGCGTCAGGGCTTCCATCAGGGCGCCGGTGTCGATATTGAGGGTATCCGCCTCAACGTCCACGAACCTAAGCCTGAGCCCGTATTGGTACAGCGGATGATAGGTGGTGGACCAGGAAATCGCTGGTACGATGACCTCGTCGCCTTTCCGGAGCGGCCGCTCCTTGACGTGGAACAGACTGGCCACGCCCACCAGGTTGGCCGACGAGCCGGAATTGACCATAACTCCAAAGCTCCGCCCATGGTAATCGGCGAAGGCGCGTTCGAAGGCCGCCACCTCCGGGCCCATGGTATAGCGGCCGCTTTTCGCTACCCGGGTGATGGCGGCGCGTTCTTCGTTCCCCCAGGTGTCAGCCGCCAGATCCCAGAACATCTAGAACGGCCCCCTAAAAGCGGCTTCGTGCGGCAGGGTCGGTTCGGCGTCAGGAATCCACTCGGGCTCATCGGGACGCACCAAGGCGTAGGCCTTGGTCGCGATGGTGGCGGCGTTGGGATAGAAACCCTTCTCCAGCGCCGGCGTCGTCGGACACGTGGTCGGTGCGTAGCCCATGCGCCCAACGGTGAGCGACCCCTTACCTCCCAGCTTCTCGCAGACGGCGGCGACGATTTCGGCGCTAGCGCCGGCAGTGGTCCAGGCGTTGTCGACGACCAAAAGCCTTCCCGTCCGGCCGGCGGATTGGGCCATCGAATCGGTGTCCAACGGCAGCAGCGACACCGGATCGATGACTTCCGCCGATACCCCGACCTCGGCCAGGAGATCATGGGCGGCCAGGCATTCGACCAGCATATAAGAGACGCCGACAAGGGTAATGTCGCTGCCCTTGGCGACGACGCGGGCGCAGCCAAAATCGACGGTGTAGGATTTTTCGGACACCGGCGCGTCGGTGGAATACAGCAAACGGTGTTCGACGAAGACCACGGGGTTGTTGTCGCGGATGGCGGCGATCATGCACCCCTTGGCGTCATAGGCGTTGGTCGGCGCCACCACCTTCAGCCCCGGCACGTGCATGAACATGGCATGCAGGCCCTGGGAGTGCTGGGCGCCCTGGCCCCAGGACTTGCCGATGATGGAGCGCGAAACCATCGGCACGTTGACCTGACCGCCGTACATGTAATGCGCCTTAGCCCCCATGTTGATGAGCTGGTTCATGCACAGCATCAAAAAGTCCATGCGGATATGGACGTGAATGGGCCGCATGCCGGCCATGGCGGCGCCGATGACGACACCGGTCACGGCGTCCTCGGACAGGGGTGTATCGATGACGCGCCCGGGGCCGAACTTGTCGATGAGGCCGCGGGTGGTGCCCTGGATGGCCGTGTGGTCGTCGACGTTGAGGCCGATGACGAAGACGTCCGGGTCGCAGTCCATCTCTTGCTCGACGGCTTCCTGCAGCGCGTCGACGTAGCTCAGGCTTCGGGGGCCGTCAGTCGGCGAAGACATGGCTGAAAAGCTCCTCCGGTTCCGGCCACGGGCTCTGTTCGGCGAATTCCACGGCGTCGGCGATCAGTTTTTCCACCTCTTCGTCGATGGCCGTTCGTTTGGCGGCGTCAAACATGGCGCCGGTTCTCGCCACCTGGTCGTCTTCCAGCCAGGGCTTAAAATCGTCGCGGCTGCGGTAGCCGTCGTCGTAATCCTCGTTGGGGCCGACGTGTTCACGCCAACGGTAGGTCTTGCATTCCATGAACTGGGGCCCGCCGCCGTCGCGAATTTCCCCAACAGCCTTTGCCGTCGTCTCCCGGATGGCAAAGACGTTACCGTCGGTCAGTTCATGGGTGGGAATGCCATAGGTGGCGACCCGCTCGCAAAGCGCCTCGGTGGCCCAGCGGCTTTCGATCGGGGAATGAATGGCGTAACCGTTGTTCTCGCAAACGAAAAGCAGCGGCAGCTTATGAAGCGCCGCGAAATTGAGAGTTTCCGAAAAAACCCCTTCCTCGGTGGCGCCGTCGCCGAAAAAGCTGACAGCGACCCTGGCCCCGTATTCCCCGGGGTCTTCGTAGCCAAGCGCGAAAGCGTAACCGGCGGCGATGGGGATGGTGGTGCCGACAACGGCCGACATACCAAGAACATTGGCTTTCATATCGACCAGATGCATGGACCCGGCCTTGCCGGCGGCGCATCCGGTGCCCTTGCCGTAAAGTTCTGCCATCATCTGGTTGAGGTTACCGCCCTTGGCGATATAAGCGGCGTGTCCCCGGTAGGTAGCCGCGATCGCGTCGCCTGGGGTGAGCGTGTCGCAGACGCCGACGGCGACCGCTTCCTGGCCGATGGACAGGTGCACCGGGCTTTTGATCTTGTCGGTGGGATAGATGCGGGCGATTTCCTCTTCGGTCCTCCGGATTAGACGCAAGGAACGGTAAATACGGGCGACGGTTTCGGGATCGGTGGGAATGTTCGGGGTCATGGGTGCTCCCGGCGGCGAAATCGCGGGATTCCCGCGACCGATTTGTCCTCTCGAAGGGCAGGGTCAGATAACACCCGGCCCTTGAAACATCAACTTTTTCCTAGAGAGCGATCATTTCAAATTGAATCAATTTAAAACGTTTAAGCCCTCTTCTTCACATATTAGGGGCTTATTCACGTCATGGATTGCTTCGATTAAGGCGGAAGACCTGCTCCGGGTCTCCCGCTTCCTTGCCATCCACACGCCGATGACGCCGAACCTGATGAAGCACCTGAACGCCGAACGCATCGGGCTCCTGCCCGAGGGCGCCGTCGTCGACGAAAAGGCCCTGTTCGAGGCCTTGAATTCGGGGCGTCTGGCCGCGGTGGGGCTCGACGTCTTAGACGGCGAGCCAAACCTCCACAAGGGTTTCCGGGAACTCGACAACGCCTTCCTCCTGCTCCATCAGGGCAGCGGCACCGTCGAAACCCGGACCGCCATGGGATTCATGGCACTGGACAACCTGGATGCCTTCTTTTCGGGCCACGAACCGCCGAACCGGGTGGTGTAGGCCGGGCTCGAAAATTCTGCAAAAAACCGCCCGGAAACAGAAACTTCCGGGCGGAAATCCGTTTGAGATGCCGGCGTTCGGGGCTAACGACGTTGGCCGAACAGCCTGAGCAGCATCAAGAACAGATTGATGAAGTCCAGATAAAGCGTCAGCGCCCCCATGATCGCCTTCTTGGTAATGGTCTCGGAGCCATCGGCTTCCGTATACAAGCTCTTAATCTTTTGGGTGTCATAGGCTGTCAGCCCGACAAAGATCAGAACCCCGATCACCGAGATGACGAACTGCATGGCCGAGCTTTGCAGGAACATATTAACGACACTGGCAATGATGATCCCGATCAGGCCCATGAAACAGAACGAGCCGATGCCGGTGAGGTCGCGCTTGGTGGTGTAGCCGAATAGGCTCATGCCGGAGAAGGTGCCCGCTGTGATGAAGAACACCCGGGCGATGGAGGTACCGGTATAGGCGAGGAAGATATGGGCCAGCGACAGGCCCATGACGGCGGAAAAACCCCAGAAGACGGCCTGCGCGGTCGATGCCTTCATTTTGTTGATGCCGAACGACAGGGCCAAAACAAAGGCCAGCGGCGACAGCATGAAGATCCAGGCCAGCATGGTCGGTTGCAGGAATCCTTCCGGGCTTTTGGTATAAAGAAGGTTGATGATATCCGGCGTGTTGGCGCTAACGTAGGCGACGATGCCGGTCAGCGCCAAGCCCGACGCCATGTAGTTATAGACGCGGAGCATATACTCACGGAGGCCGGCGTCTATGGGGACGGTCTTAGCTTCGGTGCCGGCCATGGACCCGTTGCGAAGCGTGAATTTGCGCCCTGGTTCAAAAGCCATGGGAAACTCCTGTCACTAATGTAAAGGCGGTGAACCCTCTTGCGGCTATATATGACATAAAAGGGGGCCCGATCAATAGCCGGCACCGGCCGTTCCCTTATTCGTTACGGCAGCGTCTCGGGCCTTCTGCCTCCGGAATCTAGTCTAATCCAGCCTCAATCAGGCTTCCACGAGACATCCGCCGTTGATGAATGTCCGTTGGGGGGGTAAACAAAAGACATACCCAGGACCATGGACCGCCTTTAGACATGACTCTATGCCGATGCGCCCATTCCGATGCCGAAGACTGGTCCGGGATCGCCAAAAACCTCGCTGACGGACTGGGCGGCGAAGACTCTGCCGGGGACGAAGACCGCCTTGGGTTCATTTACGTCACCGACGCCATCGCCGAGGATTT
>CAZQZB010000029.1:0-19674 GCA_964597695.1 uncultured Thalassospiraceae bacterium | reverse complement strand
GAAGTCGCCACGGGCCTAAGCCAGGGATGCGTGCCGGTGGGCAAAAGCCACGTGGTGTCCGACAACCTGGACAACATCATCATCGGCCTCGATGGTGAAAAGGCGCTAGACGTGCTCAAGGATGACGTCGGCGAGCTTCTGGCCCGCGACTTGGGCCGGGCCGCCGGCTATATTCACGCTGCCTTCCTTGTCGAAGGGTCCGATACGGGCGATTACATGGTCCGCAACCTCCTCGGCATTGACCCCGTCAGGGGCTGGCTGGCCATCGGCGAGGAGGTCCAGGCAGGCGACCGGGTGATGTTCGTCCGCCGCGACCCTAAAAGCGCCGAGGAGGACCTAGTGGCCACCCTCAAGAACCTGAAAAACCGCCTTCCGGGCCCGCCCCGGGGCGGGGTTTATTTCTCCTGCGTGGCGCGCGGGCCCAATATGTTCGGCGACGAAGGCAAGGAATTATCCCTGATCCGCGAGCATCTCGGCGATTTGCCGCTGGTCGGGTTCTATGGCAACGGCGAGATTTCCAACAACCGGCTTTACGGATATACCGGCGTTCTGGCGCTTTTTCTTTAGCATTTCGGGAAAGAGTCCCTCATGAAAATCAACCCACTGGGCCAGACCGGCATCGAGGTCAGCCGTATCTGCCTCGGCACCATGACCTTCGGCGAACAGAACACCGAATCCCAAGCTCACCAGCAACTGGATATGGCCTTCGATCACGGGGTTAACTTCATCGATACCGCCGAGATGTATTCCTTCCCGTCCAACGCCAAGACTCAAGGGTCCACGGAACAGATCATCGGCACCTGGATGAAGGCCAGGGGCAACCGCGCCGGCGTGGTTTTGGCGACCAAGATCACCGGCCCCACCGGCAGCCGTTCGCACATCCGCGGCGGTGACCTGAAATTCACCCGTGCCCAGGTGGCCGAAGCGGTGGACCTTAGTCTTCGGCGGCTGCAGACGGACTATATCGATCTCTACCAGACCCATTGGCCGGAGCGCCCGGCTAACTATTTCGGCCGACTCGATTACGACCATGACGACGGCGCCCGCTCTACGCCGCTGGAAGAACAGCTCGAGGCCTTGGGCGAACAGGTCAAGGCGGGCAAGGTCAGGGCCATCGGGGTCTCCAACGAAACCCCCTGGGGGCTGATGAAGTTCCTTGAAATTTCGGACCGAACGGGCCTGCCTCGCATGGCCGGCATCCAGAATCCCTATAACCTGCTCTGCCGGACCTTCGAGACCGGCCTTTCCGAAGTGGCGATCCGCGAGGATTGCGGCCTTCTGGCCTATTCGCCCCTGGCCTTCGGCGCCCTGACGGGAAAATATCTCAATGGCCAAAAACCGGATAACTCCCGCCACCACCTGTTCCCGCAGTTCTCGCGTTATTTCAAGCCCAACGGGATCAAGGCGACCGAGTCTTATGTGCGCCTCGCCCGCGACCACGGGCTGGACCCGGCCCAGATGGCCCTGGCTTTCGTCAATTCCAGGCGGTTCCTAACCTCCAACATCATCGGCGCGACGACCACTGGACAACTCGCCGCCAACCTGGATTCGGAAGAGCTGGTCCTCTCGGACGAAGTCCTGGAAGAGATCGCGGCCATACACGCCATACACGCCAACCCCGCACCTTAGGGGGCATTTGAATGCGCCTTTTCGTCGGCATCCCCCTTCCCGATGACATCAGGGACCGCCTCGGCGGGCTTTCGGGCGGGCTTCCCGGCGCCCGCTGGGTGAGGCCCGAGAACCTTCACATTTCGCTCCGTTTCATCGGCGAAGTCGCAGGCGGCGATGAAATCGACATCGATCGGGCGTTGCAGGCCGTTGGCGGCGAGGCATTCAAATTGACGCTCGCCGGGGTCGGATGCTTCGACCGCCGGGGCCGGGTTCATGCCGTCTGGGCCGGGATCGAACAACCGGAAGCCCTGACAAGGCTTCAGGGCATGGTGGCGGCGGCCCTGGTGCGCTCGGGGATCGAGCCCGAACACCGAAATTACAAACCCCACGTCACCCTGGCGCGGATGAAACATGGAGTGCCCCGAGAGGTCGTCCAATACCTCGAAGTTCAAAACAAATTCACCGCCGGGCCGTTCGAGGTCGGCCGCTTCACGTTGTTCCAGAGCCACTTGGGCCGTGAGGGCCCCCATTACCAGGGGTTGGCGGATTATCCGCTAGGGGATAGGGAATCTCCGGGACCCTTCGAGCGGTCTGATTCGTCTTGCCCATGAAAGACCAGATAGGGCGGGTGCGAAAAAAAGGGGACAAATGAGGACATATGCGGACGTTTTCGGACATTTCTGTGGGATTTTCTATAATACCGGATGGACCGAGTGCTTGGCCGCTTTCCTTCGAAGGCCCGGTTCAACAGCCGAACTTGGTGAGCGTGCGCTCCACGGAACCGACGTAGGAACCGCCGAACAGCCTGACGTGGACCAAAAGCGGATAAAGGTTGTAAAGATCCAGCCGTTCCTCGAAAAAGCCGGGTTTTATAGGTCGGTGTTCCCCGTAGCGTCCGAAGAAGGCATCGCCGAAGGTGCCGAAAAGGGTCGAGAAGGCGAGTTCGATTTCGGCGTCGGCGTAATAGAGGGCCGGATCGACGAAACCGGAAATCCGGCCACCGTTGCAAAGCACGTTGCCGGTCCACATGTCGCCGTGGATCAGCGACGGCCGTGCCGTTTCCGTTAGCCAGCCGCCAAGGCGCCCGGCCAGGATTTCCAGCCGTCCCATCAACGCCGCTGGAAGCCGGCCGGCGTCCAAGGTCTGGCGGGCCATATAAAGAAGCCTGTGATCGCGGAAGAATTTGACCCAGCTTTTCGTTGACGGGTTCGGCTGGTGCAAGCCGCCGATCACCGTCGCCCGCTCGAACCCGAATGCTTCGGCCTCGACGCCATGCAGCGCCGCCAAAAGGTCCGCGGCCTCTGCCTGGGCGCCGGGGCTGATCCCACCCGAGGTCTCGATGAAGCTCATCAACAACACGCCGTCATCGGCAAAGAGCACGTCCGGTACCGGCAGCCCGCCGGTATCGCGGAGGTAGCGGAGCATGAAGCCCTCGAGATCGAGGCCGCTTCCCTTATCGCCGGTCTTGGCGACAACGGCACGACCGTCTTCCAGGGTCACCCAGCGGACGTCGCCGACGCAACCGCCGCTCATGAGCTGGGAACGGATGGGCCGCGAGCCCGTGACCCGGGTGATGGTTTCCTCTAAATGCCGCCGCATGGCTAGAGACGGTTTTCCCGGATGTCGGCCAGAAGGCCCTCAGACGCCGCCTCGATCATGTCGAGCACGGCCTCGAAGCCTCCATCGCCGCCGTAATAGGGATCGGGCACGTCGCGTTTTCCGATCTCGGGCGCGAAGTCCAGGAACATATACAACCGGTGTTCCTCACCGGGCGGGCACATTTCCGATAGGTTTCTGTGGTTGGCCGCGTCCATGGCGAGGATGTAATCGAAGCGGTGAAAGTCTCCCCTTTTCGTCTGCCGCGCCCGCTGCCCGGAAAGGTCAATGCCGCGCTGCCGGGCCGCCGCCTGGGCCCGCCGATCTGGCGGGCTGCCGATGTGCCAGGCGCCGGTGCCTGCGGAATCGACCGTCACCTTGCCGCCGAGTCCCCGTTTTTCAACTAGGTTGCGGAACACGCCTTCGGCGGTGGGCGAACGGCATATGTTGCCGAGGCAGACAAAAAGCACCTTGACCATTGCTCACTCTCCGTTGGCGTTTCTATCGGACTTAGGATTATCTTAGGCCCCCGCCCGTCCGGCAAGCACCCGCGGTGAACTTTATGCCCGATCCGTCGCAACAAAACATCGTCATTCTCACCGGCGCTGGCATTTCCAAAGAATCGGGGCTATCGACTTTTCGCGACGCCGACGGCATCTGGTCGAAGGTGCGCATCGAAGACGTGGCGACGCCCGAAGCCTTTGCCCGTGACCCGGCGTGCGTGCACGCTTTTTACAATGCGCGGCGGGGCAAACTGGTCAAGGGCGAGGTCAAGCCGAACGCGGCCCACCGAGCATTGGCGCGGCTGGAGGCGGAATGGCCGGCGGAAGTCCTTATCGTCACCCAGAATATAGACGACCTTCATGAACAGGCGGGCACCAGCAACCTGCTTCACATGCACGGCGAGCTTTTGAAGGTGCGGTGTAATACCTGCTCGGACGTGGTCCCGTGGACGGAGGACTTGAGCGTCGAGGAAGCGTGCAACCATTGTGGCGTCGCCGGCGGGCTTCGGCCCCACGTGGTGTGGTTCGGCGAAATGCCCATCGACATGGACCGCATCTACCAGGCGCTCGACCGTTGCCGGCTATTTTTGTCCATCGGCACGTCGGGCAACGTCTACCCGGCCGCCGACTTCGTCGCCCATGTAGGCGAGGGCGGCCTGGCCCATACGGCGGAACTAAATTTGGAGCCTTCGAAAGGCGCGACGCTCTTTTCCGAGGCCTATTATGGCCAGGCGACGGAAGTGGTTCCGGTCTACGTGGGTAAGGTGCTGAGCCAGGGCTGGTAGGCACTGTTCCGCTCCCCGGCCTCGGAATCCGGCGGCCGGTTCGTGTCCAAAACGTTAACTACCAAGAAAAACCATAATCATGGCCCTTGATCGGCAAACGGTTTTTTGTGATAAAGCCCTCATGGGGGGAGAACCTCAAGGCACGTCTCAGGACAATCGGCTGGGTCATACCCGGAACGGACTTCAGGCGCTCTACGGGGAGGTTCGCGGGCAGTCGATGAAATTGGCGGCGCCGCTGACGGCCGAGGATCAATGCATCCAGACCATGCCCGACGTCAGCCCGACCAAGTGGCATCTCGCCCATACGTCATGGTTTTTCGAAACTTTCATCCTCGGCCCGTTCAATTCTGGCTACGAGGTGTTCCACCCCCGTTACAACTATCTGTTTAATTCCTATTACGAAGCCGTCGGTCTCCGGCACGAAAGGCCGAAGCGGGGACTTTTGTCGCGTCCGGCGCTAGACGACATCCATACCTACCGTCGCCATGTGGACGAT
Organism: uncultured Thalassospiraceae bacterium; assembly: GCA_964597695.1. GTDB lineage: Bacteria > Pseudomonadota > Alphaproteobacteria > Rhodospirillales > Casp-alpha2 > Casp-alpha2. The sequence continues at coordinate 14,683 of CAZQZB010000029.1, read as the reverse complement.
GCCATGGAAGGGCTCATCGCCGGCGCCACGGATAGTGTATGGGCCGAGATGGCGCCGCTTCTGGACCTCGGCCTCAACCACGAACAGCAGCATCAGGAACTGATGCTGACCGATATTAAGCATGTATTTTCCTGCAATCCCCTTCGCCCAGCCTATTGGCCGTTAAAGCCCTACCGGATGACGGCGGCCGGGGGCCTTGATTGGAATGGATTTCCTGAAGGCCTGGTGGAGTTGGGGCACCGGGGGCCGGTCTTCGCCTTCGATAACGAGGGCCCCCGTCACAAGGTTTGGCTCAATGGGTTCCGGATCGCTTCCAGGCCGGTGACCAATGGAGAATATCTGGAATTCATCGATGATAGCGGCTACCGAAAGCCTGAATTATGGCTATCGGACGGATGGAAGGCGTGTCAGGCCTTCGGTTGGGAGGCGCCGCTCTACTGGGAGAAGGCAGACGGGGAGTGGCGGCTAATGTCCCTGTCGGGGTTGCGCGCCGTCGATGCCGACGAGCCGGTCTGCCACGTAAGCTTTTTCGAGGCCGACGCCTTCGCCAAGTGGGCTGGGAAGCGTCTGCCGCTGGAAGGGGAATGGGAAACTATGGCCTTGCAATGCCCAATAGAGGGAAATTTCGCCTCCAGCGGCCATTTTCATCCGGCCCCGGGCAAGAACGCGCCCGGCCGCGCCATCCAGGTTTTCGGCGATGTCTGGGAATGGACCCAAAGCCCCTATACGCCCTACCCCGGGTATCGGGCGCCCGATGGCGATATCGGCGAATACAACGGCAAGTTCATGAGCGGCCAGATGGTGTTGAGGGGCGGTTCCGCCGTGACGCCGGAGGGGCACGTTCGGCCGACCTACCGCAACTTCTTCACCCCGCCGGACCGCTGGCAATTCAGCGGGTTGCGCCTGGCCGAGGATGCCTGAGGACTCAATTATCCCAACCGTTATCCATTAGAACCAAATTAGAACCGAGCCGATGGATACATACGAACCCGCAGAGGAACTTCCCCCCCAGTCGAAGGCCTTTCTGGATGACGTGTTCCGGGGCCTGGAACGGCCGCAGAAGGAACTGCCGTGCAAATATTTCTACGACGAAGTGGGATCGCAGCTATTCGACGCCATCTGCGGGCTCGACGAGTATTACCCAACACGGATGGAAACCGCCTTGCTGGAGGACCACAGGGCCGAAATGGCGGAGCTCATCGGACCCGGCGTTTGCCTGATCGAGTTCGGCTGTGGGTCCTTAGTGAAAACCCGGTTCCTGCTCGACGCCCTGGTGCGGCCGGTGGCGTTTGTGCCCATCGATATTTCCGACGGGCATTTGATGCGCTCGGCAGCGACGTTGGCGGGGGAATATCAGAGGCTGAAGGTTCTTCCCTTGGCCGCCGATTTCACCCGGCCCATTGACCTTCCCGAACACGTGCGGGACCTGGCGGCAAGGCGGGTCGGTTTCTTTCCCGGTTCGACCATCGGCAATTTCGACCACCCATCAGCTGTCCAGTTCCTTAGGAATGTTGCGGAAATGACCGGCAAGGGGGGCGGCTTGTTGACCGGGGTCGATCTCAAAAAAGACGAGGACATTTTGGTCCGGGCCTACGACGACCGGGCCGGGGTCACCGCCGCTTTCAACCTCAATGTCATTGAACGCATCAACCGTGAACTCGATGGCGACTTTGACCCTCGGGCTTTCCACCACCTTGCCCTGTACAACGACGAAAAGGGCCGAATTGAAATGCACCTGGTCAGCCGAAAAGACCAGACGGTGACCATCCAAGACCGGGCCTTTCGTTTTCAAGACGGCGAAACCATTCACACCGAAAACTCCTACAAATACGACGTCGAGGAATTCACCACCCTTGCTGCCCAGGCGGGGTTCAGAGCCATCAAGACCTGGGTGAACGAGGATGGTCTTTTTTCCCTCCACTACCTGACGGTCGATTGAACCTGACCGGTGAGCCGGAGGGAATGCGCCCTATGAAGGACCTGAATTCCCTTCTGGCCGAAATCAGCACCTGCAGGCTTTGCGCCGAGCATTTGCCGCTGGGGCCCCGGCCGGTAATTTACGCCGCCGCCTCGGCCCGGCTTTTGATCGTCGGCCAAGCCCCCGGCACCAAGGTCCATGAGAGCGGCATTCCCTGGAACGACGCCTCCGGCGAGCGGCTGCGCCAATGGCTGGGGATGGTGCCAGAGATCTTCTACGACGAGACACGGGTCGCCATCGTGCCAATGGGGTTTTGCTATCCAGGTCGTGCCGCCAAGGGCGGGGACAATCCGCCAAGGCCGGAATGCGCCCCCCAATGGCACCCCAAAGTGCTGCCGTTCCTACCGGGCCTCAAATTAACGCTCCTAGTCGGCAGGTATGCGCAGAACCATTACCTGGGATCCGGGGCAAAAAGATCCGTTACCGAAACGGTTAAGGCATGGCGGGAATACCTGCCGCTGTTCCTGCCGACTCCCCACCCGAGTTGGCGGGCCACTCATTGGCTTCGGAAAAACCCGTGGTTCGACGCCGAAGTAGTACCTGAGATGCAGAAGCGGGTTCGACGCCTTGTCTAAAGATTCGTGTTCTTTATCAGGACCTTCTTGACTTTTTGCCGTTAAGACACCAAACCTGCTCCTATTACAAGATTAATTTGTTGATCCTATATTATAAGAATTTTATAGGTCATCTAATAAATCTTAATTGGTTTTGGCTGTCGTGGGAGCGAGCCGCCTTGAAAACTATTTCCGAAGGGGATCTCTTTCGGCGTTTGGCTTTCGACAACCCCTGGTGGGGTTTCAAGCCGGAAACGGAAATCAAATTCCCCCATCCTCTTAGGCGCGCCTTTTTCCCCGCTTTCTCTGATCAGGTCATGGAGACCGGAACCGGCGAAGTGTTGGTTGTGGCGGGGACCCTTCGCTCCGGAAAGACGGTGATGCTGCGCCAGATGGTTGCCCAGCTGATCGAAAAAGGGGGCGATCCGAAAAGCATCCTCTATTGCTCGCTGAGCACACCCAGCTACACCGCCCCCAACCTGACGAGGCTCGTGGACGTGTTTGCCGAACACCACCGTCACGGCCCGGAAGGAGAACTCACCATCTTTTTTGACGAAGTCCAATACGTCAGGGAATGGGAAAAGGCGTTACTGGCGATCGCCGAGGCGTGGCCGAAGGCGAAAATCGTCGGCGCCGTATCCTCTGGCGCCCCAGCAATTACCACCGGCCAGACCTCTTCCGAGGGACGGGTCTCGGTGTTCGTGCTGCCGCCTCTAACTTTTCTGGAATTCCTGCGGTTTCGGAACTCGGAAAAAAAACTGTTCGGGACCGAGGCCGTGAAAGCCGGAAACCGCATGGTGATCGCCCCGGAGGTGCTTCGGGCCCTGAATACGGAATTCCAACGTTACGTCAATTTCGGCGGCTTTCTCGAAGGTGTCATGGTCAAGCCAGAAGGCGCCCGGGCCCCGACATTCATCCGCGACGGGGTCTCCGATAGGGTGCTGCACAAGGACCTCGCCAGCCTGTCGGGCGTCAACGACGCCCGGGCACTGAACCGGCTGTTCGGCGTCCTGGCTTTCAACACGGGCCGGGAAGTGGCCCTGGAGGAGTTGGCTAAGGCCGCGGGAATCGCCAAGAACACGTTGCGTAAATACCTCGATTACCTGGAATCGGCTTTCCTGATCCGCCGCATTCCGAGGCTCGACCGCAACGCCAAACGGTTCCAGCGCGCCGTCGCCTTCACGGTCTACCTCACGGCGCCCTGTCTTTACGCGGCGCTCTTCGGACCGGTGGCGCCAGAAGACGAATGTTTCGGGCGCCTCGCTAAAACGGCCCTATTCTCGCAGTGGCTGGGATCAAAGGCTATCGACAGCTTGGCCTATGCTAGTTGGCACGGTGGCGGCATCGATTTGCTGGCCGTCGATCCGGCCAGCAACAAGCCTGACCACGTCTACGAAATCGATTGGAACGACGCCTACGCGAACCAGGATAACAGCCCCGCTGCCCTAAGGGCGTTCGTCGAAGGCACTAACCGCAAGGCCAACCCCTATATCCTGACCCGCGCCCAGGCCCGGCCGGCGTCCATGGGAGGAATCGACATTACGTTGGCCCCGCTGAGCCTCTACGCCTACTGGCTGGGGCGCGTTCTGACGCTCGGCCGCTTTCATGGCGGGGGCGCCTAATCCCTGGCCTTCCGGCCCAGTTTGAGCCTAAGCGCGTTAAGCTTTATAAAACCCTCCGCGTCGCGCTGATTGAAAACGGAGTCCGCCTCGAACGTCGCCATTTCGGCCGAATAGAGACTGTTGGGGGACTTGCGGCCGGTGACCGTGACGCCGCCTTTGTAAAGCTTCAGCCGTACCGTGCCGGTGACCCGTTCCGAGGCCTTGTCGATGGCGACCTGCATCATTTCGCGCTCGGGCGAGAACCAGAACCCGTTGTAAATGGCTTCGGCATAGCGGGGCATAATCTCGTCCTTCAGGTGCATGGCGCCGGCATCAAGGGTGATGCTTTCCATGGCGCGCCTAGCCTTAAACAGCACGGTGCCGCCCGGCGTCTCGTAAACGCCCCGGGATTTCATGCCGACGAAGCGGTTTTCGACGATGTCCTCGCGGCCGATGCCGTTTTCGCCGCCGAGGGCGTTGAGTCGCGCCAACAGGTCCGCCGGCCCCAGTTTCGTCCTGTCGACGGACACCGGATTGCCCTTTTCGAACTCGATATCGAGGGTGGTCGGCCTGTCCGGTGCCTCCTCGGGGCTGACGGTGCGGGTGAACATGCTTTCGGCAGGTTCGCCCCAGGGGTCTTCCAGCGCCTTGCCTTCGTAGCTGACGTGCAACAGGTTGGCATCCTTGGAATAAGGCGCTTGGCCCTGGGCGTCCGTGGGCACCGGGATCTGGTTCTTCTTCGCGTACTCGATAAGCTTTGTTCGGCTGTACAGGTCCCACTCCCGCCACGGCGCGATGATTCGGATGTCCGGGTTAAGCGCGTAATAACCGAGCTCGAAGCGCACCTGGTCGTTGCCCTTTCCGGTCGCCCCGTGGGCGACGGCATCGGCTCCTACCTCGGCGGCGATCTCGATTTGCCGCTTGGCGATCAGCGGCCGGGCGATGGCTGTGCCGAGCAGATAGGCGCCTTCGTAGAGGGCATTGGCCCGGAACATGGGAAACACGTATTCCTCGACGAATTCGTCCTGCAAATCCTGGACGAAGATCTCCTTGATCCCCATGGCCTGGGCCTTTTCCCGGGCCTCGTCCAGTTCGTCGCCCTGGCCGAGATTGGCGGTGAAGGTGACCACCTCACAGCCATAGGTCTCTTGCAGCCAGCAAAGGATGACCGAAGTGTCGAGGCCGCCCGAATAGGCCAGCACGACTTTTTTGATGTCAGCGCCCATGGTACGCAGCCTTTGTTGTCGAAACCCCGAAAGGCGGGCGCAGTATAGGGAAAACCGGGGCTTGGGCAAGGCCAGGGCCGTCCCTAGACTCAAGGGGCCATGAACCTTGAAACCCTCCCCACCCCGGCCCTGGTGCTGGACCGGGCACGCCTCGTCCGCAATACCGCCGCCATGACCCGACGCGCCAAAGAGTTGGGAGTCCAACTTCGGTCGCACCTGAAACCCGCCAAGTCGGCCGAGGTGGCGAAGCGGGCGGTGGCCGGAAACTTCGGCGGCATCACCGTGGCGACGTAGAGAGAGGCCGAATACTTTCTCAAAAACGCCATTACCGACATCACCTATGCGGTCCCCATTGTGCATTCGAAGCTCGACCGAGCGGTGGCTGGTAGATTTCAGGCTTAGGCGCGGGCTTTGCTCAGGCGTCCACTATGGCGATCCTTGGTCCGTCCTTCGGGGAGGTCTTGCCCCGCCTTTGGCGCTCGCTCGTGGATTTTAACTGGCCGCAGGCGGCCATGATGTCGCGGCCGCGGGGCACCCGGATCGGGGCCGAAAAGCCGCCGCCGTTGATGATCTCGGCGAACCGCTTCATCGCCGCCCGTCCCGAACATTCATAAGGCGCGCCGGGCCAGGGGTTGAAGGGGATGAGGTTGAACTTTGCTGGGATGCCGCGAACCAGCCGCAAGAGTTCCCGGGCGTCGGCCTCGGAATCGTTGACCCCCTTCAGCATCACGTACTCGAAGGTGATTCGCCTAGCATTGTTGGCCCCGGGATAGGCCCGGCACGCCTTCAACAGTTCCTTGATCGGGTGCTTGCGGTTGATCGGCACCAGGGTGTCGCGAAGCTCGTCGGTGCAGGCGTGGAGGCTGACCGCCAAGTTGACGCCCAGCTCCTTGCCGCAGCGCGCCATCATCGGCATCACGCCCGAGGTCGAAAGCGTTATACGGCGCTTCGAGAGGGCGATGCCTTCCGGGTCCATAATGATTTTGAGTGCCTTGGCGACGTTTTCGAAGTTATAGAGAGGCTCGCCCATGCCCATGACGACGATGTTGGAAAGCAGGCGGCCTCCTTTCGGGCTCGGCCATTCGCCGTAGGAATCCCGGGCCACCATCATTTGGCCTACGATCTCGCCGGCGCCGAGGTTCCTGACTAGTTTCTGGGTGCCGGTGTGGCAAAACGTGCACGTCAGCGTGCACCCAACCTGCGAAGAAATGCAGAGCGCACCCCGGTCTTCCTCGGGGATGAAAACGCATTCGGCCTCGTTGCCGTCGGCAAAACCGAGCAGCCATTTCCGCGAGCGGTCCCTGGACGTCTGTTGCCGCACAATCCCGGGCCGGGAGAGGCAGAAGCGCCCGGCCAGGGTCTTCCGCGCCTCCTTGGACAGGGTCGTCATCCTTGAAAAATCGCTCTCGCCCCGGTGATAGATCCAATGCCAGAGCTGCTTGGCCCGGAACGGCTTCTCGCCGATAGCCGCAAGCTCGGCGGCCAGTTCGTCCCGGTCGAGCCCGATTAGGTTTTTCAGTTTTCCCGTCATAACAACCACCCCTATAGCACGGTCCCGAAACGCGAATTCCGGGCATGCCCAGGCGTGTCCGGACGCGGTCGGGAGCTTCCCGAGGGCCGGCAATAAGGTCTTCGCCCAAGGTCATTCCATAAACAAAATGAACCTTGTCCAGTATCTTCACGATAACCAAGACCCGCCGCCCCGGTAACGCTGGGACGGTAAAAACAAGAGATTGAACAAAAACTGAACATTACATCCGAAAGTAGCAAGAGCTTTTGTTGCTCCGAACAGGGCATACGAAAGCACCCCTCGGAGGCCTTAGGGTCTCTTCGCCCTGGATTGCAGCGATCTAGGACGTGAATAATCCCCTAAGAATATTAGTTAAAGGTCTTATACGTTTCAAATTGATTCAATTTGAAACGATCGCACTCTAGGCCAAAAAACGCTGTCCGTTATTTGGTCTTGCAAGCCTTGTTGATGGCCTTGTAAACGGCGGTGAAGCCCTTCAGGGAATAGGAGTCGGTGGTCTTGGTGCCGCGGTTCGACGTTCCCTTGATCACCATTTTGGCGCCGCGGACCATGGCCTTCACCAGCCGGCCGTCGGTCTTTTGGTCGTAGGCGAAGGCATAGCCAGCGTCTGTGAAGAGCTTGAACTTTTCGGCCCCGATGATGACTTCCACCTCGCTGTCTTCCTGGTAGGTATAGCCGGCCTTGACGCTGACCACGTTGAGCTCTTTTTTCGCCGGCCGGTGAGTGATCAGCACGTAGGTATCGCCGCGTTTTTTATACTTGCCCGTGGCCTTCTTGGGCGGGGAGCCGATGTAGCAAACCTGCTTGCCGCCTTCAGCTTCCTGATAGGCCTCCCAAACCCCCTGGCTGGCCAGAAGCTTCGCTTCCTGGGCCTGGGCGGCGGCCATCAACACCAGCCAAGAAAGCACGGCGCATAAAAAAATGGGACGAAACATGTTCATGGCACATACATAGTCCCGGCCGCCGTTCTTGCCAACCATGGGCGGGGCTGGCACTGATAGCCGATGAGGGCTAAGAATCCGTTAACTATCGAGATGACCCGCGGCTCCATGGTCGAAAGCCGCCATCAGGGCGCCGCCGTGGTCATGGATGCAGACGGCCGCCGGGTCCACGCCTGGGGGGACGAGGCGCGCCTCGTCTATCCGCGCTCCGCCATCAAGCCGCTGCAGGCCCTGGTCCTGGTCGAGACCGGGGCAGCGGACGCTTTTCAGCTCACCGATACGGAACTGGCGTTGGCGTCGGCGTCGCACAGCGGCTGTCCCGAGCATACGGAGGCCGTCGCCCGGTGGCTTAAGCGCGTCAGCCTTTCTCCCGGCGACCTGGAGTGCGGCGGCCAAGAGCCTATGGACGCCGACGCCGCCCGGGCCCTGGCTGCCGCCGGCGAGGCGCCGGGCCCGCTCCATAACAACTGCTCGGGCAAGCACACAGGCTTCTTGACCACGGCCAAGCACCTGGGCGAGGCGACGGCCGGATACAGTGGCCCCAATCACCCGGTGCAGCAACGAATGGCCGCCCTTCTCGCCGCAATGGGCGATTGCGATCTGTCTCACGCGCCCACGGGCACGGACGGCTGCGGGATTCCCGTATATGGGATGCCGCTTCGGGCCATGGCCACAGCGCTCGCTCGCATGGCAGATCCGGGGGGTCCGGGGGGCTTGCCCCCAGAACGTCAGGCGGCGGCGAAACGGATTATCGGCGCCATGACGGCCCATCCCCGCTTCGTTGCCGGTCCGGGGCGCTTCGACACCGTTGCCATGGAAGTGGGGGCTGATACTTTCGCCGTCAAGGGCGGGGCAGAAGGCATGTACAGCGGCATCCTGCCGGGCCTCGGCCTCGGCATCGCGCTCAAGATCGACGACGGCGCCAAGCGCGCCTCCGAGGTGGCGATGGCGGCAATCCTTGAATTTCTAGGCGTCCTGAACAAGGCGGCGGAAACGGCGATGGCGGCGTTCATCGAGGCCCCCGTCATTAATGCCCGCGGTGAAACCGTCGGGGCCATACGCATGGCAGAGGGTTGGGAAGGCTAGGTCCTGCACTCATTAATGACGCCGTAATCAGGTGGTCGCTTACCCGGCCGATGACCGCCTTGAAGGCCCCCGCCCAAGATGGCGAACGTCAAGAATGACGTTTGATTGAGTCTTCCTAAAATAGGAAATGGACCATGAATACTTTCAAGCACATCGCCCCCGCGGACAGTCCCCGATTCGCCGTGGCCATAAACATGGACGCCGGGATGTCGACCATCGAGGCGGAACTCGCCGCCATCAGCGTCGACGACTCCGGTTCCGTTAGAGACTCCAAGTAGGACGGTGCCATCGCCGTGATGGTCTTGCTGGACGACAAGGACGACGACATGGATTCGCTCAAGGATGCACTCGACCTGTTCCGGCGCGAAAACGACTTCGACCTCGACTGAGGCGGCAACGGAAGGGCCGGGGAAACTCATTGATCCTTATCAGCTTGACCGCTAACGCAAGGGTGAAAAGAGCCTGGACGAGTAATGCTTTGAATGTCCGCTCCGGGTCAAAAGTGGCACTCCGTGGCGGGGTTTCCGAAGGTTTGCAATGGAACCGAAAGCAGTCCCCCGGTTTATGAGGATACGCTCTAGGCTAGGCTGGGCGGATTAGCCGGACTCCCCGGCCTCTTCCTCCACCGCCGGGGGCTTATCCCGGAACTTCTCCATCTTGTTTCGAATTTTAGGATCGCCGAAGAAGTGCTCGGGCAAGGCCTCGGTCGGCTTACCCGGGCGTTCACCCCGGCGCTGGAATTTGCCCAGGGACGTGATCCGGTCGTACATGACGATGGCGCCGGCGATGCCAACGTTGAGCGAGAACCGTGCCGGGATCTTGACGAGGAAGGCGCACTTTTCCGTCAGCCCGGGGCTCAAGCTTCCCCGCTCGGGCCCCATGACATAGGCCGCCTGGGCCGGATGGCGGAAGGTGGGCAGTTCGATGGCGTCATCGGTCAACTCGACGCCGACCAACATGCAATCCTTGGGCAGGACCATGGTGCCGACATCGGGGAAGCTGTAGAATGGCACGCTCCCCGGCGCGTCGGAGGTGTCCGCCTTGGCCCCTTCGCTCCGGGGGTAGACGGCGGCGACGGTGAAGATGAAACTGGCACCGAAGGCATGGGCGGAGCGGAACAGATTGCCGACGTTCATGGCCTTGGAGATGCTTTCGATGCCGATGGCAAAATAGCCGCGCATGGGGTTCCCCTTGGAAGCCTCTCGGCCCTGGAATTCGATCGTTTCAAATTGAATCAATTTGAAACGTTTAAGCCCTCTCATTCATAACCTTAGGGTCTTATCGTCCTGGATCGTTTCGATAAAGGACGATAAGACCCTAGGTCTCCTGCGTCGCCGGCCGGAGTGGCGATTCCGTGATCGGCAGGTGCAGCAGGGCGGCCAAAAGTCCGAGCGCTATGGAAGCGATCCACACCTGATCGTAGTTCCCAGTGGTGTCGAACGACCAGCCGCCCCACCAGGCGCCGATGAAGCTTCCCACCTGATGGGAGAAGAAGACAATGCCGAACAGCGTCGACATGTACCGGACCCCGAAAATTTGCGCCACCAGGCCAGACGTTAGAGGCACCGTGCCCAGCCACAACACGCCCATCACCGATGCAAACGCCAGCACCGTTAGTTCCGTCAACGGCAGCATGAGGAAAACGAGGACCATCACCGCACGCAGGAAGTAGAGGCTGCTGAGGAGGTACTTCTTGGAATACCGCCCGCCCAGCACCCCGCAGCCATAGGTGCCGATGATGTTAAAAAAACCGATCAGCGCGATCGCCGTTGCCCCGGTTGCGGTGCTGAAACCGGCGTCCTGCAGATAGGCCGGAAAATGGACGGCGATGAACGAAACCTGGAAGCCGCAGACGAAAAAGCCCGATGTCAGGTACCAATAACCCTTGTGCCCGGCAGCCTCACTGACCGCCGCGCCCAGGGTCTGTGCCGGGTCGCCTTCGTGAGTGTCGGAGGAGTCGCCGGTCAAGCCGGTTGCCAGCGCCACCATCAGCAACGCCAGCCCGGCAATGTAAAGAAGCGCCGTCGACCAGCCTATGGCCTCGATCAGGCCGAGGCTAACAGGCGCCATGTAAAACTGCCCGAAGGAACCGCCGGCGGTGGCGATGCCGAGCGCAAGCGAGCGTTTTTGGGTCGGCACCCTGCGGGCTACGGCGGCTAGCACGACGGCGAAGCCAACCGCCGATTGCCCGAAACCGATGAACAGGCCGGCGCCGATGTTGAGGTCCGTCACGTCGGTGGCGCCAGACATGATGTAAAGCCCGCCGGCATAGACAGCTCCGCCCAAGGCGATTATGCGGCCCGATCCGTACTTGTCGGCCAACGCCCCGGTGACGGGCGTGAGCAGCCCCCAGATGATGTTCTGCAGCGCCATGGCGAAGGCGAAGGACTCGCGCCCGAGCCCCAAGTCCTCCGTCATTGGTGGCAGGAACAGTCCGAAGTTCTGGCGGATGCCTATGCCCAGGCTGGATACCAGGGCGGCGCAAATGACCACGGTCCAGAAGATGCGTTTTTCGTTGCCGCTCATGGGGTTGACTCTTTGACTCTTTAACCGTTCATGCCCGAAGCTGGGGCAGGCCCCGGTAAAGCTCCAGGGCTTCCGGATTGGCGAGCGCCTCTCGGTTCTTGATCTCGCGCCCGTGCACGATGTCGCATACCGCAAGCTCCGTGATCTTGTTCGACTTTGTGCGCGGGATATCTGCCACCTGGACGATAACCTTGGGCACGTGGCGGGAGGTGCAGTTGGCCCTCACCTGGTCTTTTATCATTTCGGTCAAGGCATCCGTCAATTCAAGGTCATCCTTCAGCACCACGAACAGTACAACGCGGACGTCGTTTTCCCACTCCTGGCCAATGACGATGGCCTCGACGACTTCCGAAAGCTTCTCCACCTGGCGGTAGATTTCGGCAGTGCCGATGCGCACGCCACCCGGGTTGAGCGTCGCGTCCGACCGGCCATGGATGATCATGCCGCCGTGCCCAGTGATCTCGACGTAATCGCCGTGGGTCCAGACGTTGGGATAGGCTTCGAAATAGGCGGCATGGTAACGGCTGCCGCCCTCGTCGCCCCAGAACCCGATGGGCATGGACGGAAATGGCTTGGTGCAGACCAGCTCTCCCTTCTCGCCCCGAATCGATTTTCCGTTCGCATCGAACACATCGGTGGCAACGCCCAGCATCCGGGTCTGAATTTCGCCCCGCCACACCGGCTTGGTCGGGTCGCCCCCGCAAAAACACCCCATGATGTCGGTGCCACCCGAAAACGACACCAGATGGACGTCCGTCTTGACGTTCTCGTAGACATAGTCGAATCCCTCTGGCGCCAGGGGCGAGCCGGTGGAGCACAGCATCCTGAGCGATCCCAGATCGTGGGTCTCGGCAGGGGTGAGGCCGGCCTTAGAGATGGCATCGATGAATTTCGCCGACGTACCGAACAGCGTCATTCCCTCGGCGTCGGCGAAATTGAACAGTTGATTGGGCGAGGGATAAAAGGGCGAGCCGTCGTAAAGCAGCAGCGTCGCGCCCGTGGCCAGCACCGAGGCCAGCCAGTTCCACATCATCCAGCCGCAGGTGGTGAAGAAGAACACCCGGTCGTTTTCCTTGATGTCGCAATGCAGGCGCTGTTCCGAGGCGTGCTTGAGAAGCGCCCCGCCGGCGGAATGGACGATGCATTTGGGCGCCCCGGTGGTGCCGGACGTGAACAGGATGTAAAGGGGATGGTCGAAGGGAAGCGAAACGAAGTCCATGTCGCCGGGCTTGAAGCCGGCGACGAAGTCATCCAGCAGCACCGCCCCGGGGAAGGAGGCGATGACGGTGGCGATGTCGGGAACGCCAACGTCACCATAGGGGACGATCACTACCGCCTCGACGCTCGGCAGTTGGGTGGTAATGTTGGCGATCTTGGCGAGGGTTTCGTGGCGCTTGCCGTTGTAGAGGTAACCGTCGCCCGAAAACACGACTTTCGGCTCGATCTGGCCCAACCGGTCGAGGACGCCGGTGACGCCGAAATCGGGCGAACACGACGACCAGACGGCGCCGAGGCTGGTCGCCGCCAGCATGGCGACGATGGTTTCCGGTATGTTGGGCAAATATCCGGCGACCCGGTCGCCCGGCACTACCCCGATATCCCGGAGCGCCTGCGCCAGCACCGAGACCCGGCCGTAAAGGTCAGCGAAGCTGAGCCGGCGTTTGACCTTGTCCTCGCCCCAGAACACTATGGCGTCGGCGCCGTCGCGGCGCCCAAGCAGGTTTTCGGCGAAGTTGAGGCGCGCGTCGGGGAACCATTTGGCGCCGGGCATCAAGTCCGCGTCCACCAGCGCCCGCTCCCCCCACGTTTCGGCCTTGATGCCGGCGAAATCCTTGACGCTGATCCAGAACTTCCCGCGCTCGGCGATGGAGAAATCATAAAGCGCTTCGCTGTCGGGGATGCCGACGCCCCATTGCTTTTCCACCTCGGCAATGAACGCCGTCATGCTGGCTTGTTGGATTTGCTCGTCCGTCGGTCGCCACAATGGCTCGCTCACGGGAGGCTCCCTTAAGTTTTATGCCGGGGAATTATGGAATCGAATTATGGAATCGGGGTGCCCTCGGCGCAACCCCGGCTATAACCCGGGCCGGCGTCAGGGAACCAGGGGGGAGGGGTGCGGGGCGCGGGAGAGCCGTCAGCCGGCGGCGGCCTAGCCGGCGGCAGCCTCGTCTATGAAGGTGGCGAGCTCGATATCCAAATCTGTGACCCCGCCGGCGTCGTGGGTCGCCAAAGTGACTTCGACGGTCGCATAGACGTTGAACCATTCCGGGTGGTGGTCCATCTCATCGGCTTTCGCCGCGACCTTGGTCATGAAGGCGAAGGCGCCGTTGAAGTCATTGAATTTGTAGGTTTTTTGGATGGCGTCCCGGCCCTCGACGCGGCTCCAGCCGTCCAGCTCCGCCAAGGCGTCTTCGATCTCGCCCGAACTCATTTTCTTCGCCATGCCGTAGTTCCTCCCAAGGTTCAGGCCTTGGACATAGGCGCGCTTGGCGGCGGGTTCAAGCGGCGTTAAGGTCCGGCCATGACGTTACCCCCGCTTACCCCGCCGACCCTCGACGGGCTTAGGGAAATCGCCGAGGTGGAATTAAAGGCTCTACCCGACGCCCTGGCGCGGCATGTCACCGGCGTGGTAATCCGCGTCGCCGACTTCCCCGACCCCGAGACCGAGCGCGAAATGGGGCTCCGGAGCCCGTTTGACATCCTGGGCCTCTACATGGGCGTCTCGGTGGGCGAGAAAAGCGTCACCCACGCGCCCCAGGACGTCGACATGATCTTCCTCTACCGCCGCCCGATCCTGGACTACTGGTCCGAATCCGGGGACGCGCTCGGCCTCATTGTGCGCCACGTGCTGATCCACGAGATCGGCCACCACTTCGGCTTTTCCGACGCCGACATGGAGAGGATCGAGCGGGAGGGGTAAGGGAAATTACGGAGCCCTCCTTCGCTGAGGCTTCGGAGGGTACGTCTTCGCCCAAAATCCGTTTAAGGGGGGGCTTGCCACCCGAAGCCCGCAGGGCGAAGGGTTTCGTCGCAACCAGAAACAAGAAACCCAGTGTAAGATACAGACTTTCACAGCCCCTTAGACTGAGTAGGTTGTCTTCAACTTAACCGGTAGGTGTTTTTATATGTGTCTGACCCTCATGAGGGTGGAAAAGAAGTGGTGGAGCTGAGGGGAATCGAACCCCTGACCTTAGCATTGCGAACGCTACGCTCTCCCAACTGAGCTACAGCCCCCCAATC
>CAZQZB010000028.1:0-27772 GCA_964597695.1 uncultured Thalassospiraceae bacterium | reverse complement strand
TTTTCGCCGCGGCGGTCATTACATTCAACAACGCGGACCGCTGTGCCATTTAAAACCTCTAAGGGGGGGGGTCAGTCCTTGGCCCGTTCCACGTAGGAACCGTCAACGGTGCTGATCACGATACGGGTGCCGGCCTCGATGTGGGGCGGAACCATGCAGCGAACGCCGTTCTCAAGCATCGCCGGCTTGTAGGACGAAGACGCCGTCTGGCCTTTCACCACGGCGTCGGCCTCGGTGACTTCGAGGGATACGGCGTCGGGAAGCTGGATGCCGAGGGTCTCGCCTTCGTAGCTTTCGATGACGACTTTCATGCCGTCCTGAAGGAACGGGACCTGTTCTTCGCCTATCAGGTCCATATCGAAGGTGATCTGATCGAAGGTTTCGGTGTTCATGAAGTTCGCCATGCCGCCGTCGGCATAAAGAAACTGGTATTCCTTCTGATCCAGCCGCGCCCTTTCAACCGTTTCCGAAGAGCGGAAACGTTCGTTGAGCTTGGTCCCAGTGCGGATGTCCTTGAGTTCGACCTGCAAATAGGCGCCGCCCTTGCCGGGTTGGGTATGCTGAATCTTGATCGCCCGCCAAAGGCCGCTCTGGTGTTCGATCACCATTCCGGGACGGATTGAATTGCCGTTGATTTTCATTGTTTATAACCGCTTTCGGGGATGGCCGCCGGTGGTCGAGGTGCGGACGCTATCAGGTTGCCTCGGTCGAGGCAACGACCGGCTCAATGGGCGGCGGTAATGGCTTCGTCGTAGGCCCTGACCGCCGCCGCCGGGCCGTCCGGGTGGTCCCAGACTCCCGAAACCATGGCTAGAAAATCAGCTCCCGCGCGCACCAAGGGCTGGCAGTTCCCGGGCGTGATTCCGCCGATGGCGACGGCGGGCACGACCATCAGGCCGTTCCACCATTCCAGTATTTCGATATCGGCCACGGTCTTGGTATCCTTGGTGGCGGTCGGGAAAAAGGCTCCGAAGGCGACATAGTCGGCCCCGCGTTCGGCCGCTTCCATAGCCAGATGCCACGAGTGATGGCAGGTCACGCCAACGATCCCCTCGCCGCCGACCGCTCGGCGGGCGTCGGCATAGGACGCATCCTCCTGGCCGATGTGAACCCCATCGCAGCCTGTTTCCCGGGCCAAATCCGGCTGGTCGTTCATGATCAAGGGAACGCCGCGGTCCCGGCACACTGGCAGAAACGCCTCGGCGGCGCGGCGGATGTCGCCATCGTCGGCGTCTTTCAGGCGTAGTTGAACGGCGGCGACGTCGCCGGCATCCAGGGCCGCCATCAGCAGGTCCCCGAAGGACCCAATTGACAGGCTCGGCGGCGTGATCAGGTAAAGCCGGCAGTTTTCAGTATTCATTTCCAAACGGGTCCTCAGCCCGGCTCCGTCAACCAGGACCATACCGCGGCCTCGGGATCATTCGTGTCCAACAGGTCGAGCGCCGGTTCCCCGGCGGCGCACGCGGCACCGCCATTGTCCTGCCCTTCTTCCTCCAGCCGCCCCCCCGATTGGGCGGCTATGCCGGCGATCCGTTCGCGTACCTCGCCGGACAAGCTGACCCGGATCACCTTCAGGCCGTGGCGGAGCGCCCCCAGGGCCAGCCCTGGGTCGTCGCCACAGTCGAAGACCGCGGTAACGGCAACACCGGGATGGAGGCGCTGGGCTTCCTGGATCATGTCCCTGAACACCGTGGCGCCGAGGTAACGGGCGGCGCCGGGGGCGCTTCTAAGGGTAACAGGAACGCCAAGATCCGACGCTACCGCTACCGCCGCCTTGGCGTCCTTGAGGCCGTGAACGATTATGGGTTTGTTTTTCATGGCTGGTTCCCGACCCTATCGAGCCATGTCGGCAATCGGTCTTCGAGACCGGCGGGGATTAATCAGCGGTTGAACGGGTTCGAATTGTTTCTCTTGTTAAAAAATGTGATTTAAAAAATGTGATCGCCGACACAGACGGCATGAACGAAGAATTCTAAAATGCAAATTAAGCAATGATTTGTAAAAACAGGATCTTAGAAAGCACGAAAAACGCCTTTGGCTTGCTCCAGGGGCGGGTTATAGCCACAACCATATGCAGCTTCTTTAGCCCTGGGAGACCAATAAATAGACATAGCGACTCTTCTCGGGCTGATCATCGGCGTTACTGTCGTCAGCCTAGCCATCATGACCGGGTCCGGACTAGCGATTTTTCTAAATCTTTCGGGGTTCCTCATCGTCATTGGCGGCACCTTTGCCGCGACGTTGATCAGGTTCCTGATCTCCGGGGTGTTCGTCGCCTTTTTCGTCGGCATTAGGACCGCTTTCATCAACGAAAGGGAAAGTCCCGGCGAGATCATCGAACTGATGATGCGCTTGGTCTGGCAACCCGACGCAGGGACTATCTGACGTCGTTCATGGCGACGGCGGTGTCGGGCATGCGGTTGGAGAAACCCCATTCGTTGTCATACCAGCTGAGGACGCGCACGAAGGTACTGTCGATCACCTGGGTCTGGGTGGAGTCGAAGGTGGAACTGGCGGCGTTGTGGTTGAAGTCGATGGAAACTAAGTCGTCCGCCACATAATCAAGAATACCGTTCAACCGTCCGTCGGCGGCTTCCTTGATGGCGGCGTTGACCTCTTCGACCATGGTTTCGCGGCCGGCCAAGAACGTCAGGTCAATCAGCGATACGTTCGGCGTAGGCACCCTGATTGCAGTGCCGTCCAGCTTACCTTCCAGTTCCGGCAGAACCAGTCCGACCGCCCGTGCCGCGCCTGTCGAGGTTGGGATAATCGAAACGCCGCAGGCGCGGGCCCGGCGCAGGTCCGTGTGCAGCGTGTCGAGCGGCCTTTGATCGCCGGTATAGGCGTGAATCGTGGTCATGAATCCCTTTTTGATGCCGATCGCCTTGTTCAAGACATCGGCGACCGGGGCTAGGCAGTTGGTGGTGCAGGACGCGTTCGAGACAACGGTATGATGGGCTTCAAGCTTGTCATGGTTGACCCCGTAAACGACCGTCAGATCGACTTCCTTGGCGGGGGCCGAGATCAGCACCTTGGCGGCGCCGGCGTCCAGGTGTTTGGAGGCCGATTCCCGATCGTTGAAAAGCCCGGTGCATTCCATCGCCACGTCGATTCCAAGCTCTTTCCACGGTAGCGAGGCCGGGTCACGTTCGGCAGTTACCTTTATGGGCCCGCCGCCGGCGTCCAAGATGTCGCCGTCGACGATGATTTCGGATTGCAAGATGCCGTGGATGGAATCGTATTTCAGCAGGTGGGCGTTCATCTCCGCTGATCCGAGGTCGTTGATTGCTACCACTTCCACGTCGTTGCGCTTGAATTCCATGATCGCGCGCAGAATCAGCCGCCCGATCCGGCCAAATCCGTTGATGCCAACACGTACCGCCATTCCGACCTCCGTCAACTTGTTCCAAGAAAGGTTTTCTTTCGCCGCACCATCCAGTGAATGGCCGGTTTCGTCAACGGGATTCTTAATTCTCATTAGGCCCGGGGGAAAGCCGTCCTTAAGGGTGTTTCCCCCTTTTGTTTTAGGTGCTTGCATAAATTTATTACGACAATGATTGACGTAATTAAGGGGCCCGTCATACTCTGCAAACGGACACGGATCGATTGCCGGTGGTCCGCAACCCCTGGGGAGGGAACCCGGTGCAAAAACCGAATCTAATAAAACCTTCGAAATTGGAACGGGCGCGCCATCGCCTGGAAGGCGCCGTGACTCGCCTGGAGGAAGTGGCCGAGCAGCGCTGGGAGGCCCCCGCCGCGCCCGAGGACGATTCTTCAGGTTTCACGGCAAGTAAATTCGAAGTCCTGCGCGATGAAAATGCCCGTCTTCGGGGGCTCAACGAAACCTTGTCCCAACACCTGGACGTCGCCATCGGGCGGCTCAGGGCGGTGATTGGGGAATAAAACCCGTCAGTCATGGCCCAGGTCACGGTCAGCATCAATGAACGCGATTATCAGGTCATCTGCGACGATGGGCAGGAAGCCCACGTGTCCCGGCTTGGCGTTTATATTGACAAACGGGTCGGTGAACTCGTGGCGGCAGTCGGAAACGTGGGTGATGCCCGGCTTTTGGTGATGGTCTCATTGCTGCTTGCCGACGAATTGTCGGAAGCCTATTCGGACCTCGACGTCGCCAAGGCCACCAACGGCGACGCCACGGCGAGGCTGAACGCCGGGGTAACTTTCGGCGTCAACATCGAAAATCTGGCTAAGCGCATAGAGGATATTGCCGAGCGCCTGGAAAAAGCTTAGATACAATACCGGAGCGGTCACTGCCCGGTACGTCAGGCTGGGTTATCCCTGGGGCCAATTAACACCTCTCGGGAGCTGTCCCTGCCGGGCCCGTGGGCTCGGTATATGGCGCCCACCTGCACACGCAGGCCACGGAGGATCCTCTTAGCCGACGGCCGGCGCGGGGCCGCTCTATCCTCCGGCGTATTCCGTATCTGGTGAATTCCCTCAATGTCTTTAAAAGATGAAAAGCAAGAGTTACGCCAGGCGGCCAAAGAAAAACGCCACGCCGCCGCCGGCGCGGCGGGGACCGCGGCGGCAAAAATGGCCGCCAATTATTTCCTTGCAGCGCCCAGATTCGGCCCTCCGGAGACCTCGGCGATCAGTGGCTATTGGCCGATTGCCGACGAACTCGACGTCCGGCCATTACTGGAAAGGCTCGATCGCAAGGGCCGCACGCTGGCCCTGCCGGTCGTTGTCGCCAAGGGGGAGCCGTTGATCTTTCGCCGCTGGCGGCCTGGGATGGCGCTTGACGATGGCGGCTTCGGAACCCGTCACCCGGGCCCCGAGGTGTCAGAGCTGACGCCTGAAATTCTCCTGGTGCCGCTGTTGGCATTCGACGCCCGGGGCCACAGGTTGGGCTGGGGCGGCGGAATTTACGACCGGACCCTAGCCCGGCTGAGGGCTCAGGGGTCTGTCGTCGCCGTCGGCATCGCATTCCACGGCCAGCAAATGGACTACATTCCGGACACTGCCGGCGACGAGCCCGTTGATTGGGTGATCACCGAGGAAGACGTCCTGGAGATTGGATGACATGAAAATACTGATTTGCGGCGACGTCGTCGGTAAGACCGGCCGACGGGCGGTCAAAGAGCATCTCCCCGATCTCCGGCAGCGCTTGGACCTGGACTTTGTTGTCGTCAACGGCGAGAACGCGGCCCACGGTTTCGGCATCACCGACAAGATTTGTGAGGGTTTTTACGACGCTGGCGCAGACGTCATCACCAGCGGCAACCACATCTGGGACCAACGTGAAATCATCGACTATATTGGCGGCGATCCCAAGCTGCTGCGCCCGATGAACTATCCCGAGGGCACCCCCGGTGCCGGGACCGGGGTCTATGAGGAGAGGGGCGGGCGCAAGGTGCTGGTGGTTCATCCCATGTGCCGTTTGTTCATGGAGCCGCTCGACGATCCATTTGCCGCCGTGGAAACGGTGCTCTCGGACCACCGTCTTGGGAAAACGGTGGATGCCATTATCGTCGATGTCCATGGCGAAGCGACCAGCGAAAAGCAGGCGATGGGGCATGCCCTGGATGGCCGGGTGTCGGCGGTCGTCGGCACCCATACTCACGTGCCGACGGCGGATTCCCAAATCCTGCCCGCCGGCACCGCCTTTCAAACGGATATCGGCATGACCGGCGATTACGATTCCGTCATCGGCATGAAGAAGGACATCGCCACCAAGCGGTTTCTTTCCAAGCTGCCGCAACAGCGGCTTGAGCCGGCAGAGGGCGAGGCGACGCTGTGCGCCGTCTATGTGGAAACCGACAATTCCACCGGGCTCGCCACGCACATCGGCCAGGTGCGCATGGGCGGCCGGCTGGTCGAGGCTTGGCCGCTGTAAAGCCGCCGCCCCATTATTGACATATTACCCTGACATTAAGGTGGACGGCAGCCGTGCGTTCACCTACTACATATGGTATAAGCCGTCGGAAAATTTCGAGTATCTAGGGGACCATTGGGTCAATGTCCGGTCATTCCAAATTCAAGAACATCATGCACCGCAAGGGTCGTCAGGACGCCAAGCGGGGAAAGATTTTCACCAAGTTAATCAGGGAATTGACGGTCGCTGCCAAATCAGGCCTGCCCGATCCGGACATGAACCCCAGGCTCCGTACCGCCATTGCCGCGGCCAGGGCCGCCAACATGCCGTCGGACACCACCAACCGGGCAATCAAGAAAGGCAGCGACGGCGGTGATGATACGGCTTTCGAGGAAATTCGCTACGAGGGTTACGGGCCGGGTGGCGTCGCCATCATCGTCGAAGTGCTAACCGACAACCGCAACCGGGCCGCAAGCGAGGTGCGCGCAGCTTTTACCAAGTGCGGCGGCACCCTGGGCGAGACCGGGTCCGTAAGTTTCATGTTCGAACGCGTTGGCGTGATCGTCTATCCTGCCGGCGCCGGAAGCGCCGACGAAATGTTCGAGGCGACGCTGGAGGCCGGCGCATCGGACGTGGAATCGTCCAACAGCGGCCACGAGGTCACCTGTGACCCAGACGACTTTTCCGCCGTCCGCGATGCCCTTGAGGTAAAGTTCGGCGCCGCCGAGGACGCCCGCCTGGACTGGAAATCGCAAACCACGGTGCCTGTGGACGAAGCCGTCGCCGGGACGCTGTTAAAACTCCTAAACGATCTTGACGACAACGACGACGTGCAAAGAGTGGCCGCCAATTTTGACGTCGCCGACAACGTCCTGGAGCGGTTAAGCGCATGAGCGCGGATAACCATGACCGAGCCATGGCCGGAAAATGCAGGAGGAGACCATTCGACTGATCGGAATTGATCCCGGGCTCCGCAACACCGGCTGGGGCGTGATCGATGTCAACGGCAACCGGCTCAGCCATGTCGCCGACGGCGTCGTCAGTTCCACGTCTTCGTTGCCGCTGGCCAAGCGGCTGGTGCAATTGCAGGACGCCCTGACGGAAGTCATCGAACGGTTCGGCCCTTCCGAAGCCGCCGTCGAGGAAACCTTCGTCAACAAGAACGCGGTGTCAACCCTCAAGCTCGGACAGGCCCGGGCGATCGCGCTTCTGGTGCCAGCCAACGCTGGGCTCAGCGTTTTCGAATACTCGCCCAACCTGATAAAAAAGACGGTCATCGGTACCGGGCACGCGGCCAAACAGCAGGTGAAGATGATGGTCAAGACCCTCCTTCCCGCGTCGGCCCTCGAAAGCGTCGACTCAGCGGACGCCTTGGCGGTCGCCATCTGCCACGCCCACCACCGCGACAGCGCCGTGGTGATGGCGGAACGAGGCTTGGTGGTGGAGGCGGTCCAATGATCGCCAAGCTCAAGGGTGTGATTGACAACGTCGGTGACGACTGGGCCATCATTGATGTCGGCGGAGTCGGTTATATGGTGTTTTGTTCGGGACGCACCCTTGGCCAGCTGACGGAAGGCGGGGTCGTCGAGATCATGGTCGAGACCCACGTGCGCGAGGACCACATTCATCTATACGGGTTCGCCGATGCCGTCGAGCGCGATTGGTTCCGGCTTCTGACCATGGTCCAGGGCGTCGGCGTCAAGGTCGCGCTAGGCCTTTTGACGGTGCTTAGAACCGAAGAACTGACCCAGGCCGTGGCCGCCGCCGACAAGGGGGCAATAACCCGGGCACCCGGCGTCGGCCCGAAATTGGCGACCCGCATCTTGAGCGAATTGAAGGACAAAGTCGGGTCCATCGCCCTGGCGGCGGTGCCGGGTGCCATTTCGGCGGTCGGGTTCGGCCCCGGCCCCCGGGGCGGGGGTGCCGACGGGTCTCTCAGGGATGCCGCATCGGCCCTAGTCAATCTCGGCTACAACCCGTCCCAGGCATTGAGCGCGGTCAGCCGCGCCGCGGGCCGGCTGGGCGAGGATGTCAGCGTCGAATCTCTGATTCGCGGTGGCCTGAGCGAGCTTGCCCCCGCGGACGTCAGAGGGAGTGCGTAAGCGATGAACGACGACAACCGCATGGTCACCCCCGCCGAGGCCACCGAAGACATGGCCGAAACCGGCCTGCGCCCTAACCGCCTCGACGACTTCATCGGCCAGGACCAGGCGTGTGAAAACCTGCGCGTTTTCGTCGAAGCCGCTGCCAAGCGAGGCGAGGCGTTGGATCATGTGCTTTTTTATGGGCCGCCGGGCCTCGGCAAGACGACTCTGGCGCAAATCGTCGCCCATGAACTGCGGGTCGGTTTTCGGGCCACGTCGGGGCCGGTGATCGCCAAGGCTGGCGATCTGGCTGCCATTCTCACCAACCTTCAGCCCCGGGATGTCCTGTTCATAGACGAAATCCATCGTCTCAACCCGGTGGTCGAGGAAATCCTCTACCCGGCAATGGAGGAATACCAACTCGACCTGATTATCGGCGAGGGCCCTGCGGCACGCTCGGTGCGCATCGACCTGCCGCCGTTCACTCTGATTGGCGCGACGACGCGCTCTGGCCTCATCACGTCGCCGTTGCGCGATCGTTTCGGCATCCCCATGCGGGTGTCTTTCTACTCGGCTCAGGAACTGGAGCACATCGTCGCCCGCGGCGCCCGGTTGCTGAACCTCGACCTGACGGCGGATGGCGCCACCGAAATCGCCAGGCGGTCCCGGGGGACCCCCCGGGTCTCCGGAAGGCTGCTGCGGCGGGTTCGGGATTTTGATGCCGTCGGTGGCTCCGGCCAAGTCGACGCCAAGGCCGCCGATGCGGCCCTCAACCGGCTGGGGGTGGACGGAAGTGGCCTGGACGCCATGGACAGGCGCTATCTCGGTTTGATCGCTGACAAGTTCTCAGGCGGCCCGGTCGGCGTCGAGACGTTGGCCGCGGCGTTGTCGGAACAGCGTGACACCATCGAAGAGGTGATCGAACCCTATCTCATTCAACAGGGGTTTCTGATGCGGACTCCCCGGGGCCGGGCGCTAGCTGCCGAGGCTTACCGGCATTTGGGCCTTCAAGAGCCGGAAGGGCTCGCACAGTTGGCACTGATCGTGGACCTGGAGGACGAGGATGGTGGCGGAGATGAATAAGGCCGGGGGGGCATGCCCCGGACGGGCAGTCAATTGGGTAAACAATAGAGTTAAGCGATGGAAAACCAAGTCATAGAAGCCGTGACCTTGGGCGGTTCGGCCGCCGATCTAGATTTTTCCGTTTGGGCGCTTTTCCTGAGGGCCGATCCCATCGTCAAGGGGGTGATCATCCTGCTCATGGTGGCGTCGGTCTGGTGCTGGGCGATCATCTTCGAAAAGGTCCTGGGACTGCGCCGGCTCAACGCCCGCTCCACTGAATTCGAGCAGTCCTTCTGGTCCGGCAATTCCCTCAACGAACTCTATGACCGGATCGCCAACCAGCCCCGCGATCCCATGTCGGCGGTATTCGTGTCCGCTATGCGCGAGTGGCGGCGCACCCCACAGCACGGCAACCCCGAACCCGAGAGCCAGGTCGGCATCGGCGACCGCATCGATCGGGTCATGCAGATTACCCTTGCCCGCGAAATGGACCGCGTCGAAAAAAACATGACGGTTCTCGCCACCACCGGTTCGACGTCGCCCTTTATTGGTCTCTTCGGCACGGTCTGGGGAATCATGAACAGCTTCCAATCGATCGCCATTTCCAAGAACACCAGCCTCACCGTTGTCGCGCCGGGCATCGCTGAAGCCCTTTTCGCCACCGCGCTAGGACTTCTGGCGGCGATACCGGCGGTGGTCGCCTTCAACAAGCTGACTAAGGATATGGACCGCTACGCCAGCCGTCTCGATAGTTTCGCCGGCGAGTTCTCGGCCATCCTGTCGCGCGAAATGGAGGGCAAGGACTAAAGCCATGGCCCTGCACCCACAACACACCAACGGGTCCTTCCGCCGCCGCCACACTCCACCGATGTCGGAGATCAACGTAACGCCGATGGTTGACGTCATGCTGGTGCTGTTGGTGATCTTCATGGTCACGGCGCCGCTGTTGACCGTCGGCGTGCAGGTCGACCTTCCGAAGATCAAGGCGATGATCATCCAGGGCCAGGACGAGCCGCTGGCCATCACCGTTGACGCGGAAGGGAAGGTGTATTTGCAGGAGACCGAAGTCAATTTGGAAAGCCTAGTGCCGCGGCTTGCCGCCATTACTTCCAACAACCCCGATGTGCGGATTTTCCTACGCGGCGACGCGGAGATCAACTATGGCCGGGTGATGGTAGTCATGGGAACGATCAACGCCGCCGGCTACCGCAAGGTGGCCCTGGTCACCAAAAACTTGAGAAACCGGCGGCGCGCCAAAAAAGCCGCCACCAAATAGTGATGCGCCATGCCTTTGGTTATTCCGTTCTTTTCCATGCCGTGCTCTTCATGATCGGGTACGTGGGCTTGCCTTATTTCAAGCGGCCGCCGGCGTTGACCGAAGCCCCGATCATGGTCGAAATCGTCAATGTCGACGAACTGACCAACGCGCCACCGCCGGCACCCGAGCCGGAAAAGAAACCGGAACCTGAAGCCAAGAAACCACCGCCACCAAAGAAAGCGCCGATGACGGCGGCCCCCCCACCGCCGCCGAAGTCGGACCCGGAAGTCGCCGTCCTGCCGCCGGAGCCGAAACCAAAGGCCAAACCCACGCCCAAGCCCGAACCAAAGGCAAAGCCGAAACCGAAACAAAGGCTGGCCAAGGTCAAGCCCCGGCGCAAGCCGAAGCCGCCCGACGCTTTTAGGTCCGTCCTCAAGACGGTTGAAAAATTGAAGATTCGTCTGAAGCCGAAGGAAAAAAAGCCGGAAAAGAAGAAAGAGTCCTTCGAGCAAATGAAGCAGATGGTGCAAGCTTTGTCGTCGCCGACGGTAAAGCACAATCCCCTGCGACCGCTGGCGATCAGCGAGATCGACCTCATTCGCCAGCAAATCCGCGAGTGCTGGAACCTACCGGCCGGGGCCAAGGATGCTGAGAACCTGTCGATCGAGATAGGGATGGCGATGAACCCGGATGCCACGGTGCGCGAGGCCCGCATCCTCGATCAGGGGCGGCTGCAAAACGATCCGTTTTACCGTGCCGCCGCCGAAAGCGCCTTGAGGGCAGTATTGAATCCGCGGTGCAATCCACTCAAGCTGCCTTTGGAAAAGTATAATCAATGGCGGAAAATGGTATTAATCTTCGATCCCAGGGATATGTTTTGACCATGATGAGTATTTACAATCGTTTGTTAAAGGGCGCGTTGGCCCTGCTGGTGGTGTTGGCAGCGTCGCCGCCGACCGGCGCCGAGCTTAGGATCGACATTACCCAGGGCACGGTCCGGCCGCTTCCCATCGCCATCACGCGTTTCGTCGGCAAGACCCAGGAGGAAGCCGCTTTCGGACGCGACGTCGCGCGCGTGATTGCCAACGATCTGGAGCGTTCGGGGTTGTTCCGCCCCCTTGATCAGCGGGCTTTCATCCAGACCGAGAACGCGCTGCAGACCCTTCCCCGCTTCGGCGACTGGCGGGTCATCAACGTCCAGGCCCTTGTTCAGGGCCGCGCGCAAATTGTCGAAGACGGCCAGCTCAGGGTCGAATTCCGGCTGTGGGACGTGTTCGCTGAGCAGCAGATGGTGGGTCTCGCGTACTTCACGGTTCAGAACAATTGGCGTCGCATTGCCCACATCATCGCCGACTCCATTTACAAGCGTATCACCGGAGAGGACGGATACTTTGATACCCGCATTGTCTACATTTCCGAATCCGGACCCTCAACCCGGCGTATCAAACGCTTGGCCATCATGGACCAGGACGGCGAAAACCACCTTTTTCTCACCGAAGGGGATGCCCTGGTGTTGACCCCTAGGTTTTCTCCGTCGCTCCAGGAAATCACCTACCTCTCGTACTACCGCAACCTGCCCCGGGTCTATATTCTCAATCTCGATACCGGCCGCGAAGAGGTGTTGGGGGACTTTCCGGGCATGACCTTCGCGCCCCGATTCTCGCCGAACGGCCAAAAAGTCATCATGAGCATGGCTAAGGATGGCAATTCAGAAATCTACACCATGGACCTCAGAACGCGGAAGGAGAAGCAACTGACCTTTCATTCGGCGATCGACACCTCGCCCTGCTATTCACCGGATTCGAAGCAGGTGGTCTTCAATTCCGACCGCGGCGGCACCCCACAGCTTTACATTATGAGCGTGAACGGCCGCAATGTCCGCCGGATCAGTAACGGCAAGGGCCGTTACGCTACGCCAGTGTGGTCTCCTCGCGGAGATTTGATCGCCTTTACCAAAATACTTGGCGGCCGGTTTTATGTCGGCGTCATGCGTGTCGATGGCAGCGGCGAAAGGCTTCTGGCCGAGGATTTTTTGGTCGAAGCGCCGACCTGGGCGCCCAACGGAAGGGTGCTGATGTTTTTCCGCCAGGATCCGACAACGGCGGACGGCAAGGGAGGGCGTTCGAGGCTTTATTCCATTGATCTGACCGGCCAAAACGAAAGGGAAATCCTCACTCCCATCGACGCCTCCGATCCGGCGTGGTCGCCGCCGCTACGCTAAAGGCTCTTGAAATAGTGTATAAAACTGGTTGAGGTTAAAAAAACACTTGGAATTCACTATTTTACTCTTTAGTACAATTAGATAAGGCGTCTTTTCGACCAAACAGTTTTTACCTGCACTAAGCTGCAGGGCCATTGTAATCCATCTTATGCCGGTGAGGGAGAGCTGAATGAATTATAAAATTTTAGGCTTAATTTCGGCTGTAGCACTTGTTGCAGCGTGTGAAACCGCACCTAAGAGCGGCGCGTCGGCCGGTGGCGGCGGAGCAGCCGGTGGCGGACCAGTTGAAACCTACACCACTCCGCTTACCGGCGGCCCCGCCTTGATCATGGCCGGGTCGCAGGAAGACCTAGTCGTCAACGTCGGCGACCGGGTCTATTTTGGTTACGATAAGTTCAATTTGAAAGCTGATGCCAGCAAAACGCTCGACAAACAGGCGGCTTGGTTGAAAACCAACCCATCTGTAACCGTTGCCATTGAAGGCCATTGCGACGAACGCGGCACTCGCGAGTACAACTTGGCCTTGGGTGAGCGGCGCGCCAATTCAGTCAAGGAGTATCTGATTTTGCTGGGAGTGAACCCGGCCCGTTTGAAAACAATATCCTACGGTAAGGAACGCCCTGTGGCGATGGGCTCCAACGAAGCGGCCTGGGGGCAGAATCGCCGTGGCGTGACAAGGGTCACCAACGTCGGCAGCTGACTTCGACACTCGTCCAACGGTTTGGAATTTGGCGTTTGTCCCCCCGGCGGTAGTCGGGGTGGGCAAGCGCCTTAATTTCGCCTTGAGCCCGCTTCAGGATATGCCCGTATTATTGATATGAGGACTAAATCATGAAGATTTGGGGTCACAATAGGCACACCTGGCGTAGCCGCTGGGTCGGCGGGGCACTCTCCGTCCTGGTGATCGCCTCGGTTGCCTGGGCACCCGACGTGGGGGCACAAACCGGGGATGACCTGAAGGTCATGCTGGACCGGTTGCAGCGCCTGGAGCGGGATATCCGGACCATGAACGTGCAAATTTCCAGAGGCGGTACGGCGCCCGTCCCGGCCACAGGCGCCAAACCACAACCGGCGCCGGCGGCATCTGTAGCGCCCCGGGAACAACCCACCAGGAGCGGCCCCGCACTGATCCGCCTGGGCGTTCGCCTGACGGCGCTGGAAGAGGATCTTAGGGTGGTGACGGGCTCGATGGAAGAATTCGGGTTCCAGGTCGGCGAGATTCTCAAGCGCTTGGACAAGCTGGTGGCCGACGTGGATTATCGCCTGAGTGCCTTTGAAAACCGCGTTTCCGGCGCCCCCGGTGCCCGGGCCCGGACCCTTGGCCAGGCGCCTTTGGCGCCCCGGTTAAGCGCCGCCCCTCAGCCGCCGCCCGTGCAAAAGGTTATTCCGGGCCAAGGTGCAGGATTCGCAGCACCGCGGGGCATCTTGGGCACGGTCTCTCAAAAAGTGGTCTCTTCCGTGCAGCCCCCGCCCCCCGGCAATGAAGTAAAGCCCGCGGTTTCCGAAGCCGCTTCCAGGGCGCCCCCGGCTACGGCGGTGCCTGCGCCGCCGCCCCAACCGGCCGTCCAGGCTTCACGAGACGTCGCCGGCGTCCTGCCCGAGGGCACGGTGAAGGAACAATATGCTTACGCCTTCGGGCTGCTACGCCAAGCAAATTATGAACGGGCTGAACGGGCGCTCCAGGAATTCGTCAGGCTCCACCCCAAGGAGTCTTTGGCCAGCAATGCGCGCTACTGGCTGGGGGAAACCTATTACGTGCGGGCCGCCTATGTACAGGCGGCGGAAATCTTTCTCGCAGGCTATCAGGCCGACCCCAAGGGACCGAAGGCGCCCGATTCACTTCTCAAGCTCGGCATGTCGCTTGCCGGGCTGGATAAGAATCGGGAAGCCTGCGCAGCGTTCGAGAAATTGACCAGAGATTTCCCCGACGCCGCCGGGGTCAAGAACACCGTTAACCGCGAAAAACAGAAAAACGGCTGTTCCTAATGGTTAAAGGAAACCGCTCTCGATTGCCGGCCAGTGAGCCGGGGGTTCCCGCGCACCTTGACGATGACGCCTTCGAACAACTGATGGCCCGTCTGGGTCCGTTCGAGGTCCGGTCCCATATCGCCGTCGCCGTTTCCGGCGGCTCAGACAGCCTTTGCTTGGCGCTTTTGGCTGCGCGTTGGGCTGTTCGGCGGGAAGGTCGCGTCTCGGCGTTGACGGTCGATCACGACCTACGTCCCGACGCCGCCCAAGAGGCCCGACGGGTCCGCGGGTGGCTGGAATCTTATGGCATCGACCATCACATCCTTCCTTGGCGCGGGCAAAAACCCCCGACAGGCGTTCAGGCGGCGGCGAGAAGGGCGCGTTACGGGTTGATGAGAACCTGGTGCCGGGAAGCGGGCGTGTTGCATCTTCTGTTGGCCCACACCCGGGACGATCAGGCGGAAACGCTGCTGATGCGGCTTGGCTCGGGCAGTGGCCCTGATGGCTTGGCGGCCATGACGGCCATTCGCGAGACTCCCGAGGTCCGCATCCTGAGACCTTTGTTAAGCCAATCGAAAGCAGCCCTCCAGGCGATGCTGACGGCGGAAGGGCAGGAATGGATTGACGATCCCGCCAACCGGGATAATCGTTTCGCTCGAACCCGCGTCCGCAGGGTGATTCAAGAGGGTGGTTTCAGGGCCGAGGACCTGGCCCGCTCGGCCCACCGTTTCGGACGCGCGCGGGTGGCGCTGGAGGGGGCGGCGTCACGGGTTCTGGCCTGCTCCGTGAACGTCCACCCGGCGGGCTTTGCCCGCCTCGGCCTGGCTCCCCTCAAGGCAGCCCCGGAAGAGGTGTCTTTAAGGGCGATCGGCCGGGTGCTGTCCGCCGTCGGCGGACGCGACCATGGACCCGGGCTCGAAAAGTTGGAACGCCTTCACCGGGATTTGATGAACGCTCCCTTAGGGTCCGCGAGGACGCTGGCGGGCTGCCTGGTGATTACCGGCGACGGGGAATTCCTGGTGTGCCGAGAAACCCGCGGCGCCTTTGACCCGGTTACGGTCCATCCGGGGCTCCGGCTCACCTGGGACAATCGCTTCGTTGTCCGCTTTGCCGGACCAGGGCTGTCACCGAAAAACGGTCCCTGGCTTGGCCGGCTGGAGTCCAAAGGCTGGTCAGAGATCGTGCGAGTTCGCCCCGAATTGCGGGCCAGCTTCATTCCCAGCCCGGTTCGGCCGAGCCTGCCGGCGCTCATCGACGACGCCGGCATCGTCCAGGTCCCACACATCGGTTACCGGCGTCCCGCCAGCCTAGAATTCGGCCCCGATCCTGGCGTCGAATTCGATGAAATCCGGTTTCGGCCGCCTAATACCTTATCAAATGTAGGGTTTTTCTTGCTAAATGTGCCTGACATACTATCTTTATAGAGCCGAGGATGAGGCCCGATAAGGCCGCTCCGGGATTTCACGCATCCAAGGAGGATTTGAGACTTGAACTTCAGCCGAAATATGGCGCTTTGGGTGATCATTGCCCTTTTGGTATTCGCGCTGTTCAACCTGTTCCAGGGGACATCCACACGCAACGCGCAAACCATGCTGGCGTATTCCGACTTTTTGACGTCGGTGGAAGCCGGCGACATCCGCGACGTCACCATCCAAGGGTCCGCCATCACCGGCCATTTTCGCGACGGCCGCAAC
Source organism: uncultured Thalassospiraceae bacterium (assembly GCA_964597695.1). Lineage (GTDB taxonomy): Bacteria > Pseudomonadota > Alphaproteobacteria > Rhodospirillales > Casp-alpha2 > Casp-alpha2. The sequence goes on along the minus strand of CAZQZB010000028.1, from coordinate 11,649 downwards.
TTCTCCTCCCATGCCCCCGATGACGCCAACTTGGTGCCGTTGCTGACCAAGCAGCGCGTTCGCATCAGCGCGCTGCCGTCGGACGATGGCACGCCGACGTTGTTCAGCATCCTCATTTCCTGGTTCCCGATGCTGCTTCTCATCGGAGTGTGGATATTCTTCATGCGCCAAATGCAGTCCGGTGGCGGCAAGGCCATGGGCTTTGGCAAATCGAAAGCACGACTGCTGACCGAAAAGTCGACCCGCATTACCTTCGAGGATGTGGCCGGCATCGACGAAGCGAAACAGGAACTGGAGGAAATTGTCGAGTTCCTGAAAGACCCCCAAAAATTCCAGCGCCTCGGCGGCAAAATCCCCAAGGGCTGCCTGCTGATCGGTCCGCCGGGCACCGGCAAGACGTTGCTCGCCCGCGCTATTGCCGGCGAGGCCAACGTTCCGTTCTTCACCATTTCAGGCTCTGACTTCGTCGAGATGTTCGTCGGCGTCGGCGCGTCCCGGGTCCGCGATATGTTCGAACAAGGCAAGAACAGCGCCCCCTGTATCATTTTCATCGACGAAATCGACGCCGTGGGGCGCCATCGGGGCGCCGGAATCGGCGGAGGCCACGACGAACGGGAGCAAACCCTCAACCAGCTCCTGGTGGAAATGGACGGCTTTGAATCCAACGAGGGCGTCATTCTGATCGCGGCCACCAACCGGCCGGACGTGCTTGACCCGGCGTTGCTACGTCCGGGCCGTTTCGACCGCCAGGTAACGGTGCCGAATCCAGACATCCTGGGGCGCGAGAAAATTCTCAAGGTCCATATGAGGAAGGTCCCCCTGGCCCCGGACGTGGATGCGCGGGTGATCGCCCGTGGCACGCCCGGTTTCTCTGGCGCCGATCTGGCTAACCTGGTCAACGAGGCTGCGTTGCTGGCGGCCCGTATCGGTAAGCGCTTCGTCACCATGAGCGAGTTCGAAGAATCCAAGGACAAAGTCATGATGGGGAGCGAGCGCCGGTCCATGGTCATGACCGAGGATGAAAAGAAGCTGACCGCCTATCACGAGGCGGGCCACGCGCTCGTCACCCTGCATGTGCCCAAGGCCGACCCCCTGCACAAGGTGACGATCATCCCGCGCGGCCGGGCGCTCGGCGTCACCATGAGCCTGCCGGAGCGTGACCGGCTGAGCTATTCGAAGGTCGAATTGAAATCCATGCTGGCGGTGATGTACGGCGGGCGCATCTCCGAGGAACTGGTGTTCGGCGAGGATAACATCACCACCGGCGCCGGTAACGACATCCAACAGGCGACAAGCTGGGCCCGGCGCATGGTCACCGAGTTCGGGTTTTCCGACAAACTCGGAAGTCTTCGCTATGCCGACAACGAGGAAGAAATCTTCCTCGGCCATTCGGTGGCGCGCCAGAAGAACGTGTCCGATCAGACTGCGGCGCAAATCGACGAAGAAGTCCGCCGCCTTATTGACGAGGCGGAAATGACGGCGCGGAAAATTCTGACAAAGAACCGCGACCAGCTTGATATCCTTGCCAGTGCGCTCCTGGAATACGAGACCCTGAACGGCGACGAGGTGAACGCGTTACTTCGCGGCGAATCCATCGTCAGGCCCGAAGAGGAAGAACCCCCGGGCGAAGGCGGCCACAAGGCATCGGTGCCGACCAGCGGAAGGTTCAAGAAAAGCAGTGGCCATCCCGGAATGGACCCGGAACCCCAGCCCGAATCTTGAGCGGGCCGGAGGCCAATTCATGAGTGGCGAGGTAGAGGGTCCGTGTTCCTTCGCCGGGCTTTCTCTGGACCGGCCGCGGCTTTTCGGCATCATCAACGTCACCCCTGATAGTTTTTCCGATGGCGGTGAAGCCCTAAAATCCGAGGACGCCCTCGACCGCGGCCGGGCCATGCTAGAGGCCGGCGCCGATGTCCTCGATGTCGGCGGCGAGTCCACCCGTCCCGGCGCCCGGCCGGTAAGCATCGAGGAAGAACTGGCCCGGGTGGTGCCGGTGGTGGAGGGGCTTGGCCGTCTCGGTGCCATGGTCTCCATCGATACCCGGCGCTCCCCAGTGATGTGCGCCGCCATCGACGCCGGCGCCAAAATCATCAACGACATTACCGCGCTCACCGGCGACCTCAACTCTCTCGGCTTGGCGGCGGAAAGCGGGCTCCCGGTGGTGCTGATGCACATGCAGGGCGAACCCGCGACCATGCAGGACGAACCCCGATACGAAGACCCTGCCATCGATATTCACGCCTATTTCACCGAACGGTTGGCGGCGTGCGAAAAAGCGGGGATAGGGCGGGAACGCATCGCTGTCGATCCCGGCATCGGCTTCGGCAAGACGGTCGGACATAACCTGAAAATCCTCAGCCGTCTGGACCTCTACAGGGGAATCGGCTGCTCGGTCATGCTAGGGGTTTCCCGAAAAAGCTTCATCGGCACGCTCAGTCGCGAAGAACCGCCGAAAGATCGCGTCCCCGGTTCGATCGCCGCGGTACTGGCGGCGGCCCGGCAAGGGGTCAGGCTGTTCCGGGTCCACGACGTCGCCGAGACTCGCCAGGCATTCGCTGTCTGGGAGGCCATTGAGAAGGGTGGCAAGGTCTCCCCTGAAAAGAACTGAAATAAAATGTGACGCCCGTAGTTAAAGGGATTGTAATAAAACATCAACACGTTACCCCCTCGTGCCCAGGATCAAGGAAATCGCTCGAGGGAATGGAGACACCATGACGGCTAAGCTTTTCGGTACCGACGGTATTCGCGGCACCTCCAATTCAGAGCCCATGACCGCCGAAACGGCGCTCAAAGTGGGCATGGCGGCGGCGGTTCAATTCGTCCTCGGCGACCATCGCCACCAGGTGGTCATCGGCAAAGACACCCGGCTATCGGGTTACCTGCTCGAACCGGCGTTGACGGCCGGCTTCATCTCCATGGGCATGGACGTGGTTCTCGTCGGGCCGATACCAACGCCGGCCGTTGCCATGCTGACCCGTAGCCTCCGCGCCGATCTCGGCGTTGTGATATCGGCCTCCCATAATCCCTTTGAGGACAACGGCATCAAGTTATTCGGCCCCGACGGCTACAAGCTGTCCGACGACACGGAGGCCGAGATCGAGGCCCGCGTTAATTCCGACATGAGCGCCGACCTGGCCAGCGCAGCGAAGCTCGGCCACGCCCGGCGACTCGACGACGCGCGCGGGCGTTACAACGAATACGTCAAGCAGACCTTTCCCCGGGGGCTCCGCCTCGACGGGCTCAAGATCGCCGTCGATTGCGCCAACGGAGCGGCCTACCGTGTCGCGCCCGAGGTGCTTTGGGAATTGGGCGCAGAGGTCGTGCCCATCGGCGTCGATCCCGACGGCGTCAACATCAACAAGGGTTGCGGGTCCATGGACACGGAATTCATGTGCTCCCAGGTGGTGACCCATGGTGCCGATCTCGGCCTGGCGCTTGACGGCGATGCCGACCGGGTGCTGATCTCGGACGAAAAAGGCGCATTGGTGGATGGCGACCAGGTGCTTGGCCTGATCGCCGGGGACTGGATCAAAAGCGGCCGCCTCAATAACGGCGGCGTGGTTTCGACGGTGATGTCGAATTTAGGGCTGGAGACGTTTCTTTCCGGGCTCGATCTGGAACTGATCCGCACCCACGTCGGGGACCGGTACGTCGTCGAGCGGATGCGCCAAGACGGATACAACTTAGGGGGAGAGCAGTCCGGGCACATCGTGCTCCGCGATTATTCGACCACCGGCGACGGCTTGATCGCGGCGTTGCAGGTGCTGGCCGTGGTCGTCGCCACCGGAAAACCGGCGAGCGAAATTTGTCGGGCGTTCGAGCCGGTGCCCCAGGTGTTGCGTAACGTCGAATTCAACGGCGGCCAGCCGTTAGAGGAAAAAGCGGTCCAAAAGGCTATTGCTGAGGGCGAAGCCCGGCTCGGCCCGGCGGGCCGACTGTTGATCCGCAAGTCCGGTACCGAGCCGGTGGTCCGCGTCATGGCCGAGGGTGAGGACGAAGCCCTGATCTCGGCCGTGGTCGGCGATATCGTCGGCGTCATCGAACACGCCTGCCGCTAACGGCGGACACCCGGACTTTTCACCCCTCACTTTCGGTGTAATGATGCGGATAAGGACGTCCGTGTTCACTCCTGTTCGGCGGTATGGAAAATGAAAGGACGCGTGCTTGTCGTTGCCGGTTCCGATTCCGGCGGCGGTGCCGGAATCCAGGCCGATATCAAAACGATTACGGCGTTGGGCGGTTATGCCATGACCGCAGTGACGGCCTTGACCGCCCAGAACAGTATCGCTGTTAAGGGCGTTCATAAGCCACCCCCCGCCTTCGTCGCCGATCAGATACGCGTCACGCTAGAGGATTTGGGAGCCGATGCGGTCAAGACGGGGATGATGGCCGACAGACCGATCATCGAGGCCGTCGCCGACGTGCTCGACGCGCATGCCTCCGGCATTTCTTGGGTTGTTGACCCGGTGATTGTGTCTACGTCCAGGGACCGCCTTTTGGACGAAGGCGCGGAGGCGGTGCTCAAGGCGCGCTTGGTCTCCAAAGCGGCCCTTGTCACCCCCAACAGGGCGGAAGCCGAGGCGCTAACGGGGCTCACGGTCGATGATGCGGCCGCCATGGAGGCGGCCGGACGGGCGCTTCTTGAGATGGGTGCCGGAGCGGCGCTTGTGACCGGCGGCCACGGGGATGGTGATACGGTGACCGACGTCCTGGTCACAGCCGAGGGCGCCGAACGGTTCGAGAGCCCCCGTATCGACACCCCCCACACCCACGGCACCGGCTGCACGCTGGCGTCGGCCATCGCCTGCGGGCTGGTCCAGGGCTTAGACCTCCGGGATTCCGTGGTTCGCGCCCGGGCCTATGTGCTCGAGGCCATCCGTTCGGCGCCCGGGTTCGGGGCCGGCCACGGACCCTTGAACCACGCCCATACGTTAAAAGATAAATATTGAACATGTTGCCGACCAAGGATCAACTCGACACCGCCCGTAATGTCGTCTCTGCCCGTATGGCGTCGACGCCGGAAATCCGCTGGCCCCTCTTGGGTGGGCGCACCGGGGCCGAGGTCTGGGTCAAGCATGAGAACCACACCCCCATCGGCGCCTTCAAGATTAGGGGCGGCCTCAACTTCCTGACCAAGCTGAAGGATGATCATCCGGACTGTCTGGGTGTCATCACCGCGACCCGCGGCAACCACGGCCAAAGCGTAGCCCTGGCCGCCGCCATCAGCGGGTTCCCGGCGACGATCTTGGTGCCTCACGGCAACAACCCGGAAAAGAACGCCGCCATACACGCCTTCGGGGCGGAGCTGATCGAACACGGCGAGGACTTCCAAGAGGCCTACGAACATGGCGGCAGGCTGGCCACTGAACGGGGACTCCGCGAAATCCCGCCCTATCATCCCTGGCTTGTCGAAGGGGTTGGCACGTATTCGCTGGAGTTCCTGGGCGCCCAACCCGACCTGGACACCGTCTATGTGCCCATCGGCATGGGGTCGGGAATCTCAGGCCTGATCGCGGCCCGGGAAGGCCTCGGCCTCAAGACCAAGATCGTCGGCGTCGTCGCCGAAAATGCGCCATGCTACGCGCTGTCCTTCGAAGCCGGAAAGCCGGTGGCGACCAATTCCTCGGACACACTGGCCGACGGCGTGGCCTGCCGGACGCCAGACCCGGTGGCGGTCGAGGTCATCACCAAGGGCGCCGAGCGGATCGTCCAGGTGTCGGAAGACGAAATCCTCGCCGCCATGGGCCATTACTTCACCGATACCCACAACGCCGCCGAAGGCGCCGGCGCCGCGCCGCTGGCGGCGCTGTTGAAGGAGCGCGGCAAAATGGCGGGCAAGAAGGTGGGGCTGATCCTGTCTGGCGGCAACCCCGACAAGGACCTGTTCGCCCGGGCGCTGGCCGAGGTACGCTAGACCGAATTCCATGCAAATGGAATTGCTCTAGGTTTTGCCTCTGGCCGCTATCGCATAATTCCATTTACGTAGAAAATGCTCTAAAGCACCGATTTCCCTTTATTTGGCTTCGCTTGACCGAAAAGTGTTTCTTCCAGCGGCGCTGGGCGCGCATGCTGGCGAAGTATTCCTCGTGCTTGTAGCCGATGGGAAAGGGCGGGGGCTCCGACACGTCCGACCAGATTCCCGCCTGGCGGCGGGCTTGGCGCTGGTCGATGAGCGAGTCGCCGTAGCTTTCGAAGACGTTCCAGCCGTGGGGCGCGTCCAGGGTCGCGGTCCGCTGGCGGCCGTCCATCTCGTCCATTAGTTCCCTTTTCGGGTGTCAGCTCCAGGGGCTCGGCGATGTTCTCGTAACCCAGCTCTTTCACCATGTCGCTGGCTACCCGGGCATGATCCGTCGGTCCGTTAGGACAGTTTCAAAAATCCGAATGTATCAATTTCATCTAAATTCAAAAATTGTAGATATTTTTTAAAATCAGCGCCCCCGTAATATATTAAAAATCGATAATGTTTTGGTGGCATTCAGCCCTATCGGCAAGCCCTTTACTGCCTTCGTCGGTCGTTGTTTGCCGTTGTTTGCCGAGGGGCCCGTGAATTTAGAATTATACGGGCATCCGGACAAATGTTATCGCCCGATACCCCTGGCGGAAGTTCCGGCAGGTGGTAAGGTGTTGGCGGATGATGTGAAACGAATGAAGCGATGACCGAAGAATTTTTCCGCGAAGACGCCTACGCCAAGGAATGTGAGGCCACCGTTTCAGAGGTTGACGAACGCGGCATCCAGTTGGACCGCACCGTTTTCTACGCGGCCGGCGGCGGCCAGCCCGGGGATACCGGCAACCTTCGGTGCGATGACGGGCGCCAGGTGGCCATTACTGATACCGTCAAAAGCACAGGTTCGGGTCTTCACCTGCACGTTCCGGCCGAAGGCGGGCCGGTGCTGGCGGCGGGAGACAGGGTAATCGCGAAAATCGACTGGGACCGGCGTTTCGCCCACATGCGCATGCATAGCGCCTTGCACCTCCTTTGTGCCGTGGTCGAGGGGGGCGTTACCGGCGGGTCCATCGGGGCCGAGAAAAGCCGCCTGGATTTCGATTTACCCGATACCTCCCTCGACAAGGAACGGATTGCGGCGGACCTGAACCGGCTGGTCGCTGAGGACTATCCCGTAGACGCCCAATGGATCACCGAAGAAGAACTTGCCGCCAATCCGGACCTGGTGCGCACCATGTCGGTAAAACCGCCGTTGGGCTTGGGCCGGGTGCGGCTGATGGAAATCCCCGGCGTTGACCTGCAGCCCTGCGGCGGCACCCATGTCAGGCGAACGGGCGAAATTGGGCATTTGCGGGTCGGCAAGATCGAAAACAAAGGCCGCCACAACCGCCGCATCAACATCCATCTGGACGATTGAGAGCCTTGGGCGGGCATAAACCATGACCATCACCTATGCCATTGAAGACGGCATCGGCGCGGACGAATTCGTGGACGTTTTGAAGCGTTCCGGTTTGGCCGAACGCCGTCCCGTGAACAAGGCCGACGTCATCCGGGACATGGTCGAGAATGCCGATCTGGTCGTTACGGCCAGGGACGACGATGAGCGGTTGATCGGCGTGGCACGCTCTGTCACCGACTTCGCGTACTGTTGTTATTTGTCGGACTTGGCGGTGGATCAAGACTTTCAGCGCCGGGGAATAGGTTCCGAACTGATCCGCCGCACCAAAGACGCCGCCGGCGGCGACAAGATATCCTTGGTCCTGCTTTCCGCGCCCGACGGAATGGATTATTACCCCAAGGCGGGGCTGGAGAAGTTCGACAACTGTTTCGGCATCCACCGGACGGTGTGATACCCATTAAGGAAGCCAAATGACGACTAATGCCTACAAGATTGCCGTCATCCCCGGAGATGGGATCGGTAAAGAAGTGGTTCCCCAAGCCCTCCGTGTGCTGGAGGCTGCAGGGCGCAAATTCGATTTTACCTGCACCTGGGACGAGAAGGATTGGAGCTGCGAGCGCTTCGCCAAGACCGGCCGCATGATGCCGGAAGACGCCCTTGAGACTATCAAGGACCACAACGCCATCCTGCTCGGCGCCGTCGGCTTCCCGGGCGTGCCCGACCATATGTCCCTGTGGGGGCTGTTGATCCCGATCCGGCGTGAATTCCAGCAGTACGTGGCGCTCCGGCCCGTCAGGCTGCTCGAGGGCATGAAAAGCCCCCTGGCCGGACGCAAGCCCGGCGACATCGAATTCCTGATCGTGCGCGAAAACAACGAAGGCGAATATTCGGAAATCGGCGGCCGGCTTTATGAAGGCACCGACGCCGAAATGGCGATGCAGGAGAACATCTTCACTCGCCGCGGCACCGACCGCATAATGCGATATGCCTTCGAGTTGGCCCAGGCCCGGGAGGCCAAACACCTGACCTCGGCCACCAAGTCCAACGGCATCATTCACACCATGCCCTATTGGGACGAGCGCTTCGAGGCGATCAGCGCCGAGTATCCCGGTGTGACCACCGACAAGTTCCATATCGACATCCTGTGCGCCAATTTCGTCCTCCACCCGGACCGCTTCGACGTTGTCGTCGGCTCCAACCTGCTGGGGGATATCCTGTCCGATCTGGGCCCGGCGGTGACCGGCACCATCGGCATCGCGCCCGGCGCCAACATCAATCCGGAGCGCACCTTCCCTTCCATGTTCGAGCCAGTGCACGGTTCGGCTCCGGACATCGCCGGCCAAGGCATCGCCAATCCGATCGGTCAAGTCTGGTCGGCGGCGATGATGCTGGACCATCTGGGCCAGGATGAGGCCGCGGCGGCCATTGTTCGGGCCATCGAGAAGGTGTTGAAAGATAGTGAGGTCAAGACTCCTGACCTGGGCGGCAAGGCAACCACCGAAGATATGAGCAAGGCCATCGTAGACGCGCTTTGAGGGCCGGGGGCGGCCATGACCGAGAGCACCCCCATCTACCAAATCGACGCCTTCACCGACCGGGTCTTCGGCGGCAACCCGGCCGCTACGCGGTTTCCGTTTATTTCGACGAGAACGACAGCGGCGAGTTCGACCAGGCCCTATTCGGCATCCCGCTCGAAGACTTCGGATTCTCCAACGACGCAACCGTGTTCCTGGGCCCGCCGTCGTTCGGCGAAGTCCAGGTATCGGTGCCCGAGGAAGGGGTCCAAATCACCATCCATATGGACTGAGGCGGCTTTCCGCCGGCCCCCCCCCGGCCCCGGCATCGGCCAGCAGCAGCGTGCAATAGGGGCCGGCCATGCACTACTCCAGCCCGGTAACCCGGATGCCCGAGAGGGGCCGTTCGACGATATTGCTCAAAGAATTAGTCCCCGATCCACTCGACGATGGTAGAAACCCCCATGCCGACGCCGACGCAAAGCGTCGCCAGACCGTAAAACGGCTTCTTGGCCTCGGGCGCGCGGCGTTTCATCTCGTGGACCAGGGTGACTAGAATCCGCGCACCGGAACATCCCGTGGGGTGGCCAAGGGCGATAGCGCCGCCGTTGACGTTGGTGATTTCGTAGTCAAGGCCAAGGCTCCGCATGCAGCCGATCGTCTGCGCGGCGAAGGCCTCGTTGAGTTCCACAAGCCCAATGTCGCCGATGCTAAGGCCGAGGCGTTGCAGCAGTTTCTCCGTCGCCGGAACGGGGCCATACCCCATGACGCCTGGATCGACCCCGGCGCTGGCCGAGCCGACCCACCGGACCATCGGCTTAACGCCAAGGTCGGCGGCCTTGCCCGCGTCCATCATCAGAAGGGCCGCCGCCCCGTCGTTGATGCCGCTGGAATTGCCGGCGGTAACAGTGCCGCCCTCGCGGAAGGACGGTTTCAGTTTGGCCAAGTCTTCGATGGAGGTGGCCAGTTCGTAACGGCCGTTCTGTTTCTCATAACGGGGATGCTCGTCCGTATCGACGACCGCAATTCGGTCCTTTCGGGCGGGTACCTCGATGGGGACGATTTCGTCCTTGAAGCGGCCTTCATTGATGGCGGTGACGGCGCGGCGGTGACTTTCAACGGCGAAGGCGTCCTGTTCGGCCCGTGTGATCTGCATTTCGTCGGCGATGTTCTCGGCCGTCTCGCCGAGGCTGATGATTGGGTACATCGCGTCCATCTTTGGATTGTCGTAACGCCAGCCGATGGTGGTGTCCCACATTTTCGAATGGCCGAAGGCGGGGACGCGCTCTGGCTTGGCCAGGCTCCACGGCGCCCGGCTCATGGATTCGACGCCGGACCCGATGAAAATATTGCCTTCATCGGCGATGATCGCTTTGGCGCCCTGGTTGACGGCCTCCAGCGCCGAGGCACAATTCCTGTTGACGGTAACGCCCGGCACGTCCGCCGGAAAACCGGCCAACAGCACCGACATGCGGGCGACGTCCCGGTTGTCCTCGCCGGCCTGGTTGCCGCAGCCTGCATAGACGTCGTCCAGCAACGCCGGATCAACCCCCGTTCGCACCATCAGGTCCTTGTAGACATGGGCCAGTAGGTCGTCAGGCCGCACGGACGATAGCCTACCGCCGACCTTGCCGATCGGACTGCGGACCCCATCAATGACGACGACATCTTTCATGGCGGAGCTATTAGCGCCGTTGTACCGGCGGCGGCATAATCGGGGCGGCGTCCCCCACGGGCGGGGAAACGGCCGATAGCGGCGCGCCCGGCATCACCGCGCCCGTGGGCGCAGGCGCCTGGGTTTCTTCTCTGGGCGATACCGTAATCATGACTTCGGAACCCCTGATACGGTTTTCTCGAATGGCGATGGTCATCACCCGGTTCTCGCGGTCGTAGGTCATGAAGGAAGTCTGGGGGGCGCGCACCGAAGTGATCTTCCGCCAGCCGTAATTGGGCAGTTCCCGTCCATAGAAATCGAACATAGCGGCGGTGCTGTAAGAGGTATCGTAGGTCAGTTGACCGAACCAGACCTGGGAGCCGACGACGACGGTCTTGTCGTGGTTGATCTTGCGGCTCCTAGGACACGGAATGTCCGCACACAGGGCCTGACTGCTTTGCCCTTTCGCTGCCTTGCCAGCGCCGGTGCTGCCTGAAGTCGCTATAGCGGCCCGGGGCGCGCAGCCGCCGAGCACCAATAGCAGGGCGATGGCGCAAAGGCTTATGAGCCAATTGATCGAACTGGGCATGGCGCAATTCTGGGTGGATATGGGCATCGCAGGACCCCCTTAGTTGTGAACGAAAACCCGCGAATAGGGCTCTAAATCCAGTGACCGGAAACCTATATCATCCCGGCCCCCGAAAGGCCAATCACCGACGTTGAAAAAGAGCCCTATCGGGGGCCTGACGGCGGGCCGGGGAGGACGTTAAAAGTTGCTTCCGGGCCTCCTTGAGAGTAAACTTTTAAATTCAGCCAGTAATGGTTTGACAAACGTCCGTGCGGCACGTAGAAGCCTGGTCGTGGAGGTTCGTTGCTGGCGGATTTTGTCGGTGGTGGATTTCCGTCTTTGGTCTTGGACATTGTAGATAGATTAGAAGGGATGCGCAGGCGGCGGTCTTTGGGGGCTATTGGTGCCTACTGAAGACTCGTCTGTATGTGCATTATTTTGTTAAACCAGAAGATTTGTGCAAAGGACGGCTCTCGGAGTTTCCATCGTGCTTTCGGGCGCGATCGGAATTCAACTTGAGAGTTTGATCCTGGCTCAGAACGAACGCTGGCGGCATGCTTAACACAT
>CAZQZB010000027.1:0-28834 GCA_964597695.1 uncultured Thalassospiraceae bacterium | reverse complement strand
GGAGGAGACCATGAAAAAACTAAAAGCAATCATCACCAAAACTGCCGCGATCGCCGTCGCCTCGGCGTTCGTATTCCCGACCATAATGACGTCTTCGGCAAAGGCGTTTCCGGACGGGCCGATTGAATTCATCATTCCCTTCGGTGCCGGCGGCGGCGCCGATATCGAAGGCCGCATTCTGGCCAAGGAAATGAGCAAGGTTCTGGGCGTTCCCGTTGTGCCCATCAATAAACCTGGCGCCGGTGGGGCCGTCACCTACACCTACGTCAAAAACTCCAAGCCGGACGGGCAAACGCTCGCTTGGAATTCGACCTCGATCCTGACGACGACGAACATCGGCAATGTGCCATTCGACTACAACGCGCTCGACCATATCGGCCGCGTTGAATTTCAGCCGATGCCGTTCGCGGTCAAGGCGAATGCGCCTTGGAAGACGCTCAAGGACTTCGCCGCTGCCTGCAAGAAAAGCCCCGGCACCCTCAAGGTCGCCAATTCCTCCGCCGGCAGCGCCACCCATCTGGGGGCAATTGCGCTAATGGACGCCATCGGTTGTAAGGTCATTCACCTTCCCGCCGGCGTCAAGCGCCGCAACGCGACCGTGCTTAGCGGCGAATCAAACGCCATGATCGCACCCCTGACCGCCACCGTGAACTTGGTCAAGGCGAAGAAAATCCGCCTGCTGGCCATGCCCACGGAAATGCGCAGTCCGGTCATGCCTAACGTGCCGACAGCCAAGGAACTGGGCTATAACGCCGTCCTTGACCTGTTCCGGGGCCTGTCCGTCGCCAAGGGAACGCCTCATGCGGTGATGGACCAAATTTCCGCCGCCATGATCAAGGCGGCAAATTCGGCGGCGTTCAAAGGCCTTGCCAAAAAGAAAGGCTTTACCATCGCGACGATGCAGGTTCGAAAGTTTGAAGCCTATCTCAAGCAAGAAAACGCCAAAGTCGTTAAGATCATGAAGGCCGCCAACCTTTACCAATCGAAGAAAAAGTAACAAACGACCTATCGGAAACCCCGGCCGGCCCCATTCCGCCTAGGTGGTGGGGCCGGTTTGGCGTATTAGCACGGCGCAAAGTCCCATGCGAAATAAAAACATCGTCGCCGGACTGTTCTTGACGGTCCTTGGGCTGGCCTATGGCTACCTGACCACGGGCCTTCCCGAACGCTCGCTTCCGAATATGCCGGGCCCTTCGTTTTTCCCCTGGATACTAACTTTTTGCCTGCTTGTCCTGTCGGTTTCTCTTTTGGTGCAGGGCCTTCGCATGGCGCCCGACGACCCCATACCCAAACCCGGGCTCGTAAAACCGGAAGGAGATTCTTCCCCAGCGTTAATGTTTCTCGGAGCCTTCGCCGTTTATCTAGCGCTTCTGCCATTTCTCGGCTTCCTTCTCGCTTCCGTCCCCTTTTTCGCCGTCCTTATGGCCCTCTACGAAGAAACCCGGAAGCTGTGGATTGCTTCTCTCTCCCTCGGTGTTCCGGTTTTTCTTTTCCTGCTGTTTCGCGATATCTTTAACATCCCCCTGCCCAGGGGTAGTGTGAGCTTACTTGACAGCGCGTTGAGAGCATTAACCGGATGAACCCGGATGTTCTCCAGGGCCTGACCCAGGCGAGCCTGCCCATCAACCTGCTGGCGACGGCGATCGGGGCGCTGCTGGGGCTAACCGTCGGCATGACCCCCGGCATGACCATCAGTTCCGGCATCATTATCGTTCTGCCACTGACGTTCGTGCTCAATCCCGAATTTTCCATCGCCCTGCTGCTCGGGCTTTACGTCAGCGGCATGACCGGCGGCAGTTTTTCCGCCGTCCTGCTCAACATTCCGGGCACGCCGTCGGCGTCGGCGACGGCCATTGACGGCTATCCCCTGGCGCAAAAGGGCGAGGCCGGGCGCGCCCTGGGCATCTCCATCACCGCCGGTTTTACCGGAGGCATGTTCAGCTTTATTTGTCTTTATTTGATCGCACCGCTTCTCGCCGAGGTGGCGCTTCAGTTCCATGCCGCCGACCTGTTCAGCCTTGTCTTTTTCGGTCTCACCATCATTTGCAGTTTTGCCGCCAAGTCACTGATCAAGGGGTTGCTCAGCGCAATCATCGGCCTCCTGATCGTCACCGTCGGCCAAGACCCGGTGATGGGGACGGCGCGTTATACTTTCGGCGACGCCAATATCCTTTCGGGCATTCATTTCCTGACCGCCTTGATCGGCCTGTTCGCCATACCCCAACTGGTCGGCAGCCTGACCGATACAGGCATCAGCACAGCGGGCGCACGCCAAACCTTCGGCTCGATCATTCCCAAGTCGGCAGACCTCAAGCGGATGATCCGGCCCGTCTCCATCGGGTCGGCCATAGGCGCCTTCTTGGGCATTCTGCCCGGCGTCGGCGGCCCCATCGCCGCGTTCATCAGCTACGACTACGCCAAGAAGGCCAGCAAGAACCACGAGGACTTCGGCCATGGTTCGATCGAAGGCGTCGCAGCCCCGGAATCGGCCAACAACGCCGTCACCGGCGGCGCCCTGATCCCGATGATGACGCTGGGCATTCCGGGCGACCCGGTCACCGCCATTTTGATCGGGGCGCTATTGGTGCATGGTCTCGCGCCGGGGCCGTTGCTGTTCATCGAACACGCCGATTTCGCCTATGGCGTCATCTTTTCCTTCTTCTGGGCCAACATTTTCAACCTGATCATCGCCATGTCGGGGCTGAGGCTGCTGGTCAAGGTCTTGGCCATGCCGAAGACGGTGTTGATGCCGATGATCGCGTTGTTCTGCGTGATCGGCAGCTATGCGCTGCGCAATTCGTTCTTCGATGTCTATGTCATGTTGTTGTTCGGCCTGATCGGCCTCGCCATGAAAAGGCTCGACATACCGGTGGTGCCGATGTTGCTGGGCCTCGTTCTCGGCAGGCAATTGGAAGAACACCTTCGCGTCGCGCTGACCAGTTCTAAGGGAGACATCTCCGTCTTCTTCACCTCGCCTTTCAGCTTACTTTTCCTGTCCCTTGCGGCGATTTCAATCGTCTGGGCCTTCGCCGCCGAACAGCGGAAACGATCAAAATTTTCAACTTAAATAGACCAAACAAGGAGTCATCGCATGAGTTTCAGTCCGGTCCGCGTCGCATCCCTGGGAATGGGCTGGTGGTCCGATGTTCTGGCCGACGCCGCCGCCAGGACGCCGGAAATCGAAATCGTCAAGTGCTTCACCCGCTCGCAAGACAAGCGCAATGCGTTTGCCGAAAAATACAATTGCGAGGCGGTGGACAGCTATGACGATATCCTTTCTGACGACTCAATTGCGGGCATCATCAACACCACCCCCAACCCGGTTCATCTGAAAACCACCCAGGCGGCGGCGGAAGCGGGCAAGCATGTCTTCCTCGACAAGCCCATCGCCAACACGATTGCCGACGCCAAGGCGATCACCCGTATCGTCACCGATTGCGGCATCATCCTGTCCGTCGGGTACCAGCGCCGCCGGGAAAGCCATTTCAAATGGATCCGCGATCGCGTTGCCGAGGGCACGTTCGGCAAGATGGTCCAGGCCGAAGCCAACATCAGCCGCGACCGCGAAGGCAAGTTCGACCTCACCTCATGGCGCTACACGGCGGAAGGCATGCCCGGCGGCGTCATGCTTCAGATTGGGGTGCATTACGTCGATGTCCTGGAAACCATCCTGGGCCGGGTCAAGTCGGTTTCCGGCATGGCCTCGCAACTGGTTCTGCCGGGCGACAACCCTGACATCGCGGGGTTGTTAATGAAGCACGAGAACGGCGCTGTTTCGACCCTCAATGCCGGGTACGCCTCGGCCTCGGAATACTATCTGATGAACATCTACGGCAAGGAGATGACGGCGTACTACGACCTCCACAACGGGCTCCGCACGCTCAAACGCAATACGGACGAGGTGGTGCCAGTGGCCTGTGAAAAGAACGACACCATCGCCGAGGAACTGGAAGAATTTGCGGCCTGCATCAGGGGTGAAGCCAAGCCCGCCGTAGACGGCCAGCGGGCGACCGAGTCGCTGGCCGTTATCCGTGCCGGCATCACCTCGGTCAAGGAAGGCCGCGCCGTTGATGTCGCCGAAATTCTGGCCTCGGACAGCGAATAAGGGGCGCCATTATGACAAATTCGCTGGTCGGCGCCGACGAGATCGTCGTCTATTGCCAATTAAGCCACCGTGCCACGTTTACCTGGGTGGCAATGACGCACATTTTTGGCTTTGACAACGTCAAGATTTACGACGGTTCGTGAACTGAATGGGGCAGTATCGTCGGCTTACCGGTGGAAAAATAGGGGCTCCGCTTGAAGATCGAGACATCCCTTATTTGGTGGCGTCTCCTGCTTCAACGATGACCAGTTCATTGTGGCCGACGCCGTTCAGCCGGTATTTCCGGGCTTCCTGATATTCCGGTGATTCGTGACACGCCACCGCCTGATTAAACGACGGGAATTCGACCACGATATGACGCTCAAAGGTCTCCGGCCCTTCGAGAATGCGGTAGTCTCCGCCGCGGACCAGCACCTTGGCTCCGAACTTCTTGAGGATATCGGGCATCAGATCGGTATATTTCTTGTATTCCACGGGATCGTTGATTTTTACTCGGGCAATCCAATAAGCGGTCATTTTCCCTCCTAATCCAATTTCCCATTGTACTGAACGGCGCCGGTATTAGGAGCTTGTTTCCCTGGCTAAGGAGAAGAGGATGCATTTCCTGGATATAGGCCTTCCATTTGTCGTCGGTGGCCTGCCCCCATTAAGTGGTCCACCGCTTAAGTTAGGGTTTGGCGCGGTTTAAGTTGATGGTCCGGCCGAAGCCATTGGCGAGCGTAGGCCGGAACATCAACGTTGGGCAAGATGGTTTCTGGTGCCGGGGTGAGTCGCTGTTAGACAAGGGAGCCGATCTTCAATTCGGCCGCAAGTGTATCCAGCCTCGCCATCAGGGTTTTGGGGATGGGAACCCCGTCACGATTTCGTTGTTGCCGTTTTTTGTCGCTTTGTTCACCCGGCACCATGATCTTCTCAACACCGGGAAGGGTGGGCGATGCCTTCATGGTGCGGATGACGCCATCGACGTTTCGCTTGAACGTTTCAACGTCGGCAAAGACCTTGATGTCCAGCGCGATGATGAACTGGCCGGTGTTGGTGAGTGTTACCTGGTCCTTGTTGAAATCGATTACGTCGCGGCCCATCGCCGCGCCGTTCAAGGTGCCGGCCAAAAGCCCGAAGATCAGCGCCAGCCCATAGCCTTTGTAGCCGCCGATTGGCAGCAGGAAGCCTTCGTCGGCGCGCCTGGGATCGGTCAGCGGATTGCCTTCAACATCGATCATCCAGCCTTCGGGCATCGTTTCGCCGCGCTCCGCGGCCATTTTGACCTTTCCGTAAGAGGCAACCGTGGTCGCCATGTCCAGCACGATGGGCGGTTCTTCCAGCCCGGGAATGGCACACGCGATGGGATTGGTGCTGAGCAGCATTTCAATGCCGCCCCACGGCGGCAGGTGGTTGGCGCTACCGACGGCCACGTAAAGCCCGATCATGTCGCGCTCGAGCGGCATTATCGCGTAAATGGACGCCGCCCCGGCATGGTTGGAATTGTTGGTGCCGACCCAGGCAACGCCACATTGTTCCGCCTTGTCCATGGCCACCCGGGCGGCTTCCGCCACGGCCAGATGACCGACCGCGTTGTCACCGTCGATGAGCGCGGTCGAGGAGGTTTCGCGCGCGATCCGGATATTCGGATTGACATTGATGCCGCCGGCCTTGATCCGCTGAATGTACTGGGGCAGGCGGAAGATGCCGTGGCCATCAAGGCCCCTGAGGTCGATGCGGGTCATCAATTGGGCGATGATTTTGGCGTCACCCTGGGGAATGCCGACGGCTTGGAAAGCCTCTGCGTCGAATTCTTCGAGTCGTCCGGCGGGAATGGGTTGTGGTTCTGATGGTTTGGAAGTCATGCGTGCGTCTCCGGAATAGTGTTCAGCCGAGGTGGTCGAACAGTTCGTCGCCAAACCTGGCGCGCTGGGCGTCGAAGATAGGAGCAACCGCTTCGACAAAAAGCGCCCGCTCGGCGTCGTTCAGGAGCACGATATCGGTGTCCGCCTGCTCCAAAAGAGGAAGCATCAACTTGTCCTCGGCGGACGCCAAACCGCGTTGATGGGTCGTTGCCGCGCTGGCCGCTTCGTCGACGGCGTTTTGCACATGGGCGGGCCAGGAAAGGTAGCTGTCTTTGTGGCACAGCAGCCCAGCGGCGCCGAAAAAATGGCTGGTAAGGGAGATGTGGCGGTGATGGTTGTGAATGCCAAAGTTGTAGATGTTGGTGAGCGGGTTTTCCTGGGCGTCGATGGTGCCGTCCTTGACGCCGGCGACCAGGTCCTTGACGTCCAACGCCATCGGCTCGAAACCAAGGCGCAGGAAAACTTCGGCGTGAAGGTCGCTGAAAAGGGTGCGGATGCACATTCCCTTGCAGTCCGCGGGCTCATGGATTGGCCGCAGTCGATTGGTGAAGTGGCGAAATCCGTTGTCCCAAATACCCAGCAGGCGGAACCCCGAACACGCCGCCAGCTTGTCCGCGAGAATTTTTCCAAGCGGCCCGTCTAGTGCCGCATAGGCTTGATCGCGGTCCTTGATAAGGAAGGGCAGGTCGAAAAGGGCGAATTCCGGCACCCGTTCGGCTAGGTAGCTGGTTGAGAAATAACACAGGCTCAACGTGCCATTCTCGACCATGGTCAACAGATCGGCGGCCTTGTGCCCGGACACGATGATATTGCCATCAAGGCTGAACCACACTTCGTCGCCGAGCCTGTCGGCCAGGCGTCGGCCGAAAACCTCCGCCGCCTTGTTGTGGATGGATGTGGGCGGCTGGTATCCGCCAAAACTAATGGGGATGGGAGTCATCGGCGAAGGGACTCCCAGGCTATCACATCAATCCTTCTTTTTCTTTCGCGAGTGGTTTGCGGCCAGCTCCATGGCCGCGCAAACGGCAGACGCGTCCTCGTCTTGGTGGCCCTGGGCGACGGCGGCATAATAAGGCTGCAGCGCGGCTTGGTAGATGGGAATGGGGCAAAGGTGGTCAGCCGCGTGGGCGCTGATGAGCCGGGAGTCCTTCAACGGGACGGAAAAATTCATTCCCTCCTTGTTGTAGTCTTCGTCCACCATCAGGGCGCCGCGGACCTCGAACATGCTCGAGCTGGAACCGCTGCCGCTGATGACTTGGTGAATCAGTTCCGGGTCCAGCCCCGATTTCATGCCCAGCACCATCACTTCTGCGGCGACGCTGTTGTGGACCAGATTAAGAATGTTGCCGCAGAATTTCATTTTCATGCCGCAGCCGAAGTCGCCGACGTAAAAGGCTCGATTGGCGAAGCCCTGAATGACGTGTTCCACAGCGTCATAAGCCGCCCGATCGCCGCTGCCGAAAGCGGTCAATTGTTTTTTCAAGGCAAGAATGCGGTTTCCGCTGACCGGACAATCGAGAAGAATCTTGCCGCCGCCGGCCAACGCATCGCGGGCTTTTTCCTTGTCGGCGATGGCGACTGTGCTGGTCTCCAGAACGATTTGCCCTTCGCGCCCGCCCTCGAGCAATCCGTCCTTGCCGTCGACCACTTTGCGCAGGGCATCGGCCGTCGGCAGGCACAGGATCATCGCATCGGATTGGTCGGCGACATCGCTGGGCGATGCGCCCGATTTGCCGCCCTCGCCCTCAAGGGCCGTCATTTTTTCCGCCGCGGTGTCAAAGCCGATGACCGTGAAACCGCCTTTGACGAGATTTCCGGCCATGGCGGAACCCAAGACGCCGAGGCCAATGAAGCCCACCGTTTCATTCATGGCTTTTGACTGGGGCCGTTTGAAAATTGGTTTCGCCGTCCTGGCCCATGTGCAGGCGCGTGACGATCCGCCAGTTCTTGTCGTCCTGTTCGGGATAGTCGAGCCGGTAGTGGGCACCCCGGCTTTCCTCGCGCCTGATCGCCGCGGTGCCGAGCAGCCGCCCGAGAAGCGCCAAGTTTCTCACTCCGAGGGCGCTTTCAAGTTCCTGTCCCCGTACTTTATCGGATTTGGCTGCATCGCTGCCCAGACGCATTTTAGGGATCACGTCGCGCTCGATGTGTTCATATTCGCTGTAGGCTTCGGCACACGTGGCGCCGTCGCGGATGGGACCCAGTTTTTCGTGGGCAAGCATCTTGCAACGCCGCAACACATCCGCTTGCAAGGGGCCGTCCCGCCTGTCCAGCAGTTGGCTCAACCATTCACGGTCTTCCTCGGGGAAGACGGCGGGTGATGGGCCGTTCGACCCCATGGCCTTTACCTCGGCCGCCGCCGCCCGGCCCGATCGGCGGCCGAAGACCATCGAGGCGGAGAGGGCCGATCCGCCGATCCGATTGCCGCCATGAATGCCACCCGCGGTCTCTCCGGCGGCCCATAAACCCGGCACCCGGGCGCGGCCGTCAATATCGATCTCGATGCCGCCGAGCCAGGTATGGCTCCCCGGGGCGACCTCGAGAGGAGTTTTCGTAATGTCGATGCCACGGTGCAGACAGGTTTTGTAAACATGAGGAATTTGCTTCTGGATTGTCTCGAACGGGACTTGTGTCGCATCCATGAAGATGCCTCCGGTTAAGCCTGCGCGCCCGGCGTGAATTTCCTTGGCCATGGCGAGAATGACCTCGCTTCGCGTGCTTTTTTCGGCTGTATCCGGGAAATACCGTTTGAGGAATTCCTCGCCCTCCCGGTTACGGAACACGGCGCCGGCGTTGATGAAGCCGGTTGGATGGGGGGCAAATCCAAAGAGCTCTTTTGGCGAGCAGCACATGGCCTGAAAGTCGATCATCTCGAGGCCGAGAAGCGAAGCCCCGGCGCGATATCCCAGGACATAGCCGTCACCCGTCACCTGGGGCGGGTTGTCATTGACATAAAAAAGGCCGCTTCCGCCGCCCGCGCAAAGAATGACCTGGCTTGCCGAAAAACAGACGAGAACGCCGCGGGAATAGTCGACGCCCCAAGCCCCCTTCACATGGCCGTCTTCGGTTATGAGATCGATGATGGCGGTCAAGGAATGCCGGCCGATACGGTTGTCGGCCCGCAGTTTCTTCGACAGTGCCTTGGTCAGGGCATTGCCAGTGGTGTCGTAATGGTGAACGGCCCGGGGGAAGGTGTGATTGGGAAACTGCTTAAGGTCGAGTTTGCCCTTGTTATTGGTGATGAACCCGGCTCCCCAGGCGAGCAGGTCCTCGACCACATCGATGATATCGTGGGTCCAGGTCCTTGCCAGGTCGGGATCGATCAGTTCGCCGCCGTGCTCGAGAATTTCGCTTAAGTGAAGTTCCGGGCTGTCGTCCTTACCCATGGCCGCCGCGAAGCCGCCCCGGGCAACCGTCGTCGTGCCGCTTGTGGCCCGGCCCTTGGTCACCTGGATGACATTGACGCCGGCCTTGGCGCATTCGAAGGCGGCCATGGTGCCGGCGGCACCGCCGCCTATTATGAGGGCATCCGTTTCGTGTTTTTCGATGGGAATTTCGAAACCCATGGGGCTATGTCTTTCGGTCCGGTTGCTGTTCAGGACTTGTTGTTCACAAGGCCAAGAAAAGCCTCAACACAGGCGTCGGCGAATGCCGGTTCATTGATATGGAGGTTCAATTCCTCGACCTTGCCCTTGTTCAGGTGTTTGCGGAGTGATTTGGTGAACACGGCATCGACGGACGGTTGCTTCCAGGAACCGGTTTCCTTGCCCTCTATATCATGGGTCATGCGCTTCGTATGTTCGCTGAATCCCAGTGTCGGGACAAGAACGACGAACGGTCCCACGGCCTCGTTCAGCCTGTCGGCCATGATCCGGCCCAGAACCTCGAATTCCTCGGCGTTGGTCCGCATCAGGATGTTGGTTTTGTTGAACTGGAAGAATTCCCGGTTTTTGAATTTATCCGATACCTTGCCGACCCAGAAATTGGCGTGATCAATGGCTCCTGGAACGACGACCTGGGGCAGTCCGGCTTTGCCCGCCGATCGGAGCCTGCCGTCGCCGGCGCTGAACACGCCGTCGATGGGCAGGTCGGCCAATTCGTGGGTCGTGACATCGACAACGCCGGCCAGTTCTCCCAAACGGGCGAGATGTTCCAGGGCCTTCCCACCCGGCCCCGAGGCATGAAAATGGATGACCTCATAGCCTTCGTCGGCGAGCCTTTCCGTGACTCTGTCAACGCACCCGGCGGTTCCGCCGAACGAGGAAACGCCGATGAGAGGAGCCTCCCGTTTATCCGGGGCTGTTCTGTCGCGCCCTTTTTTGACCATGGTGGCAACCGACCAGCAGGCGTGCTCCATCACCGTGCGGGTAATGCGGTTGAGAAAGATATCGCCGACCGAAGGGAACATGACGATATCGCTTTCGGCGATATACCACTCGACGGCGGCTGTCGCCGCCATGGTGCTGACCATCACCTTGGGAAACAGGGGAGGAAGTGCGCGCATCATGTCGCAAGCCATGGATGTTCCGTTGGCCCCGCCCAAAGCGATAGCACCAGAAAATTCCCCGCGCCCGCATTTGGCCAAAAGAACATTGATGCCTCCGGCAACCATCACCTTGGCGGCCTCTGTGCGGTCCAAGTCGGCCATAGCCTCCCAAGCGGTTCCGGCGGCGGCCGCAAGATCGCCGCCGGTTAAGCCGGCCCCTTCAACCCCATGTGGGCGAAGGGAAATGTCAATCAACAGGGGGGCGACCCCGGCCTTGGTGAGGGCGTCGCAAACGAAGCTGGCTTCGGCGTTCTTGCTGTCGAGAGTCACCAAAACTGCGACAACATTCTCAGCCATGGCAAAGTCCCGCGGAACATCCGATCAGGGCGGGAATCCAGGGAGCCGGGAATTGCCATTCATTGGTATACAAGCCGCACGAATGGACCATTTCCCGCCAACCCCGCCTTGACCGGAGGCCGCTATGCCGCCTGACCGCCCGTGATCGTGTCGTTGGCGATTGTCTTGAACTCGTCGACTGTCAACAGGCTCTTTTTTTCCAACCCGGAGGCCTTGACGGCGGCAAGGATTGCTATGGCCTGTTCCTGGCTGGCCTGGATTTGTAGCCTTTCAAGCCAGATATTGATCGTGTCCATGCCGCTGCCCTTGCCGATGACGACGTCGGCCGGCGGCTGGCCGACGAATTCCGGCTTGAACGGGAACAGTTCCGTCTGGTGTTCGGTGCCGCAGTTCTTGAACCAGTTGGCGATGATGCCGGATTCGACCTGAAACAGCTTATCGCCAACCACCGAACGGTTGGACGGCACGTCGACGCCGGCAATTTCCTGGACCAGTTTGGACAGGGGGTACAGCTTGTCGTAGTTGAGGCCGATGTCGATGCCGTACATGGTAAGCAAGGCCATGGCGACGTCTTCGGTCGGCGCGTTGCCGGCGCGTTCGCCAAGACCCAGAACCGTCGAATGGACGACCTCGGCGCCTTCGGCCAAGGCCATGATGGTGTTGGCGACGCCCATCCCGAAATCCTGGTGGAAATGAGTTTCGAGCCGGACGCCGACCCGCTTCTTCACCTCGCGCACGAAGTACTGCATGGCGTGCGGGGAAAGGACGCCGAAGGTATCGACCAAGGCGAGGGCGTCCATATGGCCCCCGTCTGCCACCTTGATGATCAGGTCCATCACCCAGTCTATGTCCGAGCGCGAGAAATCGATCGGGAAAAATACCACCTCCAAGCCCTTTTCGTGGGCGTATGCGGTGGCTTCGATGGACAGGTCCAAGGCCTTTTCCAGCGGCCATTTGTAGGCGTGCTCGATCAAGTGGGTGCTGGCCGGAACCTCCATGATCAGGCCCTTAACGCCGGCGTCCACGGAGGCGTCGATGTCGCCTTTCATACAACGGCAGAAGGAATAGATCTCGGGGCCGAGATCGCGTTTGTTGATTTCGTAGATCGCCTTGAAATCATCAGGAGAAACCGCCGGCAGCCCCGCTTCGATACGGTGAATACCGGCCTCGGCAAGGCCCTCGGCGATGCGAATTTTATCATCCGTGCTAAAGGCGATGCCCGTCTGCTGCTCTCCGTCGCGCAGGGTCACGTCATGAATTTTTATGGTGTCGGGGAACTTAAAATCCTCCGTTACCTCATCTTCAAAGTTCCATGAGCTGGTGAACCAGTTTTCTGTTTCCCATGGTTGATCGGTCATGAAAGAAAGCTCCTGAGTATAGAATTATCGTTAGGAATATTTCGGAAGTGCGTCTCTACAATGGCCAGCGCACGGTGATTATTTATCCGAACAAAACAGTAGAAGCAACAGGGTATGATTTAAAATTCCAAATTTGCCTAATTCAATGAGAAATTAGCATGTAAATTGAGGGCGTGGTATCTTGTGTTTTTTTTTCATAACCTGCTAGGCTTGCGTTATCGAATGACTGAGCTTGCCCAGTCTCATTTCTCGATAGCAATCGCTTAATACCAAAGACCTACTACCAAAAATAGGGGGGATCATGAGGCACGGCACCGCGAATTTTGGTATCACCGGAACCGACTGGCAACAGAAGATCAACTGGGACCGGCTACGTATATATAGACTTGAGAGCGCCCGGGCGCGCATGAAGGCCCACGGATTGGGCGCAATGTTGTGTATGTACGACGAAAACGTCCGCTACATCACCAGCACCTTGACACCCGGCTGGAACCGCCTCAAGCCCGGCCTGCGCTATGCACTTCTCTGTGGCGACGCGGCCCCGGTACTGTTCGAACAAGGCGACATCGGCGCCCAAATTCAACGCCATTCCCCTTGGATTCCAGAAGAGAACGTTCGGTATTCCTATGCCTGGATCAAGGGCGCCGCCGGTGGGGCGTCGGAACAACAGGTAACCAAGTTCACCAACGCCATCATCGAAGAGATGAAACGCTTCGGCGTCGCCGGTGAAAAGCTCGGCGTCGATTTCATCGATATCAACATGATCGGCGCCTTCGAAAAAGTGGGCCTCACCTGGGCCGATGGTATGTCAGCGATGATGGAAGCCCGCGCGATCAAGAACGTCGACGAACAGGAATGCATGCGCATCGTCGCCGCTATCGGCGATGCCGCGCACTGGGAAACGATGAAGTTCCTTAAACCCGGCATCACCGAGAACCAGGTGACCGCGCACATTATGGAATATCTCTACTCGGTCCCCGGCATGGAAGACGTCGAGGATGTGATCGTTTCTTCCGGCCCCAACACCTGGCCCAACTGGCGCAATTTCACCGACCGCATCATCCAACCGGGCGATATCGTGTTCATGGATTTGGCGGCGTTGACGTGGAATGGTTACAAGTCGTGTTACTACCGCACCTACTGCGTCGGCAAGAATCCGACCCAGGAAATGAAAGACACTTATGACAAAGCGCTTGGCTGGCTCTATGATTCCATCGAGGCGGTGAAGGTCGGAACGACGACCAAGGAAATCGCCTCGAAGTGGCCGTCGGCCAAGGAGGCCTGGGGCTACGACGAGGAAGATCAGGCGGCGGCCAACCTGTGGGGTCATGGCCTCGGCCTGGCCCAGTACGATCCGCCGGTCATCTCGCGCATTTGGTCGCTCGATCACCCGATCGAGATCAAGGCCGGCATGGTCTTCGCGCTGGAGACCCAGCACGGAAAGACCCATCAGTACGGTGTCCGGATCGAAGAGATGCTGATCGTCCACGATGACGATGTCGAGATCATATCTAACTTCCCGGTCGAGAAGATTACGGTTGTCGACCCGATGTAACCGTCACCGATTTATGCGGTAATTTTCCGTCGAGGCCCGTATGGCGATAAGTCCGGGCCGCCCGGTTTTTTAAAATATCCGCCGCACGGTCAGTTTAGGGATGCCCATGAGTGAAGATAACGAATATATCGTCCTCTTGTCCGACCCGGCCGCAAAAGACGCCGGCCGTTTTGGCCCGAAAGCCGCCAACCAGGCGGCGCTGGCCCATGCCGGCCTGCCGACGCCGGGCGGGTTTTGCCTAAGCGCCATGGCCTACATGGCACAGGTCGAATCCCTGGGCTTGACCGAGGTCGCGGAAAAGGCCGTGACCTTGGATTTCTTCGAGGCTAGACCGTACATCTCGCGGATCAGGATCGCCATGTTCGACGCGCCGATGATTGCCGAGATCGGCGATCCCCTGATCAAGGCTTATCGGGATCTGACCGGAGAAGCCGGCATGTTGGTTGCGGTTCGTTCGTCTTCGCTTATGGAAGATACGGAGGGTTCGTCCTTCGCCGGCCAGTTTCAGACCTATCTTGGCATCGAAAATGAAAAAGACTTCCTGACGGCGGTGCATGGATGCTGGGGCGCATTGTGGTCGTCCCGCGCGCTTCGTTACATGGACTGCAAGGACATCAAGGCGATCGATACGGCGATGTCCGTTCTTGTCCAGCCGCTTGTCCAGGCGATCGCGTCCGGCGGCGGCATGAGCAAGACCGCCGGCGGCGGCATGTCGGTGACGGCGACCTGGGGCCTTGGCGAGTCCATTGCCCAGGGCGAGGTCGTGCCCGACCGTTATGATCTAAGCGAAGACGGAAAGCTTGTGGGAACGGCGGCCGGACGCAAGGGCCACACCATCCACTGCCACCTCCATGGCGCGCCGACGACAAAAGCGGTTGCCAAGGATCAGGTCTCCGAGCCGTGCCTGAACGAGGCCCAGGTGCGTAAACTGGGCTCCATGATGAAAAAGGCGGAAAACCTGATGGGCGGTCCCGTCGAAATCGAATGGGCGATGGATGAGGCCGGAATCAAGATGCTGCAAGCCCGTCCGCTGCACTTGGAACCGGCGCCGGTGCCGGATCAAATTTGGGAACGCCATCCCGGCATCAAAGGTCAACCGGCCGGCGTCGGCTGGGGGACGGGCCGGGCCTGCGTCATCACTTGCGAATGCGAACTTGGCCGCGTCGTCCCCGGCGACGTTCTGGTGACCAAGGTCGCCAGCCCGGCGCTGAGCCAGGTATTGTCCCTTGTTTCCGGCGTTGTTGCGGAACTTGGCGGCAGCACGACGCATCTGGCTTCGCTGGCGCGGGAACGCGGAATTCCGATGGTTCTGGGCGTGCTTGACGCCACCAACAAAATTCCGGATGGCGGTCAGGTCGCCGTTGACGGGGTCGCCGGCGTGGTCCGCTGGGTGCCCGCCTGATTAGTCCCCATTCAGAATTTCACGCAGAGTTTCGACGAACGCATTGGTGATCTGCGAACGGGTTTGCGCGGCCGGAAAAAGCAATCCGTATTGGTAGCGAATTTTTGGCGAAAAGGGTTTCGAAATGACCTGCTCGCCATAGGCCGAGGCAATGAAGGAATGAACAATCGAAACGCCCAATCCCTTGGCGACCAGGTTGGTCGCCAACAAGGTGGAGGGAGCCTCGATGCTCAGCGTGCGGTTTATTCCCAACCGTCCGAACAATTCGTCCGTCTGGTAGCGGAGCAGGGAACCGGAAATCAACGAGATAAAAGGCAAATCCCTCAAGTCCTCCGCTACGATTTCAGATTTTTTGCTGAGGGGATGGCCCTTGGGCAGGACACACACCCCATCCGCGGTGAAAAATTCCTCTACATCAACGCCTTGCCGGTTGATCGGCAATGTGGCGATGCCGAAATCGAACTGCGCGCTTTCCACCCCTTCCTCGACATCCAGCCGGGTTCCCATTTCCACCGAAATCTTGATTTGCCGAAACTGTTTGTTGATGACGGCAATGGTATTGGGTAGCAGGCCGTAAGCGAGTGCCGGCATGGCAATAATCCTCAGCGCGCCGGTCTTGAGCGTGCGAATGTCGCGCGCCGTGGCGGTGATCTGGTCGACGCCGGACAGCAGCTTTTTTACCACGTCATAGAAATGCTGTCCTTCAGGGGTGATCCGTAATCTGCCGTGACGGCGGTCGAATATATTGAGACCGAGTTCGGTTTCCAACTGGGTAATCAGGCGGCTAATCGCTGATTGGGTCAAACCTAGCAAATCCGCCGCCTGGGTCGTGGTCCCGCTGGCGACAACGGCCCGAAGGGCTTCGAGTTGCCTAAGCTTCATGTTGGTATCCCCAGGTCGGCCTAGGTAATCGGCGTTAAGCCATTATGTGATACTAGCATATTGGAAGGCTTTTTTTGAATTTTAATTCATACACTTGAGCTTCTATCATGACATTCTGAATCTTGCGGTTTGGGATGACCGGGGCGAGCGGGTATGGTTGCGGCACCTAAAAGAAAGATAAAAAAGAACGTTTAGGAGGCAAAAACAGCAATGAAACAGATCAACATTGGCATCATCGGGACCGGCTGGTGTGGCGGCATCCGCGCCAACACTTGCGCCAACAGTGCGCTGGTGGATGAACTGCATATCGCCGAAATCGACTCTGAGCGTCTTGAACAAGTCGATAAAGAAACCGGACCTAAGACGGCGACGACGGATTATACGGAACTCTTGGCCAACGACGGCATCGACGCTTTTATTGTCTCGGCGACCCCGGAAACGACCCACTTTCCCATGGCCCGGGACTGCCTTAAGGCAGGCAAGCACGTTTTTCTGGAAAAGCCGATATCCTTGACGTTGAAGGAAGCCGACGGATTGATCGACTTGGCCAGCGACAACAACTTGAAATTCACCATCGGTTACTCGCAGCGTTTCAATCCGAAATTCGCCTATGTGAAAAAGAGCTTCGCTGACGGTATTTTGGGCGAACCCGTCAGCGCCCTGGTCAGCCGCAATGTCAGCCGCAATCTCGGCAGCAAGATCGGCGGCCGGATTAAGCTTTCGCCCGCCGCCATGGAGGCGACCCATGACCTGGACTTCGTTCTATGGTGCTTGGAACCGGCGAAGCCGATCCGCGTTTACGCCCAGGCGGTGAACAAGGTGATGCGGCCGACCCATGGCGTCGAGGATTGCATGTGGATCATCGTGACCATGGACGATGGATCGGTTGTGACCGTCGGTGCCGGCTGGATTATGCCTCCCGCCTATCCCAATTTCTCTACGACGATGATCGAAATCGTCGGCTCCAAGGGGGCCCTGATGATCGACGACAGTCACAAGGACGTCATGCTGACGACCATGGACGGCGGCATCGTTCATCCCATGTCGACCATGCCCGGCGAACAGGTAGACCACGTTTTTGCTGGCCCCATGCACAACGAAACGGTTCATTTTCTGGAGGCCGTGACCTTTGACCGCCCGGTTATGGTGACGCCCGAACAGGCGCGAAAGGTGATGGAGGTCTACATGGCGGCGGACCTGTCGGCGGAACGCAATGAGCCGGTTCCCCTGCCCATGAACGCACGGGATATTACTGAGGCGGCCCCGGTGTAAATCGGAAAATTTGAACGAACCAAAATTGTTTTATTAGAGAGAATCAACAGGTGGGAATGAGCGAAAGGATCAACTTTAATACGGTGGTGGCGGCTTTCTTCGTCACCTTCGCCGTCACCTTGTTTCTGTTGATCCCATTTCATATCGATAAGCCGTTGATTGTTCTGGTTGGGAGCCAATCGAATTTGTCGGCGGAATTGTTTCCCCAAATGGTTGCAGCATCATTTCTCATCCTCGGGATTTGGTATTTCGCAAAAAGTTTTTCCATTGATCAACGGAATGAATTGCGCGATCTCGACCGCGAGGCGATCACGAATGTGGGCGTTACGCTTGTTATTATGGCGGCCTACGTGTTCCTTATGGTCAACCTGGGTTTCGTGATCGGCAGCGCCGTTATGATCGCCGTGATGTCGACCTATTTCGGCAACCGGAATTACTATCTCACCGCCGTGGTCAGCATCAGCATCCCGATGACTTTATTCTTCCTTTTCCGGCGCGTGCTTCTGGTCGAACTTCCCCCCTTTCCCATCGACATCTATCCGCTGACCCATTGGTCGCTGATCTAGGAAGGGCGCAGGTGTTTGATTTCAATAACAAGAGCGGAGTAGAGAAGTTGGATGTATGAGTCGTTCGTCGCGGGCATTGGCCTGGCGTTGCGGGTGGATACGTACCTTTACATCTCGGTCGGGCTGTTCCTCGGTATGTTCGTCGGTGCGCTGCCGGGTTTCACCACGCTCATGGCGATGGCGATCCTTCTGCCCGTCTCGTTTTTTCTCGATCCGCTGCTGGGCATTCCGTTTCTGATCGGCGTTTATAAGGGCGGAATTTACGGCGGCAGCATCCCAGCCATCCTGGTGTCCATGCCGGGAACGGGCGCCGCGGTGGCGACGACCTTCGACGGCCCCGCCTTAACCAAGAAGGGCAAAGGCCGAAAGGCGCTTGAAATGGCCCTGTTTGCTTCGGTCAGCGGCGATCTGACCAGCGACATCATCACCATCGCCATGATCGGCCCCATCGCCGTGGTGGCGCTGATGATGGGGCCGCCCGAACTTGCCGCCGTCATCTTCCTGGCGTTGATCGTTATCTCGGCGACCTCCAGCGGTGTCTTCGTCAAGGGCCTGCTGATGCTGGCGGTGGGTCTATTCTTCGCCATGGTTGGCCAGGACCCCATTGGAGCGCTGTCGCGTTTTTCGTTCGGAATCACCTCAATCGAATCTGGAATTCCGTTCCTTCCCATGTTGATCGGTGTCTTCGCCTTACCGGAAATCTTCATCGGTATTGAACGCAAGGCGTCTGAAATCATCAAGTCGGCTGATCTGAAGATCTCCGGGGCGAGGTTGACCTGGGCCGAATTCAAGAGCTGCTTTAGGACCATTTGCCGGTCCACCATGATCGGCACCGGTATCGGCGTCATGCCGGGCGTCGGTCAGGTGGTCTCTGCATTTATGGGCTACGCGGCAGCCAAGAACGCCTCGCCCCACCCGGAAAAATTCGGCAAGGGCGAATTGGAGGGCGTCGCCGCCGCCGAAGCCGCCAACAACGCGGTTAACGGCCCGACCCTCGTTCCCCTGCTGACTTTGGGCATTCCGGGCGATAACCTGACGGTCATCTTGATCGGCGCCTTCATCGCCCAGGGCCTGCGCCCCGGTCCCCTGTTGATGGAGGAACAAGGCCCCCTGGTTTTCGCCATCCTGGTATCCATGGTGGTCGCCAATGTTCTGTTTCTCTTCATCGGCTACTTCTGCATCCCGCTATTCGCCAGGATCGTGACCATCCGAAAATCCTTCCTATTGCCGCTGACCCTGGTGTTCGCCTTCGCCGGAACCTGGGTCTTCCGCGGCCAGCCCTTCGACTTAGCGGTTTTGGTGTTCTTCGGCGCTTTTGGCTACATCGCAAAAAAACTTCATTTCGACGTCACGCCGATGGCCATGGGCTTCATCCTGGGCCCGATCCTGGAATATTCCTTCGGCCAAACGACGGTCCTGGCACAAGGAAATATGTTGCACTACATCTTCGTCGAGCGCCCGATCACCGCCGTCATTGTCATGGGCACGCCGGTGCTTACTTATTTGATGTGGCGGAGAAGCGTGCGATTGCGGCGTGAATTGACCAAAGGCCTTGCGAATGAAAATTTGTCATAGAATCAGGTTGATTACGAACTTTCTTTAATAGCTCGTTGCCCGTACTATTTATGTCGATGAATGATCTTAAAAAAAAACGTTTTAAACAGAGAAAACTACAGGGGGATTCCACGATGACGTTCCGTAAAATTTCACTGATGTTTTTGGGGGTGGCCTTTGCCTTGGGACTAGGGGCCGGCAGTGTCAAAGCTGAATACCCTGAGAAACCCATCACTCTTATCCTGCCGTTGGGCGCAGGCGGGTCGCACGACCGCAACGCCCGCGTCTTCACCAGCGTGATTCCAGCATTTCTCGGCAACGCCATAATTGTGAAGCTGATGCCGGGCGCTTCCGGCCAAGTCGGCACCGCCGCCGCGGCCAAGGCGAAACCGGATGGCTACACACTGTTGTTCACCCACAACTACTACGACCAGCTTCAGCAGCATGTGAAGAAACTGCCCTACAATACCACCAAGGATTTTGTCACCGTCGCGCAACTGAATTCCGGTAACTTCTCGGTGATCGTCAAATCCTCCAGCCCCTTCAAGAAGTGGGGTGACCTGGTCAGTTTCGCCAAAGCCAATCCCGGCAAGCTGAAATTCGCCCACAGCGGCAACTGGGGCGCCACCCATACCCCAGCGATGCAGTTGTTCAAAGAGTCGGGCATCGCCGGCAAGATCACCATGGTGCCCTATAAGGGCGGCGGACCGTCCATGCGCGGATTCCTCGCCGACGAGGCTGACTTCACCATGCAGTTCAAGTCGACCATCCTGGGCCAGAAGCAAAACGTGCGTGTGCTGATCAGTGCCGGCTCCAAGACTTCGTTCCCCGGCGCGCCGACTTTCAAGGAACTGGGCTACAACGAGAGCCTAGGGCTGATGCGCCGTATCATCATGGCACCCCGGGGTATTCCGGCGGACCGTTTGGCCAAGTTGCGCAAGGCCGTTAAGGACATTCAGGGCTTTAAGACCTATAAGCGCTTGATTAAGGCGATCGGTGAAATTACCGATCACATCGACGGCCCCGATTACGAAAAAATGCGCCCCAAGCAGAGCATGGCGTATAAAGAGCTGGTGAAGAGCCTGGCCGGGAAATAGCGCTTCAAACTTTCCAGCTTAAAGGGCATCCCCTTAATGAGGGGGTGCCCTTTCTATTTTTGCAGGGTCATTCTTCGACAGGAGGCCACAACCGCTTTCCGACGCTGGGGGAGCCCGGCGCATGAACGGTGTAGGTGATGATCTTGTTGGTCCATTCCTTGTCATCCAGGGCCAGGGATTCATGGTTCTGGAAGTGCTGTTGGCGGGCGTCCAGGGACGTGAATTCGTAAAGAACGGAGTGCTTTGCCCAACCGGCGACCGAAACCAGCTTGCGCGTGGCTATGCAGCCGGGCATGCGCGACATATGGGGAAGCCGGTATTGCGCATACCATGCCGCCAGATCGAACTCGTCTTCAACGGTTTGGGTCCGGAAGCTTCCCATTTGAATGGCCGGGCCGGGCGTCGTGCCGGCGGGGCGCACGTCAAATTCGGGGCCGGTGACGAATTCTTCCTGGACGAGAATGCAGGATCTTGTTCCGATGCGGCGAGCCAGCATGCTTTTCGCCGGGCCATCCAGGGTGTTTTCCCATTCGTCGATCCGGGGATCGGCAAAAACATGCGGAGACGTGGCGCCGGCCAGCATCAGAAACTGAGTGCCGGTGCCTACGTCGCTGTCCTCGGTGTGGGCCAGACGGTCATGGATGGCCTGCATCCGCTCTCCGCCGCCGGTAATTTCGTAATGGGCGGCCCAGGCGATGCCCGGCCAGCGCATAATTTCCGGCAGGTGTTCGCCGTGCAGCCAATCGAGGTAGGCGTCCCGGCCGCCGTCGGCCAAATCATACCAAGTCGTCCACAGTCCATTATCCATTGATCATCTCCAAAAATATATCCAAAACGCTTTCGTTCGTCCGGTTGTTTCGGTGATGGAAAAAAGTAGATGGGCCAAAGGTCCAACTAAAATTCATAATTCGTTTAATACCATGTCGTTTCGGAATGTGACCGCGCCGTAGTAGGATTGTATGGTACTTCCGAAGGGATGACTTGCCCTGATGTATTTACTCCCTACAGGAGAAACCCATGTCTCTGATCCCCATTGTTACCGACGAGGAAGCGTCTCCGGAACAAGCGGTACTGTTCAAGCACTGTTCGAAAATGCTGGGCCGCGTCGCCAATGCGCTTCGCGTCGCCGCGCACTCGCCGAAAGTCGCACAAGCCTTGTTGGGCTTCATGATACCGGCTATTCGGGAAGAGGTCTCAGGCGTCCTCGACGTCCGCATTAAGGCGCTGGCCATACTCAAGACGTCGATGCTGAACGGTTGTAATTACTGCGTCGGTCACAACACCCAACTCGGCCGGGCGGTCGGGTTCTCCAACGACCAGATCGAAGCGTTGGAAGGGGACTATCTTGGCTCGGACCAGTTCGCGGTGGACGAGAAAGCGGCCATTGCCTGGGCCGAATGCCTGACACTCAGGACCTACCGCCAGAAGCCGGAGATCATGGAGGAGCTGAAAAAGCATTTCACCAACGAACAAATCGTCGAGATCACAATGGTCTCGGGTTTCTTCAATTTCTGGAACCGCTTTACCGATGGCCTGCAAGTGGACATCGAGGCGAAGGAACAGGTCGGGCTGATCGGGAAATCGAAAAAAATTGAATTGAGCGACTATCTCGCCTACATGCAAAGTACTTGGTGGAATGACGACCAGAACACCTCGGGGAGGGTTTCGCCTGCCGCCTAAACATAGATATGTGAGGTCATTTCGGACAGGAGGGATTTTCTAAATACTAATATTTTCCGGAGACTGACCCAGCCGCTCTAAATAAACAGAGAGAGGGCGGCTAACCGGTCGGGGTCTAATGCTGTAGAATGATTTTCATGCTGTCGATGCTGGAGGATTCCAGAGTGTCCAGCGCCTTGCTCAAATCGTCGAGAGGCATTTGGTGGCTGATCAACGGCAGCAGGTTGACCGCGCCACTTTTCACCAGGTCAATGCTGGGCGAATAATCATCACCCTTGGCGGCGCGGGTATTGATGATCAAAAGTTCCTTGTAATAGAACTGATAGAAGGGAAGCTTCCCTTCGGTCTCCGTATAGGTGCCAAAATTCAGGATGCGCCCGCCGATCCGGGCCAGGTCAATGGCTTGGGCGAGAGTGGCAACCCGGCCCGCGGATTCGATGACAAGATCCGCGCCCCGGCCATCGGTCAGGTCAAGAACGCGGGACTTGAGGTCGTCGCCGGGCTCAAACGTGGCATCGGCGCCAAGGTCTTCAGCCAGCTCCCGCTTCCAGGCGCTTCTGGTTATGCCGATGATGGGGCTTGCTCCACAATTCTTGGCTAGTTGAACATGAAGCTGTCCCGTTACCCCCAGCCCGATTACCACAACCGATTCGCCGGGTATAACGGGTCCCAGTTGTTGGGCATGAACACACGTCGTTAGAACCTGGAGCAACGACGCCTCCTTGTCCTTGATCGCGTCTGGCAAAGCATAAACATTGCCGACCGGCACCGAGACAAATTCGGCGAAGCCGCCGTCCCGGTCGCGGCCGATCAGGGCGCCGGAGGGGCAAATATTGTTCTGACCGGCCCGGCATTGGTAGCAGACGCCGCAATAGGTGACAGGGTCAACGATAACGCGGGAGCCGACGCCAAGTCCTTTTCCAGCCGTCTCGGCAATCTCGCCGATCATCTCGTGGCCCATGATACGCGGATAGTCGACGGGAATGCCGCCCGAATAAATTTCAAGATCGGTGCCGCAGATTCCGGAATGGGTGACGCCCACCAGAACGTCGCCTTCTCCCGGCACAGGGTTATCAACTTTGCCCGGTTCCAATACCCCGGGGTTATTCAGGATCATTGCCCTCATCGGTCTATTCCAGGACTTCCGGATTGATCGGATAGACGGGCTTCTCGCCCTTCAGGACATCGACTACGCCGCGCGCCGTCTTGGTCTGAAGTTCATCTAAGGCTTCCACAGAATAGAATGCGGTGTGGGGGCTTAAAATGACGTTGTCGCGCCCCAAAAGGGGAGAATTCGCCGGCGGCGGCTCAACCGGCATGACATCCAGGGCGGCGCCACCAATCTCACCCGCATCCAGCGCTTTGGCCAAGGCGTCGATGTCGACCAACGGCCCGCGGGCGGTGTTGACGACGAGGGCGTCCGGCTTCATCTGAGCGAAAGCATCGGCGCCGAACAGGTTCTCGGTTTCCGGCATCATCGGCACATGGATGGAGACATAATCCGACGATTTCAACAACGCCTCGAAGTCGACGAGTCCGACATCCAATGCCGCCGCCACATCCTTATCAATATAAGGATCGAAGGCGATGACCTTTAGCCCGAAAGCTTGCGCCTTGGGTGCCACGGCGCGCGGGATCTGGCCAAATCCGGCCAGCCCTAGGGTGCGCCCGCGCAGGCGGGACAAGGGCGTCACCGCCGGCATTTCCCAGCGTCCAGCCTGGACGAGACTATTGGAAAAACTAACCTTGCGGGCCAAATCCAGAAGCATGGCCATGGCATGGTCGGAAACTTCGTCGACGCAGTAATCGGGAACGTAAACGACCGCGATCCCGGCTTTGGTGGCGGCTTTGATATCGATATTGTCAACGCCGAGGCCAAAGCGGCCGATGACCCTGCATTTTTCAAGGCCGGCAATCACGTCCGCGGTAATTTGGCCATAAGTCACCATGAGTCCGTCGGCCTGGCTCGCGACCTTGAGAATTCCTTCTACTGTTGGTTCGTCGGCCATGACCAGTTCCGCATCCAGCTCTGACAATACCGCTTCGGCGGGGTTCAGGTTGGGAAACGGGGAATCGGCTACGGCGATCAATGGCCTGTCCATGGGGACTCTCCCTCTGCGTTTTTTCTTAATAGCTCAACAGGATAGTAGAACCATAATGCTATGATAAAAAATTCATTTTGAGCCTATGTCCATACGGAATTTTCATTAATTTTTGCTATATAATGCCAGCCGATGAGAAACACGCTTTGACCCTAAAAAACCAAATTCAACCCGCGAGGAAGTTGAAATGGCAAATAGCGCCGTGATCCGACCCGATAAAGCACCTAAATATGAACGCGGCAACGGGATAGAGACAACCCTGCTGGTTGGCAAGGACTGTTGCGGCGCCGAAAATTTCACCACCGGCATAACAAAATTTCCCGTTGAAACGGCCGTCCCCCTTCACTCCCATAATTGCGATGAACAGGTCACGATACTGGAAGGGAAGGCGGATGTGGAAATCGACGGCGAGCACCATTTGGTGGAGCGCCATGATACGGTCTTCGTCCCCGAAGGAATGCCTCACCGCTTCGTCAATGCCGGTCCCGGGCCGATGACGATCCTTTGGGTTTACAGCACCGACCGGGTGACGCGCACATTCACTGAAACCGGCGAAACCGTCGAGCATCTTTCCGCCGGTGATAAAACGGATGGCCAGAGTACCGGCGAGTGATCGATGCCGCCATTGTCGGCCTTGGCTGGTGGGGCCGCTACATCGTCAGCAGCCTGCAGGGGAAAAGCGACAGGATTCGTTTTGTCCGGGCGATCGGCAGCAACCTGGATTCGTCGCTTAGTTAAACAGCAACTCGGGCAGATAGGTGGCGATCTGGGGGAAGATGATGATGGCGACCATGCCGAGCAGCATCAACATCCAATAGGGGGTCGAGCTTTTGAAAATGGTTATCACGTTCATGTCCGGATCAATGCCCTGAATTGCCGCTTTCACCGTATAGACCAAAAGCCCGAAGGGCGGCGTTAGCAAGCCGGCCTCGATGGCGATGATAGCGATGATGGCAAAGGCAATGGGGTCGTAGCCCAATTTGACGGCGATGGGCGCGAAGATGGCGGCCGTCAACAGCATGATGGAAATCGAATCGATAATCATGCCGAGCGCAAACCAAATCAAAACCATTACCGAAATAATCATCCATGGCTCCATACCGGAGCCCAGGAATACACCCTCGATGGCGTTGGCCATGCCGGTCATGGCCAGGGTCCTGGAATAGAGCGACGCGGTGACCAGCAGCAAGAGGATCGGCGCGGAGGTCCGCCCCACTGACAGAATGGAGTCGATAATATCGCGGAAGCGCATGCCCTTGATAATGCCTAGCGACAGGCCAATGAAGGCGCCGGCGCCAGCGCCTTCGGTGGGCGTAAAAATACCGAACCAGATACCGCCCAGGACGGCCACAATAACGACGATGATGCCGGTGAGGCTGATCAGGAATTGGATAGTCGAAACTTCTTCTTCCGCCGCCACGTCGGCGCCTACGGTCTTGGTTGTTTCTTCGGCCCCCGTTCCGATGCCGACGGTGGCCGGGCGCATAATAGCGACCACTAATACGTAAAGGATAAACAGGCTCGCCAAAAGCAGTCCCGGAAATACGCCGGCGGCGAAAATCTGGCCGATGGATTGTTCGGTCAGAATGCCCCAGACAATCATCAGCACCGAGGGCGGGATGAGCATGCCGAGACAGCTCGACCCGGCGACGGCGCCGAGAGCAAAACCCTTGTGGTAACCGTAAAGCTTCATTTCCGGATAAGCGATGCGCGAAAAGGCGGCGGCGGATGCGATGCTGACGCCGGTCACAAAGGAAAACAGCGCATTGCCAATAATTGTGGCAATCGCCAGCCGGCCAGGCAATCGACGCAATAGTCTGTTAATGCCGCGATAAACATCGGTGACGGTTCCCGACTTACCGATGAATTCCCCCATCAGCATGAATAAGGGAATGACGGCAAAGACATAGGCGCGGATGGCCTCGTAGGCGGTCGCCGCCAACATGCTTTGGACAGTACTGAAGGCGTTGGCGTCGGCGCCGGTCACCAGAAATATGCCAAGGGCGCTCGTCGTGCCGAGTGCGATGGCGATATGGACACCGATGGCCACCAGGACGACCAGACTAACGACCAGCAAAATGGCGGTATTTACTTCAAACAATGGGCTAATCTCACCTGTTGCCGATCTTGCTTAAAGGGGAGCGGCGCCCGCATCCACTTCGGAATCCAACGATTCCGGCTTAAATACGTCGATATAGGCCAAAACCAAGTAATTGATAACGGCCAAGGCACTGCCGATCAGCACCATCCAACGGGCCGGCCAGGAAGGCACGCGCAATGCGCCTTCGCCCTCGTATTCAAGCTCGACGTAGGAGAGGACGCTTTCCTCCCAGCCGCCGGTGATGATCATCAGGAAGAAGGCCACGCCGAACAAATAGCCAATAGCCAGTATTATCCGCTGCACAATATCCGGCAGATGGATCACCAGGAAATCCGCCTTAAGCATGGACCGACTGCGAATGGCGTAGCCGACCTGCAAAAAGACAATAATAACGATGGAAGCGGCGACCATTTCGGCGGTGCCGTAAATCGGTGCGTCAAAGGCGAACCGGCCGACAATATTTCCCAGCACCAGAAATGAGAGCCCGAAGGTCCAGGCCGCCGCGACGACCATCAGAAATTTGGACAAACGATCACTGAAAGTGATGAGCGACATCTTCTTTCTTTTTTTATAACTGCTGTTTAAAAATAAAGTTAAAAATTACCGGCTGAAATCCACGGAATTCGGTTCTCAGCCGGTAATAATTGAATGATTTATAACACGCCGTCTGCGTTGTTTATTTAATCACGTAACGCACCGGCCATTTGTAGCCAACCTTTTCAGCCGCATCCAAGGTCGCGTTGAGGATCGCCTTGGCCGGGTATCCTTTCTTCTCGAGTTCGTTGGCGTATTGTTGCGGCCAATCTTTAAGTCTCTGCGCCCAATCAAGACGGACAGAGGCGGGCAGGTCAGTCACCGTAATATTCTTACGCAACCAATCCATGTCCTTCTTGTAACCTATTTTATTGAACGTTCCGGTTTGGACTGAATAACGGTCCGCGACCTCTTGGATGATCGGTTTCACCTCAGGTGGCAGGTTTGCCCAGTAGCGGTTGTTGACCGTCAGGCCGTGCCAGGTGATGGAGCCAAAGCCGATGGTGGTGTAGTACTTTCCGACTTCATGAAGTTTAAAAACCGGACCCCAGGCGCTGGGGAACATGATGCCGCCTTCGGCGACGCCGGTCTTGATTTTCTGGTACCAGCCGGGAAGGCCGTCGGTCACCGGAATGATGCCCATGCCGGCCTGCTTCATCCAGTTGAGGTTGAGCCCGGCGCCGAGGATTTTATGGCCCTTGAGGTCGGCCGTGGTTTTCCAGGGGAAGTTGGTGCCGAGGTTGTAGCCGCCGTCACCAATGATGGCAAGCAGGGTCTGGCCATATTTCTGGAAGCGTTGTTTAAGGCTCGGAAATTGCTTGTAGATGGAGTTTGCGATGGCAACGCTTTGCACCGGATCCATGGTGCCGAAGGGCAGCATGATCTGGAAAGCGTGCATGGGCAGCTTGGAAGCCTCGAAACAGTAACAGAAACCACCGATATCAATGACGCCGTTCTGCACCCCTTCAAAGACGTCGAAAACCTTGACGATCGAACCGCTGTAGCCTTCGATGAATTTGACCTTGTGGTTGGTTTTGGCTTCGACAGCCTTCTTTAGCTCGGGCTGAAAGAAATTTTTCATCAGGCCCGCATAAACGACAGTCGGCGGATGGCCCGAGCCGATCCGGATGGTGATGGTGTGATCGGCCTTTGCCATTGTTACGGAGCCCATGATAGCGCCCACCACCAACGCCATCACTCCGACAAATGTTGTGGATAGTTTTCTCATCTCAATCCTCCCTAATATTTGTGTTCCGGGGGCATGCACTTAAAACCGGCAAAATCCGGACGGAGCCCCCCGTACACCTTAGGACTTTTATGCCTCGTCCTCCAGGCGACGTTAAGCCCGCCGTCATAAAATCACCGTTTGATAATAGGATGGTAGAGACAAGCCGGAAGGGATGATAATTCCATTTTAGACTTTGTTTATGCGTAAAATGAATATTAAAGGACTTTGCCTTCGAGTCCGGAACCTTTCCGGATAATGGATTATACCTGTTCAGCGAAAGCCGTTACCATGCGTCCTCCAATTACTAACCGGTTGGGTAATGCCAAGGATCAAGGGGAGAAAAAATAGCATGAGCAAGTCTGTCGTCGGGATGATCGGCCTGGGGATCATGGGCTCAGCGATGTCCAACAATCTTTTGAAAGACGGTTTTACTGTGGTCGGTTACGACATTCTGGATGACTGCGTCCAAGCCCACGTCAAGCGGGGTGGGGTTGCCGGCGCCTCGGTCCGGGACGTGGCCGAAAAGGCGGAATTCATTTTCACCTCGCTTCCCAGCGTTGCCGCTTTTGAAACGGTAATCTGGGGTGAGGACGGGTTCCTCGCCGCTGGCAGCGGCTCTCCGATCATTATTGAGACCAGCACCCTGGAAATTGACCTCAAGCAACGCGGCCATGACGCATTGAAAGACTCAGGCATCGTGATGCTCGATTG
>CAZQZB010000026.1:0-29852 GCA_964597695.1 uncultured Thalassospiraceae bacterium | reverse complement strand
ACCGCTGGCGGGGCCTATGTGCCGGCCATGTCCGACGAAAGCATCATCGTCAAGGATCAGGGCACGATCTTCCTCGCCGGCCCGCCGCTGGTCAAGGCGGCGACCGGTGAGGAAGTTACGGCCGAGGAACTGGGCGGAGCCGATGTACATACACGTATTTCCGGTGTTGCCGATCATGTCGCTGACAATGACGGTCACGCCCTTGAACTCGCCCGCCGCGCCGTCGGACACCTGAACCGAATCAAGGGTGCGCGTCTCGACGTCCGAGAATCAGTGGACCCGCTTTTCGACGCCGATGACGTTTATGGGATCATTCCCAAGGACCGGCGCATGCCCTTCGACGTGCGCGAAGTCATTGCGCCCATCGTCGATGGCTCCGAGTTTGATGAGTTCAAACGCCGTTACGGTGACACCATCGTCTGCGGCTTCGCCCGCATCTTCGGCATTCCGGTCGGCATCGTCGCCAACAACGGTATCCTGTTTTCGGAATCGGCCCTGAAGGCGACCCATTTCATTGAGCTTTGCAGTCAACGGCGGATCCCGTTGGTGTTTTTGCAGAATATTGCTGGCTTCATGATCGGCAAGCAGGCCGAAGCCGGCGGCATCGCCAAGGATGGGGCCAAGATGGTCACCGCCGTGGCCTGCGCCCAGGTACCGAAGTTCACCGTCGTCATTGGCGGCAGTTTTGGCGCCGGCAATTATTCCATGTGCGGGCGGGCCTATGGGCCCCGTTTCCTTTGGATGTGGCCCAACGCCCGTATTTCGGTGATGGGCGGCGCACAGGCGGCTGGCGTCTTGGCGACGGTCAAGCGCGACGGCATCGAGGCCAAGGGGGAAACTTGGTCTGCAGAAGACGAAGAGGCCTTCAAGCAGCCGATTCTCGACCAATACGAAGCTCAGGGTCACCCTTATTACGCCAGTGCCCGGCTTTGGGATGACGGCATCATCGACCCCAAGGACACGCGCAAGGTGCTGGGATTAGGGTTGTCGGCGTCGTTGAACGCGCCGATCGAGAATACCACCTTCGGCGTTTTCAGGATGTAATACCAAGGAGCGGCCCGGTGAGTGAAGAGACCTTGATCATCGATATCGCCGCCGCCGGACGGGCCACCGTGACCCTGAACAGGCCGGACATCCACAACGCCTTCGATGACCATTTGATCCAACTTCTTACCTGCGAACTGGAAGCGTTGGACCGGGACCCGTCGGTCCGCGTGGTCGTCCTGGAGGCGGCGGGAAAGAGCTTCTCGGCCGGCGCCGACCTTAACTGGATCAAGCGGACGGCCAATTATTCCGAAACCGAGAACCTTACCGACGCAAAAGCCTTGGCCGGGTTGATGAAGACCTTGCGCGGCCTATCCAAACCGACCGTCGCTGCCGTCCAGGGCGCGGCTTATGGCGGCGGTGTCGGGCTTATCGCGTGTTCAGACATCGCTATCGCGTCCGAGACAGCGGTTTTTTCCATTTCCGAGGTCAAACTGGGCCTGATTCCGGCGGTTATATCGCTTTATGTGATCGCTGCCATCGGCGAGCGCCAGGCACATCGATACATGCTGAGCGCGGAACGGTTCGACGCCGGGGAAGCCTTGCGTATCGGACTGGTGCATCTGGTGACCGCCGCCGAGGGACTGGAAGCGGGGGTTGACCATATTGTGGAAACCCTGCTTGCCAACGGGCCCGAAGCAATGGCCGAGACCAAAAAGCTGATTGCTGCCGTCGCCGGCCGGCCCCGGGACGACGTCTTGATCGCCGATACGGCGGCCAGGATCGCTCGCGTCAGAGGCTCCGAAGAGGGCCGAAAAGGGGTGGCGGCGTTTCTCGAAAAACGCAAGCCCGGCTGGATCAAGGAATAAGGCCAACCCCATTTTCGCGCGCTCATTTTACATGCGTATTTTCAGCGTCATCCCCCCCCAGGCCGTTCGTCAGGGTGAAGGATTTCTTCGGACCGGACAGACACCGCTATGAAGTCGTTTTCGGCGGAGACAAACGTCGCTAACGGCCCAAGACTACAACAGAGAGGAAGGGGAAGAATAAGAATTAAGTATTAGCCTAGGCGGTCTATAAGGCCATCAGGCTGCATGCTTGTCCCTGCCTTTGCCTTGCCGGTCTCCTGACGTCGTTTTTCCATCCCCGATGCAGATGTTCCTATTCCCGGGCCGCCTTTGGAGCTTTAGGGTGAGGAACTTAGTGCGTTACGTTTGGACAGTGGCAAAATGCGCCTTCCCGGAAAAATAAAAATGGTCGAGGTCGGCCCCCGCGACGGCCTGCAAAACGAAATGGATACGGTTTCCACGGCCGTTAAAATAGAACTCATCGACCGGCTTTCAGGCGCCGGCCTCCGGGCCATCGAAGCGGGCAGTTTCGTGTCCCCCAAATGGGTGCCGCAAATGGCCGATACGGCCGAAGTATTGGCCGGAATTAACCGTAAACCCGGCGTCAGCTATGGGGTGCTGACTCCCAACATGCAGGGGTTTGACAGGGCCTTGGAAGCGAAGGCCGATGAGGTCGCGGTGTTCGCCGCGGCGTCGGAAACGTTTTCGCAAAAAAACGTCAACTGCTCCATCAACGAAAGCATTGAGAGGTTTCGACCCGTCAACGAGGCCGCCCGGGCGGCGGGTATCCCCGTTCGTGGTTATGTCTCCTGCGTGCTTGGGTGTCCCTATGAGGGAGAGGTCGCGCTGGGCGCCATCGCCGAGGTAACGAAAAAGCTTACGGAGCTTGGCTGTTACGAGATTTCGCTCGGCGACACCATCGGCAAGGGCACGCCGGAACGTGCCCGGGCGTTGGTGGACAGGGTCGCCGAAGCCGTCCCCGTGGACCGGCTGGCGGCCCATTTTCACGATACCTATGGCCAAGCGCTGGCTAATATTATGGCCGTGCTCGAACGGGGGGTCGCTGTCATCGACAGTTCCGTGGCCGGGCTGGGCGGGTGTCCCTACGCCAAGGGGGCGCCCGGCAACGTTGCTTCCGAGAAAGTCCTCGAAATGCTGAACGGTTTGGATATCGAAACCGGAGTCGATTTGGCGGCGCTGACTGCGGCGGGCGAATTCATCGGCACAGAGGTCAGGCGTTCACCAGGGCCGAAGGTAGCGTTCACGGTTTCGAAAAGCGGCGGGCCGTGACCGTCCATCTGATCAAACTGTGCGTTGGAGTGGACGACGTTAGACATCTAGCCCGCCTTCAGGGCGAACGATTGGGCGACGCACTGCGCAAGGGCCAATCGCCAGTGCTAAAACACGTAACTCGGAACATCCCCAAAAATACCAACCAAATCCTTGACGGCGGTTCCATTTATTGGGTTATCAAGGGGTTTATCCGGGTTCGCCAGCCAATCATCGGCATCGAGCCCGTCGACAGAAGTGATGGCCGACCCGCCTGTGCTTTGGTGCTTAATCCCAACCTCGTTAGGACAGAGATCAAGAGCTTCCGCCCGTTTCAGGGATGGCGCTACCTGGCGGTCGAAGTTGCGCCGGCCGACGCGCCGCCGTCGACCAGGTCCGATGCTGATGTTCCGGCCGAGATGGCGGCGGAACTAAAAGCCTTGGGGTTGCTCTAAAACGATTCCATTATCTGGGACGGAACTGAACTCCATTTCGTTCAATTGGTTGGCTATCGAGAATGGAGGGGGCTGGCAAAGACTATTAGACGCCTCAATCTAGACGGCTGCTGAAATCCCGAAGCCAAGCCAAACGATTCTCCAACTCCAGGATGTCATGGTCCAGCCATTCCCCCAAATGCCCGCCGTCATCGGAATGATGTTGGCGTAACTCGTCGAGACGGGCCAATTCAGTTTCTGCCGCATCTACGAATATGCCCGCCTGGGCGTGTTGTTCGTCTTTGTTTAGAAGATGCAGAAAACGGAATTTGAGCGCGGCAATCAGCTTGTTCATATCGTTCGCCTGGGCGCGGACGCTGGCGGTCAGCAGATTCCGCAACTCTGTCTTGCCGGCTTTGGTTATTTCGAGGACCGCGTCGTCCTCCATGCCAATACCGTCGGCTGCCTCCACTAGGCCTTCGTATTTGAGCAGTTCCAGGGACGTGCCCATCACATCCAGGGACGGTCCGGTAATATGGCTAGTGAAATGGCGGATCGAATTGGCCAGGGCGCTATACCGCATTGGCCCGGAAGCCAGCGTCCCCAAGGCGCAAAGCCGCACGGCTTCTTTCGGTGTCAGTGTGTTGT
Source organism: uncultured Thalassospiraceae bacterium (assembly GCA_964597695.1). GTDB lineage: Bacteria > Pseudomonadota > Alphaproteobacteria > Rhodospirillales > Casp-alpha2 > Casp-alpha2. The sequence goes on along the minus strand of CAZQZB010000026.1, from coordinate 25,669 downwards.
CGGGATACATAAGAATTACTATACCTTATCGAGGTTAATTTTATCTTTCTTAGCGACCGCAGTCCAATGCTTCCCCGGCTTTGCCGTGGAAAGGCGAACCGTCGACTGAGCCAAAAAATCGATCCGATGGAAGAGGGTCAGGCGGCGGGTTTCAGGCCGAGGCTGGTCCAGACCTCCTCCAACGCCGAAACCAGGTGATCCATGTCGGCATCGGTGTGAAGCGGCGTTGGTGTGAAACGGAGCCTCTCGGTGCCGCGCTCCACGGTCGGGTAATTGATGGGCTGTACGTAGATTCCGTACTTTTCCAACAGGATATCGGATGCTTCCTTACACAGCTTGGGATCGCCGATCTGCACCGGAACGATATGGGTGGTGGAAGGCATCACCGTTATGCCGGCTTCGGTGAAGCGGCGCTTCAAGGTTGCCGCCCGTTCCTGATGCCTTTCACGGATCTCGTTGTGCCCCTTCAAATATCGGATACTGGTCAGCGCCGCGGCGGCGACGCCGGGGGGCATGGAGGTGGAGAAGATGAACCCGTTGCCATAGGACCGAATGAAGTCGCAAAACGCCGCCGATCCGGCAACATATCCTCCGACAACGCCGAAGGCCTTGGCCAGCGTTCCCTGGATAACGTCAAGCCGGTCCATCAGACCCTCGCGTTCGGCAATCCCGCCGCCCCGTTGCCCATAGAGGCCAACGGCGTGAACCTCGTCGATAAAGGTCATAGCACCGTATTTATCGCAAATGTTGCAAAACGCTTCGATGGGCGCGACATCGCCGTCCATGGAATAAACGGATTCAAAGGCCACCAGTTTTGGGCGCTCGGCGGGATACTCGCCGAGCAGGTGCTCCAGGTCCTCGACGTCGTTGTGCTTGAAAATCTTTTTCTCGGCCCTTGAATGGACGATGCCTTCGACCATGGAATTGTGGTTTTTGGCGTCAGAGATAATGACGCAATCCGGCAGCATGGCACCCAGGGTGCTGAGCGCCGTCAGGTTGGCGGTCCAGCCGGAGCCGAAAATTAGGGCCGCTTCCTTGTGGTGCAAATCGGCAAGTTCCTGTTCCAGCAGCACGTGGTAGTGGTTGGTGCCGGAAATATTTCGGGTGCCGCCAGCGCCAGCGCCGCATTTGTCGATGGCGGCCTTCATGGCCGACAGCACGTCCGAATTTTGGCCCATGCCGAGATAGTCGTTGGAACACCAGACCGTGACTTCGTTGATTTTGCCGTCTCGGTGATTGACGGCATGGGGGAAATCGCCGGCGCGGCGCTCAATATCGGCAAAAACCCGATAGCGCCCTTCCTGTTTCAGGAGGTCGAGCTTGGCGGCGAAAAACTGGTCATAATTCATGGATTGCTGCCCAGGATATTCTAAATGCTTAATTTCGGAATCCTCCCTAGATCCCAGCGATTCAGTATATACCGAGGAAACACACTCTTTCGACCGGTTTAATTAAACATTCATCGACTTCTCTCGTCATTTCCATCCGCTGTAGCCAAAATCTCTTGGCAAAATGCGCCTTCCGGGGAGAATCGGCTACAAACCATCCCATCGGCTTCAACCTAGCGTTCAACCTTAACCCCGGTGTCCGGTCCTTGTCGGAATGTATCGAAAGTTTCAGTCAAGTTCGCCAAAAACTACCTCCGTTTAGACCGGAAATTAGCGGTTCGGGAGGAGCTGACGCCTTGACGGCGGTCAATTTTGGCATTGGGGTTGGAAAGGCTAGGTTTTGTTGTGTCCTTGATGTACTCCGGGCTCAGGCGGCTTCCGGGCCGAGGGCTTGGACACAGTTCCAGGTGGCCTCAAGCGCCCTTTCAAAACAGCCCAGCAACTCGTCGATCTCGACCTCGACGATGACAAGCGGCGGACAGAGGGCAATGGTATCGCCGATGGCGCGGACCAACAATCCTTCCTCCTGGGCCCGGTCCTGAAAATTAAGGCCGACACCAAGCTTGGCGTCGAAGCTTGCCTTGGTGGCCTTGTCCTGGACCAATTCCACCCCGGCGACCAATCCAACGCCCCGGACTTCTCCGACCAGGGGGTGATCGGCAAACTTGCGAAGCCCATCTTGAAATAGGGGCGCAATTTTGCGTACCTGTTCGACGATGTTCCGTTCCTGGTAAATGTTGAGGGTCTCCAGCGCCACCGCGGCGGCCACCGGATGCCCGGCATAAGTAGAACCATGACCGAACATGCCCAGTTTCTCGCTTTCCTTGACCATGGCCTGATAAATGGGCTCAGAAATCATCAACGCAGCGATGGGGATATAGGCCGACGACAACGCCTTGGCGCAAGTAATCATGTCCGGTTTCATGGCAAATGTCTGGGTCCCCCACATGTTGCCGGTGCGTCCGAAACCGCAGATCACTTCGTCGGCAAGCATCAGCACGTCATATTTTTCGAGCACCGCCTGGATTTTCCCGAAATAAGTCTCGGGTGGCACGATGACGCCGCCGGCGCCCATGACCGGTTCGGCGAAAAAGGCGGCGATAGTACCTGGGCCTTCGTCGAGGATCATCTTCTCCAGATTATCGGCCAGGCGGGTGGCGAAATCCTCCTCTGACTCGCCTTCTTCAGCGCCCCGGTAATGGTGCGGGCAATCCGTGTGCAGGATCCGCTCGATGGGCAGGTCGAAGTCATCGTGGATGAGCGAAAGGCCGGTCAGGCTTCCGGTGGCGACCGAAATCCCGTGATAGGCGCGGTTGCGCGAGATAATCTTCTTTTTTTCCGGTCGTCCGAGGGCGTTGTTGTAATACCAGATCAGCTTGATCGCCAGGTCGTTGGCTTCCGAGCCCGAATTGGCGAAAAGCACCTTTGACATGGGTACCGGCGCCATGGCGATCAGCTTTTCCGTAAGGTCGATGGTGACGTCGGCAGTCTTGTGGGCGAACCCGTGGTAATAGGGAAGTTTTTTTAATCCCTCCGTCGCCGCCTCGATCAGGCGTTCCTCGCTGAAGCCCAGCGCCGTACACCACAGGCCGGACAGGCCCTCGATATAACTCTTGCCGCTGTCATCGGTAACCCGAATGCCGTTGCCGCCGGTAATGATCAGTGGGCTATGTTCCTGGTGCTTCTTCAGGTTGGTGTAGCCGTGCACGTGATAGGCGATATCGCGGCTGGCGGCCGAGTTGCCCGATTCCATCATTTCAATGGACCCCTCAATATCTAATGAGAGTTTGGGGGGCAGAAGCCCTCCTCTTGACAATTGTGGTGATCGCCAAGCCGCTAATCAAGGTAGTTTATCTATTATCCGGGATTGTACAGATAAAGCGCTGCCGCTCTTTTGACCGGGATTGCTGAGTCCTACAATTCCCATTATTAAGTTTTAAACGTCTGAGGGCGATGAGTGTGGTTGAACGTCGGGAAAACAGCACGGACACCGGAAAGGCGGCCGAGATCGCAGCGCGGCTTTTGGCCACGGTCGGCGAGGTGGCGGCCGAACTTCACCCGCAGAGGACGGACTCCGCTATTACCCTGGACAGCTCGCTCGATAGGGACCTCGGCTTCGATAGCCTGGGACGTGTCGAGGTGCTGCTCAGGATCGAACGCGCCTTCGGCGTCAGCCTACCGGAGCACGTCTTTGCCAGAGCCGAAACGCCCCGTGACCTTCTGCGGGCTGTCTTCACCGCCCGTGGAACTGAGGACGCCGTCATTCGCCGAGATCGGGCTGAAATTGTGATCGAAGCGCCTGGTCAAATTCCCTTTGGTGCCGAAACGCTGGTTGAAGTTCTTGAATGGCACGCCCGGGTCCATCCCGACAGGCCCCACATCCAGCTATACGGCGACGACGTTTTGGGCGAGGTGATCACTTTTCGCGGCCTCAAGGAAGGCGCTGAGAAAGTGGCCGCTGGCCTGCAAGCCGATGACCTCCAGCCCGGCCAGTCGGTAATCATCATGCTGCCCACCGGCGGCGATTATTTCTTCAGCTTTTTCGGCGTTCTTATGGCTGGCGGGGTGCCGGTTCCCATCTATCCCCCGGGGCGGCCAAGCCAGATAGAGGAACACCTCCGCCGTCACGCCAGCATCGTCACCAATTGCCTTGGTGCCGTGCTGATTACCGTGCCGGAAGCCAAGCGCTTCGGGGGGTTGTTGCGTTCGCAGGTGGAAACCCTTGGCAGCGTAGTGACGGTAGACGAGTTGACGGAGCGGGCGGGACTCTTCGTGGCCCCCAAGATCGGTGCCGGCGAGGTCGCCTTCCTGCAATACACATCAGGCAGCACCGGGTCGCCCAAGGGCGTGGTGCTGACCCATGCTAACCTGTTAGCCAATATCCGGGCCATGGGCAAGGCCCTCGAGATCAAGTCCCGGGACGTCTTCGTCAGTTGGCTGCCGCTTTATCACGACATGGGGCTGATCGGTGCCTGGCTCGGCAACCTCCATTACGCGAACCTTTTGGTGATTATGTCGCCGCTGGCGTTTCTGTCCAAGCCGGAGCGCTGGCTGTGGGCCATTCACCGTGCCCGCGGGACGGTTTCCGCGGCCCCCAACTTCGCTTTTGAGCTTTGTCTTAGGCGGATCGACGACAACGTCCTCGAAGGCCTGGATTTGAGTTCGTGGCGGTTGGCCCTGAACGGCGCCGAGGCCATCAACCCCGAAACCATGCAAAGGTTCACCGAACGGTTCGGGCCTTATGGTTTCGGCGCGAATACGATGATGCCGGTCTACGGCCTGGCAGAGTGTTCGGTGGGACTTGCTTTTTCGCCTATCGGCCGGGGCCCGGTCGTCGACCGCGTCCAGCGCGACGTGTTCATGAAAACAGGCCGTGCCATGGAGGCGGTTGACGACGACACCCGGGCGCTGGCCATGGTCAACTGCGGCCGGCCGCTGACGGGACATCAGATCCGCATCGTCGATGACGCCGGGCGTGAAGTGCCTGAACGCCGCGAAGGCCGTCTTCAATACCGAGGGCCGTCGAGTACCAGCGGCTATTTCCGCAACTCCCAGGCGACGGCCGAGTTGTTCGACGGCGAATGGCTGAATTCCGGCGACTTGGCCTATATCGCCGGCGGCGATGTCCATATCAGCGGCCGCACCAAGGACATCATCATCCGCGCTGGCCGCAATATCTATCCGGCCGAGTTCGAGGATGCCGTCGGGGGCCTGGAAGGGTTACAAAAAGGCTACGTTGCCGTCTTTGGCAGCAACGATCCGGCTACCGGCACCGAGCGTCTGGTCGTTGTCGCCGAAACCCGGCAACGCAAACCCGAAGACCAGGAGGCCTTGCGGCAGGCCATCAATGGGTTGGCTGTCGACTTGATCGGCGGACCGCCGGATGACGTGGTCCTGGCGCCGCTGCGCACGGTGTTGAAAACGTCAAGTGGAAAGGTCCGTCGGGCCGCCAACAGCGACATCTACGAACGGGGCCTGATCGGCAAGCCGCCGAGCGCCCTTTGGTGGCAAATCACCCGCCTGGGCCTGGCGGCGGCAGGCACACAATTCCGCCGGGGGCTTAGCCGGGCCCGCGGCGTCCTTTTTGCCGCCTCCGCAACGGGGCTGTTCGCGATTGTAGCGCCGGTTTTCTGGGTGTTGACGGTCGCCCTGCCTTACCTGACGTGGCGTTGGGCCGTCACGGGTTTAGGTTTCCGGATGCTGAGCCGGCTCTTGGGCATCCGGGTTTCGGTCCACGGGCTGGCAAACCTGCCGCCAGCCGGGTGCCCCGCCGTTTTCGTTTCCAATCATTCCAGTTACTTGGACGGTTTGGTCCTCACCTCGGCCTTGCCCCGGCCCATTCGCTTCGTCGCCAAGGCGGAGTTACAGGATAACTGGGTGACGCGCCTGCCGCTTCGGCGCCTGGAGGCCGAATTCGTCGAACGCTTCGACCCCGGGCAAGGTATCGACGATGCTCGGCAGGTGACACGAAACCTGCGGGACGGCCATTCGCCGCTGTTCTTCGCCGAGGGAACGCTGACCCGAATGCCGGGTTTGCTGCCTTTCCAAATGGGGGCCTTTATAACCGCGGCGGAGGCCGGGGCGCCGATGGTCCCGATCACCATTCGCGGCACACGCTCGATGCTGCGGGACGGTACGTGGTTTCTGCGTCCCGGTGTCATTACCGTGATAATCGGAAAAACCATCGAACCTGCGCCGTTGGTAGGCAAGGAGGAGTTGTGGACCGAGGCGGTGAAACTCCGTGACCAGGTGCGCCGGGAAATCCTCAACCAATGCGGCGAGCCTGACCTAGAGAAAGAGCCGTCGATTATTCCAGTCCTGAAGCAACAACGCCCCGGTTAAGAACAACCTGTGGAAAAGTTGCTCGCCGTATAAATCATTAATATTAAATAATAATTTTTGATCTATCCCCGTTCTTCCAAGCCTGTTCACAAGTTATCCAGGGGTTTATCCCAAGCCCCCGGCGCACACGTTACTTAATCCTTCTTCTCAGCAAACGCTAGATTCCTTAATTATAAATTGAAATTTAATAAAACAACAACTTTTAGGTGTATATTTTAATAGGGCATTGAAATTATTGCGTACTTTGTTACCCAAGCCGTTCCTTCGCCCTGGGGTCGAGCGCGTCCTGTAGGCCATCCCCGAGGAAGTTGAACGCGATTACGGTGATGAAGATCAGGACGCCGGGATAGAAGGCTAAGGAGGGCACGTCCCAGATTAATTCCTGGGCATTGGTCAGCAGGTTCCCCCAGCTTGGTATCGGAGGTTGGATGCCGAGCCCCAGGAAACTCAACACCGATTCCAACAAGATCACGTTGCCCACCGAGAGCGTCGTCGCGACGATGATGGGCGACGCCAGATTGGGAAGGATGTGGACGGTCATGATGCGAAAGGCGGTAGCGCCTTGCGCTTCGGCAGCGCTGACGAAAGGGCGTTCGCGAAGGCTAAGAGCCGTTCCCCTGACGAGCCTGGCCACCGCCGTCCAGCCGACCAGCGCGACGATTGCGACGATGCGGTAGAGGCTGACGTTCTCCGACGTCACCAAGGCGTCCGGAAGGCCCAACTTGCCGAGGTCCAGGGCCGCCAGCACAATCAACAGCGGCAACAATGGAAGCGCGATAACGCCGTCGGTGAAGCGCATCAAGAACGCATCGAGACGGCCGCCATAATAGCCCGCCAAAAGCCCTATGGTAGTGCCGATGAACGCAGATGCGATAGCCGCTGTAAGCCCGACAAGAAGCGAAACCTGGCCGCCGTATAGGAGCCTGACTAGGGTATCGCGGCCGAGCTCGTCGGTGCCCAGGGGATGCGCCACCGACGGCGGCTGAAAGCGGTTGAAAAGGTCAACCGTGGCAGCGTTGGCGCTGGTCAGGGCCTCGATTACCGGTGCGGCGAGGGCAGCCAGGGCCAGCGCCGCCAAGACCCCGGCGCTGACGACGGCGAGGCGGTGCTTGAGGAACCGCCTGAACGTCAGCGCCCACATCCTTTCACCGGCGGCGAGGCGTGGGGTTGGGGTCTGATCAGTCATCTTTCGACCTCGTGGAACGAGATTCGCGGGTCCAGCCACACGTAGGCAACGTCGGCGAGGAAATTGCCGAGCAGCGTCAACAGCGTCGCCATCAGCAACGCCACCAGCGCCAGGTTGAAGTCGTTGCCCATGATGGCGTCGTAGATCAACCGCCCCATGCCGGGCCAGGCGAAGATGGTTTCCGTAATCAGTGCGCCGGAAAACAGATAGCCGAAATCGAGCGCGATGATGGTGACCACCGGAATGAGCGCATTCCTGAGTGCGTGGCCGAACACCACCCGCGCCTCGCCGGCGCCGGTGGCCCGGGCGGTGCGGATGTAGTCCTGGCGTAGAGTCTCGATCATCGCCGCACGCATATAGCGCGTGTGGCCGCCGACGCTGGCGATGGTGAGGCTTACTACCGGCAGCACGAGGTACTGCGTATTATCCCAGATACCGCCGACTCCCAATGCTCCGCTGCCTCCCGCCGGCAGCACCCCCAACAGCACGGCGAAGACGATAATCAGCATCAGCGCCAGCCAGAACGGCGGCACCGAGATGCCGGCGAAGGCCAATATGTTGATGGTATAGTCGGTTTTTGAGTAGGGTCTGACGGCGGCAGCGATACCGGCCGGCAGCCCGATCAACAGCGCCAGCAGTAAACTTAAGCCCACCAACGTCACCGTGTTACCAAGCGCCGGCTCGATCACTTCCATCACCGGCTGGGCATGCAGCCGGGAATATCCGAAATTGCCGGTGAGCGAGGCGCCGAGCCAGTTGCCGTAGCGTTCGACGATTGGCCTGCCGAGCCCGTAGAGCTCGCGCAGGTGGGCCGCGTCCTCGGCGGTGACATTGGGATCGGAGGTGATCATCAGGTCAACCGGGTCGCCCGGCATCAGCCCAATCAGCGAATAGACGACGAACGACATCAACCATATAACCAAGGCCGATTGCCAGAGGCGATGGAACAGGAAGCGGGCCATGGGCTTAGCGCCGCACCCCCCAATCTTCCACCCACAGCGTCGATAGATCCTGGTGGCCCGTGGGTTTGAGGCCGGTCAGCCATTTCGGCAGGATATAGGGTTCGGCCCGGAAATAGAGGGGGATCACCGGCAATTCGGTGGCATAGATTTCCTGCAGGCGGCGCCACAGCTTCTTGCGCTTGGTTTGGTCCAGTTCGACCTCGATGCTTTCCAACAGATTGTCCATCTCGGCGTTCTTGAACCCGGTGTAGTTCTGGCCGGCAAAATTATTGTCCTTGTTCGGGATGTGGGCGGAATGGAGCGTCGTTCGGGGCACCCCCTCGGGGGCGCTGATCCAGGCATACATGGCGAGGCTCGGGAAGTTTCGTTCGGTCACAGTCTGGCCGAAGAACACCCGTGCCGGTTCGTTCCTTATGCGGGCATCGATGCCGAGCGCTCGCCACTGGCTTTGCAGCACCTGCTCCACAAGCTCCCGGGTGCGGTTGCCGGCGGTGGTCATGAGTTCGACCGTCAGCCGCGCACCCTTGTTATTGTAGCGGATGCCTTTTTTGCGCACCGACCAGCCGGCCTCATTCAAAAGCCTCGCCGCCTTTTTCGGGTCATAGGGGTATTTGGGAATGTCCTCGGCATAGACCCAGTCCAGCGGGTTGACGCTCGAATGGGCCACCGGCTGGCGTCCGGCGAACAGTTCGCGGCTGATGGCGGCGCGGTCGATGCCAAAAATAAGTGCCCGCCGTACACGGATGTCCTTCAGGATCGGGTTGTCCAGGTTCAAGTCGATATGCTCATAGATCAGGCCGGGCTTGTAGATGACCTTGAACTTGCCGCCGTGGCGTTTCTCGAACGCAAGCGCCTGATCGATGGTCAGCCCCAACTCGCCGGCGATCATGTCGATGTTGCCCGACAGCAGGTTAGCTTCCAGCGCCGCGGTGTTGGGAATGACGCGTACAACAACGTGCTTGAACACCGGCTTTTTCCCCCACCAGGTGGGGTTGGGTGCCAGCACCACGTGCGAGCCGATCTCCACCCGGGCGATCCGGTAGGGACCGTAATAAAGGCCCTTATTGGTAGTGTCGGTGTCGAAGGCGGTGCGGTTCTTATAGGCCACCGGATCGGCGAAGTTGTCTTCGTCCAGGTGCGCCGGGATCAGGTCGAAACCGTTGATGGCGTTGTATTGGAAGGTCAGCTTGTCAAAATGCATGGTGAACGTCTTCGCGTCCTTGAGGTCGATTTTATAGAGGCTGCGGTAAAATTCCATGTTGCCGACGCCGCTTTTCCGGTGGCGGCCGATTTTCCAGGTAAAAACAATGTCCTTTGTCGAGACCGGCGTGCCGTCGCCCCAATTGGCGTCGGGGCGGATCGTGTAGGTGACGGCGATGCCGCGCTTACCGTCCGGCGTTCTTTCCGGCACCGCGAGGCCGTTTTCGATGGTCGGCAGCTTGACGCACAGCATGCACACCAACTGCCAATCGGAGTCATAGGCCGTGAGGGGGCGGCGGGTAAGTCCCAGGATATAGGTCTTGGCCAGCATGGCGTCGATGTTGGGGTGGAAAGTGGACGGGAACTGGGTGATGCCGATCACCAGCGAGTCTTTCGAGTCTTTGCCTGCATGTGCCGGCCCGGCAAACGCGGCCGCCAATACCGCCAGCAGGCAACCGGTCATCGCCGCCATTTGCATCCCTGGTTTAATCAAAGGGACCTCTCTGACGTTGCTTCCCCAAGCCGACAATTCCGAGGTTACCATGGGCTGCTTGAAGGGTCAGCGGAGAATGCGCCGGGTATAATAGCGGATGAACGCCAGACCCTCGTCTGATTCCCAATCGTCGGCGTTTTTCAGGTGGTCCATAACCTGGCTCTGGTGGTCGATGATGAAGCTCCAGGGCAGGCCCTCGTGGACTTCGATGGTCTTAGCGGTGTGGCCGGCGGGGTACAGGTAGACCGGAAGGTGACTGATTTCGAACCGCTTGAAATAGGAGAGAAATTCATTGACGCCGCCCCGGTCCACCGAAGGGAAACAACCGTGAACTTGTTGCCCCCAATCTTGGCCTGGAGCCTGTCCAGGGACGGCATTTTGTAGAGACAGGCCGGACACCACGTCGCTTAGATGTACAGCAGCACCCCCTTTCCGGCGAACCGGCGGATCGACGTGGCCGCCCTTGGCGGCAGGTGGTGTTGGCGCCCGATCTTGGGGGCGTGCTTCTCGACCGCCGGCTGCCCGACGGGGTCGTGTTCCATCATCTTATTCGCCTTGGCGGTCATGCCCGCTATAGACGAGCAGGACGGCGGCGATACCGAGACCCCGAATTTACAAAGCAAGTCGTTGAACTATCGGATCATCCTTTGCAAAAAATTCACCTTTTGCCGGGGGCTAGGTCAACAGATTCCACGGAGGAGGTTATTGCGTCCTCTGGGAAGGGTCCTTTGACGGGGATCAAGGGGATTCCGCTCCCCGTCCGCCGTGGGCCGCCGACCAGCCAACGGGATCGTCGAGAAAAGCACCGACTCCGTCGATGGCGGCCTGATCAAAATATTGGCCTTCTTCAGCCGCCTTCAAGACGTCCCGCCAGGTGGCCAGGAAATGGAGCCGGACTCCGATCTCCTCCATGGTCTCCAAGGTGCCGGGAAAGGCGCCGTAGAAGAAGACGACGAAAACGTCCGTTACTTTTGCTCCGGCGTTTCTGAGGCCCTCGACGAAGGCGATCTTGGAGCCGCCGTCGGTGGCCAGGTCCTCGACCAGCAATACCCGCTGGCCGTCCTGGAGGCGGCCTTCGATCTGGGCGTTGTTGCCGAAGCCCTTGGGCTTCTTGCGGACGTAAAGCATCGGTTTCAATTGCGACTCGGCGATCCACGCGGCGTAGGGGATGCCCGCTGTCTCCCCGCCGGCGACGGCGTCGATATCGGCGAAGCCCACCTCGCGTTCCAACAACCCGACGGCCAGCTCGACGATACGTCGACGGGCGTCGGGGTACGAAATCACCCGGCGGCAATCGATATAGACGGGGCTAGCCCACCCGGCGGTAAGCTGATAGGGCTCATGAGGGCGGAAATTGACCACTTCGATATCGAGAAGCAGGCGGGCCGCTTCCATGCCCGTGGCGTTTACTCTGTTGCCGTTCGAGGCCGCTGGCATCATCTTCCCCGGATCATTATGATCGGCCCACGCCCAAAGCGTGGTGTCCCTTGTTTAGAGACAAATGCCGGTCAAGACAATTATTCAGACCATTCCCTTCGATTGAGCACGGGTGGATGACATGAACCGCAAGGAACGGCGAAAACAGCAAAAACAGGAAAAACGGGCGCAGCGGACCAACCCGGCGGTGCGGGGGCTTTTGCAAAAAGCCCGGACAAACTTTGAGGCCGGCAATCTGGATGAGGCTGAAAAAGATTTTCGCGAGGTCTCCCTGCTAGATTCTCTCGATGCCGAGGCCTTTCACATGCGGGCTCTGATCGCCTATCGGAACGGGCGGCTGGAGGAAGCCGGCGAAATGATCCTGGAAGCGATCACCCGCGATGACAAGGACGTGGCGATCCATGCCAATTGCGGCGCCATTATGAATTTGCTCGGCCGTTCGCTGGAAGCCGAGGCCGCCTGCCGCCACGTCGTCGACCTTAGGCCTGGCCACGCAGACGGCCACAACAATCTGGCCGTGGCCCTGGAGGTCCAGAGCCGGCTGGACGAGGCACTCGAGTCCAGTGAACGGGCCATCGAGCTTAACCCGGATTTTGTTGAAGCCCATATCAACCGGGGCAATATCAAGCTGCGCATGGACGAGGTGGCTGAGGCGGAAGAGGCTTTCCGGGTAGCGATCAAGTTGGATTCCGGAAACGCTATGGCCCGGACCAACCTTGGGGTCGCGTTGCGCGAAGCGGGGGATTTAGAAGCGGCGGAGGAGGAATGCCGCAAGGCCATCGAGCTTGCTCCCACATTGCCCGAAGCCCATAACAGCCTCGGAAATGTCCTGAAGGCCAAGGAAGATTGGCAGAGTGCCAAAGAGGCCTTCATGAAGGCCATCGGTTACCGGGGGGAATATTTGGACGCCCATCAAAACCTGGCGGCGGTGATGTTCAAGGCCGGCGATATTGACGACGCCGAGGCCCAATACAGGAAAATCCTCAAGAAACACGAGGATCTGGCCGAAGCCCACGCGGGGCTAGGCGTACTTTTGCTAGCGGCGGGGCATCAGGAAAAAGCCGTCGAAAGCTTCCGGGAAGCGGTCGAAAACAAGCCCAGCCTCGGACTGGCGCAATACAATCTGGCCACAGCCGCCGGGGCGGAGTTGAGCGAGACCGAAGCCACCGCTATCCGCGAACTGTTGGAAGATAAGAATTTACCTGAATGCGAGCGTGCCAAGTTGTATTTCGCCCTTGGCGAAATCAATGACCAGAGGGGTAATTGGGAGACCGCCTTTGCCAATTACGAGGCCGGCAACCACCTTCGCAAGGATCAACTAGCTCGGAGGGGGCAATCTTTCGACGCCGACGACTTCGACCAACGAGTCGATAAGATCATCTCCCTATACAGCGCCAAATTTCTCGACCGGCAAAATGTCGCCGGCGATCCCTCGGAACAACCCGTCTTCATCGTCGGCATGCCGCGCTCCGGCACGACGCTGATCGAACAGATCGCCGCCAGCCATCCCGAGGTCGCGGGCAAGGGAGAACTGGCTTCGATCCGGATCCTGTGTGGCGCTGACGGGTCTTGGGCCGAGGCCGATGAAGGCGCTGTAGGCGCCATCGCCGCGGATTACCTGGGCACGCTTCGGGCGGGGGCCGAAGACGCCCTCAGGATCACCGATAAGATGCCCTTCAACTTCCTCTATCTCGGCCAGATTCAAATACTGTTTCCAGGCGCCCGGGTCATTCACTGCTTTCGCGATCCGATTGATACTGGAATGTCCTGCTTTCGCCATTATTTTACCTCCCCCCACGCCTGGGCCTGCGATCTGGGGGACATCGGGCGTTATCAGCGAGCTTATATGGGACTGATGGACCACTGGCGGGGAGTGCTTTCACTGCCGATGCTGGACGTGTGCTACGAGGACCTGATCGCCGACCAGGCAGGCATAAGCCGGGAATTAATCGACTTCTTAGGTCTTGAATGGGACCCGGCATGTCTGGAATTTCACAAATCCGACCGGACGGTGACGACGGCGTCCAACTGGCAGGTCAGGAAGCCGCTCTACAAATCCGCCATCGGTCGAGCCAAGTCCTACGAGAAATTCCTCGGACCGTTGAAAGAGGGACTCGGTATTTAGTTCCCCTTCTGGCGGAGGATATAAGCGCCGTCGCCGAGCGTCGTGAAATGGGTAACGACCTCCGGATGGTCGATGGGGCGGCCGGTCTCGTCCGTTTCCAGGTTGCGTTCGGCGACGTAGGTCTGGACGTCGGAACCGTCCACTAGGACATGGTACCAGGGGCGCTCCTTCGGCGGCCGGCTTTTCGCCATCATGCCGTACCATTCGGAGGTGCCCTGGAAATGGGGATCGACATCGATGACGACGCCCCGGTACTTGAAGAGCTTGTGATGGACCAGGGCGCCGGGTGCGAATTTGGCGCGGGTTGAATTCATGGGCCCGTTCCTTCCAAAGAGTCGCCGCCGAGGGTTCCAGGGAATTATAGCATCGCCCATGAGACCGGCGTACGCTTTCTTGCAGGCGTGATTTGTGCGATTTTTCCTCCGATGGCCGCCAACTCAACCATAAAGGCCCAGCCCACCGTATGGGTGCTGGCCGACGACCGCGCCGGCAACCGAAGTCAATGCCTGGGCGTTGCCGATGTGCTGGGCCTCCCTTACGAAGTCAAGGAGCTCGGTTACGGCGGATTGGCGGCGTTGCCGAATGTGCTCCTCGGTGCCACATTTGCCGGACTGAATCCCGAAAGCCGGGCCCGCTTGAACCCGCCATGGCCGGGCTTGGTAATCGCCGCCGGCAGGCGGACCGGGCCGGTGGCGCGGAAAATCGGGCGGCTCGGCGGCGCCGACTGCTTCCTTGCCCAGATCATGCACCCGGGAGCAGGCGCCAGGAACTTCGGGCTCATCGCCCAGCCCCGCCACGACAAGGCCTCCCTGGGGCCCAACACCATCAGCATCATAGGCGCTCCGCATCAACTGACGGCGGCAAAACTCGAGGCCGAGGCGACCCGCTGGCAAGGTCATTTCGACGATCTGCCGCGGCCGTGGATTGCGCTCGTTGTCGGCGGCAGCACCCGACGCTGCCGGTTCACCAAGGCCATGGCCCGCGAACTTGGTGGCCGAGCTTCAAAAATGGCGCTGTCGGCGGGGGGGGCGTTGCTGGTGACAACCAGCCGCCGCACTGGCGATGCTACCGATAGCTTGTTGGCGGCCATCAACGCTCCTTGCCATGTCTATCGCTGGAGTGACGAAAATGGGGACAATAACCCCTATCACGGCTATCTGGCGCTCGCCGACGGGGTTGTGGTGACTGGCGATTCCGCTTCCATGTGCTCCGAAGCTTGCGCGGGGACCGGGCCCGTTTACATCTATGCACCAAAAGGGCTGACCGTCGCCAAACACGGGCGCCTTCACGCAGACCTCTACGAACAAGGCTACTCCCGGCCCCTCGCCGACGCCTTCGTGCCGTGGACCCATCCGCCCCTGAACGCCGCCGTAGAGGTGGCGGCTGCGATCCGCGAACGTCTTGGGCTATAGGTTCCAGTGCCACGGTTCGCCGCCAATCAGCGATGCCGCCCAGCTTATCGAGGATGAATGCGAGGCCCTAAAAAAAACGCCGCCGCCGGACGACTAGCAAAAATCACGGGGCTGATTAAGGACTTACAAAGCGCCATCAACGCCGCTTTGAAACAAGGGTAACTTGCCAGTGGCCCCAGCGATGGTGGGCGCCGCAAGGGTTTGAAACCGAGCTCCGGCGAGGGCTAGGGCGAAGTCCCGTTCACCGTCGTCGGCGCCGTGTCCGCTTAGCACGTGGAGGCCCCCGGCCAGGGCGGCATTCTTTCCGGCCTCTAGGTCGCCCGCCCGGTCGCCGATGATCCATGATTGCCCCAGGTCCAGCGGCAGCCTTTCGGCGGCGGCCAATAGCATGCCGGGATTGGGTTTTCGCCACGGGTGGTTTTCCACGTCATAGGGCGCCCTGCCGCCGTCGTGATGCGGGCACGCGAAGACGCCGTTGACGAAGGCGCCCTCGGCCGCCAAATCGTCGAGGATCTTTTCCTGGACTTGGATGAATTCGGCCCAGCCGTATTGGCCGTGGGCGATTCCCGCCTGATTGGTGACCATGACCACCGGGATAGAGCGCCGGTTGGCCTCGGCGATGACACCAGCGGCGCCGTCGATAAGATGGACGTCAGCCGGCCTGTGAAGGTAGTGGACTTCCTCGACGACGACGCCGTCGCGGTCGAGAAAAAGTGCTGCGCGGCGGGTGGCCCCCTGGGCCCTTTTCAACACCTGAGACCATAGCCCATTGGAGTCTATCTCGGCGCCGGGCGGCAAGTTTTCCTTGGTGGTTGGTTCCTCGGCCATGACCTTCGGGCTTCAATTGATCCCTGAGCCTAAGCTATGCTATCACTATGGAGGAGGAAAGACGCCGTTCTGCGGAAAATGGTGATGGACTCCGACGTATCCACGGAAATCAAGCCCGATAGCCTTGCCAACTGCACAGCCCGGTGGGGGTTGCTGGCGTTCGGCTGGTTGATGGTGGCACTCGGCATGATTGGCGTCGTCGTACCGGGCATGCCGACCACCCTGTTCCTGATCACAGCTGTATGGGCGTTTTCAAAATGCTCCGTGCGCTTACAGCGCTGGCTGTGGAAACACAAGACCTTCGGGCCGCCGATCCGGGCCTGGCACCTGCACCGGATCATCCCGGTCAAAGCCAAGGTCATGGCGGCGGCGATGATGACGGCGAGTTTCGTCTACGTAACCTTCTTCGTTGCCGAGGACTGGGTGTTGCCGGCGGTGCTGGCCGCCGTCCTGGTACCGTCCTCCGCCTGGATCCTGACCCGCGCCAGCGCCGCGCCTGCGGCGGCCGAAGTTCCGCTGACGGCGGCAGGGCCGGGGTCTGGTAAGCCATCCTAATCACCCTCGGCGTTTTTTTGGATATAATTGGACCGATCGGTCCTAATATGTGAGAGGCCTTGGCCTTCCTTTATTTGTCACGGATGACTTATATTGGCAGTAAACGCCTGAATACCGGTCTGGCCGCGGCCTAAAATCAGGGCGTGAATGTCGTGGGTGCCTTCGTAGGTGTTGACCGTCTCAAGGTTCAGCATGTGGCGAATGACGTGGAACTCGTCGGCAATGCCATTGCCGCCATGCATGTCGCGGGCCATGCGGGCAATATCCAGCGCCTTACCGGCGGAGTTTCGCTTGATCAGTGAGATATTTTCCGGCGGGCATTCGCCTTCGTCGAGCATCCGCCCAACGCGCAAGCAAGCCTGGAGGCCGATGGTGATTTCCGTCTGCATATCAGCGAGCTTCTTCTGGATCAACTGATTGGCCGCCAAGGGCCGGCCGAACTGCTTGCGGTCGAGCGCGTAGTGCCGGGCTGCGTGCCAGCAAAATTCCGCCGCCCCTAACGCGCCCCAAGCGATGCCGAAGCGGGCCTTGTTGAGGCACCCAAAGGGACCTTTCAGGCCTTCGGCGCCGGGCAGTAGGTTGTCCTCGGGCACGAAGACGTTATCCATGACCACCTCTCCGGTGATCGAGGCGCGGAGCGAGAGTTTCCCTGCGATCTTTGGCGTCGACAGCCCTTCGGAGCCCTTCTCCAGGATGAACCCGCGGATAACGCCGTCGAGCTTGCCCCAGACGATAAGGACATCGGCGATGGGAGAATTAGAAATCCACATCTTGTTGCCGGTAAGCACGTAGCCTCCGTCGGCTGCCTCGGCCCGGGTCTTCATGCCGCCGGGGTCCGAACCGTGGTCGGGTTCCGTGAGCCCGAAGCAGCCGATCAGTTCGCCCTTCGCTAGTTTCGGTAGGTACTTAGTCATCTGCTGCTCGGTGCCGTAGACGTGGATCGGGTGCATGACCAGCGACGACTGCACGCTCATCACCGAGCGGTAGCTGGAATCGACGCGCTCGATCTCGCGCGCCGCCAGTCCGTAGCTGACGTGATTGACTCCGGCGCCGCCGTATTCCTCGGGGATGGTCGGCCCCAACAGGCCAAGCGCGCCCATCTCGGGAATGATCTCGGGGTCGAAGTGCTCGTTGCGATTGGCCTCGAGGATGCGCGGCATCAGCTTGTCCTGAGCGTAGTCGCGGGCGGTATCGCGCACCAGCAGCTCGTCCTCGGCAAGCTGATCGTCGAACAGGAAAGGATCCTCCCATTGGTAGGTCTTGTCGCCGGCCACGTCTAATTCTTACCCCTTGGTTAGTTTCTGTCGATGACGGTGACACCGATCATGCAGTCGCGGGTGATCAGGTCGGCCAGGGCGTCCTCGTCCATGCTCTCGGTGCCCTGGGGCCGCATGGGCATGATCATATATCGCAGTTCGGCGGTGGAATCATGGACCCGGACCTCGACATCACCCGGCAGTTCGGTTCCGAACTCGGCAAGCACCATGCGCGGCTCGCGGATCATGCGGCTGCGGTAATTGCGGGACTTGTACCAGTCCGGCGGCAGGCCAATCAGGTGCTTGGGATAGCACGAGCACAGGGTACAAACGATGGCGTTATGGACGTCGGGCGTGTTTTCGATGGCGCGGATGGGGATGACGCCGGGATCGATATTCATCTCGGCGGCCGCGGCATTGACGTCTTTGAGCATGCGCGCCTTGAAGTCGGGGTCGAGCCAGGCGCGGGCGATGATGCGGGCACCGGTGGCCAGGGTCTTGGCGTCGATGACCTCCAACGTCTGGCGCATCTCGTCAGCGGTGAAATATCTCTTGTCGATCATCAGCTCGGCGACGGCGTCGGTCATGATCATGAGGTCCGTGAGCGGTCCATCCTCGATGTCGGGTTGTTTGGGGTGCGGATATGGCCAGGCGTCGTCGGAATGGGAATGGTTGTGTTCGTCACTCATTTCCCAGTCTCCTCAAGAAGTTCGAGCCAACTTTCCTGAATATCGGCTTCGGCGGAATCGATTTCGGAGCCTGTGTAATCGGGCCAAATATCGGTCTGTGAAAAGCGGACCCAATAGACCGGCATCAGAGGCGGGTCATCGCGGCCGTAGGCGAGCTCCTCTGGGTTAGGATGTTTGGCGATCAGCCTGGAAACCACACCCTTCTTGCCGCGTAGGTAATAGGGCGTGCGCACGTGTCCTGGGGGGTAGGCTTCGCGCACCCTTACCCGGTCGCCGGCGTTGAAGCGGGCGTTCATTTCGCTGCCTCCCGCCAGCGCGCCCTGATCTCTTCCATTTTGCGGCCCAACTCGTCAACCGTGATGAAGCCCTTTTCGATCATGAGGTTGGTAAAGGCCGATATCCAGCGTTCGTAATAGCCCATTTTGTCATAAGCGCCGGGACCCAGGTCCTCGATGGAACGGCGCAACTCGTCGCTGACAATTATCTTGCGTTCCGATCCGCACGCAAGGCGGACCAGTGCGTCCACCTTCTTTTCCCAAGGTAGGTAATCGTGCTCAGTTTGCTTTACCGGCCCGGCGTCTAGTCCGCCCATGTCGTGATATCGGCGCACGAGAAGAGTCCTCCTAGGGGGGTCCTGGGGTCTCCTGGTAAAAAGGCTGACACGGATCGGACATCTGGGCAAGAGCGCGTATTTTTTGGGATTCCCGTAAGGGAGGCCGATTTTGGGCCTGGGGGAGCCCGCCGGCTGGTCCTCGGGCTTTTTCCCGGCCTTGACGGCGGGCCAGATGAAGGCGCTGGGGAGAGCGAATGTCGGTAGCGGTCAACCTGAGTATGGTTTCCGCTTCGCCCTGGCCTTCAGGGGCTTCTGTCCGAACACGCTACAGATACAAAAGGTGATTGCCGACGAAAGCTCCTCTACGCGTCCGATCCTATGGGCGCGTCCTGTATTTGAGCGGTGGTCGATGCGTGTATCGATATTGCGGAGAATGATTCTGGTTCCTCATCAGCAATAACTTTTGGGTTACTGACTCTTGGTTATTATAAATTCATTTTAATTCATATTCGTATAATAAATAAAATATAGGTAAACATCGAATGTTTTATTTGTTATTAATTTTATGTAGAAAATACGCAAAATTTTATATTTTTATTCACTAATCAGCACCGTCCACTGGATGCCACGCCGGCAACGCTGTAATCTGTGGAGAATGGGGAACAAAGGGCTTTAGAAAATGAAAGGCAAAAACAAGGTGGCGCCAGGAGACGTCCTAATTGGGTCCCGGCGCGAACAGACCGACAAGGAGGTTTTACTTCACCTTGCGGGCGTTAGATTGCTTTCCCTTGACGTTGACGGGGTCATGACCGACGGCGGCCTTTATTACACCGATGAAGGACGGATATTGCGAAAATACAACGTCAAAGACGGGGTCGGCATAAAGCGGGCGATGGAGGCTGGGGTCCATATCGCCATCATTTCTGCCGGTATTTCCGGGTCCGTTTCCGAACGCGCTGAAACTCTTGGCATTGATCACGTGTTCACGGGCGTCGATGACAAACTGTCAGTGTTAACGGAATTATGCGCTGATTTGGATATCGGGCTGGACGAGGCGGCCCACATTGGTGACGACCTGAACGACATTCCGCTGATGGAAGCCGTCGGCTGCCCCATTACGGTCGCCGACGCCCAGCCCGAAGCGTGGGAAGCGGCCCTGATTATCACCGAACGAAACGGCGGCCGCGGCGCCATACGTGAGATTTGCGACGCCCTGGTCAAGGCGCGTGAGACGGGTCCGGACGCCTAATTTCGGGGGGGGGCTGAAATAGCCTATTCAAATACTTAAAATACCTATAAAGGGGACTGTTTGGCCAAATACTCACTTAAAATTAAGTCTGAAAAGGTTGAAATTTAAGGAATATGGCCAAAAAAATGGTAAAAAAACCCGTGATTATTAAATCCGAATTGCCTTCCCTCAACCGGTTTCCCTATTCCGGAATTCGTTCGCGTCCGGATTTTAACTGGCCAGAGAGCAAGCGCCTTGCCGTCCATATCGCCATCAATCTTGAACATTTCATTTTCGGCGAAGGTGGCGTCGACTTGGACCGACCCACGCCATCCCCCAATCATCGCAGCTATCTCTGGCGTGACTACGGAAACAGAGTAGGGGTTTGGCGATTGCTGGATCTTTTCGATGAACTGAACCTGCCAATCGGTGTTATCACGAATGCTTCGATCTACGATCACTGTCCTGAGTCCGTTGCGGTATTCCGCGAGCGTGGAGATGAGATTATCGGACACGGTATGACAAACTCGAAGAAACCGTCCGAGATGACCGAAGAAGAAGAGACTAATATGGTTCGACACGTCACCGATGAAATCACCAAGCATGAAGGTAGGCCACCAATGGGTTGGCTGACTCCTTATTTGAATCCTTCGGCTATCTCAACCGATATTTTGAAGGAAGCGGGATACGAATACGTGCTTGATTGGGGGATCTGCGACGACCAGCCGTTCTGGGCGAGAACGCGGTCGGGGCCAATTCTGGCAGTGCCCTATCCGTTGGAACTTAACGATCAGCCAGCGACCATCTTCCGTCATAACACGGCTGTCGAATTCGCGGACATGATCATCGATCATTTTACCGAGCATTTACGGGCATCGGCGAAGTATTCGGCGGTTTGCTCAATATCGCTACATCACTTTATTTTTGGGCAACCCTATCGGTTGCATCAGTTGCGCCGCGCCTTCAAACATATCTTGGCACATCGTGATGAAATCTGGCTAACTACACCGGGCAAAATCGCGAGGCATTATATGTCGCTCCCCGATGACAAGCAGTTGAAAGCCGATTAAAGCAAAACTCTGTGTCATCGGCGTGTCGGAGTAGCTGGGAGCATTAGGACCACCAGCTGATGCTTAATCACCAATATCTCCGCAATGTCGGCTCACGTCCCTCCTGGTCCCAACAGTCGGGCAGGAGTTGTCAAAAAATGCACGCAAGGGATCATCGAGTTCCCGGCAGGCAAGCAGTCCAGCGTCCGATGTAACCTTCGATCCGTTAAATTCCAGCTTCAGGCGATGGTCAAAATAGACCCGGAGACCACCGAGTTTTGATTCAACCATTGGGTGAGACATATCAACACCCCAAATACATCTATAACGCCATGATTCTTATACCGGAATCCTGGGAGGTTGTCGTCAAATTACAAGGTAATCTGGGCAATGCGGGTTAAAATCTGTCATATACCCGTATTTTAACCCAAAAATAGGGGGAAAATACGCAATTTTACCCCTCAAGCTAATTGTGCCCGTGCCCTTTCCCGTGCCGGGCACCGGTGACGGGTGGGCCTCTCAGCCTCCCTGCCAACGCTCCATAATGTCGTGTTCGATGCCCATATGATCGAGGGCGCGGCCGACGCTTTGGCGCACCAGGTCTGAGATGGTTTCGGGTTGGTGGTAAAATGCCGGCACCGGCGGATGGATGACGGCGCCGATATCGGCGGCCTTGACCATCAACTCCAAATGCCCCTTATGGAGGGGCGTTTCGCGGACCATTAGCACCAACGAACGGCCCTCCTTCAAGGTCACGTCGGCGGCACGGATCAAGAGATTGTAGGAAAAGGAATGAGCGATACCGGAAAGGGTCTTGATCGAACAAGGGGCAACAATCATCCCCTTGGCGCGAAAGGAACCGCTGGCCACCGACGCACCTAAGTTGTTTATTTTATGAGTTTCTTCGGCGAGGGCGCGAATCTCCTTGATGGTGGAATTCGTTTCGATCGTGAGCGTTCGCTGACCCATTTCGGAGATTATCAAGTGCGCGGGCTGGCCTAGTTCCCTGAGAACTCGGAGTGTCTCGACGCCATAGATGGCCCCGGTGGCGCCCGAGATACCGACGATAATTGGCGCTGCCATGAACCCTTTCTCCCACTATTTCCCGCCGCCGGACCCTATATCGATGCCCTCGTTCAAGCACGTCAATACTGTTCACCAGGGCGGCGACTGTCGGCGCCCCTAAAAGGGGTTATAGAAAACAGATGGGATACGCTAGACCAGCGTCGATGTTTATTTGGCTCTCAATCGCCTTGCTGGTGTCGGCTTGTGCGGGACCGGATGCCTACATTTACATAGACGGCGAATTTAACAGAGAGTCGCCAACGTTCGCGAAGAAACAGGATAATATTGACTCAGTTATTATATGTTACAATAAATCCGGGACAAAACCCGAATTTATTGTCAATATGGCCCGTAAAGAGTGTGCAAGGTTTAACAAAAAAGCGGAATTTCGCCGTCAGACCCTTAATGTTTACCCCCTTTTTACACCTGTTGCCGTTGTTTACGATTACGTCGGTGGTTGAGGGCGGAGAATGGACATACCGTCGGCTGTGATTCGATTGCAGCCGCTGCTGATTGCGCCCCCAGGCGCCAAATTCTTCCATGGCGGGTCATTCGGATAAGCCCCAAGAGCCCCCAGTGCACTGGCTACGCCCCATGATCAACCTGATCGCCGTTGCTGTTGGGGTCTATTCGGCCTTGGTCGGGGCGCTTTACCTGATGCAGCGCCAAATAATCTATCAACCAGCGCAATTTTTGCCATCGCCGGCCGCCAGCGGCTTGCCGAAAATGCAGACAATCCGTCTTTATACCGAGGACGGAATTCGGCTGACCTCCTGGTACCGGGCGGCTCAAGGCGGTCAGCCGACAATGATCTATTTCCACGGAAACGGCGGCAATATTGCGGGACGAGCGTTCAAGGCGCGGCCCTATCTCGATGCCGGTTTTGGGCTTTTGATGCTGGAGTATCGCGGCTACGGCGGCAATTCAGGCGAACCGAGCGAGCAAGGGCTTTACGCCGACGGCCGCGCCGGGCTTGAATTTTTGAACCGCGAAGGCATGGCGCCAGGGCGTTGGGTGTTGTATGGGGAATCCCTTGGTACCGGTGTCGCCGTCCAGTTGGCCATGGAACAAGCGGCTCGGACGCCGGTCGGTGCCGTTGTGCTGGAGTCGCCCTTTACGACGATGGGCGATGCCGCCGCGATCCACTATCCATTCGTTCCAGTCCGTACCCTGCTCAAGGACCGTTACGATTCGATTTCCAAGATCGGTAAGATTCGGGCGCCGGTTTTCATCTTCCAGGGAGAGAATGACAGCGTAATCTCTCCAAAGCTTGGAAAACGGCTGTTTCAAGCCGCCCGTGAGCCTAAGGAAGGGCGCTGGATTCCCGGCGCCGGTCACAACAATCTTCATGAATTCGGCGTTTTCGAAATGGTTATCGATTTCGTGCGCAGGAAGATCGATAGATGAAACGGATCGATTCTAGTTACATGTTGAAATAATTAGCAAAAACTTAGGATGGGAGCGGGCTCTTCCGGGCCTTGCCATAGGTTGTGGATTTTTACCAATAAATTGGTTTATGGGGGTATGGCAATGTCTCGGTCGGCGCCGGCGGTTAACATTAAATTAACGTTAATTGCCATTGAGATATAAAAAGTTTTGGGGCTGTCCCAGGTAACGCCATAAGACGTTACCTGGGACAGCCCCAAAAATAAAATATCCGGCAGGCCCTAAAGCTTGGAAGAAGATTCTCCACGTCGGGGCCGAAAGGCGTTGCATTCAAGATCAAATCCTTTCATGTTGCGGTTCACGGCAACTGGTATAATATTGCTTTTTAAGGTCGCCTTTCTGCCGGGTTGACATCAGGTTCTGAGGTACGTGGCAGGGTTCGAAAAGAACGCAAAACTTGGGAGGATATTTAATATGTCGATTAGCATGAAATTTCTGCGCGCCTTTGCGTTGGGCATTGCTGCGGTTGGTTTGGCCGTGGCCGGTCCCGCCAATGCGAAGGTCGAGGGAGATACCATCATTCTTGGCTCCGCCATCTCGTTCACCGGCAAGTATTCCACCAACGGAATCCACGCCAAGAACGGCTATAACCTGGGCGTCAAGCGCGTCAACGAAACCGGCGGCGTGCGTGTCGGCGGCAAGTCTTACAAACTGAAGATCATCTATTATGACGATGAATCGACCCCTCTACGCACGGCGCAACTGGCCGAACGCCTAATCAAGCAGGACGGCGTCAAATACATGCTTGGCCCGTACAGTTCCGCGACCACCAAGGCCATCGCGCCGGTCACCGAAAAGTACAAGATACCGATGGTGGAGGCCGAGGGCGCCTCGCGCGGACTGTTCAACAAGGGATACAAGTACCTATTCTGTGTGATCTCGACGTCGGAACAGTACCTGGCGAGCTCCATTACGCTGGCGGCCGAAATCGCAAAGAAGAACGGCAAAAGCCCGTCCAGCGTTAAGGTGGCAATGGCATTCGAGAACGATCCGTTCTCGCTCGACGTCCGTGCCGGCGTTATGGATGACTTGAAGAAGTACGGCATGAAGGCCGTCATCGACGACAAGCTGCCCCGTGACCTGAGTGACATGGCGGCGACCCTGACAAAGGTCAAGGCCTTGAAACCCGACCTGTTGGTGATTTCCGGTCACTCTAAGGGCGCGGCTACGGCGGCGCGCCAGATCAAGGAAATGAAGATTAAAACGCCGATGATCGCCATGACCCATTGCGAATCGGCGAAGGTGATCAAGAAGTTCGGCGCCTCCACGAATGGCTACCTGTGCCCGACCCAGTGGGCCGAAACGTTGAGCTACAAAGGCCCGGCGTTTGGAACGGCGGGGGATTACGACAAGTTGTTCAAGGCCACCTACGACGGCTACAAGAACGTGCCGTATCAGGCGGCTCAAGCTACCGCTGCAGTGTTGGTCTGGAAAGACGCATTTGAGCGGGCGAATTCCTTCGATACCGAGAAGCTTCGCGAAGCGCTGACCAAGACCAACATGAAGACCTTCTACGGCGGCATCAAATTCTCCAAGGCCGGCAACAACATTGCCAAGCCGATGGTGTTGCGTCAGATCCAGAACGGCAAGCTAAACGTCGTGGCGCCCTCCAAATGGGCCTCCCATAAGGTTGATTGGCCCCGGAAGTAGGCGTCCTCTCCCAAGCACCTTTAAAACCTTTAAAGGTGTGGTGAGATAATCAATACTGTCCGCCCCCGCCTTCGGGTGGGGGCGGCGCCGTTTGAAATAATCATTTTATCCTTTATTCGGAGTCATCCCGGCCATGATGGATAATTTTTCCCTGCTTGCTCAGGCGCCGGTTCTCAATGTGCAATTGCTTTTGGACGGCCTTTTCATCGGCGCCATCTTTGCCCTTGCGGCTTACGGCCTGGCTCTCGTTTGGGGGGTGATGAACGTCAAGAACCTGGCCCAGGGCGACTTCGTCATCATGGGCG
>CAZQZB010000025.1:0-30050 GCA_964597695.1 uncultured Thalassospiraceae bacterium | reverse complement strand
ACCCATTCCGGCATCCCCTGGCTGCGCTTCATTCGCCAGCGACTTGGCGAGCGGGTGTATTTCTGGCCTATTGAGAGGGCGATGTTCCCCCGGCATCACCTAGTTGAGGCTGTTCGATTACCGCGCATTTAGCGAAACGCACCCCAGAACGCACCCCATAAATAACAATGACCTAGTGATTTCTCACTAAGTCATTGTTTTTATTGGTAGCGGAGGAGGGACTCGAACCCCCGACACGCGGATTATGATTCCGCTGCTCTAACCAACTGAGCTACTCCGCCCCAGAGACGTCAACGGCCCGAAGACGCGGCGGGCGGCGCCGAGACCACGGATATAGGTTCTTTGCCGTTGGGGTGTCAAGGCGAAGCCCGGAGCCGCCAGGACACCTACTGTCCGGCCTGGCAGCAACGGGGGAGGTAACCAAAAAAATGGAACTACCGGGAGCGTTGCGGGGGGCGTCTCCCGTCGATCGTCGTCGGCGGTCCACCCCCGGGGGGGAACTGAAACCTAATACAGATCGACCTCGACCATCGGCGGCATCGGCACGGCCGGCGGCGGCAGTTGCACCGGAATCACTTCAGCGCGAGCCTCTGCGGCCTTAAATTAGCGATTCCAAGGGCTTGGAGGAGTTTAGCCGAATTTTCGGGTGTCGATGACGGTGCGGCCCCGCACCTGACCCTGGAGAATTTTGTCTGCCAGCTCGGGCACATCGGCAAGAGATGCCGTGGACGTGGCGGCGGCCAGTTTATCCTGGGGCAGTTCCTTGGCCAGCCGGTCCCAGGCGATCAGGCGCCGCTCCCTGGGACAGGTATTGGAATCGATGCCCAAAAGGTTAATACCGCGGAGCAGGAACGGCATCACGGTGGTTTCCAGCGCCGGCCCGGAAGCCAGCCCGATGGCGGCGCAGCTGCCCCAGGTGCGGAGCGTCGCCAACGCCGTGTGCAGGGTTGGCCCGCCGACGTTGTCGATAATGCCCGCCCACCGCTCGGAGCCCAAAGGCCCTTTCGGTGGGGTCGTCAATTCGTCGCGGCCGACGATTTCGGCGGCGCCAAGGTCCTTGAGGTAACCGTGGGTCTCCTTGCGGCCCGTAGCCGCGGCGACCCGATAGCCGAGGTTGGCGAGAAGCGAGACGGCGATGGAGCCGACGCCTCCCGACGCCCCGGTAACCAGCATCTCGCCTTCGGAATCCGGGGTCAGGCCATGTTCTTCAAGCGTCATGACCGCCAACATCGCCGTATACCCTGCTGTGCCGATAGCCATGCATTGTTCGGTCGTCAATCCCTCCGGCACCGGCACCAGCCAGCTAGACTTGACCCTGGCCCGGGTCGCATGACCGCCCCAGTGAATTTCACCGACACGCCAGCCGTTCAACAGCACACGGTCACCGGGCTTGTAATTGGGTGATTCAGAGGACTCGACGGTGCCGGCAAAATCGATGCCCGGCACGTGGGGATATTCACGGACGAGGCGGCCGACGCCCTGGACGATCATGCCGTCCTTATAGTTCAACGTCGAATACTCGACGCCGACGGTGACGTCGCCTTCCGGCAGGCGGTCATTGGCGAGCGATTCAATGCTGGCGGTGACCTTGCCGTCGTCTGCGTCTTCCAGGACGAGGGCGGTAAACTGGTTATCGTCGGTCATAGATTTCCCTTATCGAGCAACGTCCCCGGGCGGCAGTTATAACGCCCTACGCTGGCTGGTCAATCAACGACAGTCCAGCCGACGCTCTCGCCGGCGAGGAACGGCTTGACCGTGTCGCCGTCGCCGGGGGCAACGTCCTTGGGCACCCGAGTTTCGCCCTGCTTCAGGGTCAGTCGCCCGTCGTTGGCGGGGAGCCCATAAAACGCCGGGCCGTTAAGCGACGCGAAGGCCTCGAAATTGTCGAGCGCGCCTTCTTCATCGAACACCTGTGCATAAAGCTCCAATGCCACAGGGGCCGAGAAAATGCCGGCGCAGCCGCAGGCCGATTCCTTGGCGGTCAGGGTATGAGGCGACGAGTCGGTGCCAAGGAAGAACTTGGGTCCGCCCAATGTGGCGGCCTTGCGCAGCGCAAGGCGGTGGGTTTCCCGCTTGGCCACCGGCAGGCAGTACATATGGGGCCGGATGCCACCCTCGAACATGGCGCCTCGGTTGATGATCAAATGATGGACGGTGATGGTGGCCGCCAGGTTGGGGCCCTGGGCTGTGACAAAATTGATGGCGTCCGCGGTGGTCACGTGTTCGAACACCACCTTGAGGCCCGGAAACCGTTCCACCAGGGGGGCCAGCGTGCGCTCAATGAACACCTTCTCGCGATCGAAGACATCGATGCCGGGGTCGGTGGTTTCGCCATGGACCAACAACGGCATGCCGACTTCTTCCATGCGCCCGAGAACACCTTCGACAAGTACGATATTGGTGACGGCCTCAGCCGAATTGGTGGTGACGCCAGCCGGATAGAGCTTGGCCGCGGAAAAAATGCCGTCTTGGTGTCCCTTGACGATGTCGCCGGCGTCGGCGTCGTCGGTCAGATAGCACGTCATCAACGGGGTGAAATTTACGCCTTCCGGCAACGCGGCGATGATGCGCTCCCGGTAGGCTTCCGCTTGGGCCGCTGTCCTTACCGGCGGCGTCAGGTTGGGCATGACGATGGCGCGGGCGAAGCGCCGAGCCGTGAACGGCAGGACGGCGTTCAGCATGTCCCCGTCGCGCAGGTGCAAATGCCAGTCGTCGGGCTTCGTGATCGTGAACTCGGTTGCCTCGGTCATGCCTACCTACGAACTCCCATGAATATGGCCGAAAACGCCCTGGGGAAACGAAAATGTCAACGGTTTTTCTGGGAACCGACGGCTATTCCCCGCCCAGGCGCGTCCGTCCCGAGGGGGCGGAAAAGTTCGGGTGCTTTTTACTTAATCGTTAATGAATTTCGAATAGTATCGTATGCTCAAGGTAAAATAATTAACCATGTAAATAAAGATATAATTTAAAATATTTACGTTTAGAAATATAGGAATACTAAAAAAGTATATACGTTATGTGGAGCCAATAACCGTAAAAACACTTAAAAGTGCTCTATTATGGGTCAGTGTTTACAGCGAAAGGGCCGCGGCATGATATATTTACTTCGGCCATATTGAGCTCTCTGCTCATCGGTTCAAGCTTCATCTCCACGGCGGCTGCCGCGCAGCCGGTTTGCATTGCCCACGGTACCGTCTATGAAAATCTTAATAAGAGTTATGCTGAGGCCCCCGTCTTTATAGGGGTGAACACGAGTGGCTCCGTTATCGAGGTCTTTGTCTCGAAGAAGGGAACCTGGACCCTGGTAATTACCCAACCGAACGGGCTGAGTTACCTGATCGCCGTCGGCCAGGACTGGGAAAGCCTGCCGCCTCTGATCCCAGTGCAAAAATCTGAGCCGTCATTTCTGATATCATCTGACCGGCGGAAAGACCAACCCCCGGGGCTTGGTCTTCTCCTTACCCCCCCGTCCCCAGCACGTCGAAGACCCCCCCCGAGGGTTCAATCCCCTGGATATAGCGGCGGTGCCAAAGGGCGTAGAAAAGAAGCACCCAGGCCGCCTGTCCCGCCTTGCGGCCGCTTCCGGGGCCGGCGGCGGCGAACAGGTCCTCGACCGCTTGCGAGCGGCAAATCTCTTCGATCCCGGGCTGGACCGCCACCAGGACGCCCAGCGACCGCCCCCGCCGGCCGATCCATTCCCCCACCGGCACCGTGAAGCCACGTTTCTTTGTGAACGGCCTGGCGGCGGGAAGTGCCGTCTCCAGCCATTTGCGCAACAGCCACTTGCCCATGCCCCGGCGGACCTTGAGCCGATCGGGCAGCCGGAGCGCGAAATCGGCGACCTTGAGATCGAGAAACGGCACCCGACCCTCGACCCCGTGCGCCATCAAGCAACGGTCCAGCTTGCCCAGTAGATCGTTTGGCAGCCAGTCAGCACAGTCCGTGGCCTGGGCCGCCTGCAGGTTCGTCCGGCCCGCCTCGGCGGTGGCGGTTTCGGAACTTGCGATGCCGTTACGCCAACCGTTTGGCATGTCACGCAGCACACCGAGCCCGTCAAAGAC
The DNA here is from genome assembly GCA_964597695.1 of uncultured Thalassospiraceae bacterium. Lineage (GTDB taxonomy): Bacteria > Pseudomonadota > Alphaproteobacteria > Rhodospirillales > Casp-alpha2 > Casp-alpha2. The sequence goes on along the minus strand of CAZQZB010000025.1, from coordinate 25,989 downwards.
GCCGGTTTTGCGCATCGGCCGTCCACCTAAAAATCGCGCCCGCCTCACCCGCCGGTAGCGGCCGTAACCACCAAACATCTCGTCCCCGCCCTCGCCCGTCAACACCACCTTTAGGCCGGCCTCCTTGGCCGCCTCCGCCAGCTTATAGGTCGGCAGCACCGCGTAATCGGCAGCGGGGTCATCCATGGCGGCGGCAATCCGAGGCAACAGCGCCCAAAAGTCTTCCTCGCCGAATTCGACCTCTTGGTGATCGGCCCCGGCGGCTTCGGCGACGGCGCGAGCGCCTTCGCGTTCGTCGACGATGCCGGTGCCGGAAAATCCAACCGTGAAGGCCCGCACCGGACGCTCGTTGAGGCGCGCCATCATCGCCAACAACGCCGACGAATCGACACCGCCGGAAAGGAACATTCCGTAGGGCACGTCTGCGCGTTGATGGATCCCGACACTGTCAGTGAGTATGCGATCCAGACGCTCGAGCGCTGCCCCTTGGCCGATGTTCACAGGGCCGCCCGCGGGCAAGGCGTCCCGGCACAGGCGGTCGGTGATACGGCCACCTCGAACCAGGACCGTCTCGCCGGGTCCTAACCGGTGGACGCCCTCAAAAATGGTCTCGGACCCGGTGGTGAACTGAAGCTGTAAAAGTTCATCCCGGGATTCCGTATTCAAGGCTGGCTCCACGCAACCGGCCTTGAATAGCGCCTGCGGCTCGGAGGCAAAAACAAACCCGGTGGACGTTTCGGCGTAATAAAGGGGCTTGATGCCGAAGGGATCGCGGGCCAGCACCAGGCAGTCCTCAGCCGGGTCGTGAACGGCAAGCGCGTACATGCCGCGAAGGTGACGGGCGAAATCGAGGCCGTGACGGAGATATAGATGCAAAGGCGGCTCGCAGTCCGACTTGGTTTTGAAATCCACCCGGCCCATGTCGAGCTTGAGTTCCACGTAGTTGTAGATTTCGCCATTAGCCACCAGCGCCGCCTTGTTCTGGTTCCCCTTCCCATCCCCTGTCTCCGGATCGCCACCCTTGAGCGGCGCGTAAAGGGGCTGGTCGCCGGTTTCCAGGTCGATTATGGCAAGCCGCGTCTGGGCTAGGCCGACGCCACCTGAAATGGTGCGGCCGGCGCCATCCGGCCCCCTGTGGGCCAACGCACTGGCCAGGGCCTGTAACGTTGCGTCATTGGGTGGCGAACCCGACACGGTCATGATGCCGGCGATGCCGCACATTTACCCCGCCTCTACGATTTTGTTAAGAAAATCCATGTATTGTTCGACGATCATCTCTTCGGCGAAGTTCTTCGCATAGACCTCGTACCCCTGACGGGCGATGCGGTCGCGCAGGTCTTTGTCTCCCAAAAGGTTGCGAATGACCTGGCCCATGGTTGTGGCATCGTCCACCGGCACCAGAATTCCCGATACCCGGTGTTCGATGAGGGTGCCGGGACCGTAACTGTCGGCCGCAACGACTGCCACGCCTTGGGCCCAAGCCTCGATAACAACGTTGCCCAGCGGCTCGTGGCGGGACGGACAAACGAAAAGATCGGCGGCGGCAAGAAGTGCCGCCGTATCCTCACGCCAGCCCAGGAACCTGATACGAGGCTTGACAGCGAGGTTTTCCGCCAGTTTCTCGAGTTCCTTCCTGAGCGGTCCATCGCCGGCTATCCACAAATACACGCCGGGAACCCGGGATATCGCCTCCAGGAGAATGTCGAAGGCCTTGTTTTCGTGCAGCCGCCCGAGCGCCAATACCAGTGGGGCGCTTTCAGGCGTGTAGAAAGACCGGCGCGACAACGGCTGGGTGCGTTCCTCGGTGACGAAATTGGGAAGATAATGCGCCTTCTCCGCCGGCCAACCGTCGCCGACAACATACTTACGGATGTCTTTGGTATTGGCGATCAGGTGGTCGCAAGTGCGGTAGTATTTGAGGTTGTAATACCCGCCCAACCTGCCGACATGGACAAAATCCCCGGTCGGGCACATGCGGCTGGCCCGGTTCATCCAGGTCAACACCACATCGGGAAGATAGGCCCTAATTTCCCGCTTCAAGACTCTTGGCGTCCACCAATCCAGGGGGCCGCCGAAGGCTAGCTCCACCGGCTCGATACCGCCGGCCTTGAGCACCTTGGCACGTGCCGAGTTTCGGCGGATGACGACCCTTTGGTCGAGCCCGGCGCGGCTGAGAGACAACACCAGACGGGTAAAAAACGCCTCGGCGCCGCCGAATTCCGCACCTGCTATCGCCTGAAGAACGCGCATGGTCAGGGAATCAGTTTTTCGAACGCCGCCGCCGCTTGTGGCCAGCGCCAGCTTCTTTGTTTTTCAAGGGCTGCCAAGTGCTGGGCCCACCAAAGCGCATCGTCGGATAGCAGACGCCGGGCGGCATCGGCGAAAGCGGCGGCGTCGGGCACGACGAAGCCGGTCTCGCCATCGATTACGCGTTCGGTGACGGAGCCTAGGTTTTCAACTACTGTCGGGACTCCCATCGCCTGTGCCTCGCCTATGGATAGGCAAAAGGTTTCGTCGAGAGAGCCACGGTAAAGCATGACTCTGGCGGCGTGCAACTCTTCGATCAGCTGCGCCTTGGGCACAGGGCCACGAACCTTGACGCCTTGGTTTCCAAGCCCCTTGGCCTGATCAAGCACTGCCTGCATGGCCGCTTGTTTCTTGTCGCCGACACTGCCGTAAGTGGCGGCACCGGCGAACACGTGCAGCTCCGCACCGGGAACCCGGGGCTGGATGGCTTCGGCCCAAAGGTCCAACAACCAATCCAGAGAGCGCAGCGGATTGGAGGTAAATACGGCCCGGGGTGGCGGCGCTTCGGACAATGGTTCGGCGCAGCAAAACGCGTCCGGAAGTCCATAGGGGATGACCACCCTGTCGTCCCCGGGCACCCATCGGGGATAAGTGGTGGCGTGATAATCGCCGATGAAAACGATGGCCGGGCGAAGGCGCCAGAGTTTCGACAGATACCGCCACTTCAAAAGATATCGCGCCGGGTTGTGAATCCAGAAAACCGTCCGCCGAGCGTCGGGCATCCGTCCCAATAGCTTGTCACCCCGGTTGGCGATGTAGAGATCGACGTCCCCGGGCCAATCGCCGCTTTCGGGGCCGTCGATGGGACGCCAATAGACCCCCTTGTAATCCAGAGATGCCTTGCACTTGTTCAGCACATGGACGTCGTGGCCCCTTGCCGCCAGTTCCTCCATCAACGCCACCACAGAGGACTCGGAACCGCCGAGCGGCCGTTGTTCGGGCGTATGGCCGTCGAATTCGATGCCGTCGTCGGCGAGCACGATACGGGCCATTTAGGTATCGTCCCCCAACTTCGCCTTCAAATGCGACAACACCGGATAAAGCCCGGCGAACAGCGCGATCAGGAAGCCGTAGCCGCCTTCCCGGTAGCCTTTCCGCATGATATAACATTTAAAGAAGCGGGAAAAGATGCGGCGCACGTTATGGGCCATGGAACCGATATCGCCTGATTGGCGGAGATCCTTGGCGCGCGCCGTCGAATAGCTGTCGAGCCTGCGGATCATGTCCGAAATGTTGCGGTCCACCAAATGCGTGATGCGGTTCTTCAATTGGGGCCCCTTGCGGGCACCCGGCGCCCAGGTGAGCGCCGGGTGGACCCGGAAATTGCCCCACACTTTGACGCCCTTCCTGAACAGGCCGGGATAGGCCGCCTTGCCGTAGGATGCCCCCCAGCCCCAGCGCACCAGCCTGTCGCCGATATAGTTGTCAACCAGAATTTCGTGCCAGTCGAATGACGTCGACTGGACGACTTCGCGGATTTCCCGGCCTAGCTCTTCGGAAACCCTTTCGTCGGCATCGATCTCGAAAATCCACATTCCCCGGCAGGCCTCGATACCGGCGTTGCGGCGCTCGCCTTCGACGGCCCAGGCGCCGTCGATGACGCGCTCCGTGAACCTAGCCGCAATCTTGCCCGAACGGTCGGTGCAGTCATCCAAGAGAACGACGATTTCGTCAGCGAATGAAAGTCCCTCCAGGCAATTGGCAAGCTGTGCTTCCTCGTCGTGCACCGAAATTACCGCCGAAAGCCGGAGCTCCGAGGTCGTCCGCTCCGTCACGCCGCCGCCTCCGTTACCCGTCGCCAAAGTTCACGTGCCGATTCCTCTACCGCATCCACCGTCAGGCTGTCCATCAGGGTCCCCGTCGACCGGTGGTCGAAATTTTCGGGAAAGATTTCATCGAAGGACTTTTCGGCGCGGACGGCAACGCAAAGCGGACCCCAGGGCGCATAGTGCTCCTCTAAGCTCGGCCCGAATAGCCCAAGCGTCGGGATTCCCGTCGCCGCCGCCAGATGCATGAGGCCGGAATCATTGCCAACGTAGAAAGCCGCACGCCCGAGACATGCGCCGGCGCCCAGCATATTGAGCCTTCCCACCAGATCGATACAGCGGTCTTCGGGGATCGCTTCGATCAGATGCAAAGCCATCGGCCGTTCGTCATCCCGGCCGAAGACGGCGACCCGAGCGCCGGGAAGGATGCCGTCGGGGGCCGACAGTCGTTCGATCAGGTCGGCGAATTGTTCGGCCCGCCATATCTTCGCCTGCCAGTTGGCCGTGGGGCCGACGGCAAGCACCGGCGGCCCTTCGGGAATAAGGGTTTTTGCCTGTTGGCGGGCTTCCTCTGAAAACCAGACCCGAGGCGCCGGGGGCTCGCTTTCAACGCCCATGACCGCCGCCAACTGGATAACCCTGTGACCGGGTTCTCGCGAACGCGTGAGTCGGTAACGTTTCGATACCGCCAAAGGGTAGGACATAGGCGAGTTTCTAAGGTCCACGAGGACATCCCAAAAATTCCCGACCACGGCCCACCACATGGCCAGCCAATGCAGCGAAAAAATCATTTTGTCGAGGACGATGATGCGGTCCAGGTTCGGCACCGCCTCGAACAACGGCGCCGCCGCCGGACCGCAGGCGATAGTGACGCGGGCTTCCGGATATTCGGCGATCAGTTTGCCGAGAAGCCCGGTGGAAAGAATGGCGTCGCCGACCCGGGTCGAGGTTATAAAAAGAATTCTCATATGCTCGTCTTAGCCCCCTAAATGTCCTTTTCGTGGCGGACATCCAATGTTCGCGGCGTATACCCGGCCCTTATAAGACCGCGCCTGCAGCTTGCAAAGGGCCGGGGCCTTGCACCGGAGGGAATGTCGCCCCACTTCTACACCGACTTAAGGCGGCAATTCTGCCATACTATGGCGCAAATAAAGGTGTGAAAGGCGATCCATGGGCGAAGATTTCCGTTTTGCCATGCTCGAAGACCGCGGCATTCTGGAGGTCGGCGGCGAGGACCGCATCGGCTTTCTGCAGGGACTTGTTTCTAACGACATGGAGAAGGTCGGGCCTTCCCGCGCCCTTTATGCGGCGTTGTTGACTCCGCAGGGGAAATACCTCTTTGACTTCTTCATCGTCGAGACCAAAGGCTCGCTTCTACTCGATTGCGAACGGAATAGGCTCAAGGACCTTGAAAAGCGGCTTTCCGTCTACAAGCTCCGCGCAGACGTGACCTTGGACGACCGCACGGATGATTTCGCCGTCGCGGCGCTTTTTGGTAGCGGCGCCGCGGAAGCCCTCGGCCTCGAAGGCGGACTCGGTTCGGCGGTCCCGTTGGGGGACGGTACCGCCTACGTGGACCCGCGTCTAGTGGCCGCCGGTGCCCGCGCCGTGCTTCCCGGCGCCAACGCCTGGAAGGTGATCGAGGTCGTCGGCTTTGCCGCCGCTGAAGCGGCCGACTACGACCGCTTTCGCCTAGGGTTGGGCTTGCCTGACGGCAGCCGCGACCTGGTCACGGAAAAATCCATTCTGCTGGAAAGCGGCTTCGAGGAATTAAACGGTGTCGATTGGGACAAGGGCTGCTTCATGGGCCAGGAGCTTACGGCACGGACGAAATACCGGGGCCTGGTGAAGAAGCGGCTGGTGCCGGTGACGTTGGACGGGCCTCCGCCCGAACCGGGAACGCCGGTGATGCTGGCCGATGGGGAGGCCGGCGAACTACGTTCGGGCATGGCCACCGAGGAGGGCGGCCTCGGTCTCGCCCTGATGCGCCTCGACCGCATGGCCGAAGCCGCCGAGAAGGGCACCGAGTTCTCCGCTGGCGGTGTTAGCGTGAAACCCGTCAAGCCGGACTGGGCGGCGTTTTAGGAACACTGCCGCTCGGAAAATGTCGGCCCATGAACAGAAAGCTACGGCGCAAGCGGAAAAAGCTAAAAAGGAAATCCGAAGGCCGGGGAAAAACGGGCGCCTGAAGACCTCCTCGGCCTCCGCGGGCCGGCCGGGATGAGTGGGCGACCTACATTAAGGCCAGTCTGGCCCAGCTTTGAAGCCGGACCCGCAAGGCACTCGGTTTCAACTTGCCGGGCGCAAGGGCGGCCGAGAATTACCCGGGCCCTTATTGCACGGAGCCGGACCCGTACGTCGATTTCTGCCCCCTCTATCTCAGCCCAGACATCACTATCACCGAGGATCGGCCGTTTCCGGATTTCACAATTTTAGTCAGAAGATTACAGGGGACGCCGATCACGCTACGTTGGCGGCAATTTGTTCGGCCAGCTTACCAATTTCGTCCATGTCGCCGGGCTTCAGTTCCCAGTTCATGGTCAGCCCATCGTCCATGCCCCGAGGCATGACGTGGACGTGGAGATGGAACACCGACTGTTTGGCGCCGGGACCGTTGGCCTGAACGATGTTGATGCCAGCAGGCTCCAGGGTCTTCTCAACCGCCACAGCGATTCGCTTAGCACCGGCAAAGGTGATGCCCACCCATTCGGCGGGAGTTTCATAAATGTCCTTGGAGTGAAATTTAGGGACCACCAGCGCATGACCGGCAGCAATCGGATTGACGTCCATGAAGGCGAGTATTTCGTCATCCTCGAAGATCTTGAAGCTTGGTATCTCGCTGCGGATGATCTTGCAGAAGATGCACGATTCGTCAAGAACCATTTGATTTTATTACCTTTTTTGCAGTTTGACAAGTTGTAATTTTGCACTTTTCCGCAGTTAGGGCCATCAGTTTCTGCGGGTTCCCGGGGCGAGTGCTAACAGGCAATTCGGGGGCCCCAAGACCCTGGGGGTCCGCGCCGGGGCCGTTTTTCTTTTAGGCGGCGCGTTCCTGGCTCCTACGCCTTCTTGCCCTTGGGTTTTTTGGCCTCCGCCCGTTCCTTTGTGTCAGGCTTGGCAGAAGGCTTGAGTTCCGCGAAGCAACGGCACATACGACACAACATTCTCATGAGCATCTAATAACTCCCCGTCTTCCGACGCATATGATAGTGCGCACCATCTTTCTTGACCACACCACACGCCGCTGGGTTTTCTATGAGTCCCGGCTGGCGGTGGGCGGCCCCTGGACTTGGGGGTCTTTGTCTGCCTTTTCGCCATGCTTGATCCTATATACCCCCCCTGCACCGAATTGCAATTATGTGCACTGTGGCGCACGAATATGCTTGTTATAAAAATGCTACAAAGAAACCAAGGGTTTTAAAATCTCGGCCTGGGTATTATTGGTCGTCGGGTTCGCGATTTTGATCATGGTCGGGATCACCATGAGCTAGCGGCAAAGCCAATTTAAAAATAACCCGGCGACGGTTCCATGAACCTGCCGCCGTTTTTATTTATCCCTTTCCTCTTCCTCGCCAAGTGCCGCCTGCGCCGCCGCCAGCTTGGCGATCGGCACCCGGTAGGGCGAACACGACACATAGTCCAGCCCCACCTCCTGGAAGAAGTGGACGGACGCGGGGTCGCCCCCATGCTCCCCGCAGATGCCCATTTTCAGGTCCGGCCGGACGGCGCGGCCTCGATCTACCCCGATCTGGACCAGTTCGCCGACGGCAATGCGATCAATGGTGATGAAGGGGTCATCGGGCATGATCCCTTTCCGGTGATAGACCTCTAGGAAGCTTGACGCGTCATCGCGGGAAAACCCGTAAGCGGTCTGAGTCAGGTCGTTGGTGCCGAAGCTGAAGAATTCCGCCACTTCGGCGATCTCGCCGGCCAGCAGGGCGGCCCGCGGCAGTTCGATCATGGTGCCGACCATGTAAGACAACTCCACCCCCTTCGTTTCGGCGACCTCGGCCCCTACCCTGTCGATGAGGTCTTTCAGCATCTCCAGTTCGGCCTTGACGCAGACCAACGGCACCATGATTTCCGGCTCTACTTTCTTGCCCGCCTTGGCGACCTCGGCGGCGGCCTCGAAAATGGCCCGCGCCTGCATCTCGTAAATCTCAGGGTAGGTGATGCCGAGCCTGCAGCCCCTGTGGCCGAGCATGGGGTTTGATTCGTCCAATTCCGCCCTACGGATCCTGACCGTCTCCATATCAATGCCGGCGGCCATGGCGACCTCGGCCATGTCATCCTCGGTATGGGGCAGAAATTCATTCAAGGGCGGGTCCAGGAGCCGGATGGTGATCGGCAGCCCGTCCATTATGTTAAACAGTTCGATAAAGTCCCGGCGCTGATAGGGCAGCAACCGGTCAAGGGCCCGCCGGCGGTGATCTTCGTCCTCGGCCAGAATCATCTCGCGCATATGGACGATCCTGCCGGGATCAAAGAACATGTGTTCGGTGCGGGTCAGCCCGATACCTTCGGCCCCGAATTTAATCGCCGTTTCCGCGTCGAGCGGCGTTTCGGCGTTGGTGCGTACGCCCATGGTGCGGACCTCGTCTACCCATTCCATCAGGGTCCTGAAATCGCCGGTCAACTCGGGCTGGATCATCGGCACCGCGCCCCACATGAACTCGCCGGTGGAGCCGTCGACGGTGATGACGTCTCCTTCCTTGAGTTTGAGGTCCATGGCCATCAGGATCTTGGCGCGGGTATCGACGCGCAGGTCGCCGGCGCCGGACACACAAGGGGTCCCCATGCCGCGCGCGACCACGGCGGCGTGGGACGTCATACCGCCCCGGGAAGTCAGGATCCCTTCCGAGACGTGCATGCCGCCGATGTCTTCGGGGCTAGTTTCGGTCCTTACCAGGATGACCTTTTCGCCGCGTCCGGCCCAGGACTCGGCGTCGGCGGCGTTGAACACGATCTTACCGGTAGCCGCCCCCGGGCTGGCGGGAAGACCGCGGCCCAATAATTCACGATCTGCGTCCGGGTCTAGAGTCGAGTGCAGCAACTGGTCCAATTGCGCCGGATCGATGCGGCGGATTGCCTGGTTCTTGTCGATCAGGCCCTCGGCGACCATATCGACGGCAATCTTCAAGGCCGCCTTGGTGGAGCGCTTTCCGGCGCGAGTCTGCAACATCCACAGCTTGCCCTGCTCGACTGTGAACTCCATGTCCTGCATGTCGGTGTAATGCTTTTCCAGGCTTTCGCGAACCTGGTTCAAGTCGGCGAAAATCCCGGGCATGGCGTCCTCCATGGACAGAAGGTCCGAGCCGGTGGACGCCTTTTCGGCCTCGGTCAGCGACTGCGGGGTGCGGATACCGGCGACCACGTCCTCGCCTTGGGCGTTGATCAGGAACTCGCCATATAAAAGGTTGTCGCCGGTCGACGGATTGCGGGTGAAGCAGACGCCGGTGGCACAGTCGTCGCCCATGTTGCCGAAAACCATGGCCTGGACGTTGACCGCCGTGCCCCAGTCGGCGGGAATGTCATGAAGCCGCCGGTAAGTACGGGCGCGTTCGTTCATCCACGACCCGAATACAGCGCCGATGGCCCCCCACAACTGTTCGCTGGGGTCCTGGGGGAAAGGCTGGTCCAGAAGGTCCTCGATCTTGGCCAGATAGTCCTCGACCAGGGACTTCAAATCGTCGGCCGAAAGATCAGTGTCCAGAACAATGCCACGGTTGGCCTTCATGTCCTCCAGAATATTTTCGAAGTGATGGTAATCGACACCCATCACCACGTCGCCGTACATCTGGATGAAGCGCCGGTAGCTGTCATAGGCGAAGCGCTCGTCGCCGCTGCCTTCCGCTAGGGCCTCGGTAGTCTCGTCGTTGAGCCCCAGGTTGAGGACCGTGTCCATCATCCCCGGCATCGACGCCCGGGAGCCTGAGCGCACGGAAACCAGAAGCGGCTTTTCGAACCCGCCGAAGGTGCGGCTGAGCATCTTTTCGATTTTCTTAAGTGCCGCCATCACCTTCTTTTCCAGCCCCTTGGGACAGGTTCCATCGTTATTAGTGTAATGGGCGCAGACCTCGGTGGTGATGGTGAATCCGGGTGGCACCGGGATGCCGAGGCGGCTCATCTCTGCCAGGTTGGCCCCCTTGCCGCCCAAAAGCTCGCGCATGTCGGCCGAGCCCTCGGCGGCGCCGTCGCCGAATTCATAGATCCACTTGCTCATCGCTCGCCGCCTTCAATTTGGCTGAAATCAGCAATGCTATTCATCGTGGCCAAAATCTGATTTAGCAATCTCAAACGATTTTCCCGAAGTGCTTTGTCACTACAATTGACTGTCACGTGGTCGAAGAGAGCGTCAACAGGCTCCCGAAGCGCGGCCAACCGCTGGACAATAATCTCGAATTCGACCATCTCATGGTTGGTTCCGCCAAACCGCGCTATATTGTTCAACATCGTCAAAAGTACGTGTTCTTCGTCTTGCTGGAATTGATCTTCGTTTGGAAATTCAAAGTATGTCTGATTGTCTTTCTTTGATTCGATTTCGACGATATTGTTTGCGCGCTTATAGGCGATAAGCAGGTTGGCACCGTTGTCGGTGTTCAGGAATGTTTTTAGTACGTCGGCTTTTCGAACGATCCGCAATAAGTCGTCTTCACCACCAGAGGCAAACAGGGCGTCAATGAGGTCAGGCGGTATCCCCTTGTCACGGAGATACACCTTGAGCCGGTCGAAGATAAAAAACCTTAAATCCTCTTGGAACGCATGCAGCCGATCCCGGTCATTACCGTCCGGAAAATTATTCCACGCCGCTTCAATCACCTCTCGTATGGCCAGTGTCAATTCGTTCTCAAGTATCAGCCGAATCACGCTCAAAGATGCTCGGCGAAGCGCATAGGGGTCCTTCGAGCCGGTGGGTTTTTCTTCGACGGCCCAGAAGCCGACCAGGGAGTCGATTTTATCGACCAAGGCGACGGTAACGCTGACCGGCGCCGACGGGCAGGAGTCGCCCGGACCCAAAGGTGAATAGTGTTCGGCGACTGCGGCGGCGACTTCCGGCTTTTCCCCATCCTGGAGCGCATAGTAGCGGCCCATGACACCTTGAAGCTCCGGGAACTCGCCGACCATTTCAGTCGACAGATCCGCCTTTGCCAGCCTGGCTGCCCGCTTGGCGTCTTCGGCGTCGGCGCCGCAGGGTTCAGCCAAATTTCCGGCCAACGCCACAATCCGCCCCACTTTGTCCAGCACGCTCCCCAGCTTGGCGTGGAACACCCGGTCCTTCAGGCCGTCGACCCGGCTTTCCAGTGTCCGTTTTAGGTCCTGGTCCCAGAAGAACTTGGCGTCGGCGAGGCGCGCGCGCAGCACCCGCTCGTTGCCGGCAATGATGGCCTTGCCCTTATCCGTAGTCTCGGTGTTGGCGACGACGATGAACCTGGGCGCCAGCTCGCCTTTCTTGTCCAGCAATGCGAAGTATTTCTGGTGGTGGCGCATGACCGTGGTCAGGACTTCCGGGGGCAACTCCATGAACGCCTTGTCGATGCCCCCCATCAGCACCACCGGCCATTCGACCAGCCCCGTCACTTCGTCCAGGAGCCCCGGATCGTCCTTGAATTCGAGCCCTTCCTTCTTGGCCAGCTTTTCGGCCTCGGCCTCGATGGTTGTCCGGCGTTTCCCAGGGTCGAGGACGACGTGGGCCTTTTCAAGCTTGGCCTTGTAGTCGGCGAAGTTTCCGACCTTGAACGGCTTGGGGCTGAGGAAACGGTGGCCTAACGTACAATCAGAAAATTTCAAAAAAGTATCGGTTCCAAGATGTATTTCGCCATGGACAATTTTCTCATTAAATAGGCACAAAACGTTTTGGAGTGGCCGCACATAGTTAAATTTTGCGTCCGCCCAACGCATAGACTTTGGCCAAGAAAGACCTCGAATAAACTCCGGTATCTTTTCAGCAATCACGTCAATCGTTGCTTGTCCTTTCTGCTCGACCAAGGCGAAGTAGAACTCGCCTTTCTCCGTTTCGCGCTTTTCGATCTTGGCGCCTTCCGGCAGCGATCCCTTGAACCCCTCCACCGCCTTTTCCGGCGCGTCAGTGCGGGGGCCGCGGCGTTCTTCGGACTTTGCCGCCAGCTTTTCCGGTAATCCTTCCACGACCAAAGTCAGCCGCCGGGGGGTGACGAAGGCCTCGGCGCTCTCGAATTTAAGCCCTGCCTTTTTCAACCCGACGCAAGCGAGGCGCATCAAGTCTTCCGCAGCGCGCGCCTGCATGCGGGCCGGGATTTCCTCGCTCAACAATTCCAGCAGAAGATCGGGCATAGCCTAGACCTCGACGCCCTTGTCCGCGCTCTGGCTTTTGAGCCACCTCTCGCAGCAGCCCTTGGCCAGCGCCCGGACGCGCCCGATGTAGGCTTGGCGCTCGGTCACCGAAACGGCGCCCCGGGCGTCCAGCAAATTGAACAAATGACTGGCCTTCAGGCACTGGTCATATGCCGGTAGCGCCAGCCCCGCTTCCAAGGCGCGGCCGCATTCGGCCTCGGCGTCCTCGAAATGGCGTTTCAGCATCCCAGTGTCGGCGATCTCGAAGTTGTAGGCTGAAAATTCCTTTTCCGCCCTGAAGAAGACGTCACCATAGGTCTTGCCGTCTCTTTCCTTCGCCACACCGTCCCAGTCGAGATCGAAGACGTTGTCGATGCCCTGGATGTACATGGCCAAGCGTTCCAGTCCATAGGTCAGTTCCACCGATACCGGGTCGCATTCGATGCCGCCGACCTGTTGGAAGTAGGTGAACTGGGTGATCTCCATGCCGTCGCACCAGACTTCCCAGCCGAGCCCCGACGCGCCCAGGGTCGGGCTTTCCCAGTCGTCCTCGACGAAGCGGATATCGTGGAGGCTCTGATCGATGCCGAGGTGCTTGAGGCTTTCCAGATAGATTGCCTGCACGTCGTCAGGAGATGGTTTCAGGATCACCTGGAACTGGTAATAGTGCTGCATCCGGTTGGGGTTTTCGCCGTAGCGGCCATCGGCGGGACGGCGCGACGGCTGCACGTAGGCGGCGTTCCAGGTCTCGGGCCCCAAGGTGCGCAGCGCCGTCGCCGGGTGAAAGGTACCGGCGCCGACCTCCATGTCATAGGGCTGCAGGATGATGCAGCCGTAGTCTGCCCAAAAGGACTGAAGCCGGAGGATCAGCGACTGGAAACTACGCTTGGATTTGGACGCTGGCGTCATCGCGCCGGGGCTTTCGAAAATCGTAGGATGGTTTGAAAATTACCCACCGCCCGAGGGCCGGTCAAGCGGAGTCGGGTACGCCCTCAGCCGGGATAGGGACAGTCCTCCAGGCCACAGGACTTCGCTTCCCTGGCCGCCACGAAGGCACCGCAGGCGGTGCATTCCACCATCTCCTCGACGTCATCGGTTGCACCCGAAGCGGCACCCAAGTCACCGGAGGCATCGCCGGAGTCTTGGCGGCGGAGTTTGGCCTTGGCTTGGGCGTCGCGCTTGACCTGCATGCGGCCGATCCACTTGAAGGCGTACCACACGGCGACGACGGCGGCGATGGTGAACAGCAGCTTTTGAATACTGAATCCTAACATGGCCGCCCTTCTTAGGGGGCACGGGAGTCTGGGTCAAGACGCGTGGAGGCGGCCACTGGGTTCTATAGCCCGAAACGGTTCCAGATCAGGCGTTCCTCGATGGCAGCGATGGCGGCGCCGGCCCAGTCCCCGGGCTCCGGCGCGCCGCCGATGGGGCCGGCAAACCCGAACCGGCGGCGCAGGAACGGGTGCCTTCTGGTCACCGGCTTCAACTTCACCCGGTCGCCGAACTTGGCGCGCATGACGGACCTCATGTCGCCGATGCCGTCGATCAGCCCCATCTCCAGCGCCCTCGTTCCGGTCCAAAAGGCGCCACTGAATAGTTCCTTCTCCCGGGCCTTAAGGCGCTTGTTTCGGCGTTCGCGGACCAGGGACTGGAAACTTTGGTGGATGTCGCCCTGCAGATCCTTCAGGCGCTTGACCTCGGCCGGTTTTTCCGGCTTGAACGGATCCAGCATCGCTTTCTTGTCGCCGGACGTATGCAGGCGGCGCTCGATGCCGATACGCTTGATCAGTTCGGTGAACCCGAAACTGCCCGAAATCACCCCGATGGAGCCGATGACGGAGTTTTCACTGGCATAGATCTCGTCCGCCGCCAACGCCAGCCAATAACCGCCCGACGCCGCCACGTCCTCGGCAAAGGCATAGACGGGCACATCCTTTTCGTCCGCCAGGTCGCGGATGCGCTTGGCAATAAGCTGCGACTGCACCGGCGACCCGCCCGGCGAGTTGACGGCCAACGCCACCGCCACCAGGCGCCGGAGCTTGAAAGCGCCGTCGATGGCGTCGGCAAGCCCGGCCAGCGAAAGCCCGCGGCCGACGGGGCCTACGCGGCCAATGACGCCCGACAGGCTAAGCACGCCGACCACCGGCGCCGGATTGCGGAAACGGCCGAGGAAAGAGGATAGGCCCATGCCCGAATCATAACCAATGGCAGGGGTACCGGCAAACACCCCCCAGACTACGTTATGTAAAATCCCACAGAAATGTCCGCATATGTCCACATGTGTCCGCATTTTTCTACTTTTGCAGGGCGTGGCTTCGAGAACGCCCGCCCCCAAAAAAGCCCAAAGGCCCCCTAAAGGCCGGGTCCAAGGACGAGGCCGACAGCCTCCCATGCCAGGGATATGAAGAACAAAAAGACAACTTAGGCCCGTTTATATAACCCATTTATATAAAATATCAACTTAATTTCCTATTTTTTTATTTTTTTAACTTATTTCTCTAAAATAGGAATTTTTATTTAAATTCTTGACGAGGCTCATTTCGGGCTCAAAGCGTCAGCGCGCCAGCGTTTCGAAGCACCGCGTCGGCCTCGGGCGTGTAGCCGCCGCCTTCATCGTGCAAGACGAGACCGGACGCCGTTCGCGCCTCCTCCGCCGCGCCTTTACGGGCCTGGACGATTACCCGCTTGGCTTCACCCCCCCTTTCTTGCCGCCAAAGGGGGAAAACCACCACCCCGCCGGCGCTTTCTTTTAACCCGGAGGCCACTTCATCACGGCGGTCGTAACGGTGGATGAAGGTGACGGTGCCGTCGTCCCGGACCATTGCCAACGCAAACCGGAGCCAGTCCCCGAGCTTGGCGTCGCCTTCGACGGTGGCCCGGCGCTTGGCCGCGTCGGGGGGCGGATTGCCGCTTCCTTCCGCCAGGTAGGGCGGGTTGGCCATGATGTGATCGAATCCGCCCGGGGCCATGCCGCCCGGCGGCGACAGCAGGTTGCCCTCGATGAACAGAACGCGCCCAGCCAGGCCGCTTTCCTTGGCGCTCATCTCGGCCAGGCGGACCAGGTCCGGCGCCGTTTCGAGGCCGGTGACGCGGACGCCGGCCAGGCGTGCAGCGAGGGAAAGCACCGCGGCACCGGTGCCTGAGCCCACATTCAGCACCTTCTCGCCCGACTCTGCCGGGACGGCCGCCGCCAGCAATACTGGATCGATGGCGGCACGGTATCCCGCTGTCGGCTGGAATATCGTCACCCGACCGCCGAGCAGAGTGTCCTGGCTGGTTCCGGGGCCGGGTTCAGGCAACGCCGCCGCCGGTCTGGAGTCGCTCGGCCTCGTCCAGCACCCGCCGGGCCCGGTAGAAGTCGCGCTCGTCAACCATGACCCGGCGCTGGATCGCCGAAATGCTGCCTTCCATGACGCTGGCGTGGGTATCGAGCACAATCGACTCGACGTTTTCCTCGGCCAACCTGGAGCACAACCAGGACAGCAAAACCGGGTCGTTGGTGCGGGTCAGTTCTTTCATTTCCGTCAGGCTCCTGTCTCTCTCCTGTCCTCCTCTTATCCCCCTACTGTCCTTGGGGCCGGTCTCGGGGCTTGACCCCCGGTGCCCGCCGTTCTTATGATTCATGCTGTACGCTGTCTTTATGCTCGACTCTGGGGGCCGAAGCGTCAAGCAACCAGGGAGATTTCCTTTGGGAATCGTCGTCAACCTCGATGGAGGCGGTAGCCGCAAGCCTTCGCTGGATTCCCTCAGCGAACTGGTTGCCGACGACATCAAGGCCGTCAACCAATTGATCGTCCAGCGTATGGCGAGCCCGGTCAAGATGATCCCTGAATTGGCCGGACACATCGTCGCAGCTGGCGGCAAGAGGTTGCGGCCGATGTTGACCCTGGCCTCGGCCCGCATGTGTGGCTATTCCGGCACCCGGCATATCGCGCTCGCGGCGTGCATCGAGTTCATTCACACGGCAACCCTGCTTCATGACGACGTCGTCGATGAAAGCGACCTTAGGCGCGGATTGGCGTCCGCCAACGCGGTCTGGGGCAACAAGGCCAGCGTGCTGGTCGGAGATTTCCTGTTCAGCCGTTCGTTCGAGTTGATGGTCGAGGACGGCTCGCTCCAGGTGCTGGGGATTCTGTCGAACACGTCGGCGGTGATCGCCGAGGGCGAGGTTATGCAACTGGTTACCACCAACGATACCGAGACCGGCGAAACGGCGTATCTTGACGTCATCAAGGCCAAGACCGCCAAACTTTTTTCCGCGGCATGCCGGATCGGCGCCGTTGTCGCAAACCGTCCGCGGATCGAGGAAGAGGCGCTCGAAACCTTCGGCATGAACCTAGGCATCGCTTTTCAGATGATCGACGATGTGCTTGATTATTCGGCCAACCAGGCAACGCTCGGCAAATCCATCGGCGACGACTTCAAGGAAGGCAAGATTACCCTACCGGTGATCCTGGCGTTCCGCCGCGGCAACGAGGAGGAGCGGACGTTCTGGCGCCGGACGCTAGAAGATCTGGCGCAAAAGGAAGGCGACCTCGAACACGTGCTGCATCTGATGAAAAAGCACAGGGCCCTGGAAGATACCGTGGGACGCGCCCGCCACTACGGTGCCATCGCCCGTGATGCGCTCGCCATATTCGACGACGGCGCCGAAAAAAGAGCCTTCGACGAGCTCATCGACTTCTGCCTCGAACGGGCCTATTGAGGCGGCCCCGGACGGCGGCGCCCCCGTTCTTGCCCCGGCCTGGGCGGGGCGCTATAACCGCCAACGGCGAGGGGTCCCTATTCTGCCTTTCGCCCAGAGGATTTCGGGCATTTAACGGAGTGTAGCTCAGCCTGGTAGAGCACCGTCTTCGGGAGGCGGGGGCCGGAGGTTCAAATCCTCTCACTCCGACCAAAAAGCCCTCTAAGTTTAAACACTTAGGGGGCTTTTCCTTTGCGGACTGGAATTACAATACATTTATACCTCACTAAATCCCCACTAAAACACAGTATAAATTCCCGATTTCTTTGGATCTGGCAGCTCACCAGAAACGGAATTGAGCCTGGTCTCGTACTGGTGGTGATATCGAATTTGCCATAGCAGTCTGCCCAAAGAGCGCAAAGGGGGGGATGGGGGGCCTTCCATCACAGAGAAAGCAACCTCAAGAATTTCTGCATATTATTCGACACACGGTTTGACTGCAAAACCGGACGTTTTTGTTTTAAAAGTGATCTAAATTCGGATTCGAATGGCAATTGTCTGTAGAAGCTAAGGGGCAACGGGATGATTTTCGGCGAAGTGCCTGTCGACGAGGCAGAAGGCGCGATCTTGGCACACACCGTACGCACGGGGACCCTAACCGTCAAAAAGGGAGTCAAGCTTAGCGCCGCCGAGGTCAGGACGCTAGGCGAGGCCGGAATCAAAACGGTCATGGTGGCCCGCATCGAACCCAGCGATGTGATGGAGGACGAGGTCGCCGAGGTCATCGCCACATATTTAGCCGGCGCCGGTGTCGATGTCATGGGTTCGGCGAACGGACGCTGCAATCTTCACGCCCGCGTCCACGGCGTGGTGAGCATCGGCAAAACCAGAATTGACGCCCTCAACGGATCGGGCGACGGGGTTGTCACGGCGACGGTATCCCCTTTCCAAGTCGTTGAGGCGGGCCGGACCATCGCCACCATCAAGGTCATTCCCTATGCCGTCCCAAAAAACCGGTTCGGGGTTCTGAGCGAGTTGGCGGGAGACAGTGAAGCGATCATCGTTCATCCGTTCCGCCAATGGCAGGTGGGGCTGGTGTTGAGCCGTGTCGCCGGTAACAAAGAAAGACTCCTCGATAAGGCGCACGAGGTCATCTCGGCGCGGATAGAAACCTATGGCAGTAAAATTATCCGCGAGGAGCGGACGCAGCACCAAGTGGATGCGGTGGCTGAAGCCATCGCCGGTTTGAAGGAGGCAAAACCTGATTTAATTCTAATTCTGGGCGGCGCCAGCACGTCGGACCGCGGCGATGTGGTGCCGGCGGCCATCGAACGGGCCGGCGGCCGTGTGGACTTGTTCGGGGTTCCGGTCGATCCGGGAAATCTGTTTATTTCCGGCGCCGTGGCCGGTATTCCGGTTCTCGGCCTGCCCGGATGCGCCCGCTCGCCGCAGTCGAATGGGATCGATCTGATTTTGCCCCGGCTATTGGCCGGATTGGATACTTCCCCCAGCATCCTTTTGGGGATGGGTGTCGGCGGTCTTTTGAAAGACGTGCCGGAACGCCTCGATCCCCGTGAAAACCATACTCGGAAGAGGGCGGCTGTAACCGGAGGCAAGGTTTCGGCCGTGGTGCTGGCCGGCGGCGCATCGAAGCGAATGGGCAAGATAAACAAGCTGCTGGCCGAAGTCGATGGAGCGGTTCTGGTCCGTCAAGTCGCGGCGGCAGCGGTTAAGTCGGATGCCGCCGAGGTGATTGTCGTCACCGGCCACGAAGCGGATTTGGTGCGCGAAGCCTTATCGAGTTTCGACGTGCGTTTTGTTCACAATCCGCACTATCCGGAAGGTCTCAGCACGTCGCTCAGGGCCGGTATCGGCGCCGTTTCCGAACATCTCGCCGGGGCCGTGGTGTTGCTCGGCGACATGCCGCGGGTGAAAGCCGCAACCGTGAATGCAATAATCGAGCGGTTCCACGCCGAAAAGGACGAAACAATCTGTCAGCCGACATTTGACGGCCGGCCGGGCAATCCCATCCTTTGGCCGCGGGAGTTCTTTTCAGACATCCTGGACATCTGGGGCGATATCGGTGCAAGGCGATTGATCGAACAGTATTCCGAACAGATATCGAAGGTCGAGGTCGACGACACCGGCATCCATTTCGATATCGACAAGCCTGACGACTTGAAATCCGGCTAGTTAATTTCACCCAATCAGGAAAAACAGAACGACGAGCACGGCAACGTTTGCATGGCCTTGATTACCCGTTATATAAGGGCGTAACTTTTTTCAGAGATTCGTCGGCTTTCATGAGAGGCGCTATGAGAAAAGAAAAATTAGTCACCCTAGCACTGGCCGCCGGGATGGCCCTGGCAAGCGGGATGGCCCTGGCAAGCGGCTCGGCATTGGCCGCCGGTGATGCCGCGAAGGGAAAAAAGGTTTTCAAGAAGTGCAAGGCCTGTCACAGCATTACAACCGGCAAGCATAAGGTCGGTCCGTCACTGGCCGGCGTCGTCGGCCGCAAGGCGGGCACCGCCGCCGGCTTCAAGAGATACAAGGGCTTAAAGGGCTCAGACATCACCTGGGACGAAGCCTCGCTGGACAAGTGGCTGACCAACCCCAAGAAATTCCTGGGCAAGAAGACCTCCATGGGGTTCAAGATGAAAAAGGCTGACCAGCGAGCCGACGTCATCGCCTATTTGAAGACCCTCAAATAACAACCGCCGCATAACAGCCCCTAGGCGGCTTTTGTTCGGCAAAGTCCGGCCCGGAAATGAAAAATGCCGCTTTGCAGCTGCCGGCGGCATTTTTTTCTTGGGTAATGGGCCTTGTCTCTGCCGGCCTTACATCAGGCCCGCTTCCCTGTAATACCTTTTGGCCCCATCGTGCAGCGGCGCCGTTAAAAACAGCGAAACCCGTGTCTAATCCCGGACCACCAGCACCGAAAATTTGGCATGGCGAACGACGCGGGCAGGATTGGGGCCCAACAGGTAGTCCCGCTATTCCGATTGATGGGGCCCGATGACGATCAGGTCGCAGCCGGTTTCTCCGGCAATGCGGAGGATCTCCTCATAGACCGTGCCATTACGGACAATGCGCTCGACTTCGATTTCGGAAGGAACGTGCTCGGCACAGAACACGGCTAGCTTTTCTTCCACTTCGGCGCGTGTTTTCTTCTCGAAGTCGTCGGGAAAAAAGCCGCCGACCATGGCCATGCCAAAATCCGGAACGATCGTCACCACACACAGCCTCGGGCCGGTGTGTTTCGACATGTCCACGGCTGTTGGTAGCGCTGTCTTCCACGAAGCCTCCTCGTTCGGGTCCACCGTCAGGAGGATATTGTTATACATGCCCACGCCTTCCTATGCGCCGCTGGCGGCTGCGGGAACGGTCTGTTCCCGGCGGCGGCGCATCAATTGCAGGCCCAGAACAATGGCGATCAAAACCAGGCCGACCGGATAGATCAGTTCCTTGGGCGGCTGGCCGGCCTTTTCTTCGTCGACCTCGGTGACAAAATCACCGATCTTGATCCCGACCTGATCCGCCAGGCCCTTGGGCATCAGGTCGGTGACTTCGTAGCGGCCGTCATCGACGGGCGCCAGCTTGATCCCGTAACGGGCTTCGGGGCCGGTGTCCTTAAGCTCGGGCGTGTACACCCGGTAGAGCTTGAACCGATCGCCGTAATCGGTGGACCGCGTAAGATGGAAACGGACCGAATATCCCGGTGTCGCCGATGCTTCTCCGGAAGCGAATTTCGCCGTATCGAAAGTGACGAATTTCGAAAAAAACTGGTCCATGACGAAATCGGGCCTGAATAGACACACCACCACGGCGGCCAGAAGGATACTTTCGACAATCGTGGTTTTGATGATGATCCATCTCTGGGTCAGCGAGCTGAAACTAAACAGCGCCAGCAGCGTCATGACGAAAATCATCAACCCTTTCCAGAAACTGTTGACCCCCACCAGCAGCAGTTCCGGGTTGAAGATGAAGATGAACGGCAGGATCGCCGTGCGGATATCGTAATAAAATCCCTGGATCCCAGTTTTGATGGGATCGGCCCGGGATATGGCGGCGGCCGCAAACGCCGCAAGGCAAACCGGTGGGGTGTCGTCGGCGAGGATGCCGAAGTAAAACACGAACAGGTGCACCGCGATCAGCGGCAGCACCAACCCGGATGCCGTTCCCAGTTCCACCAGCACGCCGGCCAGTAACGAAGCGACGACCAGATAATTGGCCGTCGTCGGCAGGCCCATGCCGAGGATCAGGCTCAGCACCGCGGTTAAAATTAGAAGAATGTATACGTTGCCGCCGGATATGGCCTCGATCACGCCGACCAGGGCGTTATTCAGTCCCGTGGAGCCGACGGCGCCGACGATGATGCCCGCCGCCGCCACGGCGATGGCGATGCCGATCATGTTGCGGGCACCGGCGATAAGGCCGCCATAGATTTCCCGAAACCCTTCCTTGACGGCGGCGACGATGTTGCCCGCGCCGGTTTTTATCTCGTGCCAGATCCGCTCGAGGATGATGATTGCCATCATCAACATGATTGAATAGAAAACGGCGGTTCCGGCCGTCCACCGTTCCACCATCAACAGGTAAACCAGAACGGTGATCGGGATAAGGTAATGGAGGCCGCTGCGAAAAGTCTTTCCCAGGGGCTGAATGTTTTCCTTCGGCAGGCCCTTGAGACCCAGTTTCAGGGCCTCCAGATGCGAGATATACATCAGCGCCATATAGCTGCTCACTGCCGGGATAAAGGCCGCCTTGACGACGTCGAAATAGGAAATGCCGATCAGCTCGGCGATGATGAAGGCCGCCGCCCCCATGATCGGCGGCATCAACTGGCCGTTGGTGGAGGCCGCGACCTCGATGGCGCCGGCCTTGACCGCCGACATGCCCATTTTCCGCATCACAGGGATGGTAAAGACGCCCGTGGTCACCACGTTGGAGATGGACGACCCGGAAATGGCGCCGGTCATGCCGGACGCCAGTATAGCCGCCTTGGCCGGACCGCCCCGGTATTTGCCGACCAGCGCAAAGGACAAATCCAGGAAATACTTGCCCGCGCCGGCCTTGTCCAGCAAAGCACCGAACAGAACGAACAGGAAAACGAAGCTGACGGAAACGTCGATGGGTATGCCGAAAATGGCTTCCTGGCCCAGCCACTGATAGCCGATCAGCCGGTTGATGGAGAGCCCCCGGTGCGAGATGATATCTGGCATAGACTGGCCAAAATAGGAATACAGAAGGAAAACGGAAGCGACGATGACCAGCGGTTTGCCGATTGACCGCCGTGTCGCCTCCAGAAGCAACAGCACGCCGATGGATCCCAGAATGGCCTCGAACGGGAACTTAAAACCCATGATGTCCCAGGTCCATAGCACACCTTCCCGCGATACCAGCCCGTCCCAGCCCAGGAACATGTATAGGGCGCACCCCGTGCCTAGAAACGCCAGAATAAGGTCATAAATGGGAACACGGGCCGACGCCAAGGAACGGGCCGCCGGAAACATAAGAAAACAAAGAAAAAAAGCGAAAGCCAGATGGATGCCCCGGGCGGGGACACTGGCAATAATGCCGAAGCCAAACATGAAGGGGAACGGAGATGCGATCCAAAGCTGGAACAGCGACCACAGCGCCGCGATGAGGCCGACGACGACGGCTAGGAGAGGGCCGTGCTTGCGTCCCGTGTATTCGACATCTTCAATCTGTTTTTTGATTTCTTCCTGTGAAATTTCAGGAATAGCCGACTCGGCCATGACGCACCCTTGGAATTAATAAAAAAAGAAAACCGGCGCCCCGTCCCGCTTGTCAGGAAAGAGCGCCGGTATCCATTCAGCCGGAAGAATTACATCCAGCCTTTTTCCTTGTAGTACTTGAGGGCGCCGGAGTGCAGCGGAGCCGACAAGGCGTTCTTGATCATCAGCTTGGGATCGAGGTTCTTGAACGCCGGGTGCAGTTTGCGAAAATCGCCGAGATTCTCGAATACCGCCCGGACAACCTCATAGACCACCCTTTCGGACACATCAGCGCTGGTGACAAATGTCGCCATGACGCCGAAGGTGGTGACGTCGGTATCCGTCGTCTTGTAGGTGCCTTTCGGGATGGTCGCGAAGGCGTAAAATGGGTTACCGTTGACCAGGCCTTTTTCAACCGAGGTGTTCAGGTTGATGATCCTGGCGCCGCAACCGTCGGTGGCCACCGACACGCCGGCGTTGGGCACGCCGACGGTGTAGCCGTAAGCGTCGATCTTGCCGTCACAAAGCGCCTTCGACTGCTCGGTTGAGGTCAGCTCGGTGGCGATCTTGAAGTCGCTTTTTTTGGTCCCGTATTTATCCATCAAGACTTCGGTCGTGCCGCGCTGGCCGGAACCGGGGTTGCCGATGTTGAACCGCTTGCCCTTGAGATCGGCCCACGACTTGATGCCAGAGCCCTTGCCGACGATGATGTGATAGGGCTCGGGATGGACCGAGAACACGGCCCGCAGCTTTTTGAAGGCCTTGCCCTTGTACTTGGAAGAACCGTTGTAGGCGTGGAACTGCCAGTCCGATTGGGCGACGCCGAAATCCAGCTCGCCCTCGCGGATTTGGCCGATGTTGTAATTCGAGCCCCCGGTCGACGGCGCCGAGCAGCGGATGCCGTGCTTGCGGCCCGTTTTGCGGCCTTCCGCCGCCGCCTTGTGAACCAAACGGCAGATCGACTGGCCGACGACGAAATAGACGCCCGTCGGGCCGCCGGTGCCGATGGAAATAAACGTTTTCTTGCTCTTAGCCTCGGCCGGGCTTGTGCCGGCCAGGCTGAAGGCGCCTACCGCGACGGCAAGAGCCAATGTGGATACGCTAAGTTTTCTCATGGTCTTTATATCCTCCCTGAATTGGATGGAGAAGGTTTGAAAAAATGAAATAGAAATGCCTTCGCCCGAGGCCAGGGCCGGACTTTAACCGGCCTCATTCCCATGCGACGGATTCCTATTAGGTCTAAGAGTTATGGTCTGCCCACCTCCCTATCGGCTGGATTTTTTATCCGGCTTTGTTCCGGGCTTACATCCCTGATCGCCGTAAACGCAAACAAAGAACGATCATTTCAACTCTCTTCAGATTACTCTAGCGAAGCAACCTGAAAGCAACCTTATCCCCGAAAAAGGCCCCAACGCAACTGGCGGCACTCTTTTCACGGCCTAGGTTGATGTCTCAGGAGGTTCACGGGTTGGCAAAACCAGCGGGAACGGATTTCCATTCCGCCCAAACGCGCTCGGGGAAAGGCTCCCCCTTCTCTTCCTCTCCCGTTTTCAGTGCCTTTTCCACGTGTGGAAAACCACGTCGAAGCTCCGCCCACATCTGGAGCCCCAATTCCCGCAACTCGGGAATATTGAGACAACGCAGCGTATAGGACCAGACCATGGCGCCCATGGCGTCCGTCGCCAGGCCCATTTTCTTGAACTTCCGGGCCAGCCTGTTAATGGCTAACTGATAACCACCCAGGGCTTCCACCTTGGGCAAGGGGCCAGCCTCGAAAACATCTTCGGGAATGACGCCATGGGTCTCAAAATTGATCCTGATTAAGGTGGCGACGGCGATAACGGTGCCGATGTCCTCATCACTCATGGCCTTGAGTCCGTCGACGAAGGCTTTCACTTCCTTGGTGCTGGATTCCAGCGCCCGCGGGTGAACCTTGCCGAGGAACCAGTCTTTCAACATTCCTCTGCAAGGGCGGCGTCGATAGCGTCGCCCAGAAGGCTCACCAATTCTTCGATTTCAGGCTCTTCGATGATGAAGGGCGGCGCCAAAAGCACATGATCGCCTTTAATCCCGTCGGCGGTGCCGCCGCCCGGGTAGCAGATCAAACCCTTGCCCATGGCGTGTTTCTTGATCCGGGCATGGAGTTTAAGCGCCGGGTCGAACGGTTCCTTGGTCGCCCGGTCGGCGACCAGTTCGATACCCCGGAAAAGCCCGCGGCCGCGGATGTCGCCGACATGGGCGTGATTGCCCAAGCGCTCCAGCAGGCGCCGATCGAGATCATCCCCCTGCTTCCTGACGTTGGCCAGCAGGTCAAGGGACTGGATCTTCCGTTGCACCGCAAGCGCGGCGGCGCACGCCGTCGGGTGTCCCATGTAGGTATGGCCGTGCTGGAAAAAACCGCTGCCGTCGCGGAAGGCGTCAAAAATCCTCTCCGACACAAGGACCGCGCCGATGGGCTGGTACCCCGCCCCCAGCCCCTTGGCGACACAGACGATATCGGGTGCGATACCGTCTTGCTCGCAGGCGAACGCCGTCCCCGTCCGGCCCATGCCGCACATCACCTCGTCCAGGATCAGCAGGACCCCATGGCGGTCGCAAATCTCGCGGATGCGCTTGAAGTAGCCCTTCACCGGCGGCACCACCCCCGTGGTCGCGCCGACCACCGTTTCGGCGATAAAGGCGGCGACGTTCTTGGCGCCGAGGCGCTGGATTTCCCCCTCCAGTTCATCGGCCACGCGAAGCCCGTATTCCGCTTCCGTCTCTTCCCTAAACTGGTCCCGGTAGGCATAACACGGCGCGATATGGCTGACGTCCATCAGCATCGGCTCGAAGGGCTCCCGCCGCCAGACGTTGCCGCCGGCCGCCAGCGCACCCAAGGTGTTGCCGTGGAAGCTTTGGCGCCGGGCGATAAACCGCGTTCGGTCCGGCTCGCCGGTCTCCAGGAAATACTGCCGCGCCATCTTCAGCGCCGCCTCGATCGCTTCCGAGCCGCCGGACATAAAATAGACCCACCCGACCCCATCCGGCGCCCTTTCAATTAGATGCCCGGCCAATTCCTCAGCCGGTTGGGAGGTGAAAAACGCCGTATGCGCGAAGGGGAGGCTTTCGGCCTGGTCCTTGATGGCCCGGATGACGTCCGGGTCCGAATGGCCGAGGCAGCTGACGGCGGCACCCCCCGATGCGT
>CAZQZB010000024.1:0-30392 GCA_964597695.1 uncultured Thalassospiraceae bacterium | reverse complement strand
GTTGAGGGTCGCATGCTTGTTGTCGGTGTAAGGGACGACGCTGCCTAAATACTTCTTGACCAGGTCCGGGCATTTCTCAACCGCTTCGGAGAACGGGCAGAAGATGACGCCAGCCTCTTCCAATTTCGCCTTGAAGGTGGTGGCCACCGAGACGCTGTCGAAGACCGCGTCGACGGCGATGCCTGCGAGCATTTCCTGCTCCTTCAACGGGATGCCTAGCTTTTCGTAGGTTGCCAAAAGCTCCGGATCAAGCTCATCAAGGCTCTGCGGCCCGTCGGCGGCGGTTTTGGGCGCCGAGTAATAGTACGCGTCCTGATAATCGATTTCCGGGTACGAGACATTGGACCATGTCGGTTCATCCATGGTCAACCAGCGCCGATAGGCCTTGAGCCGCCATTGCAGCAACCAATCGGGTTCATCCTTCTTGGCTGAAATAAAGCGGACGATGTCCTCGTTCAGGCCCTTGGGCGCGGTCTCAGAGTCGATGTCGGTGACGAAACCGTACTTGTAATTGTCCTCCGTCAGGCCCTTGACCTGTTCGACCGTTTTCATCGTTGCAACCATTTTCTTCGATTCCTTTGCCGTTCGTTTTTATGCCACGGGGCCAATTTACCGCGGGTTCGTCCTGCGCAACTTATCCACCTCGGCGGTGATATTTGCAGCCGCAAAATTGACCTCGGCTTCGGTCGTGAAGCGGCCAAGGCCAATGCGGATGGAGGCCTGGGAAAGTTCGTCGCTGAGTCCCAAAGCCTGGAGTACGTAGAACGGTTCCACCGATGCCGAGGTGCAAGCGGACCTGGTAGAAACCGTAAGTTCCCTCAACCCCGCCATCAGGTCTTTGGCCTGGACCGTGTTGCTTGCGGCGCTGCTTGTGCCTGGGCCACTCATGGGGTCACCTTTTTCACCGGTGCTGTCATGCCGCGGCCGCGTCCGCGGCTCCCATTTGAGCTTGGACGGTGGTCCAGGCTTCCAAGAACCGCTCGATGTCATCGGCGGCCGAGTTCCAACCGAGGCTGACGCGGATCGCGGTATCGGCGTCTCCAGCCTCGACACCCATGGCGGCCAGCACGTGGCTGGGCTCCACCTTCCCCGACGAACAGGCGGAACCGGCGCTAAGCGCGAAGCCGGCAAGGTCGAGGGCGATGATCTGGGTTTCCGACTTGACTCCCGGCATGGTCAGGCAGCTTGTGTTTGGAAGCCTCGGCCCTCCGGTGCCGAAAATGTGAACCCCGGCGACCTTGCCGAGCCCGGCCTCGATCCGGTCCCGCCATGAGGCGAGCCTAGCGAAGTCCGAAAGCCCATCGATAGCTGCCCGGGCAGCGGCGCCGAACCCGGCGATGCCGGAAACATTTTCGGTGCCGGCGCGGCGACCCCGCTCCTGGCCACCACCTCGGAGAATCCCCTGAAGGGAGAGTTCCCCGGCCAATACCAGCGCCCCGACGCCTGCCGGGCCGCCGATCTTATGGGCCGAAAGTGAAATCATATCGGCACCCAGGGCCTTGATATCGAAGGGTATTTTTCCGGCGGCCTGAACGGCGTCGCAGTGAACGAGGGCACCGTGATTTTTGGCGATGGCCGATACATCGGCCAGGGGCTGGATGACGCCGGTTTCGTTATTGGCCAACATGACCGACACCAGGGCCGGCCGGACATCGTCGGCAAGAAGCGCGTCCAAGACCTCAAGGCTGACGATACCCTCGCCGTCAACTGGGATTTCCTCGATGTCCAGCGCCGCCTTCAGGACAGACACGTGTTCGACCGCCGAAGCCAATACCCGGGCCCGCCTGGCGCCACGGAGGCTTAAGTTGTTAGCCTCGGTGCCGCTGCCGGTAAAGACGACGCCCGCGGGCTCCGCGCCGGTGACCTGGGCCACGGCCTCGCGGGCGTCTTCGATCAGGCGGCGCACTTCGCGCCCGAAGCCGTGGACTGATGACCCGTTGCCCGTCAGTTCTAGGGCGCGGGCAACGGCGTCCCTGGCCACTGGGCGCGTCACCGTGGTGGCATTGTGATCCAAGTAGACAGCGTTTTTCATGGCCCGTATGTAGCAAAAAATTTAAAAGCGTAGTGTTGGCAGCTTATTGGGCCGCGGCGATTGCCGTGTCTTGGTCTTCCCCGCGGCGGTGGATGGCGCCGCCGGTGCCGAGGATTCGTTGTTCGACCACGTCGGCCAACGTCACCGAACTTAGATATAAATATATATGATTGCCCAGTTCCTCCCACAAATCGTGGGTCAGGCAACGGCTTTTACTGCCTGTGCAGCCAAGGGGAGACGGCGGTGTACAGCGGGTCGCCTTGATCGGCTCGTCGACGGCAAGAATGATATCCGAAATCCGAGTCTCTTTGGCGAACCGGGCAAGCAAATAACCCCCGCCGGGCCCGCGAACGCTTCTCACCAGACCGCCTTTTCGCAATTTCGCAAAAAGCTGTTCCAGGTAGGACAGGGATATCTCCTGCCGCTCAGCGACATCGGCAAGCGCGATCGGATTGCCCTTGGTATGGACCGCGATATCAACCATGGCCATCACGCTGTAGCGTCCTTTTGTACTGAGTTTCACGGCACTTCCTCCTGTGATTGGGCCTGAATTGCCGGCGGAGGCCCAAAAATCTCGTTATCCGGATTGGCCACCCCGTTTTCGCGAGGTGGGTTGTTCGCTGGCTTCCAACTGCGCTTTCAGTTCCTCAACGCGTTCCATCAGTGTCGAGACCTGGCCGCGCAGGCTTTCGATGCTCTGCAAAACTGGGTCGGGGCTGCCGCCGATGGGTGTGCCGTAGGCCTGAAATTCCCGGGTCTTGTGCTTGTCGCGAGGCATGATAACCTGGGCCGGAATGCCGATGGCGGTGACCGAGGCTGGGATGTCGTTGGTGACTACCGAATTAGACCCGACGCGGGCCCCTTCGCCGATGGTGATGGGGCCGAGAACGGCGGCCCCTGAACCGATAATAGCGCTGTCCATAATCGTCGGATGGCGCTTCACCCCGACCTGGCTGCCGGAATCGACGGCCGGCGATATGCCGCCAAGGGTCACCGCATGATAAAGAGTCACATCGTCACCGACGATGGACGTTTCCCCGACCACGACGCCGGTTCCGTGATCGATCACGAAGCGGCGGCCGATTTGGGCGCCCGGGTGAATTTCGATACCGGTGAGGATCTTGCCGACATGGGAAATAAACCGCGCCGGCAGGTGCAACTTCTGGCCCCATAACCAATGCGACAGACGGTAAATCAACAGGGCATGAAAGCCAGGATAACAGAGGATGATTTCAAGCGCGCTCCGCGCCGCCGGGTCGCGCGCCTTAAAGGATTTAATATCTTCGCGAAGTCTTTCGAATATCATTAGTTTCACCAAAACCGTCTCAGTTGAACCGTCATTTGTTTGACATACATTAAAGGGGTCTTTTAAGTTTTGTAAGTTTTACAGATTCGCCCCCGACCGTCCTAAAAAACGCCCTACAGGCGTATGCTACCGAGGTCCATCAGGAATATAGGAAGCCCTACTAATTTAATCAAGATTATCATCTTAAAATACGTCTAATGCTCAATTTTTTGCGTATTTTCCCCTACTAGTCTGGTAGGGTTTAACGTTTTCAAGACGTTGTTAAAGGGTTCGTCAAAATCGCCATGCCCGAAGTCACTATCAATGGTCCCGAGGGCCGCCTGGAAGGCCGATATCACCATTCCAAACATCCCAATGCGCCGTTGGCTTTGCTTCTGCATCCCCACCCGCAGCACGGCGGCACCATGAACAACAAGGTCGTTTACAGCCTCTATAAGAATTTCGTGGGCCGTGAATTTTCGAGCCTCAGGTTCAATTTCCGCGGTGTCGGGCGTTCCCAGGGCCAGTTCGACAACGGCCAAGGGGAACTAAGCGATGCCGCCTCGGCCCTGGATTGGATGCAAACTCAAAACCCCAATACCACGTCTTGCTGGATAGGCGGTTTTTCGTTCGGGGCCTGGGTGGCCATGCAATTGATGATGCGCCGCCCCGAAATTCTTGGCTTTATTTCCATCGCCCCCCCGGCCAGCAAGCACGACTTTTCCTTCTTGGCGCCCTGCCCGGCATCGGGCATGATTCTTCACGGCGACATGGACGAGGTCATTCCCCAATCCTCAGTCGACGAGCTGGCCCAGAAGCTGCAAAAGCAGAAGAACATCAAGATCGATTACAGGACCGTCAAAGGCTCGGATCATTTCTTCCTCAACCATCTCGACGCGCTGAACGAACACGTGGACGACTATCTCAACAAAATACTGTTCAAGGCAGCCTAAGGGGCGGACGGTGGGAGCCGGAGCGGTCAGGCGTTCACCGTGTCTTGCCGCCAGGCCGGTGAAGGACCCCGCCGGTCGTCGGCCGCGCCACCCCGGTGGTCGACGGCAGGCTAAGTGGCAGGCCCTTGAGCGAGCGGGCGGCCAGGAAGCCGAAGGCCTGGGCTTCCAGGGCGTCGCCCCGCCATCCGACCATTTCCACCGGCTCTACCAGCGCCGTCAACAGGCGGCGAAGGGCCGCCATCAGGGCCGGGTTATGGCGTCCGCCCCCGGTCACCAGCCAGTGGCGCGGCGTCGCCGGCAGCAGGTCGGCGGCCTTTTTCACCGCGCCGGCGCTAAAGGCCGTCAAGGTCGAGGCGCCGTCGATCGGCGAAAGGCCAGCCACCGGACCGAGATCGAACTGGCCCCGGTCGAGCGATTTCGGATAGGGCCGGGCAAAAAAATCGTCGTCCAAAAGGCGCCCGAGCACTTCTTCGTCCACTTTTCCCTCGCGGGCCAGTTGCCCGCCGGTGTCCATGACGTGGCCGGTGTGTTCCCGCACCCAATCGTCGATCAAGGCGTTTCCAGGACCGGCATCGAAGGCGACGATCCCACCATCGGGGCTGATCCAGGTGATGTTGGCGACGCCGCCGATGTTGAGGACCGCCAGCGGTTTAACGAAATCCCGGGACAGGGCGACGTGAAAAAGCGGCGCCAGGGGAGCCCCTTCGCCGCCGCCCGCGACATCGGCGGCGCGGAAGTCGTTGACCACGGGAATCCCCGTTTTGCGGGCGAGCAGTCCGCCGTCGCCGATCTGGCGCGAAATCCCATGGCCCGGGTCGTGAAGGACGGTATGGCCGTGAAAACCGAGGGCGTCGACCCCATCCGCTGTCAATTTTCCTTCCTCCAACAGGCGGTTGACCGCCTCGGCGTGGCGCAACGTCAACTCCCGGGTTATCGCCGCCAAATCGGCGTTGCCCTCGGGGTCGGCGCCGAAAATCCGCCCCAGCCAGAGGCGAAATTCAGGGTCATATGGGATGGTCAAGGCCGGCCCCAGTCCGGACACGATTTCGCCGTCGGTGTGAACGACGGCGGCGTCGATACCGTCCATGGAGGTGCCGCTCATCAATCCGATCGTCGTCAGGGTGCCCTCAGCCGCCAACCTTGTCCCCTTTCCTCCCCCTCCGCGAACGTCAGGATTGCGTGACCGATACCGTTAGCATAAACCCTTGAAAGGGACAGGGAAAACATGACCAGTCACAAATCCGATTTCATCCAGGGCGCTCAAGAGCGTGGCTTCGTGCACCAGTGCACGGATATCGAGGCCGTGGACGGGCTGGCCGCCGGCAAAAGCCCCCTCACCGGCTATATCGGTTTCGATTGCACAGCGCCCAGCCTGCACGCCGGCTCGCTGATGTCGATCATGCTTCTTAGACTTTTCCAGCAATGCGGCCATAAGCCGATCGTGCTGATGGGCGGCGGCACAACCAAGGTTGGCGACCCGTCCGGCAAGGACGAGGCCCGCAGGTTCCTAGGCGACGAAGATATCGCCACCAACATGGTCGGCATCAAGGACGTGTTCGCCAAGTACCTGACATTCGGAGATGGCCCCACGGATGCCATGATGGTCAACAACGCCGACTGGCTAGATGATCTCGACTACATTCCATTCCTGCGCGATTACGGCAAGCACTTCTCCGTCAACAGGATGCTCGGCCTGGAAAGCGTCAAGGTCAGGCTGGACCGCGAGCAACCGCTGAGTTTTCTCGAATTTAATTACATGATCCTGCAGGCCTACGATTTTCTCGAACTGGCCCGGCGCCATGACTGCCAGTTGCAGATGGGCGGCTCGGACCAGTGGGGCAACATCGTCAGCGGCGTCGAACTGGGACGCCGCATTGAAAACTACGAGCTTTTCGGATTGACGACGCCGCTGCTGGAAACCAGTTCCAGGGCCAAGATGGGCAAGACCTCCGACGGCGCGGTATGGTTGAACGGGGACATGCTCTCGGCTTACGACTACTGGCAATACTGGCGCAATACCGAGGACGCGGACGTGGGCAGGTTCCTGAGGCTGTTTACGGCACTGCCCACCGGCGAGATCGAGCGCCTGGAAACCCTCAAGGGCGAAGAAATCAACGACGCCAAAAAAATCCTCGCCGACGAGGCGACGAATCTTTGCCACGGCGACGATGCGGCCCAGGCCGCTGCCAAGACGGCGCGCAAGACCTTCGAGGAAGGGACCCAGGGCGACGCGCTTCCCGCCATCGAGGTGGCGAAGGCGTCATTGGAGGACGGTATCCCGGCGTTCGAACTGTTCCACCAGGCCGGTTTGGCCTTATCCAAGTCCGAGGCCCGGCGGCTGATAAAAGGCGGCGGCGGTCGTTTGAACGACGCCCCCATCGACAACGAAACTCAAGCCATCACTGTCGGCGACGTCAACGGCGAGGGCGTCATCAAGCTGTCGGCGGGAAAGAAACGTCACGCCCTAGTCAGGGTGGTGTAATCCATCGGCGGCGGAAAATCGTCAGCGCAATTCCAGTTGAAGGCTGTCGTCCTTGGAGGGGCTGGAATTTAAATTGGTTTGGTCGAAAATATTGAAGACTTTGCGGAAAATTCCAGGCGTCAGCACCGTTAGGGGATTGACCGTGATCTTGGGGTCCGCAATCGGGCCGCTCATGGTGTAGTTGGCAGCAAAGACGCCGCCGCCTTTTTCACGTCCGATGAAAATGTCGCCCAATAACGGGATGTGGCCGAGGATGCTGTTAATGGTATAGGCCGGCACCACCGTGCCGCTGACATCGATTACGTCGGCGTATGTGTAGATGATTCCCGAAGCCGTGAAGCCAAGAGACACCCCTGTCGCATTGGCGTCCTTGATTTTCAGCCACCCCTGGCCGAGGACAAACGGAATTTCGAGGGAATTGAAGGCAAGCCCGTCGCCCTGGAGGGCCTCGATAATTCCCGTCAACGCCAAGATGCTCAACACCCGGGTCAGGATCGGCGCGTCAGCAATCCGGTAATTCTTGATCTTGACCTGCCCAATCAGGGGCCTTCCGGGCGCTGTGTCGTTGTATTGGCCGGTGATTTCTAATTTGCCTCCGTTCATGTTCTCGTAGTAACCCAAAATCTTCAGTGTTTCCCCAGCATCCACCGACGTTATGACAATTTTTCGATTGCCCTCCGGAATGGGGTGGATGGCCAACTTAAAGGGCTTATTGTCACCGATCTCGCCGTTCACAAGCACCATGGTCCAGACTTCGTCTTTATAGGCAAAGGTGCCGGATACATTTTTCAAGGACTGATTCGGCCCCACCCATACGTGCTCCAACTCCACCGCCAGGGTCAGATACGGGAGCTGGATGGCGTCGTCTCCCGACGGGTCGCTGGAGCTGTGGACGATGTCTTCCCAAAGTGGCGACAGGTCGAAACTGGGGCCGTGGAACCCGGCGTCCCACCCGCCTTCTTCACGGGCAATCAAGGCTCCCTTGATGTCGGTCCGGCCGAAGGAGATGCGCTCAAACTCGATACGTCGGAGGGCGCCCCCCTTGCCGTCATATTGCGCTTGGCCGATGACTTTCAAGTCGTCCGTAGCCAAGGAGAATTGGGGAATGTCTTTGATTCGCTCGCCTTCGAAACGCATGGCTATCCGTACTTCACCCTTGATTCCCGGTTCCTTGCTCCAACCAAAGGCCGGAGCCGAAAATTTGGCGTTGGTAATGTCGGTTTTGATGTCGAGGCGGCGGGCGACGTCATCGATCACCGTGTAGCGGATACCGGCATCGAGGGAACCCCGGACGAATTTCCCGGTGAAGGGAGCCAAATCAAGGCCCATGTCGGCAAGATGCCCAACGTCGGCGATCTTTGCCTGCAAGTCATAGCGTCTCCGGAACGCCTGTTTGTCTCCAAAATTTTCCCGCCACAACAAGGTCGTCGGGATTCTGCCGAAGTTGACCGAGCCGGCAATGTCCATGCCCTTTTTATTAACGCGGATATCCAGTTGCCCTCCGTCGATGTCGCGCCCCAACACCACCTTGGCGGCGGATAAGCCCAGGACTTTCGACGTGGCGGAGATTTCGATCTGATCCAGGTTCAGGGCCTTTTCGACAATGAAATTAAGCTTCAACCGAGTTTCCGCTTGGCCTTTGGTGGTCTTGGGATCGATCCCGATGATCGAGGAATAGCCCAGCGGCTCGTGATCCAGGTAAGCCAATTGGTTCTCGAAGGTCCCGTCAATCTCCAACTCGATATCCGCGTACTGGTCGACTTTGTCGAGGTCGGTCAGAAACACCGTCCCCTCGTTGACGCTCAGTCCTTCCGAATCGCCCTTGGAGATGAAAATATCGAAACGTTTCTCGTCGAACTTCATATAGGCTTCGGTATTACGGATCGGCGGCATGGGCGGCAGGTAATCTACTGAAACGCCGTTGACCCCCATATCACCATCCAGGGAAACCAGTTCAAAAGAGCCCTTTTCGCCCGACCACAGGCGGATTTCGGCCCGCGCTTGGTTCAAGGTCCCATCTGAGAGATGGGTGGTGATCCAGCGGTGCGCGTCGCTTCCCCAGGCCGCCGGCCAATAGCGGGCAAGTTGATCGACAGGGAGATCGCGCAGCGATCCTTTGACATCAACCAAAATCTTGGGTTGGGTACCGGTGTCTCGGAAATCGGGTACCCCGTCAGCCACTAAACTAAGGTTGACCTTCGGACCCTGCAGTTCGGCATCCAACCGTGTAATTTTCAGTCGATTGGTCTTGCCCAGGTATTGGCCCTCGATACTGACCGAGGACAAGGGCATCTCGTGGTTGTTGGGCGCCGGAAACTTGAAGCGCCCCTTGGGGCCGAACTCGATCCTCAATTCATCCACTTCGAGGATTTCTCCAGCCCCTTTATAGGCGCCCCTGAGAACCATCCTTTGAACGGCAAGGGGTTGTGCCACCTGCGCTGGAAGATTGAGCATGCCCTTCCCTCCCGTCAGATCAAAACTACCCTTTTCGATCTTGCCGTCGAGCGTCATGCTCACAGTAACCGTCCCCTTCAGCGACAGGTCGAACGCGTGAAGGGGGCCGAGTTCGTAGTAGGAGGAGGAAAAAGCGGCCGGTGAAAACTCGCTGAAATTAGCGGCCAGATCGAATCGCCTGAGGCCGGTATGATAACCGCCAGAGACCGCGATCCGAGTCTGCCGTTGGTCGAGGTCGAGTTCCATCGAAATCTCCCCGACGATGCCGACGTCATCGCGCCGTAGGCTTACATTAGTGGAAGGCAAGACCCAGGATTTCCCCAGCAGCCGGTCAACGAGCGTTACTTCGGCGCTGACGATTTCCAGGCGAGTCAGGTAACTCATGGTATTTTTCGGGTCGAGCGCTGCCAGCAGCTGATTCAAGATGCCTTGGGAAAAATCAACCGACTGTACCTCCGTCTCCAGGAACCCAACGTCGATACTGCCGTCGTATGCCCGCATCACCCGCAACCTGGGCCCAAACAGTTCAATGTATCGGGGCGCAAACATGCCGCTTAAAAGAGCCTTGATGCTCAAGGAAAACGACACTTCGGGAATATGACCGATGAGTGCTCCTCCCCGCTCAATCATACTCACGTCCAGCACCCGGATATCCAGGGTCCTGTTCCATCCCGCCCATGTCAGGATGGTGTTTTTAATTTTTAGGGTGAAATTCCGTTGTCCGGAATTGACGGTAGTTTCGATATAGGGAGATAAGAACCCGAGGGAAATGGGCCCCGATGACAACTGCCAAGCCATCACCATCAACATAATGGCCAGGCCAGCGCCGAGGCCCCCAAGCAGTTGAACGATCCTCCTAAAGGTACGCCTGATCAACGAACTTTCTTTCAAGACTCTTGTCAACAACCGCGCGTCTTGACCGAAACTACCGGTTCACGCAGTCTGCAGCTTTTCGGAGCCGCTTATTATGCACCATTTCTGGTTTCTAACCAGTAAATGCGATCCTCCTGCCGCGGCACCGGCCGAACAGGCGGCGCTAGGCCTTGAACACTGGGTGGAAGTGGCCAATGAGGCGGGCGATATGAGCGACGCCACCGCCGGACTTTGCCAATTCGCAGCGGAGGCGGGTACGGAAAAACTGCACACCGATATAACCCAAATCATCAACAAACTGATCGCCTCAGCACGCATTCACGCCTTCATTTTCAAGGAGTTCCTGGTTCAGTAGTCCTCCGGGAGGTTTCGAGGACCCGTTCCAGGAGATTTCGGGGGCCGTCCCAATTTCGGAGGATTTTGGGTATAGTATGCTTATTGACCTGCGCCGGTGTCGCCATCGGCAGCGCCCTTGACCATAACCGCCAGGGCGGCGGCCATAAATTCGTCC
This sequence comes from uncultured Thalassospiraceae bacterium, assembly GCA_964597695.1. Classification (GTDB taxonomy): domain Bacteria; phylum Pseudomonadota; class Alphaproteobacteria; order Rhodospirillales; family Casp-alpha2; genus Casp-alpha2. The sequence continues at coordinate 19,802 of CAZQZB010000024.1, read as the reverse complement.
AGGTCCCCGTCTAGCACCGCCTGGACGTTGGAGGTCTCGACCTCGGTGCGGGTATCCTTGACCATCTGATATGGCTGCATGACGTAGGACCGGATTTGGTGCCCCCACCCGATATCCGTTTTCGCCCCTCGATCGGCTTCGCTTTCGGCCTCCCGTTTCTTAAGCTCCTGTTCGTAGAGACGCGCCCTCAGCATGTTAATGGCGGTGGCCCGGTTCTTGTGCTGGGAGCGGCTGCTCTGGCATTGCACGACTATGCCAGAGGGCTCGTGGGTCAGGCGAACGGCGCTGTCAGTTTTGTTGACGTGCTGGCCTCCGGCGCCGGACGCCCGGTAGGTATCCACCCGCAGTTCCTTGTCCTCAATTTCGATCTCGATCTCATCATCGACGACCGGATAGACCCAGGTCGAGGCGAAGCTGGTATGGCGCCGCGAAGATGAATCATAAGGTGAAATTCGGACCAGGCGGTGGACGCCGCTTTCCGTCTTCAGCCAGCCATAGGCATTACGGCCGGTGATCTTCAGCGTCGCCGACTTGAGCCCGGCTTCTTCGCCAGCGCTTTCTTCCAGCCATTCGACCTTGCACCCGTGCGCCACGGCCCACCTAGAATACATGCGTAAAAGCATTTCCGCCCAGTCTTGGGCCTCGGTGCCGCCAGCGCCGGCGTGGACCTCGAGATAACAATCATTGGCGTCGGCTTCTCCCGACAATAGGGTCTGCACCTCGGCCTTGGCAACCCAGGCATGGAGTTTTTTGATCGCCTTTTCCGCTTCCTCCGTGACCTCGGCGTCGTCCTCGACCTCGGCCAGTTCCAGGAGTTCCAGGTTGTCGGCAAGATCGTTCTTCAGCCCGTCGATCTCGCTCAGGCTTGTTTCCAGGTGCGTTCGCTCGCGCATCACGGCTTGCGCTTTTTCGGGGTCGTTCCAGAGATCGGGGTCTTCGGCCCGGGCGTTCAAATTGGCGAGGCGGCTCCGGGCGGTGTCATAGTCAAAGGTGCCTCCTCAACAGTTCCAAGGACTGCTTGATTTCCGAGGCCAGGTTTTCGATTTCCACGCGCATGGAAAGGCCGTTTCGTTGGTTGGGATCGAGGCCGGTTTTTAACTCCGTTCAGGACCAAGGACAAGCCCCGGCCGCGCATCGGGCTCCCAGGAGACCGAACAGCCGCTCAGTATAGGCCGCCGGTCCCGGCCGAGGGCTTGCGGGTGACGCCGCCCGCCCCCCAACTCTTTCCTTCCAGGACTTCTGAATGCCCGGTGGGGACCGTGCCCGGCTTGAAGGCTTCGAGGATCACGCCCCTCTCCCCCGGCTGCGCCAGTTGGCCGGTGCTGGAATTGACGCGGACCAGCCGAATGCCGGGGGGGATGCGAAATGGTATCGCCGGCTGGTTTGCCAGGGCCTCGGCCATGAAGTCCCGGAACACCGGCGCCGCGACGCTGGAACCGGTTTCCCGGCGGCCGAGGGTCCTGGGAATGTCGAAGCCGATGAAGACGCCGACCGCCAGATCGGGCGAAAAGCCGATAAACCAAGTGTCCCGGTCCTCATTGGTGGTTCCCGTCTTACCGGCCAGCGGCCTGCCAACGGCCCGGACTTGCTTGCCGGTGCCCCGTTGGATGACACCCTGCAACATGGTCACCACTTGGTAGGCACTGGCGGGAAGGGTGATGGCTTTACGTGTATCGGCGATCTCAGGCACCGGGTGCCGGGTCCAATAAGTGGTGCGGCATTGGGGGCAGTAACGCTGGTCGTGGCGGAAAATGGTGACGCCATGGCGGTTCTGGATACGGTCGATGAGGGTCGGCGTGATACGCTTACCGCCGTTGACCAACATGGCATAGGCGGTGGTCAGCTTCAAAAGCGTGGTCTCTGCCGCACCCAGCGCCATGGCCAGGGTTGCGGGTAGGAATTCTACGACGCCCAGGCGTTTGGCGTACTCTGCGACCTTTTCCATGCCGATGGTCTGGGCCAAACGCACGGTCATGAGGTTGCGCGATTTTTCAAGGCCCAAGCGCATGGTCGAGGGGCCGTAGAAATTCTTCGTGTAGTTGGCGGGGCGCCATTTCGGCAGTCCCGGGCCCTGGTCGATAACGAACGGCGCGTCCAGGATCAGGGTCGAGGGAGTATAGCCGGAATCGAGCGCCGCCAAATAAACGATGGGCTTGAAGGCGGAGCCGGGTTGTCTCGTCGCTTGGGTGGCGCGGTTGAACTGGCTTTTTTCGTAGGCATACCCGCCGGTCATGGCCAGGACCCGGCCGGTATGGGGATCGATCGCAACTAGGGCGCCATCGACGTCCGGAATCTGGTGCAGGCTGTAGGTGCCGCCGGGATAGGCGGCGGCGCCGGCATCGGCGGTGGCGGGTTCGACCAGGACGACATCGCCCGGAGCCAGGACATCGGCGGGGTTGGTCACCTTGGGGCCGCGCTTCTGGCCCTTTTTCCAGGCCTGCGCCCATTTGATCTCGCGAAGCGGGATCCGGCCCTTGGATCCGTCGGCGAGTCCGATTTCGGCGCCGTCGATTAGTAAGCCGATGACGACGGCCAGCTTTCGCGAACCCAGGCCCTCGGGTGGCGTCACCCGGGCCAGTTCGCGGCTCCAGTCGCCGGCAATGTCGAGCCGCGTGCTCTCGGCCAGACGAGTGACCGGCCCGCGCCAGCCATGGCGACGGTCATAAGCCTCGAGCCCTTGCCTGAGAGTTTTTTTGGCGATCACCTGCAAGCGTGGATCTAAGGTCGTGCGGACGGACAGCCCGCCTTTGTAGAGCTCTTTATCCCCGTAACGCTTGACCAGTTCCCGGCGCACTTCCTCGGCAAAATACTCGGCCGAGATGTATTCGGTGGCCCGGCGCTGGCGGACCTTGAGGGGTGCTTCCTTGGCCTTGGCCGCCTGCTCCGGTTTAATGAAGCCTTCTGCCAACATTCGTCCGATCACCCAGTTGCGACGCGCCTTGGCTGCCTTCGGCAATTTGATCGGGTTGTAATTGCTCGGCGCCTTGGGCAAGGCGGCCAGAAAAGCGGCTTCGCCGATGGTGAGGTCGTCCAGGGATTTGTCGAAGTAGTTGAGCGCCGCCGTGGCGACGCCATATGAACCGAAGCCGAGATAAATTTCGTTTAAATAAAGTTCGAGAATCCGGTCCTTGGAAAGGGCGCGTTCGATGCGGAAGGCCAAAATTGCTTCCTGAATTTTACGCTTCCATGACACCTCGTTGGTCAACAGGAGGTTCTTGGCCACCTGTTGGGTGATCGTCGAGGCGCCGACTGGGCGCTTAAATTGGCCTATGTTCTTGACATTGACTAGGGCGGCGCGGGCCACGCCCATAATATCGATGCCCGGGTGATTGTAGAAATTCTTATCCTCGGCGGCCAGGAACACCTGGATCACCCTTTTCGGCATCGCCTTGATGGGCACGAAAACCCGTTTCTCGACCGCATACTCGGCCAACAACCGTCCGTCGGCGCCGTAAACCCGGGTCATCACCGGGGGTTCGTAATCCGCAAGTTGACGGTATTCGGGAACGTCGCGGCCGTAATTGTGGAAAATGAAAATAACGCCGCCGGCGCCGGCGAGGGCGACGATCAAAATAATTCCGAAAATCGTCAGAAGGACTCTTAACATAAAATCTCACGGTCGCATTCAGGCACCGTCCTGGGGCATTGTCCTGGGTTCGGGAGCTATTGTCGAACAACGGCAACAAACGTCCAGGGGCAATCTTAGCACATGTCCCCCGAACACCTTGAGTCACTAAACGATGAAATTATGGCGGGCCTGTGGCCGATTTATTTTCGGGTGGCTTCTTCGATGCGGACGAAATAAGCATCGGCGGCCTTGACCACGGCGGTTGCTAGCGTGGAGCGGTAGTGCCGCGAACGGAGCGCCCGTTCGTCGTTGGGATTGGAAAGGAACCCCAACTCCAGCAGCACCGAGGGAACGTCAGGCGCCTTGAGCACCGCGAATCCCGCGAATCGGTGGGTGTTGCGGAGAACTGTGGTCCTGCGCCTGAGTTCCGTTACCAGCATCGCCGCGAAGCGGGCGGACTGATTCATGGACTCACGCTGCGCCAGATCGATCAGGATGTTCGTCACTTCGGGCGTTTCATGGGTCAAGTCGACGCCGGCGATGAGGTCCGCCTTGTTTTCTTTATACGCCAATTCGGCGGCCTCCTTATCGGAGGCCGTTTCGGAAAGGGTATACACCGAGGGACCCCTGATTTTCCTGTTCTTGACGGCATCCGCGTGGATGGAAATAAACAACTCGGCATTAACGTCGCGAGCGATCTGGACCCGGTCCCGAAGGCTAACGAAGATATCCCGGTCGTGGGTCATCCGTATCTTGAAGCGGCCGGTTCTTTGAAACTGTCTTTTCAGTTCGCGGGCCATCAACATCGTCACATGCTTTTCGTAGGTACTGGAAAGCCCGATGGTGCCCGGATCAACGCCGCCGTGCCCCGGGTCGATGACGATTACATGCTTTTTTCCCGGACGGTTCACTTCCGGCTTACGGGGCGCCAAACGAAATGGCGAGGCCTTGGCCACCGCCACAAGACCAGTCGGATCCTGCCTTTTCACCAAAACCGGTTTTTGTGGCGATCCACCGGAAACAGGCATTCTGGGCGTCTTAACCTTGGCTACGGGCGGAGGCACCAGGGCGGATGGGCTGGGATTGGGTGCCGGTTGGGCGGAGGTGATGCGAATTGGCCGGGGCCCAATTTGGCTCAAAAAGGCCTTACGAGTACTCGGCGTCAGATCCAAAATGAGCCTGTAACGGCGCCCCCCATCCGGCCCCAGGATGAAAGTCTGGGTGATCGCTGCTGGCGATAGGAGATCGAGGACGACGCGTGAATTACCGGGTTTGAACAGGCCGTAGCGCAGTTTTCGAAAAACTCCGGTAGCAGCCGGAAGGGGTCGTGGAGGCAGCCGCCAACCGACTTCCGGCAAATCAATGACAATTCGGTAAGAATTGGCGAGCATGAAGGTGCTAAACGACACCTGTTTGGTAAGTTCGAAAACAATCCGGGTTGCCGATCCATGGGTGCCGACACGGATGTCGGTGACCACCGCTTCGGCAGCCCATACCGGCGTCGAAGTCGTAAAACCGAGGGTCAGCGAAAAAACTGCCAATGCCCAACGGAGAACCTTAAAAACACCCCATATGTGGCGTAACACCAGCATTAACCCCATAGATTTACGATCTGTTACAGCAGTCGGCGTTTTGTAATACATTTCACGCTCGGCCCCCCGATTTTTCCGGCTTGCAAGCCCGGATGCCAAAACAAGACGATTGTCAAACCAAAACCCTACCGTTATGTTAACATTATGGCTTTCGAGCGCCAGCCGGTCCGGAATTCATGACAACCCTTGGCCGGTCGGATGTCGTTTTTGCCGCAGTAATTTAGGAAGCCCGTATGCCAGGACTCGATCCCAGGACTGGCGAAATGGTGTTTTCGGGCTTATATCGGGCTTATATATAGAATGTTTGAGGGATTTCTCTCACCATATGGTCTTTTCCCATGCCGGATAGAGTAGCGCGAACCGAAGAATTGGCCTCCCCGCCTAAGGCGGCGGAGGGATGGTTCGCAGACGCCGCCGGCGTCCCAAGAATACGCACCCCGTTGCCTGGAGTTTCATGCTCTTGGAGATTGTTTTCCGGGCCGGTCGTGCATCGGAGTTTAAATTTTAATGGCAACCAAAAGAATGCTAATCGACGCTTCGCACCCGGAAGAAACACGGGTGGCGATCGTCAACAGAAATCATCTGGAAGATTTCGACGTTGAGGTACAATCCCGAAAGCAGCTTAGAGGCAACATCTATCTTGCGAAGGTAACCCGGGTCGAACCGTCCCTGCAGGCGGCGTTCGTCGATTACGGTGGTAACCGCCACGGGTTTCTAGCCTTTAGCGAAATCCACCCAGATTATTATCAAATTCCGGTCGCCGACCGACAAGCGTTGCTGGCTGAACAGCAGGCGGCTGGAACGAGGGCCGAGGCCTTGGATCTTGGAGACGACTCAGGGACCGAAGGTAGCAAAGCCTCCGGCGTCGAGACCCTTGGTGGTGATGATTCAGATGAAATCGAAGCCCGTCACCCAGTAACGCTCCGGCGCAGGTATAAAATCCAGGAAGTCATCAAGCGCCGTCAGATATTGCTGATCCAGGTGGTTAAGGAGGAACGAGGCACCAAAGGGGCTGCGTTAACAACCTATGTGTCGCTTGCCGGTCGTTATTGCGTGTTGATGCCGAACACCGCCAGAGGCGGCGGCATCTCCCGCAAGATCAGCATTAGCGCCGACCGCAAGAGATTGAAGTCAATCCTAAGTTCGCTCGGCATCCCCAAAAGTATAGCCGTCATCATCCGCACCGCCGGTCAGAAGCGGTCGAAACCCGAGATTAAACGCGATTACAATTATTTGATGCGGGTATGGAGTGCCGTCCGCGAGACCACATTGGAATCTATCGCGCCACGCCTGGTTCACGAGGAAGGCGATCTCATCAAACGCTCAATCCGCGATCTCTATGACAAAGACATCAGTGAAATTATCATCGATGGCGATTCCGGTTACCGTATTGCCAAGAACTTCATGAAGCAGCTGATCCCCAGCCATACCAAGCGGGTGCAGCGGTTCAAGGAAATCGATAAGCAACTGTTCCAATACTACGAAGTTGAAGGCCAGCTGGATGGCATGCACTCCCCCGAAGTGCAACTGAAATCAGGGGGTTACATTGTCATAAATCCGACAGAGGCGCTGGTTTCCATCGACGTCAACTCGGGGCGTGCGACCCGCGGACGCAACATCGAGGAAACGGCGCTCAAAACTAATCTCGAAGCTTCCGATGAAATCGCCCGTCAGCTGAAGCTCCGGGATTTGGCCGGTTTGATCGTCATCGATTTCATTGATATGGAGGACTCTCTAAATCAGACCAAGGTGGAGCGCCGCCTTAAGGATGTCATGAGTTCCGACCGGGCCCGTATTCAAATTGGCCGCATCAGCCCCTTCGGACTTTTGGAACTATCCCGTCAGCGGCTACGCCCAAGCCTGATTGAAACCAGCTCCGAACCATGCCCCCACTGCGATGGGACGGGTATCCGCCGTTCTACGGAGTCGGCGGCATTACACCTGCTGCGTGCGATAGAAGATGAAGGAATGCAACACCGATCACGTGAGATTACAGTTTCCATACCAACCGCGGTGGCCCTTTACATCTTCAATCACCAACGCACCGTCTTGGTCGACATCGAAAGCAAATATCAGTTTTCCGTGACGCTGGAAACCGATGATACGCTGATTCCTCCCAATTTCCGGATCGAACGGATAAAGGGAGATTCACGCCGGGATACCCATAACAAAGCAAACACAGCCGAAAGCGAAAAGGCTGTTGATGAGGGCGGCAAGCGGCGCCGGCGCAGACGCGGCCGACGGCGTGGGCGCGATGAAGAGGGTATTGAAGCGACTAGTAAAGCCACCGAGAAGGCAGGTGACGTCAAGGCAACCGATGAGGACACCACCGCCGTAGATGCTTCTCGGGAAAATTCCGAATCGACAAAGGAAAGGGCCCCAGGGCGTGGCAAGCGCCGCCAACGGGGACGGCGAGGAGGCCAGCGGCACGGCCGTAGCAGGGCCGGCGGGCAACTCCCGGCTAAGAGCGCCGGTGATCCGGTGAAGGCTGTCGTCGTGGAATCCGCTAATGGCACCCCCGAGGACGCCCGCCCAATGGGTGGACCCGAATCCAGCCCCCAATTGGCCCCGCCTGCCGGTGAAGATGCTGACCGTATCCCGAAGCCGGATGCCAGCGATGAAGCGGCGGCCAAAAAACAACCAAAGCGGCATCAAAGGACCAAGAGCGTGGCCACCGAGGACGAAATCGCCAAGACGACGGCCCAGAAACCGGTAAAGCGGGCCTATACTCGAAAAACCAAGAAAACCGACCCGGCGGAGAAGGAAATCGTACTCGGGGCGGAGGTGACCGAGTCGGGCGAGACGGCGGTGGTTGAAAAGGCCAAGCCAACCCCCAGGAAAACGCCCCGCCAACCCCGTAGAAGACCAGCCTCAAAAAAGAAAATCGCCGCCGTTACAAAATCCGATGTCATCTTTCCTGTGGGCGAGTCCTCTATTGCACCGCCACCGCCGGGCCCGCCATCGCCTGTTCCGGTGGAACTGGCGGTGACCGCTTCCCCTAACCACGGCTCAGGCAAAATCAAAGTCATCAAGGTCGGCGCCGGAAGCAGCCAGGATCAACCGTCGGGAAAAACCCCGCCCCGCAAAGGGTGGTGGTCGCGGGCTTCCGAATGATCGGGATTAACGGCACCAGTCGCGCAGCCGTGCCGCCGCTTCGGCCATGTCTGAGAGTTCGCCGGCGAAGGAAAACCGCATAAAGCGATTTCCGCGCTCGGGATCGAAATCCACCCCCGGGGTTGCTGCAATCCCTGTTTCGGCCAACATTCGTTTGCAGAAATCCTCGCTGTCATTGGTCATATGGGCGATGTCGGCGTAAATATAGAAGGCCCCTTCGACAGGGGCCAACGTCTCGAAACCGGCTTTCGGCAATTGTTCTAGCAGCAATGCACGGTTTTCCGCGTAGCGGGATACGTAGCCATCCAATTCATCACGGCAGTCGAGGACTTTGATTCCGGCATGCTGGGAAAGTGTGGGCGGCGAAATAAATAGATTCTGCGTCAAACACTCGACGACGCGCAGTAAATCCTCGGGAACGACCATCCAACCGAGACGCCATCCGGACATTGAAAAATACTTGGAGAAACTGTTGACCACGATCGCTTCGTCCGTGTGACGAAGCGCTGTTTCCGCTTTCGTCTCATAGGTAATGCCGTGGTATATCTCGTCCGAAATCAGACGAATGCTGCGGTCCCGACAGTAACCGACAAGGGTCTTCAGTTCGGCTGCGTGAATCATGGTTCCCGTTGGGTTGGACGGACTGGCCACGATGAGGCCGTCAATGGTTTGGCGTGATTTGTTGACTGCGTGTTCAACGGTCTCCGATGTCGGTTGAAAGTTCGTTTCAGGGCCGACTTGCAGGTCAACCACCTCAACCCCAACGGCCTTCAATATGTTGCGGTAAGCAGGATAGCCGGGACTAGCCAGCGCCACTCTGTCGCCGGCATCGAAGGCGGCGAGAAACGAGAGCACGAACCCCCCCGACGAACCGGTTGTGATGACCACCCGTTCGGGGTCGAGCCGGAGGCCATAAACCTCCTCGTAATAAGCTGCAATTCGGCGTTTTAGCGCCGGCAGCCCAAGGGCGTCCGTATAGCCGAGGCGATTTTCCATCAGGGCCCCTTTCACAGCTTCCAGAACCGGTCCTGGGGCGCTGGTCCCGGGTTGTCCTACTTCAAGGTGCAGCACTTTTTTGCCTCGGGCCTCACGCTCGTTGGCCTCCCGCATCACGTCCATGACGATAAACGGCGGAATGGAACCACGATTGGCAACCTTGAGGACCATGAACTAAGCCGTTGTTCCAGGCCTATTCGGCACCGGACGCAAGACCAAACCCCCGGGGGTCGTTTCTCATAGAGCAGGAGGCTTCTTCCTTGACGGGGATGCCGGTAGAACAAAATACCGCATTGACAAGCCCTATCGCAGGCGCCGGACTAAGTCGGTGGCCCCATTTCGTCAGGTTGTCGATGGTCGCGGCATCCAAACCCTGTTCGTAATAAGTAAGGTCGAGAACGCCGCCATTGTGCACACGCTTAGCGGCAAGGGCTTTTTCCAGATTTTCTTCGATCCGACCCATCAAAGTACTGGCGGTGACTGCAACGAGGGCGCTGGGCGCCACGCTTCCACCCGAAGCCACCGCTGCATAGTAAAAAACGTTATGGAGTTCGCTGATCAGCATCATGACGGCAAGTGAATCAGGCCCGCGTCCCATGGACCCCGGCAATGCCGCTAACACGATGCCCATGCCTTTGGCGACCCGCCCATCGCCGAACAGATTATTCAAGCTTAGCGCACAAGCGATCGCAGACCCTTTACGGTCGGCAACGACGAACCCGGTGCCCGCGGGATTGCCGGGTATTTCCGCTGGTGCCGAATTAACGTTCCCTTGGGCCAGATGGCGGTCTGGTTTAAATCCGGCGATCAGTTGTCGGATGCTGTCCTCGGAAACCAAACGCCGAGGATCAACGGCACTACTGCCGTCCTTGCGCAGCCAACGGCCGCGGTAGGCAAAGGCGCGTCCCGTCACCTCGGCCATGAGATGCGCCCTTTCCGCCGGCGAGGAATCTTCCCAGTCCCCGTTCTCGATAAGCATCCCCATCATTTGCGCCACCAGCACATTCGATGGCCCGGAGGTCATGGGGACATGAATTTCGGTGTTCTTTATGTAAGGAATTTTCAGAGTCGGGCGCCATCGAGGTACATAGGAGCGCAAGTCAGCTAAAGTGAGGGAGCCTCCCCCTCTCGTGATCGCCGCTACCAGTTGGCGGGCCAAGGGGCCATTGTAGAAGTCGCCCGCCCCGCGGGCCCTTAAACGCCCCAAAACTCCCGATAAGTCCAGTTGCTTCAGAAAATCTCCTTCCCGGATCGGGCGGCTTCCCTGATTTCGGAAGAAGATATTTTGAATTTCCGGCTCCGCAAGCGTGGCCGTGGGCGTCCGCTTAAAATCACTGGCAAAGGCTCGTGAAACCTGGATGCCGAAACGAGCTAGTTTTTCCGCCGGCGACACCAGTTGCGCCCATCGCAACTTCCCGTATTTGGCATGCAAAGCGGCAAACCCACGAACGTTGCCGGGAACGGCCGTTGGCTGGACTGCCATAGCCGGGACGGTTTTTGGGATCCCAGGAAGAAAGTCCAAAGTTTCCGTCACCTTGGTCCTGGCGTCACGGACCACGCATACACCCCCGCCCCCAAGACTTGCCGAGGACGGCAAGGTTACGGCAAGGGCAAACGACATGGCGACCGCCGCATCAGCCGCCGTGCCTCCGGCCGAAAGGATGTCGCGGCCGATCAACACCGCCCGGGGCTCGTCGGCGACCACACCGCCGATGAACCCCTTCACGAATCCGATGATCCCGCGCTGGGATTCATCTTCCTCGTTATCCGATTTAAAAGGATTAAGAGTATCAAGCGAATTAACCGAACAAGCCGCCAGTGTCAGCACTAAAAACATTGCCGCAATTTGACGCCCCCCCCACACGAGACTACGGTTAACCTCTTCTATGGCTGGCGCCGGGGAAGAACGAAAATCTTTCGGGTTGAAGGCCTTGTTGAAACGCATTCTTGAAATTGTTCCCGTTTTTATTTTTACCGTCATTTTAATGATCGGGGGAGGTCCCGCACGGGCTCAGAAAATATCGTTAATCCGCGACGCCGAAATCGAAAATACCATCCGCCAATTTGCAACGCCAGTGTTCAGTGCCGCGAAACTAAATCCCCAGGCGGTTAAGATTTATCTGGTCAGAGACAATACCCTTAATGCGTTTGTCGCAGGCGGGCAAAGAGTGTTTATCAATACGGGGCTACTGACCAAAACCAAGAATGTCGCTCAGATCATTGGCGTGATTGCCCACGAATCCGGCCACATTGCTGGCGGCCATCTGGCCCGTTTCCAAAATGCCCTAAAAAACAGCTCCACTCCCATGATCCTGGCGTATCTTTTGGGCGGTGCCGCGTTTGGCGCTGGGCGCGGCGATATTGGAAGCGCAATAATCGACGCCGGAAAAAGCATATCCGTCAGGAATTTTATGACATACAGCCGCACCCAGGAATCAGCGGCGGACCAAGCGGCGATGAAATTTCTTGACCGCGCCGGCATTTCTTCGAAGGGTTTGCTTGAATTCATGGAACTCCTGAGCGAACAGGATTTGCTGAGCCCGAAGCGTCAGGACCCTTACGTATTGACGCACCCGTTAACCCGAGACCGGATAGCCAGTATCGTTGAGCACGTTTCCCATTCCGCTCATTCCGATACCCCACTGCCGGCGGCGTTCGAGATCAAGCACCGACGCTTGCGGGCCAAGCTTTATGCTTTTCTGAACCCGCTCGGCCGTACCCTTCGCGTCTACAAGGAAACCGACAACAGCCTGGAATCTCGATATGCCCGGGCCGTTGCCCAATACCGGAAACCCGATTTGGACAAAGCCTTGCCGTTGATTGACGGGCTTCTCGCCGAGTTTCCCCGAGATCCTTATTTTTGGGAGTTGAAGGGACAGATGATGTTCGAAAACGGTGACGCAAAAGCGGCCCTGAAGCCCTACGAAAATGCTGTCAGCCTGTTGCCCGACAATGCCCTTTTGAGGCGCGACCTGGCCCGTGTCCAAATGGCGTTGAACGACCCTGCTATGCTGATCCGGGCGGTCGAGAACCTGCGCGCCGCCATTGCCCAGGAAGGGGATTCCCCATTTACTTGGCGGCAACTGGCGATCGCCTATAGGCGCATGGGGGATAAGGGCCGCAGTTCCCTGGCTTTGGCCGAGGAAGCGTTGCTGAAAGGCCAAAAATCGGTGGCCCGGTACCACGCCGGCCTCGCCGAGCGGCTATTCCCCAACGGTACGCGGGAATGGTTGCAGGCTCAGGATATCCTTGTCACCGCCCGGCCAAAGAAATAACGGACGCTCGATGACTGCACGGTTTTCAACGCCCGGAACCCTTCTCCCGGTTCTCGGAATAGCGATGCTGGTGGGTTGCGCCCATCCCCGTAGCGGCGAGCCGCCAAGCGGCACAATGGATGTGCTTGGCTCTGTCCCGGCCTTTGAGCCCAGCGCCTTGCCGCGTGACTGGATCACCGAGGGAAAGGTAGGTAGCGGTCAATTGTCAATCGTTGGGCGTGATGGTACCCCGGCACTGTAGATGATCCACGGTCGATAAAGTTTCGTTACCGTCAAACCGACGAAAGCCTCTATTCTGGCTACGCTATATCTCCGTTGGCCTGGAATATGGAGCCCCAAGAATCGGGCTTTCATCCGGTGCACCTGGTTGTCGGTTTTCAAGGCGGCCATACGAGAAGCCGCCGGTGGGGAAGTTCGTCCCCCGTCAACACTGGTTCGGCCCCCCCACGACCGGGCGGTCGTCATCACCTGGGGCGAGTCGGCTTTGCAGCAAAGTTCCATCACGATGCTGGAAACGACAAGTGGAACCCAAGCGGCGTTGCGCTATAACGCGCGGGGAGGGCTGAAAATACCGGGTCATGGTGGTTCGAGACGGTGGATTTGGGATTTGTCCGATATCTATAGCAGCGCCTGGCCCAGTGACGAAACCGCCAATACCCGGATCAAGTTAATTGGCATCGCCTCTGCCGCCGGAAAGCGGGCAAACCCCGCTTATCTTTCAGGCATTCGTTTGCCCCGTTAGGGCATTTTCACAACAGTGGAAACATGCGATAAACTCACGTGGCGCTTGAGCGGCCAGAGGCAAAACCTAAAGTGCGATCTTTTCAAATTAATTCGATTTGAATCGTAAATAAGTCTATAGAGCGATTCCATTTGCATGGAATTCGCTCTAGGAGACCGTCAAACTAGGGGGAGACTTGTTCGGAGCCAGCTTATGGGCCTGTACAGGGGACCGCAAAAAACGCATCATGCGGCCCGCTCAACCCTATTCACATTGACGGACCGGAAACGCCGATGGTTTTTCATATTCGCCCCTGGAGGGTTTTTCGCCTTCTGACGGCCAGCTTGGCTATCGCTTTCGGTGCCGGCCCGGTCCTGGCCCAGGACAAGACTCCGTCCTTGGCGCAATCCCCGGCACAATTCCAGGCCCCCCTTCAGTCCACGGCGCCTGTTAATTCGCTGTCGCTAGCAGAAAAAAAAGTCATCGAGGGCATTGTCCGAGAATACATCCTTAAAAACCCAGAGGTCATTGCCGAGGCCATCCAAAGCCTGCGCGAACGCAACCAACAGCAAGCCCGGGAGCGGGTCCGGAAGGCCCTGGTCAGCCGGCGGAGCGAACTGCTGAATGATCCCCTCACACCCGTCGGCGGGAATCCGCAAGGTGACGTGACCATCGTCGAGTTCTTCGATTACCGTTGCGGCTATTGCAAACGGGTTTTCTCGACGGTCCAGAAGCTCCTCAACACCGACGGAAACATCCGTTACGTGTTCAAGGAATTTCCAATTTTGGGTCCGGATTCCGTAACCGCCGCAAAAGTGGCGCTGGCGGTCTGGAAAATCGACAAGAGGAAATACGAACCCTTCCACAAGGCGATGATGCCGACCAAGGCCGCGCTCACGGAAAGCCGGGTCATGAAAATGGTGGCCGGAGTCGGCCTCGACGTCAAGGCCGTGAAGAAAGCCATGTTGGGCCGGGACATCGCGGCGTTGATCGAGAAGAACTTTGCCCTGGCTCAGGCCCTTGACATCACCGGCACGCCGGCCTTTGTCATCGGCGATGAGGTGGTCAGGGGCGCCATCGACCTGGCGGCGCTGAAACAACTCGTTTCCCAGGCCCGCGGAAGCTGACGGCCGCCCGCGCCGGCCAAGCCAAATTCTCCCCTGGAGGGTGCTTCAAGCCCGTCTATGCTCAGGTCAACGCACGGGCAACAGCATGAAATGAAATCCGTTCACCCGCTCGATCAAAAACAGCAACTCCTTGCGCCCGTCTTTCTTGGCGACCTTGTATTTAGCGACCACCCGTTCAGGCTTCCAAACATCATCCTGATTGACCTGGGTAATAAGGTCGCCGCGCCGAAGGCCAATGTCCTTTCGCTCGGAATCGACCAGGGTCACCAGAACCCCGATAGAACTCCAACGCAGGCAAAACCCTTGCATAATTTCTGGGTCAGCGTCATCGGTTTTCCGTGGCGGAGGAGCGATACCAACACCTCCTGACCGGAGCGGGTGAAGCCGGCCACCTTGACCAGACGTTTAAAATTATCGATTTTTTGGCCGGCGTATTCAACGATGAGAACACCGCGTTTAAAGCTGGAATGATCAGCGGGGCCCTCTGGGCGACGTTCGCGGACGAGAACCCCATTCGCCGTGTTCCTGCCAAGGGGGGCCTTGGCGAGTTTTAGCGACATGCCTTGAACATGCATGCCGGAAAACTTGGACTCGGCAACGCGGCCAAAACCGCGACCGCCAACAGGGCCGTAACGCCGAACGGCAACGCTTTCACGAGGCTTTTCACGGTCCCCCGCCCCCCAACTCAAAACGGCAGAAAGTCTAATACTTACAGGGGATTGTGACAACCGCACGCGATTAGCATTGGGGCAGTTCCAGGGCTTCTATTTTTTCGAGCGTCTGTATGGCCGTAAAGCCAGTGAAGACCAGTTCCAATCTCGGTGTTACGCCGTTGTCGAGAACCACCGCCTGGACTTCGTAATCGGGCGCCGCATCGAGGCTGTCGAGGGGATAAAAAGCGATGCGCATGATCCAACCCGGCCGATTGACCAAGGGCCCTAGCCGGGGCTCGGCCTCACCGCCCTTCTTCACCAACGGGACGATGAAAACGACGGCCCGTTGCGGGCCTTCTTCGTCGGTGCCGTCGAAGACAACGGTTTCGGCCCTGGAAACCCCCGCCTTGGCCTGCTCGATCAGCCACGAAGTAAGCCCGAAATAGAAATGCGTTCCCGGGGGCAATGCCATTGTTACTTTTTCCGGCCGGGTATAGGCCGCCTCGCCAGGGCCGTCGGGATCGGACCAGGCGTCGCCCTGGAAGCTCTTACTCTCATCGTTGGTGCGGGAGCGGGCGGCGAACCGGTACCGCCTGCCATCGAAGGATTCCCACCCAGTATATTTGAGATTCTGGCGCAACGGGCCGCCGACCTGGGTGTCGATTTGCATGGTGACTTGTTCGGCGATGATCCAGGCATCGCAGGTCTTATCCAGGACCGACGTTACGGCACCGCCGACGTCCACGTAACGGCCCGACGAATCGGCTTGGCCCAGCGTCAACGAATAAATCGCCCGGTGGGGCACGATTTCGCCGGCGGCGGGCAGAACCGTGAGGCCGGCCGCCAGAGCGATGCCCGTCATGGCAAAAATAATTCTCGAAATCCTGGAAGAGTTCATGCCGTCATGGTTCCTTTATCCGGCCGACCACACCATAAGGGCTCGGACGAACAAGGCAAAGCCGTTCTTGCGAAACGGGGTCCAGCGGGATATGCACTCATTCCGTACCCCTTTCATCGGCGAGTGCTGGCCCGGGCGGCACTGGCCGCCCTTAGGAACGATCGGCAAGACAAGGCTGGAATGCGAGAATAATGCGAGTATTAAGCGTCTTCGGAACGCGGCCTGAGGCTATTAAGATGGCCCCCGTCGTCAAGGCCTTGGACGAAGCCCTAGGCATCACCGCTGGCGTTTGCGTCACCGCCCAACACCGCGCCATGCTAGACCAGGTGCTGCGGCTGTTTGACATCCGCCCCGACTTCGACCTCGACATCATGCTGGAAAACCAGGACCTAGCCCACATTACCCAGGCGGTCCTCTCCGGCATGATGGACGTGCTCGACGACTTCAAGCCCGACCGTGTGCTCGTCCACGGCGACACGACCACCACCCTGGCGACGACCCTGGCCGCCTTCTACCGGAGCATCCCCGTCGGCCACGTGGAAGCCGGACTACGCAGCGGGAACCTTCTGGCGCCCTACCCGGAAGAAATGAACCGCAAGCTCACCGATGCCATCGCGGACCTGTTGTTCGCACCCACCGACCGGGCGCGCAAAAACCTGGTCCGCGAAGGGGCCGACGAAGACCGGATCATTATCACCGGCAACACGGTGATCGACGCGCTGCTCTCCGTCGCCGGACAGCTGAAGGGTGACAAGACCCTCGCCGGCGAACAGGACAACCATTTCGGTTTTTTGAATTCGGCCCGGCGGTTGATCCTGGTCACCGGCCACCGGCGGGAGAATTTCGGCGCCGGGTTCGAGAACATCTGCAAGGCCCTTTCCGAGCTCGCCGGACGCGGGGACGTGGAAATCGTCTATCCCGTCCACCTCAACCCCAATGTCACCGGGCCGGTGCGCGGGGCCTTGGGCGGTAAGCTCAACGTGCACCTGATGGATCCGCTGGACTATACGCCCTTCGTCTACCTGATGGACCGGTGTTATCTGGTCCTTACCGATTCCGGCGGCATCCAGGAGGAAGCACCCTCCTTGGGCAAGCCGGTCCTGGTCATGCGCGACGTCACCGAACGGCCCGAAGCGGTGGACGCCGGCACCGTCAAACTGGTCGGCACCGATGCGGTTGCCATCGTCGCCGAAAGCGCCCGCCTGCTCGACGACGAGGGCGCCTACGAAACCATGAGCCGTGCCCACAATCCCTATGGCGACGGCAAGGCATCCCAACGCATCGTCAGGGAGTTGTTCCGTGGCCCCTAAGCCCGACCCCGGATTCAGGCGCCTTTCGGTGATCGGCCTCGGCTATGTCGGGCTGCCGACGGCGGCTGTCTTCGCCAGCCGGGGCCTCGACGTGCTCGGCGTCGATACAAATGGGGGCGTCGTCGATCTCATCAACCAGGGCCGGGTCCCCATCGTCGAGCCCGATCTCGACCACCTGGTCTCCGACGCCGTAGCCGCCGGTAAGCTCCGCGCCGCAACCAAACCGGAACCGGCGGACGCCTTCATCATCGCCGTGCCGACACCGTTCACCCCCGACCGCAAACCCGACCTCCGCCACCTTTACGCCGCCGCCGAGAGCCTTTCGGGCGTCCTCAAAAAGGGTGATCTGATCGTTGTCGAATCGACGGTGCCGGTCGGCACCACCGAGACCCTGTCTCAGAGGCTGGCCGAGCGTTGCCCCGGCCTGACCTTTCCCCATGACGCCGGCGGCGGGGCAGATATCCGCATTTCCCACAGCCCGGAACGCGTGCTCCCCGGCCGCGTGGTCAAGGAACTGACCCGAAACGACCGGGTCATCGGCGGCATCAGCCCTCATTGCGCCGAGCGGGCGACGGCCCTTTACGGCCTGGCGCTGGAAGGCCGGTGCCTGTTGACGACGGCAGGGACGGCGGAGTTGGTGAAGCTGGCCGAAAACGCCTACCGGGACGTCAATATCGCCTTCGCCAACGAGCTATCGATGGTCTGCGACCGCCTCGCCATCGACGTCTGGGAGGCGGTGGAGTTGGCCAACCACCACCCCCGGGTCGACATCCTGCGGCCGGGCCCCGGAGTCGGCGGCCACTGCATCGCCATCGATCCGTGGTTCATCGTCGACTCCGCAGCCGGCGACACCGACCTGATCGAGGCCGCGCGCAAGGTCAACGACGCCAAGCCCCATCACCTCGCCAGCCAAATTGTGGCCGCAGCAAAAGACATGGACGCCCCGGTGATCGCGTGCCTGGGGCTGGCCTACAAGGCCGACATCGACGACCTGCGCCAAAGCCCCGCCGTCACTGTGGTCCGGGATCTGGCCGCCGCCGGGATCGGCACAATCCTTGCCGTCGAGCCCTACGTCGACGAACTGCCGCCGGAACTGGCGGGCTTGGACAACGTCGCCAAGGCGAACCTGGACGAGGCCCTTGAAAGCGCCCACATCGTTGTCCTGCTAGCCGAGCACCGGGTTTTCAAGGAGGTGGTCAAGGAACGCCTCTCGGGCAAGGTGGTCTTCGATACCCGCGGCGCCTGGCGCTGAGGCAAGCCGGACAGTGGCCAACCGTAGGCTGGTCGGTGGCCGGATTGCGGGTCCGTACAAGGGACGCTATAGAGAAATCAAACCATGCCCCGGAAAACGATCCCGTTCTTGTTGTTCATGGCGCTGATGCTGGCGTTGGCCGGCGGCCACCGTTCTTTGTCTTGGCCCCAAAATCATTTAACATTTCCCGGCGGAAAACGTTGACTTTAGACGGGCTGGCGAGCGAATGGAAATCGACATCATCTACGATACGGTCTGCCCGTGGTGCTATATCGGCAAGCGGCGGCTGGAAAAAGCCCTGGAGGCGCGCCCCCAGGTGAAGGCCAGACCCAAATGGCGGCCGTTCCTGATTAATCCTGAAATGCCGCCCGAAGGCATCGACCGCACCGCCTATTTGATCAAGAAATTCGGCAGCGAGCCCCGGGTGCGCCGTATTTACGGCGCCATCGGCGAGGCCGGGCAGTCGGTCGAGATCGATTTCGCCTTCGACCGTATCGGCCGCACGCCCAATTCCGTCGATTCCCATCGCCTCGTGCGTTATGCGGACAAGCGGGGCGTCGCCGACGAGGTGGTGGAGGCGCTGTTCGTCGAGTTCTTCATCAACGGCCTCGACATCGGCGATATTGGCGTGTTGACGGAAATCGGTGCCGCCCACGGGCTCGATGCTGGCGACGTTATGGCTTACCTTGAAAGCGACGACGACGTGCATTTCATCTACGACGAGAACGCCTACACCCACCGGCTCGGCATTAACGGCGTGCCATCGTTCGCCTTCAACGACAAGTTCGTCATTTCCGGGGCTCAGGAACCCCAGGTCCTGGCGCGGGTGCTGGATGTGGCTATCGTCGCCAACGCCGCCCGAGAGGCGGCGGCAACAAAGCCCAAGACTTGAAGGCCCCCGGATGGGGCCGTTCAGGAAGGCGAAAGGAGGGGACTGGAACTGCTGTTCGTTGGGATGCTTGGAAATGTTTTGGCCGACGCCGGAATCATGCCTTGGGAATGGACCTCAGTCGGTTTCGTAGAGCAATTTCTCGACCTGCTTGGCAAACTTTTTCCAGTAGACGAGATCGTCTTCGCCCCCTGTTTCCTCCATTCTCGCGACCATTATGTTGGTGTAGTCCACGGCGGCATCGCTTTTGCTCTAAATGAGCAACTAGGCTCTTTTCAGTTATTGGGGATAATTCCGTCCCTGACCCCGGAGTCCATGTATTCCGCGGTCACCGCCGTCGATGCAAACGACAGCCACGGGCCGGGATGGCCAGCGATAGGTCACGCCATTCAGGTTCACGCTTGTCT
>CAZQZB010000023.1:13242-31332 GCA_964597695.1 uncultured Thalassospiraceae bacterium | reverse complement strand
AGCCCCGATTGGTGTATTTTTTGGCGATGGAGATCACGAGTCGCAGGTTCGCCTCGATCATCTCTTTCTTGGCCTTCGACGCCTCGCGTTCGCCCTTTTGCACGGTCGAGACGATGCGCCGGAACTCGCCAATGGGCAGGCCCGATACCTTGCAGACGCCGGCAATTCCCTTGCGGATGGTCGCCGCGTCGTCGCCATAGCGGGTGACAAACTGCTTCCAGCCCTTGCCTGTCAGCTTTGAAACCCGTTTCAGCCAGCGGGGGTCCAACTCGGTGTCCCGGTAATGCTCCAGAAAATCCTCGCGCTTGATCTTGGAGTTGGTGGCCATGCGCAGGAGCTTGCCTTCATAGGAAACGAGTTCCCAGTTGAGATCGTAGAGCTGTTCGACCAGTTGTTCGATGCGAGCGTTGTTCAGGTGAACGTTTTCCATCAGCGTCACCAGTTCTTGGCGCAGCTTCCCGTAACGCTTTTCCTGCGACGGCTTGATGACGTCCGCTTTTTGCAGGGCTTCGAGACGGATGATCTGTAGCTTGTGGAGCTTCTTGTAAGTGTTGTTGATCTTCTCAAAGGTCTCGACGATCTCCGGGGTCAGCTTCGCCTCCAACGCCGCCAAGGACAGGTTTTGCTCCTCGGCCTCATCATCGTCGTCGCCGTCGCTATCAATGCCGCCAGGCTTACGGTTAACGCCGTCCCTGGCTTCCTCCTTATCGTTGCCGTTGGTCTTATGCGCCGGTTTACCGGTTTTCTCGACCGCCTTGTTCCTGGCCTCAGCGTCCTTTTCGTCCGTTTCTTCCTCGGTCCCGACCTCGGTCAGCGCCGCGCCTAGTCCGCTGCCGTGGGTGGCATCAAGGTCGATGATGTCGCGGAGAAGCATCTCTTCGGCCAACAGCGCGTCGTGCCACGACACGATGGCGCGAATGGTCAACGGGTTTTCGCAGATGCCGCCGATAACCATTTCGCGGCCGGCCTCGATTCGCTTGGCGATGGCGACCTCGCCCTCGCGGGACAAAAGCTCGACCGAGCCCATTTCACGAAGGTACATGCGCACCGGATCGTCGGTGCGTCCGAGATCCGCTTCATCGACATTGCCGCTTTTTGTGGTGACGGGTTCCTTTGGTTCCTTTTGCTGGCTGGTCAGGGCATCTTCGCCTTCCTCGGTTTCGACAACGTTGATGCCCATTTCCGAGAGCATGCTCATGGTGTCTTCAATCTGTTCCGAAGACACCTGGTCCGGAGGCAGGGTAGCGTTAAGGGTGTCGTACGTGACGTACCCCCGTTCCTTGCCTTCGGCGATTATCTTCTTGATGGATACGTCAAGGGGATCGAGTAGCGGCCTATCGCCGCCCTCTTCCCGGGTATCTTTGGTTTCCGTTGTCTGTGCTGCTGCTTTGGCCAACTGCTATTCCTTACCGCTTGTCGCGGTCACTTGATCGATGTGCCCGTGCGGGTAAAAGAGGCGTGACTGCTACGGGTTACGCCCGACGATCCGTCGAACGTATGAAATAAAACCACATTGATTCAAGGTGGTTTTTAAATCCGCCGTTACAAGTCCCAAATATGCCGCCAGGGTGTTTAAATTCTGATGCAGGTTATTGTCAAGCGCAGGTGCGAATAAAATCAGTATTTCCAAGAGCTTCGCCTACGCAAAAGGGATGCCAACAGGGGCCTGTTGTCTTCAGTCCCGGTGGCCGGGCATGGTCTGTTGGAGCAAAGCCCGGGCCTGTTCCCAGTCCTCGTCAGGTATTCCAGTGTCCCCGGCATTCCTGATCTTTTCAACCTCCGGCGCGGTTTCCAGGCTTTGCAACAAGCTGACGTTCTCGTTCCAAAGTGGCTCGAATTTATCCGCCGTCGCCTTGGCGTCGAGGTGCCGGTTATGGGCGATCAAGGGGTCGCAGAACAATGCGTCCAGGCTTTCTGCAAAGCCGCGGTTCCGGAGAACCTCCTTGATGCCCTCGGATTCCATATTGGCGTCTTTCAGGAGGACCGACATCAATTCCTGGCGCAGTTTGTCAAAACGCCCTTCGGCGAAACTGAATTTGCCGAGGGTCTCCTCAACGCCGTCAAAAATTTCGGGATGGTTGATGATGATGGCCAACAGCACCCGCTGGGCCTTCCGCAAGGAATTGACGGTGGTCTGGCGCCCGGCGTCTTCGTTCAGGTTCATGGAAGGCGTCCAGCCCTGTTTCTTGCCCCAGCTACGGGCCCCCGCCCAAATGCGGTCGTTGAAAAGAGCGAAGAAATGCGAGCGCATAGTGGAATCGTTGATTTGCCGCGCATAGTCCATGAGGCGCTTCTGAAGCGCTGCGCGATCTTCCGGGGTTTTCAAGAGCCGGCCGCCGGTTTCCATCCGCCACAGCATTTCCGACAAAGGCAAAGCGCCAGAAATCACCTTTTCCATGGCCTCTGGCCCGCCGCTTTTGAGCAGGCTGTCCGGGTCCTCCCCCTGCGGCAACATAGCGAAACGAAGTCCATAGCCGGACGCGAGCAGAGGAAGCGCCCGTTCCGCGGCGCGTGCGGCAGCCTTCTGGCCGGAGGCGTCACCGTCGAAGCAAAGCACCGGCTCGGGGACGGTCCGCCACAAAATCCGGATTTGGTCCTCGGTCAGCGCCGTACCCAATGGCGCCACCGTGTTCTCGAATCCACTGCGGTTGAGGGCAATGACGTCCGTGTATCCCTCGGTGACAATGATACTGCCCGCCTTCCGGGCCGGACCGCTGGCAAGCTTGTGGCCGTAAAGCACCCGGCCTTTATGGAACAGCGGCGTTTCGGGCGAGTTCAAATATTTCGGTGCTTTTATATCCGTCCCTGTCTGGACCCTGGGGGTTTCGGGGGGCGCCCCCGCTCCTCCGAGGCTCATCCCCGCCTCTTGATCGCCAAGTATTCGCCCGCCGAAGGCAATGATGCGGCCGCGTGCGTCATCGATCGGGAATATCACCCGGCCCCGGAACCGGTCATAAGGTGCCCTGGATTTGTCGTCAGGGCGGATGATCATGCCCGCCTGGGCCATCAGGTCTTCAGGCACTCCGTCTCGGGCCAGCGCCGCTTTCAGCGCGTCCCGGCCGTTGGGCGCGAAGCCAAGGCGAAAAAGCTTAATGATGGCGTCGTCGAACCCGCGGTCTTTCAGGTAATCGAGGGCCTTTTTTCCTTCTGGCATGCGAAGCCGGCGCTCGAAGAAGACGGCCGCTTTTTCGGTGACGTCGAAAAGGGTCTGGCGCTGTTTCTGGCGTTCGCGGTCTTCCGGCGTGTCCTGGGGAACCTCCATGCCGGCCTCGCAGGCCAGCTTTTCTACCGCTTCGGGGAACGACAGGCCCTCGGTCTCCATTATAAAATCGAAGACGCTGCCGTGGGCCTGGCAGCCGAAACAGTGATAGAAGCCCTTTTCCTCGTTGACGGTGAACGACGGCGACTTTTCCTTGTGGAAAGGGCAAAGCCCCAGGTGCTCGCGGCCCTTGCGGGCCAGCTTGACGCGCCGCCCGATGATCTCGGCGAGGCCTGAGCGGGCGCGCAACTCCTCCAGGAACTGATCGGAAAAGGCCATCGGTGGGTCTCAGTCATGAACGGACATCGGCCCGATTAATTACTGGGCCGAATCGGCTTATAATACCAGATTTCCGGGCCGGACCGGCTCGGTGGATTGCCTGAATAACGGGGATAACGCGGTTTAGTTAGATATGCCGCCTAGTTTAGCCGCTCCTTGACGATGGCGCTGGCCTTGCCGAAGTCCATCTGGCCGGTGAATTGCTCTTTCAGGGCGGTCATCACCTTTCCCATGTCCTTGAGGCTTTTGGCGCCGACTTCATCGACGACGCCAGTGATGACGGTGGCTATTTCCTCCTCGCTCATTTGTTCAGGCAGGAATCCCTCGATGACAGAAATTTCCTCCGCCTCGCCCTGGGCCAGTTCCATGCGTCCGCCTTTTTCGTAAAGATCGATGGATTCACGACGCTGCCTGATCATCGACTGCAACAGGCCGAGCACCTCGTCGTCGGATACCCCTTCCTGGTTGCCCTTGCTGCGGGCTGCGATGTCGCGGTCCTTGAGCGCCGCCAGGATCAGCCTGAGCGTCGAAACCGAGCGCCCATCCTTCTCTTTCATGGCGGCTTTCAGGGCATCACTGAGGCGCGTGCGGAGCATGGGCAGTTTTTACCGAATTTTTCAGGAAAGGAAGAATGTACCTAAAAACGGCCTAAAAAGCAACCCTCAGATTCAAAATAACCTATTGAAAATTAAGGTAATTTCCGGCTTGTGTAGTCTTGACCTATGGCGGCCGATTGCTTATGAAGGTCGGGCCTTTGCAACGCTGCGAGCGCGATTGTTTCAAATTTCTACAATTTGAAACGTTTAAGCCCTCTATTCATATATTAGGGGCTGATTTGCTTCTTGGATCGAATTGATCTAAGACGATCGGGCCCTAGGGCACAACCCATGACAGACGCCGAAAACCCCGTCATCCCCGCCGGGAACGCATCCCGGGAGGGGTCGTTTTCCGGCGCCGCCAACGCCGCGCTGGTGCTGGCCACGGGCGAGGTGTTCTGGGGCCGGGGTTTCGGCGCCACCGGCGCCGCCACCGGCGAGGTCTGTTTCAATACCTCGATCACCGGTTATCAGGAAATCCTCACCGATCCCTCCTACGCTGGGCAGATCATCACTTTTACATTTCCCCATATCGGCAACGTCGGCGTTAACCCGGAAGACCTGGAGGCCGCCACGCCGGCGGTCAGGGGCTGTATTTTGCGCACCGGCATCACCGAGCCCGCCAACTGGCGCGCCTCCGGACAACGCGGCGGGCACCTTGACAAGTGGCTCAAATCCTTAGGCCTTGTGGCGGTGACCGGCGTCGATACCCGCAGGCTGGCGCGATCGATCCGCGACTCAGGTGCGCCCACCGGCGTTATCATACATGCGCCCAACCGGGATTTCATCGACGTGGAGGCCTTGAAGGCCGAAGCCGGAGCTTGGCCGGGGCTGGAAGGCATGGACCTGGCTAAGGACGTCACTTGCGCCCAGACCTATCATTGGGACGAGACTAAATGGGTGCTGGGGCAAGGGTTCGGCCGCCAGGAGAACCCCCGCTTCCACGTAGTCGCCGTCGATTACGGGGCCAAGCGCAACATCCTCAGGTATCTCGCCAGCGCCGGCTGCCGGGTGACGGTGGTGCCGGCCTCGGCCACGGCGGACGATATTCTGGGCTTTTCGCCCGACGGCGTGTTCCTCTCCAACGGTCCCGGCGACCCAGCGGCGACTGGTCAATACGCGGTGCCGGCCGTCCAAGGGGTGCTGGAGGCAGGATTGCCGGTGTTCGGCATCTGCCTCGGCCACCAGATCCTGGCCCTCGCTTTGGGGTGCCGGACATCGAAGATGCACCTGGGCCACCGCGGTGCCAACCAGCCAGTTAAGGACTTGGGCACCGGCAAGGTCGAAATTACGTCGCAGAACCACGGCTTCGTCGTCGATCGGGATAGTTTGCCGAACTGTGTCACCGAAACCCACGTGTCGCTCTTCGACGGCACGGTGGAAGGGCTCCGTGCCGAAGGCAGGCCGGTGTTCTCGGTCCAGTACCACCCTGAGGCCTCGCCGGGCCCCCAGGACAGCTATTACCTATTCGAGCGGTTTGTGGGGATGATGGAAGAGGTGTCCTAGATGCCCCGGCGCACCGACATATCCTCCGTGATGATCATCGGTGCCGGGCCCATCGTCATCGGTCAGGCGTGCGAGTTCGATTATTCCGGCGTCCAGGCGTGTAAGGCGCTCAAGGAGGAGGGCTACCGCGTCGTGCTGGTTAATTCCAACCCGGCGACCATCATGACTGACCCTTCCATGGCCGACGCCACCTATATCGAGCCGATCACAATCGAGATACTGGAGCGCATCATCGCCAAAGAAAAGCCGGACACCCTGTTGACGACCATGGGCGGGCAAACGGGGCTCAACGCCGGCATCGCACTGACCGAGGCCGGAATCCTCGACCAATACGGCGTCGAGATGATCGGCGCCAAGGCCTCCGTCATAACCAAGGCCGAGGACCGGCTGCAGTTCCGCGACGCCATGGCCAAAATCGGCCTCGAATGTCCCGAAAGCCGCCTCGTCGGCGATATGGATGAGGCCTTGGACGCCTTGGACGGGATTGGCCTGCCGCTGATCGTCCGGCCGTCCTATACATTGGGCGGCATCGGCGGCGGCATCGTCCAGACTAGGGAGTCCTACGAGCGGATCGTCGAGGGCGGCCTGGACGAGTCGCCGGTCAGCCAGGTATTGGTGGAGGAATCGGTCCTCGGCTGGAAAGAGTTCGAGATGGAGGTCGTTCGCGACCGCGCCGACAACTGCATTATCGTCTGCTCCATCGAGAACATCGATCCCATGGGAGTGCACACGGGCGATTCCATCACCGTGGCGCCGGCGCTCACCTTGACCGACAGGGAATACCAGATCATGCGCAACGCTTCGTTCGCGGTACTGCGCGAGATCGGCGTCGATACCGGCGGTTCCAATGTTCAGTTCGCGGTCAACCCGGCCGACGGAAAGCTGCTGATTATCGAAATGAACCCCCGGGTCTCGCGCTCTTCGGCCTTGGCGTCGAAGGCGACCGGGTTCCCCATCGCCAAGGTGGCGGCGAAGCTGGCCATCGGCTACACCTTGGACGAATTGGACAACGACATCACCGGCGTCACCCCGGCCAGTTTCGAGCCGACCATTGACTACGTGGTCACCAAGATTCCCCGCTTCACGTTCGAGAAGTTCCCCGGCACCGAAGCGCTGCTAACCAGTTCTATGAAATCCGTGGGTGAGGCCATGGCCATCGGCCGCACGTTCGCCGAATCCCTGCAAAAAGGGCTGAGAAGCATGGATACGGGGTTCACGGGCCTGAACGAGGTCGATGTGAAGGCGGGGGGGAATGGGGGGGTGTCCCCCCGTAAATGGACAAAAAAGGAAATGCTGGAGGCGCTCGCCCAGCCTCGGCCCGACCGGGTGCTGGTCATCGCCCAGGCCTTCCGCTTAGGCCTCAAGCTGGCCGATATTGGACAAGCAAGCCAATACGACCCCTGGTTTCTGGGCCAGATCCGGGATTTGGTCGAGGCCGAGGCGGAAATCGCCAAAAACGGCCTCCCCATCGACGGGCCCGGGTTGATGCAGTTGAAAAAACTCGGTTTCTCCGACGAACGGCTGGCGGAATTGGCCGGGCTCGGCGCCGCCGAAGTCGCCACCCGCCGCCGGGAATTGGCCGTCCACCCCGTCTTTAAGCGGGTCGATACCTGCGCCGCTGAGTTCCCGGCCCTGACGTCATATATGTATTCGGCCTACGAGGGCGATGGCACCCGGGCGCCCGAATGCGAAGCCGATCCCAGCGACCGGAAAAAGGTGGTGATCTTGGGCGGTGGGCCGAACAGAATCGGCCAGGGCATCGAGTTCGATTACTGCTGCTGCCATGCCGCCTATGCGCTTAGGGAAACGGGGATCGAGGCGATCATGGTCAACTGCAACCCGGAGACCGTGTCGACCGATTACGACACCTCGGACAGGCTTTATTTCGAGCCGCTGACGCCCGAGGACGTGATCGAGTTGATCCGGGTCGAACAATCCCGGGGCGAGTTCCTGGGCGTCATCGTTCAGTTGGGCGGGCAGACGCCGTTGAACCTCAGCCGTGTGCTCGAAGCCGCGGGAATCCCCATCCTCGGCACGTCTCCGGACGCCATCGACTTGGCCGAGGACCGCGAACAGTTCCAGATGTTGTTAAAAAACCTAGGCCTCAAGCAGCCCATCAACGGCATCGCCCGGTCTGAAGCCGAGGCCGAAAAGATTGCCCGGAAAATCGGCTTTCCGCTGGTCATCCGGCCTTCCTACGTTCTCGGCGGCCGCGCCATGGAGATCGTCCACGACTCCGACGGCCTGAAACGCTATATGACCAAGGCGGTCCAGGTCTCGGGTGACAGTCCGGTGTTGTTAGATTCGTACCTGGAGAACGCCATCGAGGTCGATGTGGACACCATCGCCGACGGCGCCGACGTTTACGTCGCCGGCATCATGCAGCACATCGAGGAAGCCGGCATACATTCCGGCGATTCGGCCTGTTCGCTGCCGCCTTATTCCCTCGACCGGAACATCATCGGGGCGATCGAGGAGCAGACCGAAAAACTGGCCAAGGCGCTCAATGTCGTCGGCCTGATGAACGTCCAGTATGCGGTCAAGTCGGGCGATATCTATATTCTTGAGGTCAACCCGCGGGCCAGCCGAACCGTGCCTTTCGTCGCCAAGGCCACCGGCGTCCCCGTGGCCAAAATCGCGGCCCGGGTGATGACCGGCGAGACGCTTGCATCCTTCAATCTGGGCAAGGTCGCGCCCCGGAACGGGCACATGGCGGTCAAGGAAGCCGTGTTCTCGTTCGCGCGCTTCCCCGGCGTCGATATCATCCTGGGGCCGGAAATGAAGTCCACCGGAGAGGTTATGGGCCTCGACGCCGATTTCGAGCGCGCCTTCGCCAAGTCTCAGTTGGGTGCCGGCACCCGCCTGCCCCTAAACGGCACCGTCTTCATTTCGGTCAAGGACGGCGACAAGAACGTCGCGACGGCGCTGGCACGTCGGCTTTACGGACTCGGCTTCCATCTTTTGGCGACCGGCGGCACGGCTAAGTTCCTGGCTGACAAGGGCCTGGACGTGAAACGGATCAATAAGGTGCTTGAAGGCAGCCCGCACTGCGTCGACGCCATCCTTTCTGGTGACATAAAGCTAGTCATCAATACCACCGAGGGGGCCCAGGCGATCGCCGACTCGTATTCCATCCGTCGCTCGGCGCTGACCAACAACGTCCCCCACTACACTACCATGACCGGCGCCGCGGCGGCGGTGGACGCAATCGACGCCCTGCGCCAGGGCAGCCTTGATGTGGCGCCGTTGCAGGCTTATTTTGATTCCTCTTACTGACCCCCTGTAACCTTCCCTTATCAAGTACGGAAGTTGAAGCATGGATAAAGTACCGATGACCGCCCCAGGGTTGGCCAGACTCGAGGAAGAACTGTGCCGCCTCAAGAACGAGGAACGCCCGGCTATCTCGAAGGCTATCGGGGTCGCACGGGAGCACGGTGACATCTCCGAGAACGCCGAATACCACGCGGCCAAAGAACGCCAGGGCATGATCGAGGCGCGGCTGAAGGAGCTTGAGGGCGTCGTCAGCTATGCCGAGGTCATCGATCCCTCCAAGCTATCCGGCGACGTGGTCAAGTTCGGAGCGACGGTTAGGTTCGCCGACGAGGATACTGACAAGG
The DNA here is from genome assembly GCA_964597695.1 of uncultured Thalassospiraceae bacterium. Classification (GTDB taxonomy): domain Bacteria; phylum Pseudomonadota; class Alphaproteobacteria; order Rhodospirillales; family Casp-alpha2; genus Casp-alpha2. Next base: position 22,075 of record CAZQZB010000023.1, on the reverse strand, counting down.
AAAGCACCTATCAGATAGTCGGCAGCTACGAAGCCGATACCGCCAGCGGAACACTTTCCATTACCGCGCCGCTGGCCCGCGCCTTGATCGGCAAGACCATCGGCGATTCGTTCGAGGTCAAGACGCCGGGCGGCGTCAAATTCTACGAAATTGTCGACGTGACGTTTAAGTAGGGGGGCTAGTCCTTCTTGACGAGTTCAGTCAGTCCGGCGACCGCAATGGTGGTCAGGAAACAGCCAAACAAGATTTCCAGCCACAGCCATATTTTGTAACGCCAAGCCCATAAAATAAGTCCATCGGTCTTTCCAGGGAGCCAGTAACCTTCTTGGTGTAAGTCTACGATCGGTAGAAATATGTCGATGGAATACATTGGCGCGGAAAACGCAGGGTAATTTGAGGGGAGGATGCATGACCTTCCGGTTGAGGTTCCCGGCCCTAATTTTGGCCGCGCCCGCCGGGGCGGTTCTGAAGCCGGACCCCGGTTGCAAAAAGCCCCAGGTACCTTGCAAGCGGTCTAACCCCAGGGAACCGGTCGCATATACCCTGGAAAAGCACCCGCAATTCAAGAGTGTGGGCCGGCTCCTCGGCCTTTTCTAGTCACGCCAGAAAATCGGCTATCGGATCGAAATCCAAGGCGGATGCCTGAAAAGCCTTACCGTTAAAATCACCGCCCAGCTCTAGTTTTCCTCAGAAACATCTAAAAGAGGAAGACGAAATAATGCGCACGGCAGTCCGTTCTCAGTCACGAACGCGGGCAGGGGCGCATCGCCAAGAGGCAGTACACGGCGCTGGCGGCGTGGGTCAAGAAAATAGCGGTCAAGCTGTTCACCGGCAAGAAGGTGCCCGACGTCAAAACTGCCGGCGCGGCGCTGGACGCGAAGCTGAAATCGACGTCATTCCCGGCTTCCAAAAGAGATACGACGACGCCCAGGAAGGGTTTCACACCAAAATCGCCCGGGCCTATATCATCCGCAAAAGTTACCGGCTGGTAAAACGCAAGCGGTAATGAAAGTGGAGGCCGGCCTACTCGGTTTCGGTAGGGGTATCGACCTCGATCGGGACCCCCGGGGCCGACTTCGAAGCGCGGATGGAAAGCGCCGATTTGACGTGGCTGACGTTGGGGGCGGCGGTGAGCTTGGTGGTCAGGAATTTCTGATAGGCATCCCAGTCGGCGGCTACCACCTTGATCAGGAAATCCGTCTCGCCCGCCAGCATATAGCACTCACGGACTTCCGGCCATCCCTGGACGGTCGTCTCGAAGGCCTGGAGGTCCGTTTCTGCCTGCGAGGCAAGCCCTACCTGGGCGAATACGGTGACGTGGAAACCGAGCATCTTGAGTTCCAGGTCGGCGTGATAGCCGAGGATATAGCCGGCATCCTCCAACGCCCGGACGCGCCGCAGGCAAGGGGGCGCCGAAATCCCGGCGCGCCTGGACAACTCGACATTGGTGATGCGCCCCTTGGCCTGCAGGTCGTGAAGAATGCGGCGGTCGATGCGGTCCAGCTTGACCCGTTGCATGGGTTGTTTCTTCCATGGCTTCTTGGGCGCAATAATCATGCGCAATTATATTGCGAGCCTATCCGAGCCCGGCTGACCATGCAAGCCAAGGCGCCTGCACGAGGTAGTACCGGGGGGCGATTCATTATAAATTCCCGGCAATACTAGGATTGATGATGGGAGCCGCCTTCCGATGCCAACAAATTCAAGGACCCTACTGATCGTGGCCGCCTTTCTGGCCATATCAGCGTCTTCCGCCGCCGGGACTGAATAGCGGTTCATGGGCCGGCACGGGAGCTGTGCGAGCCTGGAAGACGCAGCGGCCAGGAAAGAGATGTTTCAGGGCGTCGAAGTACCCCATGACTTCGCTGCCAAACTCCACCGGCAGGGCCACGACGTACGAATCTCCGAGATAAAGGCCGGCGACGGCTCGGCCCTGACCGTTGACGTGCTTGAACTTGGTTTGTCACTGATCTTCGTCCATGCAGGCCTTTCCGCCAAGACGGAGGCTGTTCCCGAATTTCGCCGGTAGGGGGAACACCGGCCACCGTTGCCGAAGGCTAAACCAGCTGCGAAAAAGAGCCCCGGCCCGCCCGGGTACCCTTGCCTCGCGGCTGGGGTATTCCTATCTTAGGGAACCTTTCGCCGCTCCCCATGACCCAAAAAGAGGCGCGGACGGCCGCAGGCCGGACAGGGACTTAAAAAAGGAACTTTAGCCGCCATGCCGGACACCCACCATTCGAAGGTCCTGATCATCGGTTCCGGCGCCGCCGGGTACACCGCCGCCATCTATGCGTCGCGGGCGAATTTGAAGCCGGTCCTAGTGCGTGGCCTGCAACCGGGTGGTCAGCTCACCATCACCACCGACGTCGAGAACTATCCAGGCTTCGCCGATCCCATCCAGGGGCCGCAGTTGATGGAAGAGATGTATGACCAGGCCAAGAACGTTGGCACCGAGATGTTCGAGGACATCATCGTCGAGGCCGACCTGTCCAAGCGGCCTTTCCAGGCCTTGGGCGATTCCGGCGCCACATACACGGGCGACGCCCTGATCGTTTGCATCGGCGCCAGCGCCCGTTGGCTGGGGCTCGAAAGCGAAGAGAAATTCACCGGCTTCGGGGTCTCGGCGTGCGCCACGTGTGACGGCTTCTTCTTCCGCGAAAAGCCGGTGGCCGTCGTCGGCGGCGGCAACACGGCCGTCGAAGAGGCTTTGTTTCTGACCAATTTCGCCTCGAAAGTAATGTTGATCCACCGCCGCGACGAACTTCGCGCCGACAAGATCCTGCAAGACCGCCTATTCAAGAATGAAAAGATCAAGCCGCTCTGGGACAGCGTTCTGGAAGAGGTTTTGGGGGATGACGACCCGCCGAGGGTCACCGACGCCAAAATCAAGAACGTCAAGACCGGCGAGGTTTCGGTGCTGGCCGTCGACGGCATTTTTATCGCCATCGGCCACGACCCCAACTCAGGGCTCTTCAAGGGCCAGTTGGAAATGGATGGCGAAGGCTACATCGTGACCACTCCCGACAGCACCGCCACCAGCGTGCCGGGCGTGTTCGCCGCCGGCGACGTCCAGGACAAGGTCTACCGCCAGGCGGTGACCGCCGCCGGCACCGGTTGCATGGGTGCGCTCGAGGCGGGGCGCTTCTTGGCCGAGGCCATGGCTTCCACCGAGGCCGCCGAGTAAAACCCGGACAAGGCCCTGACCGATGGATTGGGACAAGCTACGCGTCTTTCACGCCGTCGCCCAGGCCGGCAGCTTCACCCGCGCTGGCGAAAACCTAAACCTCAGCCAGTCGGCGGTGAGCCGGCAGATCTCCGGCCTCGAGGAAAGCCTCCAGGTCAAGCTGTTTCACCGCCACGCCCGTGGCTTGAAACTGACGGAGCAGGGCGAAGAGTTGTTCCGCACCGCGCACGAGGTGTTCGCCAAACTGGCCGTAGCCGAGGCCCGAATCACTGACGCCCGCGAACGCCCGCAAGGGCCGCTTCGGATAACCACGACGATCGCCTTCGGCTCTATTTGGCTGACGCCCCGGATCAAGGAGTTCGTGAACCTCTATCCGGAAATCCAGGTCAGCCTTGTTCTGGACGATCGGGAACTGGACCTTTCCATGCGCGAGGCCGACGCCGCCATCCGCATGACCCCGCCGCGCCAGCCGGACCTGGTGCAGCGCCACCTGATGACCATGCACTATCACGTCTATGCGGCGTCCGAGTATCTCAAGGAAAATGGCATGCCAAAGACTCCGGCGGACCTGGACCAGCACAAGATCATCGTCTTCGGCGAGAACGTGCCCCCCATCGAGGGACTGAACTGGCTCCTGGAAGCGGGCGTCACTTCCGGACAACCCCGGGAGCCAGTGCTTCGGGTCAATTCCAACTATGGAATTTACCGCGCCGTGCAGAGCGGCCTCGGAATCGGCGCCCTGCCCGATTACATGACCCGCGAGGCGGGAACCCTGGTCGAGATATTACCGGAGCTTCGCGGGCCGTCTATCAACGTCTATTTCGTCTATCCGGAAGAACTTAGGAAAAACAAGCGAATTGGCGTGCTCAGGGACTTCCTGGTCAGCAAAATGACCAGCAAGGTGGCTTGAATCCAACTTAAAGTTGATTAATTCCAACAAGTTAGTAAGCCATGCTTTTTTCGCATGGCTGAAATGCGCCAATAAGGGTGGCACTTCGAGGCCCCGATTCCTATGTTTCAGTCAGCGATATTGCATTGCAGCATTATATTGGGTTTTCAGGATCTCCAATCCTTAGGGTTTTCGGATCCTTGATCCGATGGGTTCCAGGCGCGAATCCTGGAAAAAAGGGACCGCCCACCCCCCTGGGCGGGTCCTGCGTCTCCCAGACGTGAAGCCTCCCTGTTTAAACTCGCCGGGCTCTTTGAGCCCGGCTTTTTTTTTCGAGTGGTTGCGGACAGGCGATCCCTCGGCGCATTGAAGGTATAGTTTGCCATCTTGCTTTCTCTTGGCCTCGGCGGCGCTAGAGCTTTTTCCACTTAAGTGGGGAACATGCGGCAAGCCCGCACGGCGCTTGAGCGGCCAGAAGAAAAACCTAGAGCGATTCCATTTGAATTGAATTTGCTCTAGTGTTCCGCCAGCGCCTCCGCCCGCTCGGAGACCACGTTATCGGCCTCCTTGCCGGACAGTTCCTGCAGATGGTCGAACTTCCACTGAAACGTCCCGACGCCCAACGTCATGGAGCGGAGCTCGATGATCAGATCGTGCATCTCGGACTGCGGTAGCTGCACCGACACCTCATCCCAACCTTTCCAGGCCGAGTTGCCCTCGAAACCCAGGATCTGGCCCCGCCGGCCGCTGACCAAGCGTTGAATCTTCGACGTGAACTCGTTCGGCAGGTCGATTTCGACCTTGAAGATGGGTTCCAGGAGCACCGGTTTGCAATTGGGCATGCCCTCCCGCATGGCCTGGGTGGCGGCCTTCTTGAACGCCATATCGGAACTGTCGACGGCGTGGTACTGGCCGTCGGTAAGCGTCACCCCGATATCGACCACCGGAAAGCCGAGCGGCCCCCGGACCATGAATTCCTTGACCCCGATTTCCACCGCCGGGATGTATTGCTTAGGCACGACACCGCCGCGGATGACATCCGAGAACTCAAAGCCCGTGCCCCGGGGCAGCGGTTTGATATCCAGGTGCACATCCCCGAATTCACCGTGGCCGCCCGACTGTTTCTTGTGCCGGGCGTGTTGGGAAACGGTCTTGCGGATGGTTTCCTTGTAGGGGACCTGGGGCCGCTCCGAGGTGACCTCCAGGTTGTACTTGTTCTTGAGGCGGTCGATAGAGATCAGAAGGTGCATCTCCCCCTGGCCCCAGAGAAGCAATTCATTGGTATCCTTGCTCTGCTCGTAGGAGAGCGACGGGTCTTCCTCGGCCAGTTTTGTGAGCGCGCCCGAAAGTTTAACATCGTCCGCCCGGTGTTCGGAGTGAATGGCGATCGAGAACAGCGGCTTCAGGGGCTCCGGCCATTCTGCGCCAGCGTCTTTGCCTAATTCCGACAGGGCCGTCCCGGTGTCAATTTCGTCCATCCTTCCCAGCGCCGCCACTTCGCCGGCGCCGACCTTGTCCAGCTTGTCGTGTTTCTGGCCCATGACACGGTAAAGGCCGCTGACGCGCTCTCCGTTGAGGGTCATGCCGTCCTTGACCTCGCCCCGCCAGACGCGGACAAAGCTCATCTTGCCGGAATGCCCGGCGTGGACGGTCTTAAACACCTGCGCCAGGTTTCCGCCCGAGGTTTCAATTCCAAGCCGTTCGGCGGTGGCGGCCACTTCTGGACATTCGTGGCGCAACGCCTTCAGGAGCCTACGGACGCCGTTGTCATTCTCGGCCGAGCCAAAGAACACCGGCACGATCAGGCCCTGTTGAAGGTCCTTGGCCAGGCTTTGGTAAATTTCCTCGCTGGACGGAATCACGTCCTCCAGCAGGTTCTCTAGGAGGGTGTCGTCGAAATCGGCCAGGTATTCCAGCAATTCGGTGCGCGCTTCCTGTTCGCGGTCCTGCGCCGAATCAGGAATTTTTATCAGGTCCGATTGCTTGTTCGGGCTCCATTGAAACGCCCGTTCACTTACCAGGTCCACATGGCCGGTGATATGTTCGCCGTCGCGCATCGGAATCTCGCGTAACACCAGCGGCCGCTTGGAAAGCACCTGCAGGGCCTCCAGCGTTTCCCTCACGCTCGAGATGGCGGTGTCCATCTTATTAATGAACAAAAGGTGCGGAATCCTCCTGTCTTCCAGGAGCTTCAAGAGCGGCGCTACCGTCAACGCCCGCGCCGCATCGGGTTCGCAAACCACCACCGCCGCATCGGCGACCATGAGCGCGTTAACCGAATCCTGGATCAGTTCGATGGACCCGGGACAGTCGATGAATGCCCACGGGTCGCCCATGTATTCGGTTGAGGCGATGTTAATCTCGGTGGTCATCTGCCGCGCCTGCGCCTCGGACGTTCCGTCACCGATAGTGTAGCCTTCCTTGGAAGACCCCTTGCGCCCGATCGCGCCGGTGGCGTTGAGAATGCTCTCCAGCAGCGCCGTCTTGCCGCAGAGATAAGACCCTACAATTGCCGCGACACGCGGCCCGGATGGATCTTTGGCGGTCATTGAACCCTCCCCGGCTGGTCATTTTAGTTCGGGCCGGCAGGTTTCTCCCCGCTTGGCCTCATGGTCCAAAAAGGGTAATGCCCCGCACCGGGGATGCAAGAAAAAAGGTGGCCCCCCCCCGGGGGGGCTGCCCTAGAGCAAAACCAGATTGAATGGAATCGCCACAAACGTCCCGTTAGGTCAGCGCCCCGCAGGCCCGCTGGATACGTTCGCACGCGTTTTCCAGAAGCTCCGTCGAGGTGGCGTACGATATGCGGAGATAGGGGCTTAACCCGAAGGCCGACCCCTGGACCGCAGCGACGCCCTCGGATTCCAGGATATAGGTGACGAAGTCCTCGTCCGTTTCGATGGTTTTGCTGTCGGGCGTCTTCTTGCCGATGGTTCCGGCGCACGACGGATAGACGTAGAAAGCGCCCTCCGGCGTCGGACACGATAAACCCTGGGACTGGTTGAGCATGCCGACCACCAGGTCGCGGCGTTCCTTGAACACACGGTTGTTGTCCTGGATGAAGTCCTGGGGCCCGTTCAACCCTTCCACCGCCGCCGCCTGGCTGACCGATGACGTGTGGGTCGTGGATTGCGACTGCACCTTTGTCATCGCCTTGATCAGCTCCTCGGGACCGCCGGCGTAGCCGATCCGCCAGCCGGTCATGCAATAGGCCTTGGACATGCCGTTCAGCGTCAGCGTGCGGTCCTTTAGCCCCGGCTCTACCTGGGCAATGGTGGAAAACTCTAATCCGTCGTAGATGATGTGCTCGTAGATGTCGTCGGTCAGCACCCAAACCTGGTCGTGCCTCGTTAACACGTCCGCCAACGCCTTCAGTTCGTCCCGGGTATAGGCGGCGCCGGACGGATTGGAAGGCGAATTCAGGATCAGCCACCGGGTTTTAGGCCCGATTGCCTCCTCCAAGTCCTCGGGCTGCATCTTGAAACCTTTCTCCGCCGTGCACTCGACGAATGCTGGCTTGCCCTCGAACAGAAGGACGATGTCCGGGTAAGACACCCAATAGGGCGCTGGGACGATGACCTCGTCACCCGGGTCCAGGGTCGCCATCATGGCGTTGAAGATGATCTGCTTACCGCCGCAGCCGACGGCGATCTCATCCACCGAATACTCGAGCCCGTTTTCGCGCTTGAACTTGGCCGCAATGGCTTCCCGAAGTTCAGGGATGCCGTTGACTGGCGTATAGCGTGTCAGGCCGTCGTCCATGGCTTTTTTCCCCGCCTTGATGATGTTCGGCGGGGTGTCGAAATCGGGTTCACCGGCGCCGAGGCCGATGACGTCGCGGCCTGCGGCTTTAAGGTCGAGAGCCTTCTGGGTGACGGCGATAGTGGGTGACGGCTTGATCAGGCTCAAGCGCGATGCGACGAAAGACATTTTCGTTGTTCCCGGTTCGAATTTTCAAAAGAAAAAAGATTACGTGCTTCCAGGCCCGGAGACAACGCCCGTGTGCATGCCCTGGCAACCGGGAAACCGGTGAACGCCTCCCTGGCGGGCAAATCGACAACCCGGGGTGACCGGCCTATATAATGCACCATGGACACCGCGGAAATCTTCAGCCCCTCCAAGCGCCCCCCCATCACCGGCGGCAAGCCGTTCCAGCTAGTGTCCGAGTACCAGCCCGCCGGTGACCAGCCGGAGGCCATTGCCGAACTGACCCGTGGCCTGGAGGCCGACGAGCGCGACCAAGTGCTGTTGGGCGTCACCGGGTCAGGAAAGACCTTCACCATGGCGCACGTGATCCAGAACCTGGGGCGCCCGACGCTGGTGCTGGCCCCCAACAAGACCCTGGCGGCCCAGCTTTACGGCGAGATGAAGGAGTTCTTCCCCTCGAACGCGGTCGAATATTTCGTGTCTTACTACGATTACTACCAGCCCGAGGCCTACGTGCCGCGCACCGACACCTATATCGAAAAAGACGCCTCCATCAACGAGCAGATCGACCGCATGCGCCACGCCGCCACCCGGTCGCTGCTGGAACGCGGGGATACCATCATCGTCGCCTCGGTGTCGTGCATCTACGGCATCGGCGCCGTTGAGACCTATGCTGAGATGGTGGTCAAGCTGCAGTCCGGCGGGCGCGCGGACAGGGCCGATCTCCTTAAACGCCTGGTCGAGCTGCAATACCGGCGCAATGACGCCAATTTTTACCGCGGCGCCTTTCGGGTCCGGGGTGACGTCATCGAGATATTCCCGTCGCACCTGGAAGA
>CAZQZB010000023.1:0-13232 GCA_964597695.1 uncultured Thalassospiraceae bacterium | reverse complement strand
GACCGGGCCTGGCGGCTGTCGCTGTTCGGCGACGAGCTGGAGGCGATCTGGGAAATCGACCCGCTGACCGGCGAGAAGATCGCGGCGCTTGACGAAATTACCGTCTATCCCAGCAGCCATTACGTGACGCCGCGCCCGACGCTGCTGCAGGCGATTCCTGGGATCAAGGCGGAGCTAAAGGAGCGGCTGGCCAAGCTGACCGCCGAAGGCAAGCTTCTGGAGGCCCAGCGCCTGGAGGAACGTACCACCTTCGATCTTGAGATGATGGACACCACTGGGTTCTGTTCCGGCATCGAGAACTATTCCCGTTACCTCACCGGGCGCAACCCCGGCGAGCCGCCGCCGACGCTGTTCGAGTACCTGCCTGAAAACGCGCTTTTATTCGTCGATGAATGCCACGTCACCGTGCCGCAGCTGGGCGGCATGTACCGGGGTGACTTCAACCGCAAATCGACGCTGGCGGAATACGGCTTCCGGCTGCCCAGTTGCGTCGACAACCGGCCCTTGAAGTTCGAAGAATGGGAGTCCATGCGTCCTGATACGGTGTTTGTCTCCGCCACCCCGGGCCCGTGGGAGATAGAGAAGACCGGTGGCGTCTTTACCGAACAGGTGGTGCGCCCGACGGGACTGATCGACCCGCTGTGTATCGTCCGCCCGGTGGAGACCCAGGTCGACGACCTGTTGGCTGAGGTCACGGACGTGGCGGCGAAGGGCCTGCGCACGCTGGTGACGACGCTGACTAAGCGCATGGCCGAGGAATTGACCGAATACCTGCACGAAGCGGGGTTGCGGGTGCGGTACATGCATTCCGACATCGAGACCTTGGAGCGAATCGAGATCATCCGCGACCTCCGATTGGGCGCGTTTGACGTGCTGGTGGGGATCAACCTGCTTCGCGAAGGCCTTGACATCCCCGAATGCGCACTGGTCGCCATCCTGGATGCCGACAAGGAGGGATTTTTGCGCTCCAAGACGAGCCTTGTCCAGACCATTGGCCGGGCGGCGCGCAACATCGACGGCAGGGTGATCCTCTACGCTGATACCATCACCCAAAGCCTGGAGTATGCGCTGGGCGAGACCAACCGCCGGCGCAAGAAGCAGCAGGCCTTCAACGCTGCCAACGGCATCACGCCGGAAACCATTGTGAAGGGCATCACCGACATCATTGAGTCGGTCTACGAGCAAGACTACATGACTGTGAGCACAGGCGTTTCCGGCGATACGGAACTGGTCGGCCACAACCTGCGTGCCGTGCTCGACGACCTGACGACGCGCATGAAGGCCGCCGCCGCCGAACTAGAATTCGAGGAAGCGGCGCGGCTGCGCGACGAAATTCGGCGCCTCGAAGCCCACGAATTGGGGCTCGACCGGGCCGGCGTCGCACCTAGCCGGGCGTGGAAACACAAGAAGAAGAGGAAGAAAATAAGGTAGGGCCTACCCCACCAACAGCTCCGGCCTCAGGTGCCAGTTAACGGTCCAGCCGCTGCCGTTTTCGCCCCGCTCCAGGCACGCTATCGAGCCCGGCTTGAAGTGCACCACCGTTTCGTTCTCGTTGCCGGTAACTAGGCGCGACACCAGTTTCGACATGAACGGCAGGTGACCTACGACGATGGTGTCTTCGGTCCAGCCGTCGATGGCCTCGAAAACCTCGTCGGTGGAATTATTGGGGGCCAGCCCCGAGGCCACTTCCTCGACCAAGTTGCCGGTGCCGAGGACTTTCGCCAGCAACAACGCCGTCTCAAGCGCCCGCAATTTACCACTGTGGATGACCCGGGTTGCGGAGACGCGCGAGCGGGCAAGAAATGACGCCATCCTTTTGATGTCATTGCTGCCGCTGTCGCTCAAGGGCCGCTCGGGATCTTCGTCCTTGGGAACGGCGGCGCCGTGTTGAACCAGGTAAATGTGCATGAACCCGGCGGTTAGGCCCGCGAATTAACCACCGCCAGCATCGCCTCGGCGGCCTTCAGTTTCTTTTCGGCCCCGGCTTTGGCATCGATGTCGCCGTCTTCGGCCTCGGACGCCTCTGCCGTCTCGGCCAGCGTCGCCTTGGCGTCGTCCAGGCGCTTTTCCGCGTCGTCCTTATCGATGTCGGCGACGGGAACGACCTCTTCGGCCAGCACCGTACAGCGTTCCGGGGACACCTCGGCGAAACCGCCGGCGACGAAAATGCTTTCGGTCACCTGGCCCCCCTCGTGGATGTCGATGACCCCGGGGCGCACCGCGGCAATAAGCAGCGAATGACCCGGCAACACGCCGAAATCACCCTCGGTGCCGGGTACGACGACCATCTCGACGGGCTGCGACTTCAGGAGCTTTTCCGGCGAAACCAGTTCGAATTCGATCCGGTTGGTGTCGGTGGTTTCGGCCATTGGGCCTTTCCCTCTCTCCCTTTCGGGGGTTAAGCCGCTTCGGCCATCTTCTTGGCCTTCTCGACCGCTTCCTCAATGGTGCCGACCATGTAGAAGGCGGACTCGGGCAGGTGGTCGTATTCTCCCTCGACGATGCCCCTGAAGCCCTTGATGGTATCCTCGAGGCTGACCAGTACGCCAGGCGTGCCGGTAAACACCTCGGCGACGAAGAAGGGCTGTGACAGGAAGCGCTGGATCTTGCGCGCCCGGGTCACCGTCAACTTGTCGTCCTCGGAAAGCTCGTCCATGCCGAGAATAGCGATGATGTCCTGAAGGGACTTATACGTCTGCAACACCCGCTGGACCGCGGTGGCGATGTCGTAGTGGTCCTCGCCGATGACCCGGGGGTCGAGGATGCGGGACGTGGAATCCAGCGGATCGACGGCCGGATAGATGCCGAGTTCGGCGATCTGGCGGCTCAGCACGGTCGTCGCGTCCAGGTGCGCGAACGACGTCGCCGGCGCCGGATCGGTGAGGTCGTCGGCAGGCACGTAAATGGCCTGCACCGAGGTGATCGAGCCCTTGTTGGTCGACGTGATGCGTTCCTGCAGGTTGCCCATGTCGGTGGCCAGGGTCGGCTGGTAGCCGACGGCCGACGGGATGCGGCCCAGCAGCACCGACACCTCGGACCCGGCCTGGGTGAAGCGGAAAATGTTGTCGATGAACAGAAGCACGTCCTGGCCTTCCTGGTCGCGGAAGTATTCAGCTAGAGTCAGCCCGGTCAGCCCGACCCTTGCACGGGCGCCCGGGGGCTCGTTCATTTGGCCGAAGACAAGGGCCGCCTTGGACTCGGAGCCCTCCAGGTCGATGACTCCCGATTCGATCATTTCGTGGTAGAGGTCGTTGCCTTCCCGCGTCCGTTCGCCGACGCCTGCGAACACGGAATAGCCGCCGTGGCCCTTGGCGATGTTGTTGATCAATTCCATGATGATGACGGTCTTGCCGACGCCGGCGCCGCCGAACAGCCCGATCTTGCCGCCCTTGGCGTAGGGGCAGATCAGGTCCACCACTTTGATGCCGGTGGCTAGGATTTCGGTATCCGTGGACTGGTCCACGAAATCCGGCGCTGGGGCGTGGATTGGTGCCGATAACTTGGCGTTCAGCGACCCCCGTTCGTCGATGGGATCGCCAATGACGTTGATGATCCGACCGAGCGTCTCCGGTCCCACCGGCACTGTAATGGGACTGCCGGTGTCCGTGACCTCGATGCCGCGCTGCAGGCCTTCGGTCGAATCCATGGCAATGGTTCGGACCGAGTTTTCGCCCAGGTGTTGCGCCACCTCCAGAACCAGGAGCTTTTCGTTGTTCTGACAATGAAGCGCGTTCAGAATATTGGGCAGTTCACCTTCGAACTGAACGTCGACGACGGCTCCCATGATCTGCACGACCTTGCCCATTGCGTTTTTAGCCATCCCTGTTGCTCCTTAAAGCGCTTCCGCGCCTGAAACGATTTCCACCAGTTCCGTCGTGATCGCCGCTTGCCGGGTCCGGTTATAGGTCAACGACAGGTTGTCGATCATTTCGCCGGCATTGCGCGTCGCATTGTCCATCGCCGTCATGCGGGCGCCGTGCTCCGAGGCCGCGCTTTCCAAAAGCGCCTGAAAAACCTGCATCCCGATGTTCATCGGCAACAACTCTTTCAGGATTTCCTCTTCCTCGGGCTCGTAGATGTAGACCGCTGAAGGCCCCGATACGCCGGGTGCCACCGTTTCCTTCTCTTCCATTTTGTGGGCCTCGGGCGCAGCCAAGGGGATCAGGCGTTGCGCCGTCGGGGTCTGGGTCATCGCAGATATGAAGCGGTTGAAGACAATGGTGCTGACGTCGTATTCGCCGCCCTCGAACATGTCGGTGATTCGGTCCGCTACCTCGCGGGCCTTGGCATATTCGACCCTGCGGCGGCTGATGCCCTCAATGGTGTGGATGATGTCGTTTTCGAAATCGCGTTTCAAAACGTCGCGCCCCTTGCGTCCGACGCAGAGAATTTTGACCGTCTTGCCTTCCCTTTTCAGGTCCCGCACCATCTGGCGAACCTCGCGGACGATGGAGGCATTGAAGCCGCCGCAAAGGCCCCGGTCCGCCGTGCAGGCGACGATCAGATGGGTTTCCTGGCTGCCGGTGCCGACCAGCATCGGCGGCGCGCCCTCGATGCCGCCGACGCTTTCGCCCACGGATACCACCATGCGCTGCATCCTGTCCGCGTAAGCACGGGCGGCCTCAGCGGATTCCTGGGCGCGGCGGAGTTTGGCAGCCGCCACCATCTTCATGGCCGAGGTGATCTTCTGCGTCGACTCGACACTGTTGATCCGGATTTTGAGGTCTTTGAGACTGGGCATGGGTGGGAACTCTGGGGGGATCTTCGGTCAGGAAAAGGTTTTGACGAATTTATCCATGAACTTGATGAGCTTGGCTTCGGTTTCCTCGCTTAGCTCCTTGTCCTTGCGGATGGCGTCCAGGATATCGTCACCTTTGGATCGCACCTCGTCGAGAAGCCGGGCCTCGAATTTGGTGACTTGGTCGATGTCGATTCCATCGGTGTATCCGTTAACGCCGGCGAAGACGGAAATGATCTGTTCCTCGATCGGTTGCGGCGCGTATTGCGGCTGTTTCAAAAGCTCCGTCAACCGGGCCCCGCGTGCCAGAAGCCTTTGGGTCGCCTGGTCCAGATCCGAGGCGAACTGGGCGAAGGCCGCCATTTCGCGATATTGCGCTAGTTCCAGCTTGATGGAACCGGCGACCTGCTTCATCGCCTTGATCTGGGCCGCGGAACCGACCCGGCTTACGCTGAGGCCGACGTTGACGGCGGGCCTGATGCCCTTGAAGAACAGTTCCGTTTCCAGAAAAATTTGGCCGTCCGTGATGGAAATGACGTTGGTCGGAATATACGCCGAAACGTCGCCGGCCTGGGTTTCGATCACCGGCAACGCCGTCAACGAGCCCCCGCCGAAGTCGTCACTCATCTTGGCGGCGCGCTCCAAGAGGCGGGAATGCAGGTAAAACACGTCGCCCGGATAGGCTTCGCGTCCCGGAGGACGGCGCAGCAACAGGGACATCTGGCGGTAGGCGACGGCGTGTTTGGAAAGGTCGTCGTAAAAAATCACTGCGTGCATACCGTTGTCGCGGAAAAACTCGCCCATGGTGCAGCCCGTGTAAGGGGCCAGGAACTGGAGCGGCGCGGGTTCCGAAGCCGTCGCCGCGACGACGATGGAATACTTAAGCGCGTCATAGTCTTCCAGCGTTTTCACCAATTGCGCCACGGTCGAGCGTTTCTGGCCGATGGCGACGTAGATGCAATAGAGCTTTTCGGACTCATCGCCGGTTTCGTTCACCTGGCGCTGGTTGATGATGGTATCAATGATGACCGCGGTCTTGCCGGTCTGGCGGTCGCCGATGATGAGTTCGCGCTGCCCGCGGCCGATGGGAATGAGGCAGTCAATGGCCTTGATGCCGGTCTGCACCGGTTCATGGACGGAGCGCCTGGGAATGATGCCGGGGGCCTTGACCTCGACCCGGGAACGTTGCTCTGTGGCGATCGGCCCCTTGCCGTCGATTGGGTTGCCCAGCCCATCGATCACCCGGCCCAGAAGTTCCTTGCCTACTGGCACATCGACGATGGCTCCGGTTCTCTTGACGGTGTCCTCTTCCTTGATGTTGCGGTCGTCGCCGAAGATGACGATGCCGACGTTATCAATTTCAAGGTTCAGGGCCAGACCTTTGATGCCACCCGGAAATTCAACCATTTCACCGGCCTGGACTTGGTCCAGGCCGTGGACGCGGGCGATCCCGTCGCCGACCATAAGCACCTCTCCGACCTCGGCGACTTCGGCCTCGCTGCCGAAATCGGCGATCTGTTTCTTCAAAATGGCGGAGATTTCTGCCGGCTTGATGTCCATTACCCAATCCCTTTCATGGAAAAGGCAAGTTGTTGCAGCTTCGTCCTGAGAGAACTGTCGATCATGCGTGAACCGACCTTGACAACGAGACCGCCCAACAGGCCGTCATCGACCTTGGCGTTGATAGCGACTTTGGTGCCGATGGCTTTTTTAAGCGCACCGCCGATCCGGTCCAACTGTTTTTTGGTTAGGGCCTTGGCGGAAACCACCTCGGCGGTCGCTTCGCCGCGTTTTTGGGCCAACAACGCCTGATAGGCGGCGATCATCGCCGGCAGGGCGAACAACCGGCGGTTCCGGGCCACCGCGCTGACGAAGTTGCGCACCAGTTCGCACATCTTGGCCTTTTCGAGGACGGCGGCGATGGCCCGGCCCTGGTCCTCGCGGCTTATCACCGGCGAACGGATCAGGCGCGTCAGGTCGGCGTTGTTTTCGATCATGCGGCCGAGTTGGCCAAGATCGTCGGTGACCCGGTCCAAAAGCTTATCTTCTTCTGAAAGTTCGAATAGCGCCGTCGCGTATCGTCCGGCAATACCGGTTGCGCCTATTAGCTCCGCTGACACCTAGAAATGTCCTCTTTGATTATTGTCTGTTAATGAGATGCCAAGTGCCTGCCGGCGCCAACGAAAACATCCCCCTGAGCCGGGGTTTCCCCCGTATTAAACGCCGATTTGGTAGCACACCCGTTTCGGCCATGCAAGCCGACTCCGGGCCTTGAATAGACCAATGAAACCAGCCGTTGTTAAAGAAAACTGTAAGGGTCCACGTCCACCTGCACGCGGACCTTCCGGGGTATTGTAACCCTGGCCAGCCAATCCGTGAGAACGGTCTGAATGTTGGTTTCCTTTGCCGCCTTTAGCAGTAGCCGCCGCCGGTGGCGGCCGCGAAGCAACGCGAATGGCGCCGGCGCCGGGCCCAGGATCACCACCCCGTCTGCCACCGGCGCGGCGCGGCCGAGCCCACGGGCGACGTCGTCTACGGCCGCTTCGTCGAAACCGGAAACGATCAACGCCGCCAAACGGCCAAAGGGCGGCATGCCGGCCTGCCGGCGGCCTTCGGCTTCGGCATCCAGGAACCGCTCCCGGTCTCCGGCTTTCAGGGCCTGCATCACCGGGTGGTCGGGCATGTAGGTCTGCAGCAGCACCCGGCCCGACCGCTGGGCGCGTCCGGCCCGTCCGGCGACCTGATACAAGAGCTGATGGGTCCTTTCCGCCGCCCTCAGGTCCCCGCCGGCCAGCCCTAAGTCCGCATCCACGGCGCCGACCAGGGTCAACATCGGGAAATGGTACCCCTTGGCGATGATCTGGGTACCGATGACCAGGTCGATGGAGTGGTCCTCGATACGCTGCACCAGGGCAGTGGCGGCCTTGGGGCCGGATACCGTGTCGCTAGCGGCGATCACCCACCGCAAACCGGGGAACAGCCCTTCGACCTCTTCGGCCAGGCGCTCGACCCCGGGACCGCAGGCGGCGAAGGTGTCTTCTTTTTCGCAGCCGGGACAGCATTCCGGCTGGGCGGCGTTAAAGTCGCAATGGTGGCATTGCAGCCGTCCGCCGAACCGGTGTTCGACCAGCCAGGCGGTGCAGCGGGGGCACTGCATCCGATGCCCGCAGGTCCGGCAGAGCGTCAACGGCGCATAGCCCCGGCGGTTCAAAAATAGCATTGCCTGTTCGCCTTCGGCGAAGGTCCGGGTCAGGGCCTCGCGCAGCCTGGGCGACAGCCAACAGCCGGGCGGCGTTTTCTCGGCCCGCATGTCGATGAGCTCGATCTCGGGCATGGAGGCCCCGGCGTGGCGGTCGGGCAGGTGCAGTTTCCCGTAGCGGCCTGTTCCGACATTGGTGACGGTCTCCAGCGACGGCGTCGCGGAGGCCAGGACGATGGAAAAATTCCCCAGCCGGGCCCGGATAACGGCCATGTCCCGGGCGTTGTAGATGACCCCGTCATCCTGCTTGAACGACGAGTCGTGTTCCTCGTCGGCGACGATCAGGCTCAAGTCCGGGAACGGCAGATGAAGTGCCGAGCGGGCGCCGACCACGACCCTGATTTTTCCTTCGGCGACCGCCCGCCAGGTGAAGCGGCGCTGGGCCGGCGTCATGTCCGAATGCCATTCCCCCGGCGAGGCGCAAAACCGCGCCTTAAAGCGTTTAAGCCATTGCGTGCCGAGGGCGATTTCCGGCAACAGCACCAACACCTGGCCGCCTTGCTTCAAGGCCTCGGCGACAGCTTGGAAATAAACCTCGGTCTTACCCGACCCGGGGACGCCATCAAGCATGGTGACGGCGAAACTGCCTTTCCGCACCGCCTCCTGCAGGCTTTCCGCTGCCGCCGCCTGATCCGGTGATAGGTCCGGTCCCGGCCGCCGCCAATCCGGATCGGAGCCGGGGACGTGGGCCGGCCGTTGCACCGGTACAATCGCCCTGGCGTCGGAGAGCCCCTTGACGACGCCGGTCCCAGTGGCGGCCTCGCGGGCCAAATCGGCTGGGAGGCGGGGCGGCCCTTCGGCCAGGACCTTGAGTACCCTTTCCCGGGCCATGGTCATCCGGAAAGCCGGAACCTCGGGGTTGAGCGCGTAGGCCCTCTCCGGTTTCGGCGGCGTGAGCGCACCGGGCACGCTCATTGCCATTTTTAGGACCGCGCCCGGGGGGCTAAGCGTATAGGCGGCGACCCAATCGACGAAACGCCTGGAAACGCAGGGCAAGGCCGGGCAATCGAGCCGGCCGGTGACGTCTTTCAGCTTGGCGTCGGCCACATTGCCGCCGCCGGCCCCCCAGACGACGCCAACGGCCTCGCGGCGACCAAAGGGGACGGCGACGAAATCGCCCGCCGCCAACGACAGGTCATCTCCCACCTGGTAGTCGTAAACCCCGCCCAGAGGCAAGGGTAGCAGCACCCCTACGCGTTCCCCGGGGAGGTGCCGGGGGGAATTCAGGGGGGCCTCGCTCTCAGCTTCTTGGGCGGGGGTTGGCATCAGTGTCCTGTGGGGTTTTCCGATTGTTTCCCTAAACTGGTTTATAATAGGTGATTCGCGGATCGTAACGAGGTTTCCGGAGGCTATGAAACGTAAAACCAAAAATTCGGCCGTCGACGACAACCCGGCGACTACGGACGAAAGTGTCTCGGCTGACGCTGTCGCCGACTTTCTCCGCAAACATCCCGATTTTTTCACCGACCGGTTGGACCTTTTGTCTGAGATGGCGGCGCCGTCGCGCTGGACCGGGGACGGCGTCGTCGAAATGCAGCTTTTCCTGGCTGAACGGCGGCTCGGCGAGATCGACGATCTGCGCAACTGCGCCCAGGAGGTGATCGAGATCAGCCGCACCAATATGTCTGTGCAGACCCGGACTCACGCTTCGGTATTGGCGCTGCTGGCGGTTGCCGACCTCGAT
Source organism: uncultured Thalassospiraceae bacterium (assembly GCA_964597695.1). Taxonomy (GTDB): domain Bacteria; phylum Pseudomonadota; class Alphaproteobacteria; order Rhodospirillales; family Casp-alpha2; genus Casp-alpha2. The sequence goes on along the minus strand of CAZQZB010000023.1, from coordinate 3,551 downwards.
CAGTTGCTGCACGTGGTCAGCGACGATCTGCCCCTGCTGTTGGACGTGGACGTGGTGACATTGGGTTTCGAGCCGTCTACCGGCCCGGTGGCGGCGGTATTTTCGGCGGCCGCCCACCGGATCCCGAAAGGCGCCGTGGACGAACTTCTGGGGGCCGATAATAATGTCCGCTTGCTGCGCGGAATAGAGGACGACGGTGCTATTTTCGGCTCGGCGTCTGGGTTGGTGCGTTCCGCGGCCCTGGCACGGTTGCGTCCGGGGGTTAAAATTCCGGCCGGGTTTATGGCTCTCGGGTCTCGAGGGGCTGCCTTCGGCCCCGGCCAGGGGACCGAACTCATCGGCTTTTTGGCCCGGGTGATGGAAGCCTGCATCCTCCAGCTGGTGGAACATGAGTTCTGAGTTCGCCGCCGAACCGGCGTTGGTTGCCGCCATCGGGAACTGGCGGGCGTGGCTCGCTTACGAGCGGCGGATTTCCCAAAATACCCTCGACGCCTACGGTCTCGATCTCGGGCGTTTTCTTCGCTTCGTCGCCGAACACCTAGGCTACCCGCCTGGGCTCCAGGACTTGGCCGGCCTTAGCCAAGCAGATTTCCGGGGTTACCTGGCGAAATGCGGCGTCGACGGGCTTTCCCGCACCTCGACGGCAAGGGCCATGTCCACCTTGCGCAACTTCTTTTGTTACCTGGAAAGGGAAGGCCTAGCGGAGAACGCCGCCATCGGCGCCGTCAAGACGCCGAAGGTGCCTAGGTCCGTGCCCAAGGCGTTAACGGAAGCGGACGCCATGGAGGCCATCGATGCCGTCGCTGACTTTCATGACGAGCCCTGGATCGCCAAGCGCGACACGGCAGTTTTACTGTTGCTTTACGGTTGCGGGCTGCGCATTGGCGAGGCCCTGGGCCTGGACCGGCGACAGGCGCCGAGAGCCGGCGGCGACGATGTTATTATCGTCACCGGCAAGGGAGACAAACAACGCCTAGTGCCGGTGCTGCCGGTGGTTGCCGAGGCCATTGGGGCCTATCTGGAGGCCTGCCCGTACCCGTTGGAGGACCCGGGTCCGCTGTTCGTCGGCAAGCGGGGCAAGCGCCTCAGCGCCCGCATGATCCAACGCCAAATGCGAAACGTCAGGATTTTGCTGGACCTGCCGGAAACGGCGACGCCCCATGCGCTCCGCCACAGCTTCGCCACCCACCTGCTGGCTGGGGGCGGTGATCTTCGCACCATTCAGGAGTTGCTGGGCCACGCCTCGCTCAGCACCACCCAACGCTATACGGAGGTCGATGCCGGCCGGCTCCTAGCCGTCTACGACGGCGCCCATCCCCGGGCGCGGCGCTAATCGTTTCGTTTCTCGCGCAAGAGTGCCAACGCCAGCGGCCCCAGGGTCACGGCGGCGCCGGTAAACGCGAAGGCCACGCCCCAGGACAGGATGGTTTCTCCGCCGCCGGAAGGGTCGGCCAAGTCCAGCATGACGCCGAACATGAGAGGCCCGCCGAATGCTCCTATGAACCCGATGCACGAATGCACGGCCATGGTGGCGCCGCGATAGCCCTCGGGCGCCGCCGCCACCACACCGGCGGTGATCGACCCCGAATCGCCAGTCACAGTACACCCGTAAACCAGCGATAGGACCACCACCAGCCAGAACGGCCAGCTTGCCGAAAAACCGAGCACACAGGCCAGCACGGCGGAGCTTAGCATGATGGTGGTAATGGTCCGATGGCGACCGAAACGCTGCGCAATTTCGTTGCCGAGCACGCTGGACGGCAGCGCCAGCAGGTTAATGACGGCGGCGATGGCTGTGGCGCTCCACCCCAGGCTATCCCCGGGGCCGGTGGCAGCGGCGAACACAAGATAGGTGACGATCCAGGATCGGAAGGCAAACAACTCGAAATTATGGGCCGTATAGGCCAGAACGTAGCCCATAGCGGCGCGGCAGCAGAGCACCGGACGAAAATCCAGAAGATGGGTGTCCGGCTCCTTCGTCAGCGGCGGGTCTTCTCGAGGCAGCATAACGGCGACCAGGACCATCGCCGCCACCGGACCAACGGTCGCCAAGCCGAAGGCCCAGTGCCAGTCCAGCGCCGTCGCCACGACTCCGGAAAGGTAGAATGAGATCGCCGTGCCGATTCCGAAGCTGGCGGTATAAATAGTGACGGAGCGGCTCTGGTCCTTGTTCCCGGCCATGCCCCGGAGGTGGTCGTTCAACAGTTTCAGTCCCGGCATGTAAGTACCGGCCAAGGCGATGCCGGCAATAATGCGAAACACGAAGGCGGTCCAGAATCCCTCCACCAGGAAGGCGAACCCAGCACTGGCCACCAGGGTCAGGGCCATGCACAGATAATAGATAATTCGGGCCGACGCCCGGTCGGTAAGGCTGACAAGCACCGGCACCGCGGCTAGATACCCGATATAGTAAATGCCGTTCAGCCACCCGGCGTTGGTTTTGGTGAGGCTCCATTCGACGATGAAAGTTGGCAGCAGCGCCGGAAAAGTAGCGGTGCCCAGCATGGAAACGACCTCGGCCACACAAAGAACGACGATCAATTGAGTGGGGGAAGGCTTAAGCGACATAGGTGCATTTTAAGCAGATGCCACCGGGCCTCTCAAACGATTAAGCCTTTTCGATCTAGGCCCGGGCAGGGTGACTGTCGGCGAGGGCGAAATAGCGGATTTCCCCCCTCATCACCCGGCCCACTACTTTCGCCGATAGTGCCTCCCAACGCTGATCGCCGACCAGCCGGATGGAACCGTGCTTGTCGTTGGCCCCTTCCCGTTGGGGAACAAGCGCCTTGTAATCAGCATCTGTCAGCTTGCCGCTCGCCTTGACGAAGACCCGCCGCTCCCGGCTTTCGAGAAGGACTTCGAACAGGGTCGCATCCTCCCTGGGAAACTCGGGACGCGAGCGCAGCATAAAGCGCACCAACCCCTTTTCCCCCATGGTGGCAGGAATTGTAGACCGGGCCTTGAGTCCGCTCCTTGACTTGGATCAGCTGCCGCCGAGATAGGCTTGGCGGAACCGGAGGCGGCATTCGGCCGGGTCCATGTTGCGGACGTAGGCCGTCGGCGGCCCGTCGGTCACCCGCACCACAAGAAACCTTGGCGCCGCCGCCTCGATCAGGAATTTTGCCCCTTCGGCCAAATCCTCAGCGGTGGCCGCGGTCATTGTCGAATCCAGACCGGCGCCTTTTCCCATCAGCGCCAAGTCGGTGCGTACCGCGGTATGCCCGGGTTGCCCGCCGGTTTCACCGTGGCACCCGTTGTCGATGCAAACGATCGACAGGTTTCCGGGCGCCATGGTCGCCACCGTGGCCAGCGACCCAACGTTCATCAGCATTTCGCCGTCGCCGGTAATTACCGCCACTTGGGCCTTGGGCGCCGACAGGGCGAGGCCAAGCCCCATCGGCACGGCGGCGCCCATGGTGCCGGCCATGGTGAACAGGTTCGCCCCGTCATCGGTCAGCCCGGCAGCGTCGCGGGCAGAGCCGGCGAGTCCGGATACGAACAAATAATCGTCGGGCTTCGGGAACAGCACTGCCAAGACGTCGCGGCGGTCG
>CAZQZB010000022.1:0-33392 GCA_964597695.1 uncultured Thalassospiraceae bacterium | reverse complement strand
TATTTTCCTGGGCAATTTCCTGGGCCCGCAAGTGCTTCTTGACGGTGATGGGATAGTAGGTCCCGCCCTTGACCGTGGCGTCGTTGGCAAGGATCACAGTCTGGGTGGCGTTGACCCGGCCGAGGCCGGTGATGATGCCGCCCGCCGGCACGGGATCATCATAGAGTTCATGCCCGGCCAGGGCCGAGAATTCCAGAAACGGCGTATCCGAATCGATCAGGCGGTCGATACGCTCCCGAGGCAACAGCTTGCCCCGGCCCTGGTGTTTTTGGCGGGCGATCTCTCCCCCGCCTTCTTCGATCTTGGTAAGTTGGGCGCGCAAGTCGTCCACCAGCGCCGCCATGGCGTCCCGATTGGCCGCGAAGGCGTCAGATTTCGTATCAACGGTAAATTTGAGCGCGCTCATATCGGGGTGACGCCTCTCATGTTTCCTTGTCCTTTTCCTTGTTTTTTACTTGGGACTTTTTACGAGGCCGTTTAGAGACCGGGTAACCTGCCTCCTCCCAGGCAGTAAAGCCGCCGGCAATGTGACAGACGGGTTCCAGCCCCATGTCCTGCACGGCCTTGGTGGCTAACGCCGAGCGCCCTCCGGACCGGCAATAGAAAACGAATGTCTTGCCAGAAACAAAAATATCCTTGTGATACGGGCTTTCGGGATCGATCCAGAATTCCAGCATCCCTCGGGGGGCGTGGAAGGCACCCGGCACCATACCGTCGCGGTCCAACTCACGGACGTCGCGGATGTCCACGAACTGGCAGTCCTTATCATCAAGGCATTCCAGCGCTTCTTTGACGCCCAAGGTCTTGATCTTGGCTTCGGCCGCGTCGACCAGTTCATGGGCGCTTTTTTTCAGGGCCATGGTCACCATCCACCCGTTTTCAGCCAACGACGGATCATCCACAGCCGGTCGGCCCCCCAGAAGGGTTCGCCGTCAATGATGAAGAAGGGTGAGCCGAAAACGCCGGCTTCAATCGCTAGTCCGGTCTCATCTTTCAGGCGCTGTTTGATAGCCGGGTCCTGGACGGCAGCCAACAGCGCGTCCCGGTCGATGCCTAAAGGCTCGGCGATGGCAGCGACGGTTTCTGCGTCGGTGATGTCACGGCCCTTGCCGAAATAAGTATGAAAGGCGGCGCGGGCGAAGTTCTTGGCCTTGCCGGAATTCTGGCCGTCGATCCAGTAAAACGCCCGGGCCGCCGATAAGGTGGGGATGGGGAACGGGTCCGGCATCGTCCATGGCACGTCCATGAAGCGCGCTAGGCGGTCCCAATCGCGCTTGCAATACCCGCCCTTGATTGGCTGTTCGGTTAGCGGCAGGTTGTTCGTTTCCTTCAGGGCTTGGCCCAGCATCATCGGCCGCCATAGAACGTCACGATTGAATTCGGCCGCTGTCTCGTCGATTTTCTGGGCCGCGAAATAGCCGTAAGGAGAAGAGAAATCAAAATAAAATTTCATTGGATCCGTCATGGCTCTACCTTCTGAGGCCAGCTCATGTCACACGTTCGACGGCCATGGATGTAGCCTCGCCGCCGCCGATGCAAAGTGCGGCAATACCTTTTTTCAGGTCATATTTCTCCAACGCCGCCAACAAGGTGACGATGATACGCGCCCCCGACGCGCCGACGGGATGGCCCAGCGCACAGGCGCCGCCATGGACGTTGACCTTGTCGGCAGGGATATCCAGGTCCCGCATTGCCGCCATGGCGACGACGGCAAAGGCCTCGTTGATCTCGAACAGATCGACCTCGCCTTTGTTCCAGCCGGTCTTTTCCAAAAGCTTCTCGACGGCGCCGATGGGCGCGGTGGTGAACCAAGCCGGTTCCTGAGCGTGGGTGGCGTGTCCGTGGATCACCGCAATAGGTGTAACGCCACGTTTTTCAGCTTCGGAACGGCGCATCAACACCAACGCCGCGCCACCGTCGGAAATGGAGCTGGAATTGGCCGGCGTCACCGTGCCGTCCTTGGCGAACGCCGGTTTCAGTTTGCGGATTTTCTCGATATCTGCCTTCAGGGGCTGTTCGTCCCGTTCAACCACCGTCTCGCCCTTACGGGTTTTGACGGTGACCGGCACCACTTCCGGGCTAAAGGTCCTGTCCTCGATAGCTTTTTTGGCCCGCGACAAGGATTCTATGGCGAAATCGTCCTGGGCCTCCCTGGTGAACTGGTATTTCGTTGCCGTGTCCTCGGCGTAGCACCCCATCAGCTTTCCTTCCTCGTAGGCGTCCTCAAGACCGTCCAGGAACATGTGGTCCTTGATCTCGTCTCCATGGCCGAGACGATAACCCTTGCGCGCCTTGGCCAACAGGTAGGGTGCGTTGGACATGCTCTCCATGCCACCGGCGATCATGACGTCGTGGGCGCCGGCGAGTATATTGTCGTGGGCCAGCATCGCCGCCTTCATGGCCGAACCACACATCTTGCTGATCGTCGTGCAGCCGGCCTCCCACGGGATGCCGGCATGGTGCGCGGCCTGACGCGCAGGCGCCTGTCTGAGGCCGGCGAAAAGGCAAAGCCCCATGATTACATCATCAACGTCCCCGGGTACGACACCGGCGCGGTCCAACGCCGCCTTGATGGCGGCGCCACCCAACTCCGGCGCCGAAAGGGCGGCGAGTTCACCCTGGAACCCACCCATGGGTGTCCTGGCGGCGCCGGTGATGACGATGGGTTCGTTGTCATCGGTGGTCATCGTTTCAGTCCTCTTTTTGCCCGTCTCAATAGGGCGTTCCGTCCTTATGCACGAATAGCCGTTTTCCATCGACGAAACGGACTAGCAGGTCGATATCGGGGTAATCGACCTCGTCGCCTTCGTTGCGGTCGCCGGCCTCCAGGTATAGGGAATCTTTATCCGTCCGGTTGACGAGGTGATGGCCGTCGCCGGACCCGGACGGGAATCCGGCCGCCACGCCGGGAACAAGCGTCTGCTCGCCGGTGTCAGTGACCAGCACCAGTTCCCCTTCGAGCACGTAAATAAATTCATCCTGGCGCGAGTGACAGTGGCGCTGTGAAGAGGATGTCCCCGGTGGCACCCGCACCAGATTGACGCCGAAATTCTTCAATCCCAGGGCGTCACCCAAGGGGCGTTTTTCCCGTCCGGCTACCTGATCAGCGAAAGGCGCCGGGTAATTAGACCCCATCCGCGCCTCGACGGTTGCGGGATCGAGGGCCGGCGGCGTCGGTGATGGTTTGTCGGTCATGGAAATCTCTCTACCCCGTTTCCTCGAACAATTCGCGGCCGATCAGCCAGCGGCGGATTTCAGACGTCCCAGCGCCGATTTCGTAAAGCTTGGCGTCGCGCAAAAGTCGCCCCGTCGGGGACTCATTCATATAACCCATGCCGCCCAGGCATTGAATGGCCTCGAGCGCTATCCAGGTGGCCTTTTCGGCCGCGAACAGGATGGCCCCGGCGGCGTCCTTGCGTGCCCCGCCGTCCCGGTCGCAGGCCTTGGCGACGGCGTAAACATAGGCCTTGGCGGCGTTCATGGTCGTATACATGTCGGCTAGCTTGGCCTGCATGAGCTGAAAGGAGCCGATAGGTTCGCCAAACTGTCGGCGGTCGTGGACATAAGGCAGCACCACATCCATGCAGGACTGCATGATGCCAAGCGGGCCGGCGGCGAGAACGACGCGTTCGTAATTGAGGCCGTTCATCAAAATCCGGACCCCCTGCCCTTCGGCGCCGAGCACGTTTTCTTCCGGTACCTCGCAATCCTGGAACACCAATTCCGAGGTGTTGGAGCCCCGCATGCCGAGCTTGTCCAGCTTCTGGGCGGTCGAGAACCCCTTGAACCCCTTTTCGATGATAAAGGCGCTGATGCCCTTTGACCCCGCCTCGGGATCGGTCTTGGCGTAGACGACCAGGGTATCGGCGTCGGGGCCGTTGGTGATCCACATTTTCGAGCCGTTGAGGTTATAGCGATCTCCCTTCTTTGCGGCGCGTAGTTTCATGCCGACGACGTCGGACCCGGCGCCGGCCTCGCTCATGGCCAGGGCGCCGACGTGGCGGCCCTGGATCAGTTTCGGCAGGTATCGTTCCTTCTGCGCGTCGAAGCCGTTGAGTTGGATCTGGTTGAGGCAGAGGTTTGAATGCGCCCCGTAGCTCAGCCCCACCGACGCGGACGCACGGCTGATTTCCTCCATCGCCACAACATGTTCAAGATAGCCCATGCCAGCGCCGCCATAGGCCTCGTCGGCGGTGATCCCCAACACGCCTAAGTCACCCATCTTAATCCACAGGTCATTGGGGAATTTGTTCTTTTCATCGATGTCGGCGGCCTGGGGGGCAATTTCCTCGGACGCGAAACTGCGCACGGAGTCTCTCAACATATCAACCGTCTTGCCAAGATCGAAGTCCAGCGCTGGGAAATCGTTGGCGATCATGGGTTGTTCCAATTCCTTGGGCCCGCATTCACCGAGTTGCGCAAGCCCTTTCAATTATTACAAAATCATACCTTCCGTTTACGTAAACGTCAACTTTTATGGAAATCCATGCCGACAGAATGCACGCTCGTCAGGTGAAAGCCGACACCCCACACACCAGGACGGCGACACTAGCGCAGGATAAGGCGGAAGCCAGAAACGGCTTGTCGTAGGCCGCGCCGCCGCCGAAGGGATTCCGTCCCCTTCCCGGGGTTGGTTTCGATCATCCAAAAAGCGTCGCCGGCAATCGCCGCCAGCGCCCCGGCGATGACCAGCAGCGAGTGGACGAATTCGATCCCGGTGGGCGTAAATTCGAAGGTCGTCATCCGGTGACGTCCGACCGTCCGACAATCCGTATTATTGTTTGTTGCATGGCAGCGCACGCGGTCTCTCGGCCGTCCTTGACGACAGAGACCTTGGCCCGGGTCACGGTCAGGGTCCGCCCGGGCCTGACCACCCGGCCACGGGCGATTAACAACTCTCCATGGGCGGGCGCCATAAGGTTCAGTTTGTATTCGACGGTGAGGACGCCGTCGGAGGCTTCCATGAGGCTGGAAGCGGCGTAGCCGCCGGCGGAATCGGCGATGGTGCCGACGGCACCGCCATGGAAAAAGCCGTGCTGCTGGCAGACTCCGTCCGAATAAGGAAGCTCGATTTCGCACACGCCGGGCTCGACCAGCCGCAGCCTGGCGCCGATATGACCCATGATTCCCTGGGCGGAGAAGCTGGTCTCAACCCGTTTTACGAAATCGGGATCCGGCACGGTGAAGTCTGTAAATCCAGTTTTTTTCATGTCCCGACCCTAAAGGTTTCCACCAGGCCGCGCAGGGTCTCGATGACGCTTAAGTGCACCAATTTGCCGGTGGCCGGGTTTTCCTCCGTCGGCACGACGCCGATGGTCATCTCGAAACGGGCGGAATCGGACTCGACCTGTATGGCATGTGTGTTTCGGGTCACCGTCGGGTCGGCCCAGATCTCGAGCCGGGTCTTGTCCGGGCCGATGCCGGCCAGCCCCAAGGCCACGGCGACATTGATGTTGGCCGGAAACTTGGCGGCAGCATCGGCGACCCAACCCTCAAAAAGCTTTATGGGCGCTACGAGCCGGTCCAGATCGACACCCAGCTCGGCCACGTATTTCACTTTCTTCAGGGCCTGGGGCGGTTTGCGGGTGACCATGGTTACCGAATAAATGGTGCCCAACGCCGCCGCACGAAGTGCATCCAGGCCCAGCAACGCACCCGTCGGCACGACGATGCGCGCGCCCGTTTCTCCGGCCAGCACCACCAGATCCATGCGTTCCAGAAGCGAGGTCACGCTCAAAGGGATAAGCACGCGCCCGGCCTTTATGGCCGGCTCAGCGACCTCGGTAAACAGTTCCGGCGGCGCGCATTCGACGATGACGTCAGCGCATTCCGCCAGCCTGCCGAGCGTCATCACCGGCGGGGGGGCCTTGAATTCGGCGACTCTTTTTGCGGCGCGTTCCTTGTCTGCAGCCGAAACCGCCGCCAGCACCAAGTCATCGGCGCCCCCGTCCAGCCATCGGGCGACCGGTAATCCGATGGTACCCAACCCGGCAATGCCGACCCGAAGGGGCTGTTTATCAGGTCCGGTCATATGGTTTTCCCCCGTCAACCGAATGCCGAATTCAATTGGCCCGTTTCTTTTGTTTTTCGGATAGCAGCGACGAACACTGGGCCTCGATACGTTCCATCTCCTTCAACGTCTCATCGATGTCAGATTGCTGGCGCGTCAAAACCGCTTTGTGTTCGCGGATTTTTTTCAGGAAATGGCGGAGTTGCGTGACTTCCGTCGGATCGACGTCGTAAAGGTCGATCAGTTCCCGGATTTCTTCGAGCGAAAAGCCGAGCCGCTTGCCGCGCATGATGAGCCTGAGACGCACCCGGTCCCGGGGCGCGTAAATGCGTCGCTGACCCTTGCGGAGCGGCGCCAAGAGGCCCTTGTCCTCGTAAAAGCGGATGGTGCGGGTCGTGACGGTGAATTCCCGCGCCAGCTCGGCGATGCCATAAGTATCGGACATGGCCGAAGGTTACCTTACGTTAACGTAAACGTCAAAGGGGTGAGGTTTTTAAAGAAGGATCAGCCAGGCGAGGCCAAGAAAAACGAAAAAGCCGACGACGTCGGTGATGGTAGTCAGGAAAACGCTCGATGCCACCGCCGGATCGATCCCGGCTCGGTCTAGAATCAACGGGATCGTCGTCCCGGCTAGGCCGGCGACCACCATATTGACCATCATCGCCAACCCGATGACCACGCCCAGGGCCACGCTGTCGAACCATACCCAAGCGACGACGCCGGTGAGGCCGGCGAACAGCACTCCGTTGAAACCACCGACCAGAAGTTCCTTCCCGATAACCCGTGCAGTATTAGTCTTTGTCAGTTCCTTCATCGCCAGAGCGCGAACCGCCACCGTCAAGGTCTGGGTGCCGGCGTTGCCGCCCATGGAGGCAACGATGGGCATGAGGACCGCCAATGCCACCATCTGCTCGATGGTGGCGTCAAAAAGCCCGATGACAATGGAGGCGAGGATTGCGGTCCCTAAATTAATAAGCAGCCAGCCAAACCGGGCACGGGTGGTATCGACGGTGGCGTCGTAAAGGTCATCCTCGCGGACGCCACCCATGCGCATGATGTCTTCCTCATGCTCTTCGTCAATCACGTCGATCACGTCATCAATGGTTATGGCGCCGACCAGCCGTCCAGCGTCGTCGATAACCGGCGCCGAGACGAGATCGCGCCGCCGGAACACGAAGGCCACGTCCTCCTGGTCGGTGGTCACCGGTAACACCTTCATCTCGGTTTCCATAATGTCTCTGACGGCGACGGGCCGGCCGGTCCTCAATAGGCGGCTCAGGGGGATGGCGCCGACCGGTCGGTGGGCGGGATCGACAACGAAAATATCGTAGAACTGCGCCGGCTGTGTATCGTCAGCAGCATCGCCCGCCTCACGCATGAAATCGATGGTCTGGCCAACATTCCAGTACTCCGGCACGGTCATCACCTCGCGCTGCATGAGCCGGCCGGCGCTGTCTTCAGGGTAGGCAAGGCCCTCTTCGATCAAGGTTCTGTCCCCGACGGGAATGGCGTTAAGAACCTGTTGCTGTTCGCCCTCGTCCAGCTCCTCGACGACTTCGAGCGCGTCGTCGGACTCCATCTCGACGATCACCGCCGCCAGTTCCTCGACGCCGAGCAAATCGACGACGTGATCACGAATCGTCTCGTCAAGTTCCGAGAGGATTTCCGGATCGAAATCGTCGCGCAGGATATCGATCACGCGGCCACGGCCATCCGGGCCCAGGTGTTCCAAAAGATCCGCCGCGTCGGAGGGGTGGAGGTTTCTCATAAGTTCGCGCACGCGCGCCTCGTCCCCCGAGACAAGAACTTCAAGGAATACCTGCTCCGTCCCCTGCTCGAGATCAAGCACCTGCTCCTCGGGCAAAAGGTCAGGGTCGCCGGACACTACAGATTTGTCTTTGCCATCGGCCATGACAGCGGTTCCTTTCGGTTCAAGACACAAAAAACGAATCCCGCCGCAGAGCACGGCAGGACTCGTGAATTGGTGCGGTCGAGAAGACTCGAACTTCCACGGGGTTGCCCCCACAGCGACCTCAACGCTGCGCGTCTACCAGTTCCGCCACGACCGCGAATTCCCTTGCGGTAACGCCGTCTGTTGCCGTTACACTAGGACTTAACTAGTAGGTGGGGGATAACAAATAGAAGCCCCGCAATCAAGCGCGACAATGGAGCGGAAGGAGCACATGGGCGCGGCACTCAAGAGCGACATGGCGGCAAAGGGAACAGGCGGCGACGACTTCGAATTCCGAATCACCGACCGTCCGGTCGACTATGAAGAAGCCATGGCTTTTATGGAACGGCGCGTCGAGGAAATTCATGGCGGCACCCAGCTGGAGACCGTCTGGATGCTGGAGCATCCGCCTCTTTATACCGCCGGCACCAGTGCCAGCGACGACGAATTGTTGGACCCGGACCGCTTTCCCGTTTACCGGACCGGCCGTGGCGGGCGCTACACCTATCACGGCCCCGGCCAACGGGTCGTATACGTCATGGCGGACCTCAGAAAGCGCAACAACGACGTCCGCGCCTTCGTCAATAACCTGGAGAAATGGGTGATCCGGACGCTGGCGTGGTTCAATGTCATCGGCGAGAGGCGCGATGACCGGGTCGGCATCTGGGTTCGACAGAGAGCGCCGGACAATCCGCTTTCTCAAGAGCACAAGATCGCCGCCATCGGTGTCCGCGTCAGGCGCTGGGTTACTTATCACGGCATCTCCATCAACTTGGACCCGGACCTAAATCATTATTCGGGTATCATGCCCTGCGGCATCGCCGATCACGGCGTGACGTCGCTCTTTGATATGGGCGTCACGGCGACCATGCCCGAACTGGACGCCCAACTCATGGCGACTTTCGAGGGGGTGTTTGAGGCTCCGCTTCGCTAGAGCGTCGGCAAATTTTGGAAGCCCCCCCTTTCCGGCGTCTCGGCCGAATACCGGGTAACGTCGGTGACATGAGCCATCGGCGGCCCCTGCCGGCAGGCTGCGATCATCCCGTCTACGTCCGCGCCCGGGCCCGCGAACAGCGCTTCCACAGCCCCGTCCCGGCGGTTACGGACCCAGCCGTTTAGGCCTCTCGCCTCCGCCTCCTGGGCCGTCCAGGCGCGAAAAAAAACGCCTTGGACCCGGCCTTCGATGACGACGCGGACGGTCTTCTCGGTCATTTTATTGATCCCCGTTCGGGCTTTTCCCGTCTCTGCCTCTTTCTATTCGAATTCGAGGATGACCTGATCAACGGCCAGGCTGTCTCCGGGCTTGGCCTTTATATCGACGATGATGCCGTCCCTTTCGGCGCGCAATACATTTTCCATCTTCATCGCCTCAACAACGGCCAGTCCCTCGCCCGCCTTGACTTTCTGACCCTGGGACACGGCCACCGACACCAACAATCCCGGCATCGGCGACAGAAGGAACTTGGACGTATCCGCCGTCTCTTTGGCCGGCATCAGTGCCTGCAATTCGGCATGCCGGGGGCTCAGCACCAAGACATCGGCCTCCGCGCCCCGGTGGGTCAACCGGTAGGCAACGTCCACCCGTTCCACCTGGATACAAATCACGAGGCCGTCGACAGACGCTTCGAACAAGGGCTGCCCCAGTTTCCAGGCCGTCCGGATGGAAATGTCCTTGCCCTTAATCGATAGGTCGTAACCACCATCGATCGGCGACACCGTCACCGGATAGGTTTTTCCATGCACAATCACCATCCAGTCGTCGAAAACGTCCCGCTCGTGGCCCGGGATCTGCCCCGAGATCATCGAGGCGCGCTCCTGATAGGCCCGGTGAACGCAAGCGCCAACGGCGGCAAAAAGTTTTGGATCGTCGGGCGGAAAGCCCTGGGGTTCGAAACCGTCCGGGAACTCCTCGACGATGAAATTGGTATCGAGTCGACCATCGGCAAACCTGGGATGGGTTATCAGCGCCGCCAGGAACCCGATATTGTGTTGGACGCCCTGGATATGAAATTGATCGAGTGCGCGGGACATGCGCCCGATGGCTTCGCCACGGGTGCCGGCGTGGGTAATCACCTTGGCGATCATCGGGTCGTAATAGATGGAAATTTCGCTGCCTTCGGCGACGCCGGTATCGATGCGCAGGGTTTCGTCTTCGGCCGGGGCCCGGTAACGCACCAGCCGTCCCGACGAGGGCAGGAAATTGCGAAACGGGTCCTCGGCGTAAATGCGGGTTTCGATGGCCCAGCCGTTAAGCTTGATGTCGTCCTGGGAGAAAGGCAGTTTCTCGCCGGCGGCAACGCGGATCATCAGTTCCACGAGATCGAGGCCGGTGATTTTTTCCGTTACCGGATGTTCGACCTGGAGCCGCGTATTCATCTCCAGGAAATAAAAATTCCTTTCCTCGTCGATGATGAACTCAACCGTCCCGGCAGTTGTATATTTCACCGCCCGGGCCAAGCCCACCGCCTGGGCACCCATGGCCCGGCGGGTCGTCTCATCCAGAAACGGCGATGGTGCCTCTTCGATGACTTTCTGGTGGCGACGTTGGATGGAACATTCACGCTCGCCCAGGTAAACGGCGTTGCCGTGGCTATCCGCGAATACCTGGATTTCAATATGACGGGAGCTTACGACAAACTTTTCGATGAACACCCGGCCGTCGCCGAAGGCGGACTCGGCCTCGCTCGTAGCACGCTTAAAGCCATCCTGGCACTCGGTGTCGTCGTGGGCAATGCGCATGCCCTTACCGCCGCCACCAGCGGACGCCTTCAACATCACCGGATAGCCGATCTTTTTTGCAACCCGGACCGCTTCAGAGCCGTTCTTGATCACCCCTGCGTGCCCGGGGATGGTGTTGACCCCTGCTTTTTTGGCCAGCTTTTTTGATTCGATCTTGTCGCCCATGGCGGTGATCGCCTCGGGGTCCGGGCCGATGAAGGTGACACCGGCCTTTTGCAAGGCCTTGACGAAATCTGCATTTTCTGACAAGAAACCGTAACCGGGATGCACGGCGTCGGCACCTGTTTCCCTCACCGCGCCCAAAACTTTTTGGATGTTCAGGTAGCTTTTCGCTGCCGTTGAAGGGCCGATCAGAACCGACTCGTCGGCCATTTCAACATGAAGCGCCCGAGCATCGGCTTCTGAATAGACTGCAACAGTCCTAATGCCCATGGTCCGGGCGGTGCGGATGACCCGGCACGCGATCTCCCCCCGGTTAGCGATCAGGATTTTCTTGAACATGTCTCCACTGTCCCCTTACCGCCGGCATCCGAATAATCCCCCGAAAAATCCCATGGCATAGGCTGCGTGCAGCCCCAGCACTGAGCCCCAGCTAACCAAGGGCAGGACAAACCATGGGTTATCCGGCCAGTAAACAAAGTTTACCGTCAGCAGCACCGCCATGATCACGAAATAAAGGGCCAGATGAACCCCGAAGCCCTTCAGCCGCCCCTTTAACGCCCTTATATTCTCGTCTACCCCGCCTCTGGAACGGTTTTCCCCGGCGCCGGGGCCGGAGTCATCGGCGGACTCTTTTTCGCTGCCGCCGGTCACGTTTACTCCCCATTGAACTCGTCCTGGTCGTCGTCGGGTTCGGACATTTGGACTACTGCCTTTATTTGGCTTTTCATCTCGGAACGCTTCAACATCGAGCGTTTGACGAAGTTGTCGTAGAAGGCGAGAAGCCACACCCAGGCGGCCAGCGGCACCAGAAAAATGCATCGTGGTATTCATTGAAGACCGTCAGGCGAAGAGGTATCGCGCCCACGACCCCGGCGACAAACAAGATCAAGTGATTGGCGAACCGGCGCATACGCCTGCGCCCGGTGGTAATCTTCTCGTCTATTTCGTGTTCGAATTTCTTCACCGGCTCGGGGTCCACCCGGGCGGTGGGAACACCACTGGGCGGAACAGTCTCAGGCGCCTTCCAAGGCCCCGACTCCGCCTCGGCGGCAACGGCGATGGCTTCCTCGATCAACGGCGCAAAGCTGTGACCCGGGGTCACGGGAGCAACGACGAGTTCCTCTTCTTCCAGGAGTTTGTTTCCGTTTTCATCCGTCATCCCACGGTGGTAACTCGCCTTGCGGCGTTCTGCAACAGACAATAACCTATCCCGCGTAAAGGCAGCTAAAAATGACAGGCGCCGCAACCTGGCACCGGCCAAGCGTTAAAGCGGGATATTGCCGTGTTTCTTCCACGGGTTGTCGAGTTTCTTGTCGCGCAGCATGCGGAGCGACTTGCAAATCCTGACACGCGTGTTGTGGGGCATGATGACATCGTCGATAAAGCCCCGGTGCCCGGCAATGAACGGATTGGCAAAACGTGTCCGGTATTCCTCGGTGTGCTCGGCGATCTTGGCCTCGTCGTTGATATCGTCGCGGAAGATGATCTCGACCGCGCCCTTCGGCCCCATGACCGCGATCTCGGCCGACGGCCAGGCGAAGTTGAGGTCGCCGCGAAGGTGCTTGGAACTCATGACGTCGTACGCCCCGCCATAGGCCTTGCGGGTAATCACCGTGACCTTGGGCACCGTCGCCTCGGCGAAGGCGAACAGCAGTTTTGCCCCATGCTTGATGATGCCCCCCAGTTCCTGGGCGGTGCCGGGCAGGAAGCCGGGCACATCCACGAAGGTGATGATGGGAATGTTGAAACAGTCGCAGAAACGTACGAACCGGGCGCCTTTGACCGACGACGAGATATCCAAGCACCCGGCCAGCACCAAAGGCTGGTTGGCGACGATACCGACGCTTGTTCCTTCCATGCGGCCAAAACCGATAACCATGTTACGTGCATAGCTGGGTTGCAACTCGAAGAAATCGCCTTCGTCCACCACCTTGGTAATCAGTTCCTTCATGTCATAGGGCTTGGCGGGATCGACGGGGACCAGGGTATCCAGCGATTCCTCAACCCGGTCGCCGGGGTCAGCTGTCGGCCGCACCGGGGGCCGTTCGCGATTGTTGGCGGGCAGGAAGTCGACGAAGCGGCGTAGGCTCAAAAGCGCCTCGGCGTCATTGGCGAACGCCTTGTCGGCGACCCCGGACGTGGTGGTGTGGGTGCCAGCGCCGCCCAGTTCCTCATGGGTAACTTTTTCGTGGGTGACCGTCTTCACCACATCGGGGCCGGTGACGAACATGTAAGAGGTATTCTGGACCATGAAGATGAAGTCGGTCATCGCCGGAGAATAGACGGCCCCGCCGGCGCACGGCCCCATGATGACAGAAATCTGCGGAACGACGCCGGACGCCAAAACGTTGCGCTGAAACACCTCGGCGTATCCGGCCAGGGACGCTATCCCTTCCTGAATGCGGGCGCCGCCGGAATCGTTGATGCCGACCACCGGCGCCCCCACCTTCATGGCTTGATCCATAATCTTGCAGATTTTCTCAGCGTGTGCTTCCGACAGAGAACCGCCGAAGACGGTAAAGTCCTGGCTGAAAACGAAGATGAGCCTACCGTTGACGGTGCCGAACCCGGCAACGACGCCATCGCCAGG
Source organism: uncultured Thalassospiraceae bacterium (assembly GCA_964597695.1). Classification (GTDB taxonomy): domain Bacteria; phylum Pseudomonadota; class Alphaproteobacteria; order Rhodospirillales; family Casp-alpha2; genus Casp-alpha2. The sequence goes on along the minus strand of CAZQZB010000022.1, from coordinate 19,940 downwards.
AATGGTCTGATCCGCCATGCCGAAGTCGGTGGACCGGTGTTCGACAAACATGTCCCATTCCTCGAAGGAACCGGAATCGAGAAGTATTTCGATGCGCTCCCTTGCCGTCAGCTTGCCCTTGGCGTGCTGGGTCTCGATACGCTTTTCGCCACCGCCTTTTCGGGCGCGCTCGCGCTTTTCCTCAAGCTGGCGGATAATGTCCTGCATGGCCCTTCCCCCGGGGTGGCGATTAATGCCCGGCACCTAGTGCTCAGCCAATTGGTTCCACTTCGGCAGCAGCACGATGCGGTTCAGGTTAAGTTCCTTGTTCTTCAGCAAATCGTTCGATGCGATGACCTTTTCGATTGTAGTTCCATCATCTGAATTTTAAAACGACTCTATAACCTGTTTTTAGAACGGTTCAAATAATAACCCTTTTTCAGCGGAAGCATCGAACCCCAGTATATCGAAGGTCACCCGCATGTGGTCCGGCAAGGGGGCTGAAACCTCGAGAATCCCGCCCGCAGGGTGAGGGATTTGGATGGCGCGGGAATGAAGGTGTAGCCGGGAGGCGATTTCTTCACCCTTAAGAAACGCCTCCTTGCCGCCGTACTTGCCGTCGCCCAGGATTGGCGTGCCGAGGGAAATCGCATGCACCCTTAGTTGATGGGTGCGCCCTGTCGCCGGCTCAAAGGCTACCCAGGCGGCTTTACCTCCGGCGCGGTCGATGACCCGATAATGGGTCAGGGCCCTCTTGCCCGCTCCCTTAACCCCTTTATCACCCACCGTCACCTTCTCACCGCCTCGTCCCGGTCTTTTCGCCAGCGCCAGGTCAATGGTGCCCTCGTCCGGGCTCGGCACCCCGGCCACCACCGCCCAATAGAGCTTGCGCACCTTCTTGGTTCGGAAGCCGGCGGTCAGTTCCCGGGCCGCAGCAGCGTTGCGGGCGATCACCAGCACGCCGCTGGTATCTTTGTCCAGCCGGTGCACCAGGCGCGGCCGGTCGCCGGCGCCGAAACGAAGCCCGTCCAGCATGGCGTCAATATGACGCCGGATGCTGCTGCCACCTTGCACAGCCAGCCCGGCCGGCTTGTCAAGGACGATCACCTTGTCGTCCCGGTGCAGAAGCCGGGCCAACAGGTCCTGGGCATCGGCCTTGGAAACGGCCGGCTTGGCCCGGCCGGGTTTCACCGCCGGCAGCGGGCCCAACGGCGGGATTCGCACCTTCTGGCCCGGTGCAAGCCGCGTCCCAGCCTTGGTCCGGCCGCCGTCGACACGGATTTGGCCGGTGCGCACTAATTTCTGCAACCGGGCATGGCCGATGCCCGGGAACCGCTGCTTGAACCAACGGTCGAGCCTCATCCCGGCCTCGTCGGCCTTGACGCCAAGGGCGGAGTTATTTCTTTTCTTCACGGAGCTTGCCCCAGTATTCAAGGCGCTTGGCGATTTCCCGTTCGAATCCTCGATCGCTCGGTTCGTAAAAACGGCTGCGGGTCATTCCCTCAGGAAAATAGTTCTGCCCGGAAAAGCCATCTTCGGTGTCGTGATCGTATTCATAACCTGCCCCATAGCCCAAGTCCTTCATCAAGCCGGTCGGCGCGTTGAGGATATTCTTAGGGGGATCGAGGGAACCGGTTTCCCGGGCCGCCTGAGCGGCATCCTTTTCGGCCCGGTAGGCGGCGTTGGACTTGGGCGCTGTGGAAAGGTAGATCACGCACTGCACCACCGCCAGTTCCCCTTCCGGCGAACCCAGGCGCTCGAAGGCTTCCCAGGAGGCGATGGCCTGAACCAGGGCTTGCGGATCGGCGAGGCCGATGTCCTCGGAGGAAAATCGGACCAGCCGGCGGGCGATGTAGCGCGGGTCCTCGCCCCCGGCCAGCATGCGCGCCAGCCAATAGAGGGACGCGTCGGTATCCGATCCGCGCAGGGATTTATGGAGCGCGCTGATGAGATTGTAATGGCCTTCCTGGGACTTGTCGTAAAGGGGGACACGCCGCTGCACGACCTCGGTCAGCGCCTGGGTATCGAGCAGCGGCTCGGCCGGCAGCGGTAGTACCGCCTCGGCCATGTTCAGCAGGTAGCGCCCGTCGCCGTCGGCCATGGCGCGAAGGGCGGCACGGGCGTCAGTCGCCAGCGGCAGGGTCTGCCCTTCCTCTTCCTCGGCCCGGTGAAGCAGTTCCTCGAGTGCCCCGTCATCGAGCCGGTTCAGCAACAGCACCTGGGTCCGGGACAGCAGTGCACCGTTGAGCTCAAAGGAAGGGTTTTCCGTCGTCGCGCCGACGAGAATTACGGTACCGTCCTCGACGTAGGGAAGGAAGCTGTCCTGCTGGGTGCGGTTGAAGCGGTGAATTTCATCGACAAACAAAAGCGTGCCCTGTCCCATTTCGCGCTTTTGGCGCGCGGTCTCGAACACCTGGCGTAGGTCTGCGACACCCGAGAACACAGCAGACAGGCGTTCAAAATAAAGTTCGGAAATATCGGCCAGCAGCCAGGCTATAGTGGTTTTGCCGGTGCCGGGTGCCCCCCAGAGGACGATCGATGAAAGCTTCCCCGACGCCGTCATCCGGGCAATCGGCCCGTCGCCCTTAAGCAGGTGGTCCTGGCCGACGACGTCGGCCAACTTTTGCGGCCGCAACCGGTCAGCCAGGGGACGCGGCGCGTTGGCTTCGAAGAGTGTACTCATGACCCCGGCCTCGGGAGCCTTTTCAGTCAAGGGCGCGCTTCGGGCGGCTCAGCCCAGGTGCGCCTTGAAATGATCGAGGGTGCGGCCTCGGGCGAGGTCGGCGGAGTACTGGTCGTAATGCTTGCCGCCGACACGGGCGAAGGCATGGTCCTGGCCAACGTAGTCGTGGATGGTCACCATGTCGTTGCCGTCCAGCGCCGCGTGCACCTCGGCTTGTTGGTCCTTGGGCACGAATTCGTCTTCGGTCGCCACGTGCAAGATCAGCGGCGTGTTAATGGTCTCGTCCAGGTGCTCTGTCAGCATCACCCCGTAATAGCCAACCGCGGCGTCGGCTTTTGTCTTCGTCGCCGTCAGGTACGCTAACCGGCCGCCGAGGCAAAACCCGACCGTGCCCACTTTACCCGAACAACCATCAAGCCCACGAAGCGTCTCGATGGTTGAATCAAGGTCCTGGACCCCCTTGCCCAGGTCGAAGCCGTTGAACAGCTCGAACGCCCGCGTCCATTCCTTCTCGCTTTGGTCCGTCAACTGGATTCCCGGCTCCTGGCGCCAGAAGATATCGGGGCAAAGCGCCATGTAGCCCGCCTCGGCGAAGCCGTCGGTGATCCCCCGCATGACCTCGTTGACGCCGAAAATCTCCTGGATGACGACGACCCCGGAGCCACCGCCTGATTTCGGAGTTGCTAGATACCCCATGAATTCGGCACCGTCGGCCGCCTTAATGGTAATTTCCTTGCCGCTCACCTAACGTACCCCCTGAAATTTCTTTTTTCCAACCCCTGAACCGGAAAACGTAGCCCATTACCGGACCAAGCGCCAACCCGTGGCAGAAATTACGGAAACAGGAATTCCGGTTGACGGCTAGAGCAGAACTGGATTGATTGGAATTGCCTACGCGATCCGTTCAATTGCGTGAATCCGCTCTAAGGGGTGAAAGAAAAGGGGACAGCCTTCTTTTTACGCGCGGCCTAGCCGTTGATCACCAAGTTGAGGGATTTTCCGTCCCGGTCGATAATGATCCGCCATCTAGCCGTCTTACTTCTCAAAAAGGGTTTGAGATCGGCCACGGTGGGGACCTCTCGGCCGTTCACGGCACGCAGCAGGTCGCCGATCCTAAAGCCGAGCCGGTTGGCGGCCGAGCCCCGTTCCAAATCGACGACGACAATGCCCTTGGCAAAGAGGTCGAAACCGAGTTCGTCGGCAAGCGCCGGCGACATGTTGGCGACCGTCGCCCCGGCCAGGGGTTGGCGGCCGGCTAGTACTGTGAGTTCTCGGGGAGGGTTCTCTGGCGGCGGCGACAGCAGCAGTTTCAGGGCCTGGGTGGCGTTGCGGCGCCACACTCGGAGAGCCACCGTGTCGCCGACCGGCAGCGTGGCAATGCGGAAGCGGAGCCCCTTCGGGTCGTTAACCTCGTGGCCGTTGACGGCCAGGACCACGTCGCCAGTCCGAAGCCCGGCTTTGTCGGCGGCGCCGCCCTTATAGACGAAGTTAATCAACACTCCGGTCGGTCGAGCCATGCCGAGGGAGGAGGCTATATCCTGCGACAACCCCTGCCCCAAGGCCCCCAGCCAGGGCCGCACCAGCCGTCCGTCCTGGGTGATGCCGGTGATCACGGCGCGCACCATGTTCGAGGGAATGGCGAAGCCAATGCCCAGTGAGCCACCGCTTTTGGAGAAAATGGCGGTGTTCACCCCGGCCAGCTTTCCGTCCATGGTCACCAAAGCTCCGCCCGAATTGCCGGGGTTGATGGCGGCGTCCGTCTGGATGAAGAAGTTCAGGGCCGATGATGTGACGCGGGTTCGTGCTAGCGCAGAGACGATGCCGCTGGTGACCGTCTGGCCAACGCCGAACGGATTGCCAATGGCGAGTACCAGGTCGCCGACCTCTAGGTCGTCGGAATCGCGCAGCGCCAACACCGGTAGGTTCTGGCCACCGGTGTCCACCTGAAGGATGGCGAGATCGGTACGGTCGTCGGTAACGACAATTTTGGCGGAGAATTCCCGCCGGTTGGCCATCACCACGACTATCTTTTCGGCGCCTTCGATGACGTGCTTATTGGTGACGATGAGGCCATCGGGATGGACGATGACGCCGGAACCCAGGGAATTCTGAACCTGTTTCCGAGGCAGGCCGAACCCGAACTCCTCTCCGAAGAAGCGGTGGAAGAACGGATCATCGAACAACGGTAAGCTTTGACGCTGGCGGATTACCTTGCGGGCGTAAATGTTGACGACGGCGGGGGCAGATTTCTTGACCAGGGAAGAGAACGAAAGCTGCATCTCCGCCTTCGTCAGCGGCACCTGCTTTTCGGCGGCAATCGCGTCCGGCCCGGCGGCCAGGGCCAACCCGACGGTTGCGGCGGTCACGGCCCAAATGAAGGGACTCAAGCCGCTTCGCCTCCCTCTTCGGCCTCCAGCTCAAGCGCATAGCGGGCCTTGTCGGCGGCACCCTTGGCGTCAGGGTCGCGGTCGACAAGCTCGATCACCGCCATCGGCGCGCTGTCGCCGTAACGGAATCCCGCCTTCAAGACCCGGGTGTAACCGCCGCTCCGGTCCTTGTAGCGCTTAGCGATGGTCCCGAATAGTTTCGAAACCGCATCGTCGTCCCGAAGGAATCTGAAGGCGCGGCGGCGGGCATGCAGCGTGCCGCGCTTGCCCAAGGTGATCATCTTGTCGGCGACGCCCCTGAGCTCCTTGGCCTTCGGCAGCGTTGTCTTTATCTGTTCGTGGGTCAGAAGCGCCACCGCCATGTTGGAGAACATGGCCTTGCGGTGGGTGCTGGTCCGGTTCAGCTTGCGGGCGCCGTGACGGTGACGCATGGTTCAGGCTCCTTTTTGTTTCCGTGCGCGTGCCATTTTACACGCACGTATTTTGGTTCTTTCTTTAAGGCGCAGGTCGATCCGCTTTAGTACGGGTCTTCCATCAGCTTCGCCAGTTCCTCGATGTTTTCGGGCGGCCAGTCGGGGAACTCCATGCCCAGATGAAGGCCCATCTGCCCCAGCACCTCTTTAATCTCGTTTAAAGACTTGCGACCGAAATTGGGCGTCCGGAGCATGTCGGTTTCGCTCTTTTGAACCAGATCGCCGATGTAGATGATGTTGTCGTTCTTTAGACAATTGGCCGAGCGCACCGAAAGCTCCAGTTCTTCGACCTTGCGCAACAGATTCCTGTTGAAGGAATGTTCTGCTTCTTGCTCCTCGGCGAAAACCGAGCGCGGTTCCTCGAAGTTGATGAACAGGCTCAACTGATCCTGCAGGATACGGGCAGCCATGGCCACCGCGTCATCGGGGGAAATGGAACCGCTCGTGGTCAGCTCGATGCTGAGTTTGTCGTGGTCGGTGACCTGGCCGACGCGGGCGTTATCGACCTTATAGGCAACCTTACGCACCGGTGAAAATACCGCGTCCACCGGGATCAAGCCGATGGGGCTTGCTTCCGGGCGGTTTTGGGTCGCCGGCTGATAGCCTTTGCCGCTCTCCACGGTCAGTTCCATCTTCAGCTTAGCGCCTTTGTCGAGATGGCAGATCACCATGTCCGGGTTCATGATTTCGATATCTGAGCCAGTCTCGATGTCGCCCGCCGTGAGCTCGCCAGCACCATGGGATTTGAGCGTCATCTGCTTCGGCCCTTCGGTGGACATGTGAATATCGAGGGACTTAATATTAAGAACGATGTCGGTGACGTCCTCGCGGACGCCCGGAATCGACGAAAACTCGTGCAAGACCCCGTCAATCTGCACCGATGTCACCGCCGCGCCTTGCAGGGACGACAACAGGACCCTTCTTAGCGCATTGCCGAGGGTAAGGCCAAAGCCCCGTTCCAAGGGTTCGGCGATAATCGTCGACGTGCGCTTCTCATCGGCGCCGGTTTGCACATCGAGTTTCGTCGGTTTAATGAGTTCTTGCCAGTTTTTCTGAATCACTTGGGTGACCTCTTTCTCAGAGCGTGGATTGAAAGCCCCAGGAACAACATCCCTTTTCGATGTTCGTCTCGCCAACCCAAAGCGGGTCCGGCGACAAATGGGGATGATTCTTCACATCCCGACCGCATCGGACGCGGTATGGTTCCGCTGCATTAGACCCGGCGGCGTTTTCGGGATCGGCAACCGTTGTGCGGTATCGGCGTCACATCGCGAATGGCGGTGATGGTGAAACCGACCGCCTGCAGGGCCCTGAGAGCGGATTCACGGCCAGACCCGGGACCCTTGACCTCGACCTCGAGGGTCTTCATGCCGTGCTCCATAGCTTTTCTGCCCGCGTCCTCTCCGGCGACCTGGGCGGCATAGGGGGTAGACTTTCTGGACCCCTTGAAGCCCTTGGACCCCGCCGACGACCAGACGATGGTGTTACCCTGGGCATCAGTGATGGTAATCATCGTGTTGTTGAACGTCGCGTTCACATGGGCGATGCCCGAGACGATGTTCTTTCGTTCGCGGCGGCGGGGACGTTGCGTAGTTGCCTTGGCCATGGCTATATATTTTCTGATAACCCTTTGAGCACTTTTTTCTTGCCGGAAATGGCCTTCGCCGGTCCCTTGCGGGTGCGGGCGTTGGTATGGGTCCGTTGGCCGCGCACGGGTAGGCCGCGGCGGTGCCGAAGGCCCCGGTAAGACCCAAGGTCCATCAGCCGCTTTACGTTCATCGCCACTTCGCGCCGAAGATCTCCTTCGACCTGATAGTTCTTGTCGATAGTTTCACGAATCTTCACCAGTTCATCGTCGGTAAGATCATTCACCCGCCGTTCAGGCGGAATTCCGATCTCATTGCAGATCTTCAGCGCCGAAGTCCTGCCTATGCCATGAATGTAAGTGAGTGCGATGAGGACCCGTTTCGGGGTCGGGATGTTAACGCCAGCAATACGCGCCAAAGCTCTGTCTCCTTAAACTTTGGAAATAAATAATGATTGTTGCCGAATGGGTCCCGGAAGAGGCGCGATTATAGGACTTGACGGCCTCAAGTCAACACGCTCCGGCACCGTTTTTACCCCCCATTCCGTTAGCCTACGATGGCCTTCAAGCGTTCGGTGACTTCGTCGATGGAAAGCATGGCGTTGACGCTCTCCATCACCCCTTTATCCCGGTAATAGGAAACGATCGAGGCTGTCTGTTCATGATAGGTGCCAAGGCGGTTTTGCACGGTTTCGGCATTGTCGTCGGCGCGGCGGATGAACTCTGTTCCGCCGCATTCGTCGCAGACTCCTTCCTTTTGGGGCTTCTGGAACTCGTCGTGATATCCGGCGTCGCAGCCGGCACAGGAAAACCGCCCGGTGATCCGCTCCACCATGGTGTCGTCGTCAACAACCAATTCGATCACATGGTCGATGCTTAACCCCTTATTCTTGAGCATCACCGTCAAGGCCTCTATTTGCTCCGTAGTGCGTGGAAATCCGTCCAATATAAAGCCATTTGAGCAATCGTCCTGGTCAATGCGGATTGAGATCATGGCGATGATCAAGTCGTCGGACACGAGGTTGCCTGAATTCATGACTTCCTTGGCCTGCCGGCCGAGATGGCTGCCCAATTCTACTTCGGTGCGCAGCATGTCACCGGTGGACAACTGAATAATCCCGTAAATTTCCCGCAGCTTCCTCGCCTGGGTTCCTTTGCCGGCGCCGGGGGGGCCCAACAAAATCAGGTTCATCAACGCCGTCCCCGCAACTTGCTCTTTTTAATCAGGCCCTCGTACTGATGGGCCAGCAAATGCGACTGCACTTGGGTGATGGTGTCCATGGTCACGGTGACGACGATGAGCAGGCTGGTGCCGCCGAAATAAAACGGTACCGAATAGCGCGAGATCAAGAGTTCGGGCAGTAAGCAAATGATAGCCAGATAGCCCGCGCCGACAACGGTCAGGCGTGTCAATACCCAGTCCAGGTATTCGGCAGTGTTCTTGCCCGGCCGAATGCCTGGAATGAAACCGCCATATCGTTTTAGGTTGTCAGCCGTGTCGACGGGATTGAACACCACCGCCGTATAGAAGAAGGCGAAAAACACCACCATCGAGATATAGATCAACAGATACAATGGCTGGCCGCGCCCCAGGTAGGCTGCCACCGTGGTCAACCAATCCGGTCCCGAGCCGGCGGAAAAACCGATCACCGTGATCGGCATCAGCAGGATGGAACTGGCGAAAATTGGCGGGATGACGCCGGCGGTGTTTAGCTTCAAAGGCAGGTGCGAGCTTTCGCCGCCGGTCATTTTGTTGCCCCGTTGGCGCTTGGGATACTGGACGATGATTCGGCGCTGGGCGCGTTCAACGAAGACGATGAAGTAAATGACCCCCACCGACATTAACATCAGAAAGATGATAAAGCCCGTGGACAGGGCCCCCGTACGCCCCAGTTCCAGCGTGCTCGCGAGGGCGCTGGGCAAATTGGCGACGATGCCGGAAAAGATGATTAGGGATATGCCGTTGCCGACACCGCGGGCGGTAATCTGTTCGCCAAGCCACATCAGGAAAATGGTGCCGCCGACCAGGGTCACCACCACTTGAAAGCGGAAGAACAAACCCGGGTCCGTGACAGCCGAACCGGCACTGGAACTCATGCCTTCAAGGCCCGCCGAGATGCCGTAGGCCTGCAACGCGGCAATCAGCACCGTGCCATAGCGGGTATATTGGTTGATTTTTTTGCGGCCGGTCTCTCCTTCCTTCTTCAGTGCCTCAAGCTTCGGCGACACCGCCGTCATCAACTGCATGATGATGGCCGCCGAAATGTAAGGCATTATGTTAAGCGCGAAAATCGTCATGCGCCTAAGGGCACCGCCGGCAAACATGTCGAACATGCCCAGCACCCCACCCTGGTTCTGGGTGAAGATGTCTTTCAGGACAGCGGGATCAATTCCAGGAAGCGGAATGTAGGTGCCGAGGCGGTATATGATCAGGGCGGCGAGGGTGAACCAAAGACGTTTTTTCAGTTCGGTGGCCTTGGCGAAAGCCCCGAGGTTTATATTCGATGCGAATTGTTCAGCTGCTGATGCCATTAAGAAGCTTTTGTTCTAACCTTCGTCTTTGCCGGACCTGCCGTCTCCGTTTCCGCGGCCGTTTCCTTTGATTTCCTCGCCGCTAGCAAACCGTTCGTCTTTTTGAAGCGCGTCCCCGCCGCTATCGGCCTTTTGGGGTTCGTCCCCCTCGGCATCGTCCCCGGAGGCGTCATTCTTTGAATCTTTTTTCCCGGTTTTCTCTTCCGTTTTATCTTCATTGCTGTCTTCTTGGGCCTTCTTCTTCGGTTCTTTTCCCCGGCTTTCCTTCCCGGCGCCTTCGCCCCCGGCTTTGACCCCGGCTTCGCCTTCCTTGAACTTGCGGTGGCGGGCCTTTCCCTTGCCTTCCGGCTTCGGCTTCTGCGGCACAAGCGTAACGCCGCCCCCTGCCTTCTCCACCGCGGCGATTGCTCCCTTCGTGGCCCCGGTCACTTCTATCGTTAATTTAGTTTTTAACCCCCCCGTCGCAAGCAGGCGCACGCCATCGCGGCTTTTCTTCACCAGGCCGCTTGTGCGAAGGGCTGCTTCGGTGATTGGTTTTTTGGCGTCGATTTTTCCATTGACCACGGCGCGTTCCAGGTTGCCGATACTCAGTTCCGCAAAATCCTTGGTAAAGGGATTATTAAATCCACGCTTGGGCAATCGTCGGTAGAGTGGCATCTGTCCGCCCTCGAAACCGAGAAGCGAGATGCCGCTACGCGATTTCTGGCCCTTGTGGCCGCGGCCGCAGGTCTTACCCTTTCCGGAACCTATGCCGCGGCCGATGCGTTTCCGGGTCCGACGCGCTCCGGGGAGATCGCCAAGCTCATTAAGTCTCATCTTTCAAATTCCCTTCCCTGGACCGGTATTGGCGGCCACGCGGCGGGCGCATATTGCCCCGCCACCCAAACTATTCTTCAACACGGACGAGGTGGCTAACCTTGTTGATCATGCCCCGGACCTCCGGCGTATCCTCAAGTTCGCGTGTCCTGTGCATTTTATTGAGGCCGAGCCCCACCAACGTCGCCCTCTGATCAGCCGGCCGGCCGATGGTACTACCGATCTGCGTAACCTTGACAGTCGCTTTTATCTTCGCTTTGTCGTCGGCCATTGACCTACTCCTTGGTAGCGGCATCGGCGGTCCCACTGCGGCGCGAGACGATATCGCCGAACTTCTTTCCACGCCGGGCGGCGACGCTTCTGGGCGACGCGCAGGCCTGGAGCGCCCGGAAGGTCGCCTTGACCATATTATGGGGATTGGAACTGCCAAGGGACTTGGCGACAACATCCTGAACGCCCATGGTTTCAAAAACCGCGCGCATGGGGCCACCGGCGATAATGCCGGTTCCCGGCGGTGCCGCCCTAAGAACGACTCGTCCTGCGCCGTAGCAGCCGTTGACATCGTGATGCAGCGTGCGGCCTTCGCGGAGCGGAATTTGGACCATATTCCGTTTGGCACGGTCGGTGGCCTTGCGGATTGCTTCCGGAACTTCCCGCGCTTTGCCGGTTCCGTAACCGACTTGGCCGCGCCCGTCGCCGACCACTACCAGCGCCCCGAACGAAAACCTGCGGCCGCCCTTGACCACCTTGGCAACACGGTTGATGTGGACAAGCTTATCAAGCAGTTCGTCTCCTTTTTCCCGGTCGGAATCGCGGTTACGTCCACGGCCGCCACGGCCGCCGCCACGGCGGCGTTGTGAGGAAGGGGTTCGTATTTCTGCCATTCGTGTTTTCTCCTAGAAACTCAATCCACCCTCACGGGCCGCTTCCGCCAAGGCCTTGATCCGCCCGTGAAACCTGAATCCGCCGCGGTCGAAGACAACGTGTTTGATCCCCTTGGCGAGAGCCCGCTCGGCGATTATCTTGCCCACCTGGCCAGCGGCAGTTTTATCGGCGCCGGTTTTCAGCTTGCCACGAAAGTCCTTTTCCAGACTCGATGCCGCGGCCAGGGTGGCGTGCTGCCTGTCGTCGATAATTTGAGCATAGATATGCTTGCTGGACCGGAAAACGGACAACCGGGGACGGTCCTTCGACTTACGGCGCAACTTCATGCGTGACCGGCGGCGGCGGTCAAATAAACGCTTCGCTAGGGTCATTATTTTTTCTTACCCTCCTTGCGGAAGATGTACTCGTCTTCGTATTTTATGCCCTTGCCCTTGTACGGTTCGGGAGGACGGAATTTCCTGATTTCGGCGGCCGTCTGGCCGACTTGCTGTTTGTCGGCACCGCTGACGGAAATATGAGTTTGGTCCGAACACTCGATCTTGATGCCTTCCGGGATTGGAAATTTGATTTCATGGCTGAAGCCCAACTGCATGACCAGTTCCTTGCCTTGAACCTGGGCCCTATAACCGACGCCGTTGATTTCCAGTTTTCGCGAGAATCCTTCACTGACGCCGACGATCAGGTTGTTGACGAGGCTTCGGGTAGTTCCCCACAACTTGTGGGCAATAAGGGTTTCGTTCCGTGGCTTAACCCAAACTAGGTTGCTGTCACGGACGATTTCCACGTCCTGAGCCACGATCAGGCTAAGCTCCCCCTCCTTGCCTTTGGCGGTAACGAACTGGCCGGCGACCTCGAAGGTGACGCCGTCCGGAATCTCAACAGGGTTTTTACCAATTCGTGACATGTGTTCTTTCCATCTTCGCCGCTAATGTCCCTAGAAAACCCGGCACAGAACTTCGCCGCCGACGTTCTGATCGCGGGCTTCTGAATCCGACAGCACGCCGCGAGGGGTGGACAGGATGGAAATCCCCAATCCGTCGTATATCTTGGGCAGGTCCTTAATGCCGGAATAAACACGCCGGCCCGGTTTCGACACGCGGCTGATCTCACGAATTACGGGATCGCCCTCGTGATACTTAAGCTCGATTTCGATCTCGGAAATGCCGCGGCGAACCTCACGTTGAGAAAAACCGCGGATGAAGCCCTCACGCTTAAGAACTTCGAGCACATTGGTGCGCAGCCTGGAGGCCGGCGATGTGACCTTGCTTTTCCGGGCCCGCTGCCCATTGCGGATGCGGGTCAACATGTCGCCCAAGGGATCTGTCATCGTAATCAGCCCTTTCTCCTTACCAACTGGATTTGATCATGCCAGGAATCTGCCCGGTGGATGCCATTTCGCGCAACGCAATGCGGCTGATCTGGAACTTGCGGTAATTACCCCGCGACCGGCCCGAAATCTTGCAACGAAGGCGTTGACGCACCGGAGCGGAATTGCGCGGCAGTTCGGCGAGCTTAATGAGCGCATTGAATCGCTCTTCCGGCGACAGCGATTGGTCCTTTACCGCGGCTTTGAGAGCGGCACGCTTGGCGGCGAACTTGGCCGACAGTCGTATTCGCTTCATGTTTCTTTCAATGGCGCTTTTCTTAGCCATTTGGTTTTTCTCCCTTCTTGTCATCCTCTTTCGGTGTATCGCCCTTGCCGTCTTCGTCATCTGGCTTTGCGGGGGCCTCCTCGGCGGGTTGTTCGCCAGCTTCCTCATCGGCCTTCTCGCGGGCCTCGGCCGCCTCTGCTTCCTCGACTTCCTTCATGGCCTCTCGAGCGGCCTGTTTCTCAGCCTCTAGCGCCGCTCGTCTGGCTGCCTCTTCTTCGGCCTCCTTTTTGGGGTCCCTGCCGCTGAACGGCATGTCGAATCCCTTCAGCAACGTCCTTGCCTCATCATCTGTCCTGGCGGTGGTGCAGATCACCACGTTCAGACCGCGAACCTGATCGACCTTGTCGTAGTCGATTTCCGGAAACACGATCTGCTCTTTCAACCCGAGTGCGAAGTTCCCCGACCCGTCGAAGCTCCTTGGCGAAATGCCCCGGAAATCCCGGACCCGGGGAAGCGCGATGGTGATCAGCCGATCGAGAAATTCGTACATACGATTGCGCCGAAGCGTGACTTTGCAGCCGATGGACATACCGTCGCGCAGCTTGAAGGTGGCGATTGATTTCTTGGCTTTGGTAATTACCGGTTTCTGCCCGGAAATCAGGGCCAGATCCTCGGCCGCGGCTTCCACTTTTTTGCGGTCCTGAGAGCCTTCGCCGACGCCCATGTTGACGATGATCTTATCCAGCCGTGGCGCTTCCATGGGGTTCTTGTATCCAAACTCCTTGATCAGGCCCGGCTTGACCGTGCTTTCGTACAAATCCTGCAACCGTGTCATTTTCCTTGGGCCCGTCTATAGATCGATGATTTCACCGGACCGCCTGGCGAAACGCACCTTGCGGCCACCTTCGAGAAACTTGTAGCCAACCCGTGTCGGCTTGTCATCCTTGGGATCGATATGCGACAGGTTGGATATATGGATGGCCGCTTCCTTTTCGACGATGCCGCCGCCCGAGGCCTGGGTCGGCCGCTGGTGGCGCTTGATCATATTAATACCCTGGACTACGGCGCGGTTTTCCTTGGTATGAATTTTCAGGACATCACCGATTTTTCCCTTGTCCTGGCCGGCCGTTACAATAACCCGGTCACCTTTCTTGATTTTCAGTTTCGCCGCCATCACAGCACCTCGGGGGCCAGAGAAATGATCTTCATGTAGCGCTTGGCCCGCAGTTCGCGGGTCACGGGACCAAAAATGCGGGTTCCGATAGGCTCGCCCTGGGGGGTGATCAGAACCGCAGCATTTGAATCGAACCGGATCGCAGAGCCGTCCGGGCGGCGGATATCTTTGGCCGTACGCACGACGACGGCCTTTACGATCTCTCCCTTCTTGACGCGGCCCCGGGGGGTCGCCTCCTTGATGGTGACGACGATGAGATCGCCAACGGACGCGTACCTACGCTTCGAGCCCCCTAGCACCTTGATGCATTGGATTCGGCGGGCGCCGGAATTGTCGGCGACATCCAGATTAGTTTCGGCTTGAATCATCGTCTTTGGTCCTTTGTCATCCCCGGAAGCGCCCTTAGGCGCCTTCGGTGATGACCTCCCAGGTCTTACGTTTCGAAAGGGGCCGGCATTCGCGGATGCTGACCACATCGCCTTCCTTGCAAGCGTTGGCCTTGTCGTGGGCGGTGTACTTCTTGGAGCGGCGGATAAACTTCTTGTAAAGCGGATGCATGATCCGGCGTTCGACCTTCACCGTCACGGTCTTGTCCATCTTGTCGCTGACCACGACACCTCGCAGGATGCGTCTCGGCATGTGCTTCATTCCTCCTACGACGCCTTGGCCGCGGTGCGGCTGCGTTCATTGAGAATGGTCTTGATTCGGCCCACGTCGCGGCGCACCTCACGTACCCGGGCGGTATTTTCGAGCTGTCCGCTCACCGACTGAAAGCGAAGGTTGAAGGCCTCTTTGCGAAGGTCCAACAGTTGTTCTTTCAGTTCATCGTCGCTTTTGGCGCGCACGTCCTCGGCTTTCATGTCGTTACCCCCCTACGCCCAGGCGGATAACGAAACGGGTCTTCAGAGGCAATTTGGCGGCGGCAAGCTCAAACGCCCGCTTGGCAACGTCCGCCGTGACCCCGTCGACCTCGAAAAGAATACGGCCCGGCTTGACCCTGCAGATCCAGAATTCGGGCGTTCCCTTGCCCTTCCCCTGCCGTACCTCGGCCGGTTTCTGGGAAACCGGGATGTCGGGGAAAATCCTAACCCAGACCCGGCCGGTGCGTTTCATATGACGGGTCATAGCGCGGCGGGCAGCCTCGATCTGACGCGCGGTTAGGCGCTCCGGCGTTACCGCCTTGAGGCCAAAGGAACCAAAATTAAGCGAATTGCCGCCCTTGGCCTTGCCGTGGATGCGGCCCTTATGGGCTTTCCGGTATTTGGTATTTTTCGGACTAAGCATGGGTTCGGTTCCCGATAATTCCTACCGCAACCAGCGTTAACGCTGTGGCTGCTGCTCCAACGCCTGTTTGTCCAGGACCATGGGGTCGTGGGCCATAATTTCGCCCTTGTAAATCCAGACCTTGACCCCGCAAGTCCCGTAGGTGGTATTGGCCACCTTTTCCCCGTAATCGATATTGGCGCGGAGCGTGTGCAGCGGAACCCGGCCTTCGCGGTACCATTGGGTGCGGGCGATCTCGGCGCCGCTGAGTCGCCCGGCGCAATTGATGCGGATACCCTTAGCGCCCAGGCGGATAGCAGACTGCACCGAGCGCTTCATGGCCCGGCGGATGGAAACGCGGCGTTCCATTTGCTGGGCAATGTTTTCGGCCACTAATTGGGCCTCAATCTCGGGCTTGCGGATCTCGACGATGTTCAGGTGCGCCTCTGACCCCGTCATCTTGGAGATTTCCAGGCGCAACCTTTCGATGTCGGCGCCCTTTTTGCCGATGACCACGCCGGGACGGGCCGTATGGATCGTGATCCGGGCCTTTTTCGCCGGCCGTTCGATGATGATCTTGGAGACCCCAGCCTGGGAAAGGCGATAAAAAAGGAATTTGCGGATCTCCAGGTCCGCGTGCAGTAGCTCGGCATAGTTCTTCTCGGCGTACCAGCGCGAATCCCAGGTCCGGTTGATGCCGAGGCGCAGTCCAATTGGATTGACCTTTTGACCCATTTTAAGCTGTCTCCTCGCGTTCGCGAACGATTAGGCGCATATTGCTGAAGGGTTTTTGAATGCGCCCTACCCGGCCGCGGGCGCGGGCACGCCATCGTTTCATGACAAGGTTTTTTCCGACCGTGGCTTCGGCGACATAAAGCCTATCGACGTCCAATTGATGATTGTTCTCGGCGTTGGCAATGGCACTTTCCAGAAGTTTCCTAACCTTGACAGCGATGCGCCGCCTCGAAAACTCCAGTTCCGACAGGGCCGCCTCGCAGTCCTTGCCCCGAATCGTCTGGGCCACCAGATTCAACTTCTGCGGGCTGGTGCGAAGATGCTTGGCGAAGGCCATGGCCTCGTTGTCAGCGAGCGCGCGCCCGAATGATTTCTTGCCCATGGCTTATTCCCTCGTAGCCCGCTTGTCGGCAGTGTGGCCGTAGTACACACGAGTCGGCGAAAACTCGCCCAGTTTGTGTCCGATCATGTCCTCGGTCACCAATACCGGGATGAACTTGTGGCCGTTGTAAACTCCGAACGTCAGGCCGACGAACTGCGGCAGCACGGTCGAGCGCCGGGACCAGGTCTTGATGATTTCGTTGCGCCCGCCCGCGCGCACCTTCTCGGCCTTCTTCAGAAGGTAGCCATCGACGAACGGGCCTTTCCAGATGGAACGGGGCACAGGCGGCCTCCTCCTACTTCTTGGCGTGACGGCGGCGCATGATTAAGCGGTCCGTCTTCTTGTTGGAACGGGTTCTCTTGCCCTTGGTGGGCTTGCCCCAAGGGGTGACCGGGTGGCGGCCGCCGCTGGTGCGTCCTTCGCCGCCACCATGGGGGTGGTCGATCGGGTTCATGGCCACGCCACGTACCTGAGGCCGCTTGCCGAGCCACCGTTTGCGTCCCGCCTTGCCGAGCTTGATATTCTTCTGATCGGGGTTGGAGACGGCGCCGACGGTGGCCATACATTCGGCCCGCATCATGCGCAGTTCGCCGGAACTGAGCCGCAATTGAGCGTAGCCCTGGTCCTTGCCAATGATCTGTGCGTAGGTACCGGCGGAGCGCGCGATCTGACCGCCCTTGCCGAGCTTCATTTCGATGTTGTGAAGGATGGTGCCGACGGGGATGTTCTGCATCGGCATAGCGTTGCCGGGCTTGATGTCCACGTTGTCACCAGAGATCACCTTGTCGCCGGGGCGTACCCGTTGCGGGGCCAGAATGTAACTAAGTTCACCGTCGGCGTACTTGATTAGGGCAATGAAAGCGGTCCGGTTAGGATCGTATTCCAACCGTTCCACCGTCGCCTCGACATCGCGCTTCAGGCGCTTGAAATCAACCACCCGGTAGCGGCGCTTGTGGCCCCCGCCGCGGCGGCGGGCAGTGATCCGGCCCTTGTTATTGCGTCCGCCCTTACCCCGCAGGCCCGCGGTCAAGGATTTTTCGGGTTTGCCCTTCCACAGTCCGGACCGGTCGACGAGCACAAGGCCGCGGCATCCTGGCGTGGTCGGGTTGAATTTTTTCAGTGCCATGATCGTCCCAATTTGTCTAAATGCCTGCCATGATGTCGATGGATTGGCCTTCGGCCAGCGTTACGATGGCCTTTTTGGCGTCTCCCTGTTTGCCGGCGCGGCCACGGAAACTCTTGACCTTGCCTTTCCGGCGGAGCGTGTTGACCGCCGTCACCTTGACTTTGAATAGGCCCTCGACCGCCGCCTTGATCTCGAATTTATTTGCATCCAACGGCACCATGAAGGTGACTTGGTTGTGTTCTGAAATGAGGGTCGCTTTCTCGGTCACCACTGGCCCACGGATCAACTCGTACATCCGCTCCTTGCTGGGCTTGACGTCTTGCGGCATGTATTTCTTCATTTCAGCCGCTCCACCAGTTTTTCTACCCCGTCGCGGGTCAAAATCAGGGTATCGCGGCGAAGGATGTCGTAAACGTTGGCGCCGCTGCTCGGCAGGACATCGATGCCGATAATGTTGTTGGCGGCGCGGGCGAAATTTGTATCCACCTCCGCGCCGTCGATGACCAGGGCCCGGCCCCAGTTCAGCGTCGCCAACCGCTTGGCCAGATCGGCGGTCTTGGGTTGTTTCAACTTGGCCTCGTCGAGGACCACCAGCTTGCCATCCGCACACTTGGCGCTGAGGGCCGACTTCAGGGCCAGCAGCCGGACCTTTTTCGGCAGCTTATGGGCGTGGGAGCGAACCCGAGGCCCAAAGGCCACGCCGCCACCCCGCATCTGCGGAGCGACCGTCGTGCCCTGGCGCGCCCGGCCCCCGCCCTTCTGTTTAAAGGGTTTGGCCTTGGTGGCCCGGACCTCGCTCCTTTCCTTGGTCTTAGCGGTGCCACCCCGGCGTTTTGCCAATTGCCAGTTGACGGCACGCGCCAGAATATCGCGGCGGACGTCGACACCAAACACCCCATCGTCGAGATCGATGGTGCCGGTCTTCTTATTGGCAAGGCTGATGACGTCATACTGCATGGCCGGCTATTTCTTTCCCCCCTCGTCCTTACCTTCTTCCTGTTCGGCGCCATCATCGGCCGGGGCCGATTTTTCGGAGGTTTCTTCAAAGGCTTCTTGCCCTAATTCTTCGCCTGCCTTTTCGGACGCGTCTTCGGCTTTGGCGTCGGCGGCCGGTTTCTCCGCAGGGTTTTTTTCAACAGCCCTTTCCTCAACAGCTTCTTCTTCACCCGCACCCTCGACTGGAGCTTCCGCAGAAAGTGGCGGTTCCTGGCCTTTTATGGCGCACGGGAAGGGCGTGCTTTCGGGCAATTGTTTTTTCACTGCATCAGCGATGCGGACATAGCCGCCCTTTGATCCCGGGACGGCGCCCTTGACCAAAACCAGGCCACGCTCGGTATCGGTGTTGACGACCTCCAGGTTCTGTGTCGTGACCCGGGTGTTACCCATCTGGCCGGCCATCTTCTTGCCCTTGAACACCTTGCCGGGGTCCTGGCACTGGCCGGTGGAGCCGAGCCCCCGGTGATTGAGGGAAACCCCATGCGAGGCCCCCAGACCCGAGAAGCCATGCCGTTTCATGCCGCCGGCAAAGCCTTTGCCGATGGAGGTGCCGGTGACGTCGACGAACTGGCCAGCGACGAAATGGGCCGCCGAAAATTCCGTGCCGACATTGACCATGGCGTCTTCCGAGACCCGGAATTCCACCAGTTTCCGCATCGGCTCGACCTTTGCCTTGGCGAAGTGGCCGCGCATGGCCTTGCTGACGTTTTTGACCTTGGCCTTGACCAAACCCAGTTGCAGGGCGTTGTAGCCGTTTTTCTCAGCGGTCATCTGGGCGACCACCCGGCAATCGCCGATCTCAAGCACGGTGACCGGCACATGAGTGCCGTCGGCCCTGAACAGGCGGGTCATTCCAAGCTTACGAGCGATTAGACCGGTACGCATAAACTATATTTCCTAAACCTTGACCCGGTCCCTAGAGCTTGATTTCCACGTCGACCCCGGCCGCAAGGTCGAGCTTCATCAAAGCATCCACGGTTTGTTGCGTCGGATCGACGATGTCCAACACCCTTTTATGGGTGCGGATTTCGAATTGCTCGCGCGACTTCTTGTCAATATGGGGTGAACGTAACACGGTGAACCTTTCAATCCGCGTCGGTAGCGGTATGGGGCCACGCACTTGCGCTCCCGTCCGCCGGGCGGTGTTGACGATCTCTTTCGCCGACTGATCAAGAATCCTGTGATCGAACGCCTTCAGACGAATGCGGATGCTTTGTTGATCCATGGCCTAAGCCTCATAAAAAACAACCGGTCCCTTTTGGGACCGGTGATGTGTTTCCCTATTCGACGACCTTGGCGACGACGCCGGCGCCCACCGTGCGCCCGCCCTCA
>CAZQZB010000021.1:0-34496 GCA_964597695.1 uncultured Thalassospiraceae bacterium | reverse complement strand
CGCATTCCCGCGAGGAGAGTCCAGGTTTTGATTTACCCCGGAAAATCAAATAGATTGTCATGCCCGGACTTGTTCCGGGCATCCACGACTTCAAGTGTATCAGCCCCCAAAGGCGTTGATGGCCTCAATGCCGGAGGCTGGGGTGTTGGCCTTGCCATTTCAGATAACAAGGTTGGCGTTCCCCTGGACGAATGGAATGCAATGCCCGAAGATATCAAGCAGGCGCACCGCGACCGCATCTATCCGACCATGTACCAGCGCGGCGCCCATTACGTGATCGATTCCATCGCCGACATGATGCCGGTGCTGGACGACATCGAGGCGCGGCTTAAGCGCGGCGAGAAACCGTAGGCGAAGGACGACAGGGAAAAGACTTGGGGGATCCAATGGCGGATGGCGCACGCACGGTCGAGGTCAACGGCCGGACCTACAAATGGCCGACCCGGCCCGTGGTCGTGGTCTGCATCGACGGCTCGGAACCCGATTATATCGAGCGCGCCGTCGCCGACGGCGCCATGCCCTTCCTGGGGCCGATACTCAAGACCGGCAGCGACCTCCGCGCCGATTGCGTGGTTCCTAGCTTCACCAATCCCAACAACATCTCCATCGTCACCGGCGTGCCGCCAGTGATCCACGGCATCGGCGCCAACTTCTTCTACGACCGCAACGCCGACGAGGACGTGATGACGAACACGCCGAAGTTTCTTTGGGTCGACACCCTCTTCAAGGCTTTTTTCGACGCCGGCGCCAAGATCGTCATCGTCACCGCCAAGGACAAGCTGACATCCATGCTCGGCCACGGGCTCGACTTCGCAAGCGGCCGGGCGGTTGCTTTCTCGTCGGAGAAATCGGATCAGACTACGGTCGCCAAAAACGGCATCGAGCGTGCCGATCAATTCGTCGGCCTTCCGGTGCCGGAAGTTTATTCGGCCGATTTGAGCGAGTTCATCTTCGCCGCCGGGGTCAAGCTGTTGGAACAAGGGCGGTCCGACATCATGTACCTGTCGACCACGGATTACATCCAACATAAGCACGCCCCCGGTTCGCCGACGGCGAATGCGTTCTACGCCATGATGGACGGCTACTTCCAGAAGCTCGATGCCCTCGGCGCCACCCTGGCGTTAACCGCGGACCACGGCATGAACGCCAAGCACACGGACAGTGGCGAGCCCGACGTCATCTACTTGCAGGACGTCATCGACGGCTGGTCGATGGATGGCCAAGCGCGGGTAGTGCTGACCATTACCGACCCCTATGTGGTCCACCACGGGGCGTTGGGGTCGTTTTGCACCGTTTACCTGTCCTCCGACGCCGACGGGGACGCCATCGCCGCCAAAATCCGGGGCTTGGACGGCATCCTTGCGGTTTACTCGCGTTCCGGGGGATGTGCCGAATTCGAACTGCCCGAGGAACGCATGGGGGACCTGATCATTATTTCCGAAAAGCACAAGGTGCTGGGCTCCAACGCCGACAGCCACGACCTTACCGGACTGACCGTGCCCTTGCGCTCCCACGGCGGCGTCACCGAACAGCGCGTGCCGCTGATCCTCAATCGCCCGACGCCTGACCTGCCAGCGGCCCGGCGGCTTCGCAACTTCGACGCCTTTGACGTGGCCCTGAATTACGCGCAGTAGGGCCTGTCTCCGATTCCGGGCCCCCCATGACCGAAGTCTCCGACGCCACTCCTCTTTCCGGCAACTGGAACTATCCGACTACCATGCGTTTCGGCGTCGGGCGCATCAAGGAACTGCCCCAGTGCTGCCGGAACCTCGGCATGACGCGGCCGCTGTTGGTCACTGACCCGGGCCTCGCGGACAGTGACATTGTCAAGGACGCTACCGCCGCCAACGCTGCCGACGGATTGCCTATGTCCGTCTTTTCGGACATCAAGCCCAATCCGGTAGGCCGGAACATCTCGGACGGCCTCCGGGCCTTCCACGAGGGCGGCCACGACGGCGTGATCGCTTTCGGCGGTGGCAGCGCCATGGACGCCGGCAAGACCATCGCCTTCATGGCCGGGCAGAAGCGCTCCCTTTGGGATTTTGAGGACGCCGGCGACAACTGGAAGCGTGCCGAGCTGAACGCCATCGCCCCCATCGTCGCGGTGCCGACCACGTCCGGCACCGGCTCCGAGGTCGGCCGCGCCACCGTCGTCATCGACGAGGAGACCGAGACCAAGAAAATCCTTTTCCATCCCAGGATGCTCCCCGAACTAGTCATTTGCGACCCGGCGCTGGTCGCTGGCCTGCCGCCCCACCTGACGGCGGCCACCGGCATGGACGCGCTAGCCCATTCGTTGGAGGCGTTCTCGGTCAACGGCTACCATCCCATGGCCGACGGAATCGCGCTCGAAGGCATGCGGCTGATTCGCCATTGGCTGCCCCAGGCCGTCGATGATGGAAATAACCTGGAGGCCCGCGCCCACATGATGGCCGCCGCAACCATGGGGGCAACGGCTTTCCAGAAGGGGCTCGGCGCCATCCACAGCCTCAGCCATCCCGTGGGCGCCGTTTTCGACACCCACCACGGGCTCACCAACGCCGTCTTCATGCCCTATGTGTTGGTCTTCAACCGCCTCGCCATCGAGGACAAGATGGAACGGCTGGCCAGCTCCATCGAGCTCAGGAAACCGTCGTTCAGGGCGGTGTTGGATTGGACCCTGGAACTACGCGAACGGTTCGAGATGCCCCACACCGCCGCCGATCTCGGAGTCGCCCCGGACCGCCTCGGCGATCTTTCGGAAATGGCCGCCGCCGACCCGACCGCGCCCACCAACCCGGTCCCGGCGGGGCCCAAGGAAATGCGCCTAATCCTCGATGCGGCGATGGAAGGCCGGGTCGGTTAAGCTAATTTCGATCGATCCGACTATACGCCCGCGGTGTCGACATCGATGTCCGGGGTTGGCCGAAATTATCGACCCTGGCCCAGCAAGGAAAATGGATTAGCTGCCATTCAGATCACGGTCTCCTGTATTTTGAAGTGCAGAAACCGTAGTTCCAGACACCGACTGAAGAAAGCTGGCGACATGCCCCTAACGCCGCTCCGCCATGGTCGGCAGGACGAGGTGTTTGATCCAGTTCCGGACCTCGGTCTGGCGGACGCCGGGGTCCATGACGTCTTCGTCGATGCCCACCTTCCACGCCAGGTCCTTGCGCCCCGGGTCCCGGTGAAGCGTTTCCAGCAACTCAACGTGCTCCTTGCCGGCTTGGCGGCTGTCGAAGAAGCCAAGCCCAATCATCTTGTCGATGCGGCACCAGGTGAGCCGCGCCATCTCGTGGAGGTCGTATTCCGGATGGTACTGAAGGCCCCAGAACCGGCCGCCCAGAAAATCTACGCTCACCGATTGGACATGGGTGAAGGCGTTGCCGGCCAGCCTTTGGGCACACTCGGGGAGTTCAGTGATCTCGTCGTCGTGGCTGATGAAGCCGTCGAAGACGTCCGCCTTGCCTTCGTAGAGCGGGTGGGCCCGGCCCTCTGGCGTCAACGCGATCTTGCGCGCGATCCCCATCTCGCGTCCCTTAGGGTTGGTGGCACACTTGCCGCCGGCGGCGACGACGGCGATCTGTGCCGCCCAGCAACTGCCGAAAGCGGGAACACCGGCCTCGAAGCACGCCCGGACGAAGTCGATCTGCACCCGGACCTCGGGGATATCGTCAAAAATCGTCAGGCTGCACCCGGTCCAGGCGATGCCGTCGTAACCTTCGAGCGCCGCACCGGCCGGCATTTGAGCTTCGGCGTCGCTGGGATAAAGGATGTCGCAGGCCGACCCCGTCGAAACCTGTTCGAGCATCTCCGCGTAAAGCGCCCCCGCCACCGTGGCGCCGCCAGCGGCCAACTCGTCGCGGGCCGGCTTGGTGTAGCCGTCGACGACAAGGAATCTTGGTTCGTTGCTCATACCGCCCTCCTCATTTGGCCAGCCTGTCGATGATGGCGGGCAAATCGGCCGTGTTCTCACATAGGGTATCCGCTGACGTCGCCGCCTTGTCCGCGTCCCTGGCCGCCGTGAACAGCACCGCCTTCATGCCCAGCGCCTGCGCCCCCTTGACGTCGTTGGCATCGCGGTCGCCAACGTGGACCATTTCGGCCAACTCGACGCCGAGCCCACGGGCCGCGGTTTCAAACATTGAGGGGTGCGGCTTGGAACGGCCGACCTCGTCGGAAAAGGCGAAGGTGGAAAAATATTTCATCAGCCCATGGCCTTCCAAAAGTTCGCGCAGCCGGGTGCCCGGAGTGACGATGGCGTCCGAGATGACTGAGAGCTTGTAACGGCGGCTGAGTTCCTCCAACACGCCGCCGATGCCGGGGACGAGATCGGGCGGGATGTCCACTTCCATGCGGCCCATGCTTTCGGCTAAGTCTTCCAGTTCATCCTCCGGCAGGCTTCTGCCGAGGGAATCGAGGGTGACCCTCAGCCGTTCGGCCACCGGCCAGGTGACGGCGTTCTCCGACCACACCTTACTGAACGCGGCGTCGGCGGAATCATAGGCCCTGCTTACTTCTTCCAACGACAGGGGCTGGTGGCGGCTCAGGGCCTCCCATAACAGGTGCCGCCGTTCAGCCGGTTTCGGGCGCAGGCCCTGGGCCAGTCGCTTCGGCTCATCCGATTCGTCGTCGATGAGGGTATCCCATAGATCGAAGGAAACAGCCTTCAGAGACGTGGTCAACGTAAGCCTCCCGAGATGTCAGCAGCCGGGATCGTGAGCCAAGCGCCTGGGCCCGTCAATGGGGCACACACCGGAAATCACCTTTTCGGGCGCAACGCCCGGACTGCCTCTTCGCCCCGCTTGTTCCCATATCTTGATCCTCCCCTACTATCCATAAGGGGGGGCCAATTCATTGGGGGAAGATCACCCCCACGAGCGTAAGATCCCTAACAAGGTCAATGGGATGAGCGCTGCCACCCTCTAACGAAAGGTTAACCCCCGGCCCCCGAAAAACCGGGGGCGTGGCCGGGGTTGATCGCCGACTCAGATTCGTCTAACAAGTTGAAACAAGGACTGAAAACCCTAGAAAGGATCCGACATGACGGCCTTGGATACCCCTGTTTGCGATTTCGGCTGGAAGGCACCCGACTTCAGCCTCGAAGGGATCGACGGCAAGACCTATACGCTGGCAGACGCCCGTGGCCCCAAGGGGACTTTGATCACTTTCATCTGCAACCACTGCCCCTATGTGCGCGCCATCGCCCCCCGGCTTTCCAAAGACCTCGTCTGTCTGCGGGATGAAGGCATCGGTGCCATCGCCATCATGCCCAACGACACCGTGATTTCACCCGGCGACAGCTTCGACAAGATGAAGGAGTTCGCGGCCCAGCATGGCTTTACCTTTCCCTACGTCATCGACCGCACGCAGGAGATCGCCCGCGCCTATGACGCCCGTTGTACGCCTGATTTCTTTGGTTTCAACGCTGAAATGGAATTGCAATACCGGGGCCGGTTCGACGCCTCAGGCCGTGAGCTGGGACCGACGGAAGCCCGCCATGAGCTTCTGGAGGCCATGCTCGAAGTTGCTGAAAGCGGCCGTGGCCCTGACCGCCAGACGCCGAGTGCCGGGTGCTCGGTCAAGTGGCGGGAATAGGTTTCCATCGCGTTAACCTAAGTTTGCCTTCCCGTTCCCCTGGGACTATTTTAGCCCCCGTTCCGGCCCCGTTGCCGACGTTTCGGGCGGACCGGTGAACTTTGTTCCGGAGTTGACCCTTGGCCGAAAAAACCGAAGAAGACCTTCTGTTCAAGGAAATCGACGAAGAGTTGCGCCAGGACCAGGCTACCAAGCTGTGGCAGGCCTATGGCAAGCACGTCATCGCCGCGTCCATTCTGCTGGTCGTCGCCGTGGCCGGTTTCCAGGGATGGAAGGCCTACGACATTTCGACCCGCGAAGCCGATGGCGAGCGGTTCTCGAAAGCCCAGGCGATGGTCCAGACCGGCCAGAGGGAGTCGGTGTTGAAAGCCTTCGCCGATATCGCCGCCGATGGGCGCGCCGGGTATATTCTGCTGGCGCGGTTCCAACAGGCCCGGTTGCTCGCCCGCGCAGGCGATGCGACCGGGGCGGCGGCAGCCTATCGGGCATTGTCCGAGGAAGGCGGGATCGATCCCATTTACCGGGATCTTGCGGTCATCCTGGGGGGATTACAGGAACTGAATGCCGCCGGCGCCGACTTGGCGGCCTTGGAAAGCCGACTCGAACCGCTGATGGCGGAGACCAGCCCGTGGCGGTTCAGCGCCCGCGAGATCAAGGGCCTTTTGGCGCGCCGGTCCGGCGACGCGGCGGGGGCCCGGAAACTGTTCCAAGGCCTCGCCACCGACCCCCGGGCACCGCAAGGGGTTCACGCTCGGGCCCAGGAAATGCTATCCATTCTGGGAAATTGATTCTGCGATAAATATTCTGGGGTAACGATGGATACGGGCGCAACAACAAGTAGACGGAAAAGGCGAACGCCTCTGGCAGGGCCCTGCCCGGCCGCCGTTCTCCTGTTGGCGCTGTTTGCGCTCGGCGCCTGTACATCCCTCGTCGAGCAGTTTACCGGCAAGGAGGATCCACCGCTACCTGGGGACCGGATTTCGGTGCTTTTACATCAACGCACCCTGTCGCCCGACCCGAAACTAGCTGACGTGCAAATCCTTTTGCCAGCGCCGACAACTAACGACGATTGGCCGCAATCGGGCGGCTATTCCAACCACGCCATGCACCACTTGCAGGTACCAAAAAACCTCGCTGAGGCTTGGTCCGTCGATATAGGTTCCGGTTCCAGCGACGATGAACGCCTAGCCAGTTCGCCGATCATCGCCGGCGGCCGCGTTTTCGTCATGGACTCCGGCTCAGTGGTCAGTGCCTATGACGCCACCAATGGCAAGCCCCTCTGGGAGACAGACCTGACACCCGCAGAAGAGGATGAGGGCCATGTTTCCGGCGGCATCGCTTATTATGGCGGACGGCTTTTTGTCAGCGCCGGCTTCGCCCAGGTGATCGCGCTCGATGCTGGGACGGGCAACGAAATTTGGCGCCAGCCTGTCAGCGGCCCGGCGCGCGCTGCGCCGACGGTGCGTGGCGGAAGGTTGTTCGTCGTTACCGTGGACAACAAGCTGTTTGCCATCGACGCCAAAGACGGCCGCGGGCTGTGGAGCCATATCGGCATCGCCGAGGTCGCGAGCATCCTGGGCAGCGCCAGTCCGGCGGTGGACGCGGGGGTTGTCGTGGTTCCCTACACCACCGGCGAGCTAGTGGCGCTGAAAGTCGATACTGGCCGGGTGCTATGGCAGGACACCCTGGCCTCGGTTCGCCGCACCGACGTGGTGTCGAATTTGGCCCAAATCCGTGGCCGCCCGGTGATCGACCGCGGCCGTGTCATCGCCATGAGCCACGGCGGCCTGATGGCGGCCATAGACCTCAGGAGCGGCCGCCGCCTTTGGCAAAGGGAAATTGGCGGCCTGGAAAGCCCCTGGGTGGCCGGCGACTACATATTTATCCTCAGCAACGATGCCGAGATCGCCTGTATCAACCGCAACGACGGCCGGATTCACTGGGTGCGGGCGCTATCCCGTTACGAGGTCCCGGAAGACCAGGAGGATCCGATCATCTGGACCGGGCCCATCCTCGCCTCGGACCGGCTGATCGTCGCCGGCTCCCATGGCAAAGCCCTGGCCGTTTCCCCCTATACGGGGCGCATCCTCGGCAGCGTCGAGATGCCGGACGGCGTCTCGGTGCCGCCCGTCGTCGCCGACGGCAGCATCTATTTCCTCGCCGACGACGCCGAACTGGTGGTCTACCGGTAAGCCCCGGCGTCCCTTGCCGACCCCAAAATGGCCTTGTCCCATGTCTTTCACCGTCGCCGTCATCGGCCGCCCCAATGTGGGAAAATCCACCCTTTTTAACCGCTTGTGCGGCAAGCGGTTGGCCATCGTTGACAACTTCTCTGGCGTCACCCGCGACCGCCACGAAGGTGAAGGCGGGATCGCCGGCCTGAATTTCACCATCATCGACACCGCCGGTCTTAACGAAGGCGACGACCAAAGCCTGGAAGCCCGCATGCGCCAACAGACCGAGCGCGCCCTGGATGACGCCGACGTGGCGCTATTCCTGATCGACGCGCGGGCCGGCGTCACCCCCTTGGACGAACATTTCGCCAACTGGCTGCGCCAGCATCCGACGCCCGTCATCGTCGTCGCCAACAAGTGCGAGGGCGCCGCCGGTGAAGGCGGGCGGCTGGAGGCCTTCGGCCTGGGTCTTGGCGACCCGGTTGGGATCTCTGCCGAGCACGGCGAGGGGCTGGACGGACTCTTTGACGCGTTGGAGCCTTTCGGACCGTTGGACGGTGGCCTCCCGGCCGGGGAGCCCGCGGCAAGCTGCGCGGACGAGGCCGCCCCGGAGCGGCCCTTGCAGCTTGCCATCGTCGGCCGCCCCAACGTCGGCAAGTCGACCATGATTAACTATTTGCTGGGCGAGGACAGGATGTTGACCGGGCCGGAAGCCGGCATTACGCGGGACTCCATATCCGTCTCATGGACATGGGAAAGTGGAGGGGAGGATTACGCCATTCGTTTGATCGACACCGCCGGGCTCAGGCGCAAGGCGCGGGTGACCGGAAAGCTGGAGACGCTTTTTGTCGGCGACACGTTGCGCACTATCCGCTTCGCTGAAGTGGTGGTCCTGGTAGTGGACGCAATGATGGGCCTAGAAAAGCAAGACCTTTCGATCGCCCGCATGGTCGTCGAGGAAGGCCGGGTGCTCATTCTCGCCATCAACAAGTGGGACGCCGCCAAGAACCGCAAGAAAGCCATGGCCCAGGTCCGGGACCGGTTGCAGACGTCAATGCCCCAGGTCCGTGGGGTTCCCGTTATCACCTGCTCGGCGCTAACCGGAAAGGGCATGGAGAAGCTGTTGCCGGCGGTCTTCGAGGTTTACGGGATTTGGAACCGTCGCGTCACTACCGGCGAATTGAATCGCTGGCTCGAAGCCATGGCCGCCGCCCACCCGCCGCCGGTCGCCCGGGGCAGGCGGGTGAAGCTCCGCTACATGACCCAGGCTAAGACCCGGCCGCCAACTTTCATCCTGTTTGCGAGCCGCCCCGATGCCCTGCAGGCAAGCTATCTCAGATACCTCGTGGGTGGCCTCCGGGACGACTTCGGCCTCGACGCCGTGCCCATCCGCATCCACGTCCGCGCCGGCAAGAACCCCTATGCCAAGGGGAGAACGAAAGGGAAGGTATGATGCCCTAGGGTCCTTCGATATACCGGCGGAAGGGCGAATTCTCCGTCAGAGAGGTGATAGCCGTTTCCTGGTCCAGATCGGCGACAACACGGCCCACATCGTCGAAGTGGCGACCGGCGTCGTCTCGACCGTGTCCGACCTGCAATCCGAGCTGGCTTCGGGCAGTTGGGAAGACCCCTCCGACCCCGGCGACGCCGAGAAGGCTGTCTTTCTGGTCAAGGTGTCTGGGTTCCGCTGGCGCAAGAAAGTTCGCGGCATGGTGGGTATTGACTTTTCTGGGGATAGCGGCACGGACGACGGAAACGAATGACCCCCTACCCGCCGCCTTTTTGGAACATGCGGTCAAACAGATGCAACGCGGCTCTGCTTTCGGCCCTTGTATAACCGGAAAATTCAAGCCGGACATTGCAGGCTGGGATTTTCATCAGCGCGATCTTGCGGATGCGCTCTAAACCCAAGGTGATTTCAAGGCGCCTGTCGCCGTCCGCAAGGACCACGCCGGTGTCCGTCCTTTCGAAATCCTCGGTGCCGAGGGCGCGGGGAATAATGCGGAAGAAATCGGCATGGGTCAGCGCCATCTCCTTCTCGACAACGAACGGATCCGGGGTGTCCGGTTGGGGGACCACAAACCCTAAACCCCCGCCACGTTTTCTTTATCGTCGCCTCCGGCCCCGTTTTCATTTTCGCTGCCTCCGGCGACAGGCGGCCACACGGCCAAGTGGTCGTCTCCGGCCAGGGTGTGTCCGTGGCGTTCGGACGGCGGGATGAAAACGCCGTTGACAAGCACTAGGTGGCAGTGCTCGGCTGGGAGATTCAATTGATCGAAGACGGTGGTAATGGTGGTGCCGTTGGCGACGTCCAGGTCGGCCTCGTTGCCGGTCGGCCCGAATGCCGTCCCCTCGGGTATATACTTGTCCAGGAGGGCAAAAAGCTTGATCCGGATGCGCATGTCTCAAGCGGCGGAAAGGTCCAAGGCACAGGCCAGATAGGCCTCCATCACCCGGTTCGGGTCTGCCATGAGTTTTTGTTTCCAAAACCCCAAGGGAGCCCGCGTCTGGATCAACCCGCGCAAGACGCCGACATGATCGGTGCGGCCCAGCATCAGCGCCCCGACAATAACGTCGCCTTCGAAAGCCAGCCGCGTATAACGGCATCTTCGCCGGTCCAGTGATTCCGAAACCTCCCCCCCCTTGACGCCTTGCCAGTGTCCAAAGGAGGTCGAAATCAACCCCGCCGTATCTAGCACGTTCATGATCAGGCTGCCTTTGTAGGTGGTCTCGTGGCCAGCCATGTTAAGCGCCGCGATGCGCCCGTGTTCTGCCGCCGTCGGCTGAATGGCATGGACCATCCAGCCACCGGAAAAATCGGGGCCTTCGGCGGCGTCGCCAGCGGCGTAAATACCATCCACCGATGACTGAAGGTGGTCATCAACGACCACGCCGCCCTTGACCTTGACACCGCTGTCCTTAAGGAACCCGGTGTTGGAGCGGACGCCGGTGGCGACGACGACAAGCTCAGCCGGCAACGGGCGGCCCTGGCTCAGGTGGACCGTCAAACCGCCACCGTCGGCGGCTTCGACCTTGCTGACGCCGGTGCCGGTTTTGACGGTCACGCCCTTGTCCTGGCACCAGCTTTTAAGCAACGCTGCCGCGGTGTCGTTCATCATTTTCGGGGCCATGCGGTCTTCCATTTCGACAACCGTCAGCTTGACCCCGCGCGAGATCAGGCTTTGCAAAATAATGCAGCCGATGAACCCGGCCCCCATCAACACCACGGGGGAGCCTTCTTCCGCAAGGCGGGCAATATTGCGGGCGTCCTCCAGGGTCCAGCAGTGATGGACGCCGGGCAAGTCGAGGCCGTCCACCGGCGGTTTTACCGCCGACGCCCCGGTGGCGATCAGCAGCCGGTCGAAGGACTCCGTTTGTCCGCCGTCCAGCGTGGCTTCGTGCTTCTTCGACGATACCCTGGTGATACGGTCCCGCAGGATCCGGATCTTCAGGCCCTGGTAGTGGTCCTTGGCCTTGCGCAGATGGGTCCCCGCCTCGTCGATGTCGCCGGACAGCAGGTAGGGGATGGCCATCCGCGAATAGGGCGGTTCCGGTTCGTCCCCGACCAGCAGGATGCTTGCCCTCGGGTCCACTTTCCGCAGCGTTTCGGCGGCAATCACGCCCGCCGGACCGGTGCCGGCAATGATGTATTTCATCGTTCGATCCCGAACGGCTTAAAGCGCGAGTCGGCTAAGGGTTTCGTTCGATGGAATACCGTCCTTGGACCAGCCACGCAGTTGATAATATTCCGGCAGCATCTTGTCCAAACCCGCTGTCAGCCCCTTGGCCGGGCCGGTTTTGGCCGCGTCCTTGAGCAATCGCTTGGGAAGGGTATCGTCCTTGCCGGTAAAGCCGGCGGCCAGATTGTACTGACGTTCCAGATTCCAGACCCTTTCGCCGACTTTCATTAGGTTGTCCACAGACCAGTCGCCTTCGCAAGCGGCATCGATCTGCGGCGCGATGTCGTCCATGCCCCAGGCGAAGGTGGTGAACAGGCAAATGCCCGCCGAATCGACCACCGCCGTAGCGTCCTGGAACGCCATGACCAGGCCGGCCTTGCCATCGGTGACCAGGGGATCGGTTTTTTCTGGGATTCCCAAGACTTCCGACGCCACGGTATAGCTGCGCAAATGACACGCGCCGCGGTTGGCGGTGGCGTAACCGAGCCCCATGCCCTGAATGCCCCGGCTGTCGTAGGCGGGGAATTCCTGGCCTTTGACCTGCATCGACAGCTCCGGGCATTTGTACTTTTCGCACAGCAATTTGGAGCCCAAACCTATGTCGGCGCCGAAACCTTCGCCGGTGCCGGTCAGTTCGGCGAGCTGGGTCAACGCCTCTGCGGAACCGAAGTTGAGCGCGATGCCGCCGGTTTGCTTCTTCGTCAGGATGCCCGTTTCATACATCTCCATCGCCGCGCCGACGGTAGCGCCGAAAGAAATGGGGTCAAAGCCCTGTTCGTTGCAGATGAAGTTGGCAAACGTCAGTGCATCCAGATCATCGACGCCGGTAGCGGCGCCGAGCGCCCAGGCGGCTTCGTATTCCAGGCCGCCCGACGCGACATGGTATTCGGGCCGCTCGACGACCGTGAAATGGGTCCGGTCGATGGTCGAAATACGCCCACAGGCTATAGTACAGGCAAAACAGGCCGCATTGGTGACCAGATTGGGTTTGCCGTCGCTTTCCCGCGGTACCGCCATGGCTTCGGCGGAAATGTTGCCAGCGCCATCGAACTGGCTATCCCGGTGATTGTGGGTCGGCAACGCGCCGGTTTCGTTGATCACGTTCATCAACACTTGGGTGCCCATGGCCGGCAGCCCCTCGCCGGTGACGGCGTTTTCGGCTAGGACCTGTTTACCCTTGGCCACCGCCTTCATGAACTTAGCATAGTTATCGACCATAATGCCCTGGGTACCGCGAATGGCGACGGCCTTGAGGTTCTTGGACCCCATCACG
The DNA here is from genome assembly GCA_964597695.1 of uncultured Thalassospiraceae bacterium. Classification (GTDB taxonomy): domain Bacteria; phylum Pseudomonadota; class Alphaproteobacteria; order Rhodospirillales; family Casp-alpha2; genus Casp-alpha2. Next base: position 21,792 of record CAZQZB010000021.1, on the reverse strand, counting down.
GCGCCGACGCCGGAACGCCCGGCGGCACGGTGCATGTCGTTGACGATGGCGGAGAACTTGACGCCCTTTTCGCCGGACACGCCGATTGAGGCGACCCGGATCAATGGATCGCCGTGTTTTTCCTTGATACCTTCCTCGGTATCCCAGACCGAAGTCCCCCAATAGCTTTTGGCGTCCAGCAGCTCGGCCTCGCCGTCACAAACGAACAGGTAAACCGGTTTCTTGGAGCGGCCTTCAAAAATGATCATGTCGTAGCCGGCGTTCTTCATCTCGTTGCCGAAAAAGCCGCCGGAATTGGAACACGCAATGGCGCCCGTCAGCGCCCCCTTAGTAATCACCGAATAACGCCCGGCGGTCGATGCCGGTGTTCCGGTCAGCGGCCCGGTCGCCATGATCATTTTGTTCTTCGGCGACAACGGATCGACCTTGGGGTCGGTCTCCTCTACCAGGTACTTGGTCCCCAGACCCCTCTGCCCCAGATACTTGTTTGCCCATTCCATGTTCAAGGGCTCATCGGCGCAGGTGCCCTTGGTTAAATCAACGCGGAGAATTTTTCTTGTCCATGCCATGATCCGTCTCCTATGCCTCGGCCTGTGCGCCGGCGTCGGTCTTCGCCGCCCAGGCGCGCATTTTGTCAAATCCGGTACTGCCAGCCTCCACGAAGGCAATGGCGTCTGTCGGACAAATCTTGACGCATTCCGGATCACCGCCGCACAGGTCACACTTGATGACCTTGCCGGTGGTCTGGTTGTAATTCACGGTCCCGAAAGGGCAGGCAATGGTGCAAACCTTGCAGCCGACGCAAACGTCGTCCGAAACCACCTTGGCGCCGGTGGCCAGGTCGACGGTGATGGCGTCCACCGGACACGCATGCAGGCACCAAGCCTCGTCGCACTGGGTACAGGTATAGGGCACGAAACGCCCCTGGTCGTGAAAATTAAAAACCTTAATCCGCGACTTGGCTGGATTAAAGATACCTTCACCCTCGTACGAGCATGCCATTTCGCATTGTAGGCACCCCGTACATTTTTCGGGATAAATGACAAGAGATTTCTGCATGACTGGTCCTCCCAGTTGAAAGCCTGCGGGAAGGACAGAAGCAACCCGGGCCGAAACGCCGGTTTGTCCTCCTCGGCGGTTACACCGCCATCCTCCCTTGGCCGCCTGTTCGCTTATTCGCCGCGAGCTTAGGCGAAAGTCTAGCACCCCAAAGGTCGGGCGTTGAACCTTTTTTTTAGAGGCCGGGCTGCTTAACCCCGATCAACGGAATTCTCCTCTTCCATGGTGGCGTGTCGGACGGATATGAATTCCGAGGGAGCGGAAATAACGATGAGTAGACTGACCGGCTTGATGTTCGCGGACGTTGGGGCCATAGGCCACATGATTGGCGGTGGGCATGGCGGTTAATCCACCCCGACCGGGAAATTGCCGCAGGACATCATCAAGGAACGTTATGCCAGGGGCAAAATGACGACCAAGGAGTTCGAGGAACGGCGCAAGGTGCTTAGCGACTGACCGCCGCCCTCAATCTCCCCTAAAACCGCCCCTAGAACTTCATCGGCACCGCTGTCAGCACGTGAGGAAGCGCGATAATCCTTTCCATCAACCCGGCCTCGGGCTCTGCGTCGACTTCGATTAAGGCGATCGCGTCGCCGCCCTGTTCGGCGCGGCCCAGGTGGAAGGTGGCGATGTTGATCCCTGCATCGCCTAGCAGCGTGCCCAAGCCGCCAATCAGGCCCGGTTTGTCCCGGTTGGTGATGTAGATCATGTTCGGCCCTAATTTGGCGTCGATGGGGATACCCTTGATTTCAACCACGCGTGGTTCCTCGTTGAACAGGGTACCGGCGATGGAACGGGTCTGGGTTTCTGTGGTCACCGTCAGCGTGATCAGGCTCTGGAAGGCGCCGGCCTGGTCGGAGCGGACTTCGCGAATCTGGATTTCACGGTCCTTGGCGATGGCCGGCGCGTTGACCATGTTGATGCCCTCCATCAACGGCGACAAAAGCCCCTGCAGGACGATGGCCGTCAACGGCCGGGAATTGAGTCCGCCGCACAGCCCTTCATAGGCAATGGTGACCTCCTGGATGGCGGAACGTGTCGCCTGGCCAGCGAAGCTGCCCAGTTGATGGGCCAGCGTCATGTAGGGCTTCAGTGCCGGCGCCTCCTCCGCCGAAACGGAGCCCATGTTGAGCGCGTTGGCGACGGCGCCGGTGGTCAGAAAATCGGCCATCTGCTCGGCGATCTGCTGGGCCACCTTTTCCTGAGCCTCCGACGTCGCCGCGCCCAGGTGCGGGGTGGCGATGACGTTGTCCATGCCGAACAGCGGGTTGTCCAGGGCCGGCTCCTGGGCGAACACGTCAAGCCCCGCGCCCGCCACGTCGCCTTTCTCGAGCGCCTTTTTCAGGTCTCCCTCGACGATCAGGCCGCCGCGGGCGCAGTTGATGATGCGTACGCCCTTTTTCATCTTCTTGATCGCCCGGGCGTTGATGATGTCGCGGGTGGCGTCGGTCAAGGGGGCGTGCAGGCTGATGAAGTCGGCACGCTTGAAAAGCACCGGCAGTTCCACCTTTTCGACGCCCAGGTCATCGGCCCGCTCGGGCAACAGGAAGGGGTCATAGGCGATGACCTTCATCTTCAAGCCCTGGGCCCGATCGGCGACCACCGAGCCGATGTTGCCGCAGCCGATGATACCGAGGGTTTTACCCGTCAACTCGACGCCCAGGAACCGAGATTTTTCCCACTTGCCGGCATGGGTGGAGGCATTGGCTTGGGGAATCTGGCGGGCGACGGCCAGCATCATCGAAATGGCGTGCTCGGCGGTAGTAATGGAGTTGCCGAACGGCGTGTTCATGACGACGATGCCCTTGGCGGTGGAGGCGTCCACATCGATGTTGTCGACGCCGATGCCGGCGCGGCCGATGACCTTGAGTTTGGCCGCCGCATCAATCACCGGCGCCGTGACCTTGGTCGCCGAGCGCACCACTAGGCCGTCGTAACCACTGATCACTTCCCGAAGCCCGTCCTTGTCGAAGCCAGTCTTCACATCGACATCGATGCCGGCTTGGACCAGGCACTCCTTGGCCAGCGGGCTCATGTCGTCGGAAATCAAAACCTTAGGCATTTCCACCTCCTTCCGCTTCCGCCCCGACGGCGGCCCAGGCCCAGTCAAGCCACGGGAACAACGCCGCCAGGTCCGACGTTTCCACCGTCGCCCCGGTCCAGATCCGGAGCCCCGGCGGCGCCGAGCGGTAATTGGCGATATCGAACGCCACCCCCTCGCCGTCCAGGAGACCGGCGAGGCGCTTGCCGATGCCGGCCCGGTATTCGTCGTCCCAAGCCGCCGGCAACGGATCGGCGATCTTGAGGCACACGGACGTGTGCGACCGCGAGACCGGATCGGCGGCCAGGAAATCGACCCAGGGGGCGGCCTCGACCCAGGCCTCCAAGGCGCCGTAGTTGACATCCGTGCGGGCCATCATCCCGGCGAGCCCGCCGACGGATTCGGCCCATTTGAGGCTTTCCAGGGCATCCTCGACACAGAGCATGGAAGGGGTATTGATGGTGACGCCCTCGAAAACCTCGGCCAGCAGCTTGCCGCCCTTGGTCAGCCGGAAGACCTTCGGCATCGGCCAGGGGGGCGTGTAATTTTCCAGCCTTTCGACGGCGCGGGGACCCAGGACCAGCATGCCGTGCGCGCCTTCGCCGCCCATCCCTTTCTGCCACGACCAAGTGGTGACGTCGAGCTTGCCCCAGGGCAAATCCATGGCGAAGGCCGCCGACGTGGCGTCGCAGATGGTCAGGCCCTCGCGGCCGGTGGCGATCCAATCGCCAGAAGGAACCCGGACGCCCGACGTGGTACCGTTCCAGCAAAACACGACGTCGCGGCCGGGGCCCACGATGCCCAGGTCCGGCAGCTCGCCGTAGGGGGCCTCGATTACACGCACGTCGTCGAGGCGCAATTGGCTGGTAATATCGCCGGCCCAGGCGGCGCCGAATTGCTCCCAATTCAGCACGTCGACGCCGCGCGCGCCCAAAAGCGACCACAGGGCCATTTCCATGGCGCCGGTTTCGGACCCCGGGACGATGCCGATGAGGTGGCTTTTCGGGATTTTGAGGACGGCGCGGGTGCGCGAAATCACCTCGTTGATCCTGGCCTTGCCGTCCTTGTGCCGGTGCGACCGCCCGACAAAGGCGCCGTCAAGCCGGCCCGGAGACCAGCCGGGGGGCTTCGAACAGGGACCGGATGAAAAACAGGGATTGGCCGGACGGACGTCCGGCTTGGCAACTGCGTTCACGGTAATGCTCCTTCCTTCCAGAAGGTCGCGACCCGTTGGGGGGTCGTGGCCCGCGGCCCTTATATGGGGCGTGCCCGGGCGCGTCAAGGTTGCGGCGTTTAGGAATTGCCGCCTTGAAATCCTTGCCCCCCTTCCGGAAACTTGTTGTAACCTCCCTTTCAATATAAAAATCCTTAGAAAAACCTTGGCTCTATGACCTCGAATCCCCTCTCGAAATCCGACGATGAAAATGGCCCTTTCCAGGCGATGGTGGTCGGCGCCTCGGGCGTGGTTGCCGCGGGCGTGGTTGCCGTTAGGGTACATCGTCGGCTACCTCGGCAAGTTCGTAACCGGCGGCGAAAAGCAGGTGGGATAAAAAGATTGGCCCTAAGTCCTCCGGCCCTAAATCCCGTAATACCAGGGCACGAACAGCGTAAACACCACCCACAACAAGACGATCAAGGGCAGGCCGGCGCGGGCGAAGTCGGTGAACTTGTAATGCCCCGGCCCCATCACTAACAGGTTCGTCTGATAGCCCAACGGCGTGGCGAAAGAGCAATTGGCGGCGAACACCACGGCGACGGCGAAGGCCTCGGGCGGGATTCCCAGTTCGTGGGCCAGATCGACGGCGATGGGCGTAAACAGCACCGCCGCGGTCTTGGTGCTGATGATGTTGGAAAGCCCGGCCACCAACAGGAAGAACATTGATAGGATGGCCGCGGGCGAAGCGCCTTGTAGCGCCGTCACAAGGGCGTGGGCGAGATATCGGGCGCCGCCGGTTTCCTGCAGGGCGACGCCGAGCGCTAACGCCGCGGCGATGGTGGTGACGATTTTCGGATCTAAGGCCTGGAAGGCCTGGCGCACGTTCAAGACCCCGAACGCGACCATGGCCGCGGCGCCGGTGAGCGCCGCCACTACGATCGGCACTACGCCCGTCGCCGCCAGCGCGACGGCGGCAAGGAAAATGGCACTCGCTTGCTTGGCGTGATCGAGGGTCGGCAGCTCTTCGGCCGACCATTCAAGCAGCACCACGTCCCGGTGGTACTTCAACGCTGCCACGTCGTCGGGTTGTCCCTGGACTAGGAGAACATCGCCAGATTCCAGCCGGATGTCGATAATGCGCTGGCGGACCATCCGCGAACGCCGCTGGATGCCGAGCACGATACATTGGGTTTTGTATCGGAAGCCGATCTGCGGCAAGGTCAGGCCCCGCATGCCGGACGCCGGGGCAACCATGACCTCGGCCAACGCCTGGCCGCCTTCCAGCCAACGCCCGCCGGGACCCTCATCGCCCGGGAACGAGGGTCCCTCCTCCAGGTTGGGGTGCAACAACCCCGGGTCCTCAGCCAGGAACGCCGCCAACGCCTTGCGGGTCGCCGCCACCACCAGCACGTCGCCGGCGCGCACCACATAATCCTCGAACGGCGGCAGGATCGCCTCTTCGCCCCGTTGCACCAGGCGCAGCGTCTTTTCCGGCAGGCTGGCGAAGTGACCGCCCGGCGCCCCCTCGCCGACCAGTTTGGAATCCGCCGAGACGGTGATCTGGGCGACGAAGTGCCTGCCTTCCCCCTCGACCATGGTATCGACCATCCCGGCCCGGTCCGGCAACAGCTTCGGAGCGATGAAGATCACATACATCAGTCCGCCCGCCGCCATCACCAGGCCGGGGACGGAGAAATCGAAAAACTCGAATGGCTTCACTTTCATCTCGATCAAGGCCGAATTAACGAGAAGATTGGTTGAAGACCCGATCAACGTCGTCATGCCGCCCAAAACGGCGGCGTAGCTCAAGGGGATCATCAACTTCGACACTGATCGCCCGTAACGGTGGGCCAGTGCCTCCATCATCGGGATGAAGATGACGACAACTGGGATATTGTTTAGAAAGCCGCTGATCGCCACGGCGACCACCAGGGTCAGCATAAGCGCCGGGATCAGCCCGGCGCCGCCGGCAACGCTCAAAATCAGCCCGGTGCCCTGGTCCAGGACCCCGGTGCGGACCATGCTCTGGCCCATGACCAGAAGCGCCAAGACCGTGATCAGGGCTGGATTGGCGAAGCCCTGAAGGATGCGCCCCGGAGATAGGGCATTGATTCCGTCGGGCCCGGCGACTGGGGAAAAATGGAAAAAGATCAACAGCACGCAGACGATGCCCAACGACGTCAACTCCATTGCCGCGCGCTCTAATAGGTAAAAAACCAGGGCGCCCAGGATGAGGGCGAAGACCACCCACATCTGGAACCCGCCTCCAGCAGCGCTCCCTTCTAATCCCATGAACGGACTTTAACTAATTCCGGGGCTATTGACATCCGCGGAGGAGCTTCCCCGGCGCTCCAAGACGCTGAAAACCCGGTTTTTTGAAGAAATGGTAAATAAAATACTGCCCTGTGACCACCGTCACTGCGGGAAATCGGGAACCCGGGCATTATCCGGGTCAAGGGACACATAAATCTCTCTCCCCCCCTCCCTGTCAAATTAAAGGCCCCTATATAGGGGCCCGGAATTTTTCTGCCCCCGCATCCCATTGCTGGGGAAACCGCCCTTAGTCTTCCGGATCTTTTGGCGGTTGCCAGAACTTCAGCCTTGGGAGCCAGCGCGGTACATTGGCTTTGTAGGTCAGGTAATCGCCGCCGAACCGGCGTTCAAGCCCCTTTTCCTCGACCACGGAAAAGTAAACCGCGTTGGTGGCGAAAAAGAACAGCAACCATGCCGCCAACGGCCACGACTGAGCCATTAGCGCCTCGCCGAGAAGCATGAATAGGACGCTGGAGATCATCGGGTTCCTGACGTGCCGGTAAGGGCCCTGGACGACCAAATTTTGCGGCGGGTCCCAGGGCGCCGGGGTGCCTTGGCCGACGGCTATGAACAGCTTCATGGTCCATCCAGCGAGAACCAGCCCGGCGGCAAAGGTTCCCAGACCGATCCAGAATGGGACCGCCCCGGGGGCCGCCAAGGCACCGGCAACCGGGGTTCCGCCAGCCGCCCAAAGGATCAAACCCGGCACTAGGACGATCACCGTTCCTGGAAGGATGAGGAGGACCCGGATCATTCGCCACATCATGGCTTTTCTCTTTGCTCCCTTTGCGCACCCCGCTCCCTAGGCGGGAGCCGAATGTCTTCCCTGCCGGCGCAGCGTCGACAAAGTCATACGCCGCTTCCGGGCGTGGGGCCAGTCCGGCTTTCTGCCGTCTTTTCAATTGGCGAAGGGCATGGTTTAAGACCCCATGGCGTTCCAGGTCCTGAAGAGAGGAAAAAGACATGATTGCGGTGATATTCGAAGTCACGCTTGAGCCCACCGAAGCCGACAGGTATTTCGATCTTGCCGCCTCATTGCGCAATGAACTGGACGGCGCCGACGGTTTTATTTCCATCGAAAGGTTCAAGAGCCTGGCCGAGGAAAATAAACTCGTATCGCTGTCTTTTTGGCGCGACCGGGACGCGGTCGAGGCGTGGTACCGGTTGCCTCGCCACCGGGAGGCTCAAGAACAGGGCAGGCAGGGGATTTTTAGCGATTACCGGATCCGCGTCGCCGAGGTCTTCCGCGATTATGACATGACCCAGGGTCGCCCCGTCGCCTCCGATTGATAAGAGCGCCCCGGCGAAACCACATGAAGGGGCCGCAAAAAAAGCCGGGTTAAAAAATTCGGCGAGTTAAAAAGGGAGTCGTTCATGGGCGAGGGGTCTAGCCCCTGAACAGGGGTTGCCGCCAACTTGCGGGGGAGAGGAAAGCGCTACCTCGATGGCTCACATACTAGTGTATGTATATTTTGTATGTATATTTCCCAAATTTCTTTGGTCTGTTTTAAATTGTTTCGAGATGTTTCACTTTTTTAATCTTTGTAATTTGGGGCTTTCGGACCTTTTTACGGAATGCCCCGGTGAGGAAACATGGACAGCACACCGCCGGAATTCATTAAAATGCTTCGTGACGCCAGGTTGGCATCGTTCGACGAAGCGCCGGCGGGCGAAGAACTCACGGGAGGCGTCGCTTCCGACATCTGGCGGGTCGACCTCCGCCGCGGGGCGGTCTGCATCAAAAGGGCACGGGCGAAACTAAAGGTCGAACAGGATTGGCGAGTGCCTGTCGAACGCAACACTTTCGAGGCCGCCTGGCTCGAAACCGCCAACAGGATCGTTCCCGGTGCCGCGCCCCAGGTCCTATGCCACGATGCCGACGCCGGCATGTTCGCCATGGACTTCCTGGACCCTGCCGACTTTAAACCCTGGAAAAAGGAACTGCTGGCCGGCCGCCCGGACCCGGATTTCGCGGCTGATGTCGGCCGCAAGCTGGCACAAATCCATTCGGCCACCGCCGGCGACCGTGAAACGGCAGAGCGCTTCCCCTCCGATGATATATTTCACGCTATACGCCTGGCGCCCTACCTGGAGGCGGCCGCATCCGCTCACCCCAGTCTGGAGGCACCGCTCAAGGAACTGGTGCGTGTCACCGGCGGCATTCACCGGATGTTGGTGCACGGCGACGTCAGCCCCAAAAACATTCTTGCCGGGCCCGGCGGCCCGGTGTTTCTTGACGCCGAATGCGCCTGGTACGGGGACCCTGCTTTCGATATCGCCTTTTGCCTCAATCACCTGCTTTTAAAATGCCTGGCCGTGCCGGCGGCGGCCTCCGGGTTCATGGACTGTTTCGAGGCCCTCGAAAGTGCCTATCTGGAGACCGTTACCGGCGAACCCGCCCCCGACATCGAGTCCCGCGCGGCAAGGCTCCTGCCCGGATTGTTCCTGGCCAGGGTGGACGGAAAGTCGCCGGTCGAATACATCACCGATGAAACACAAAAGGACCGCGTCAGGCGCACCGCCGCCGAGCTCCTTGCCCATCCGGTGACCCATCTTGGCGACGTCCGCCGGGCCTGGGCGGAGGAACTGAACCGGGGAACAGCCGAGGGGTCGGGACGGTGAGTAAAACCAGAATTAAGACCACCCACGCCCGCCAGGTCTGGGATTCCAGGGGGCGGCCGACGGTGGAGGTGGAAATCACCCTCCGCTACGGATCCCAAGGGCGGGCTATTGCGCCGGCGGGGGCGTCCGTGGGCACCGGCGAGGCCGTGGAACTGCGCGACGGTGGCGCCGAATTCGGCGGATTCGGCGTCGCCAAAGCCATCGAGGCGGTCAACAGCGAAATCGCTACGGCGCTCAAGGGCGCCAATGCCGCCGATCAGGAAACCATCGACAAGCGCCTAATCGACCTCGACGGCACTGCCGACAAAAGCCGTCTCGGCGGCAATGCCCTCATCGCCACGTCCATGGCCGCCGCCCATGCGGCAGCGGCGGCGCATCGGGTGGCTTTGTGGCAATACCTTAAGGATACCGCGGGCAATCCCGAGGCCCCGCTTTTCCTGCCGTTGCCCGAGGTACAGATATTCGGCGGCGGCGTCCACGCCGGGGGCCGCGTCGATATCCAGGACTTCATGGTCATCGCTATTGGCGCCGAGAGTTTTGCCCAGGCCCTGGAGTGGAGCGCCGGGGTTTATGGGGCCGCCGCCCAGCTGATGGCCGATGCCGGGCGGCTTGGTGGCGTCGCTGACGAAGGCGGCCTGTGGCCAGCCTTCGTACGCAACGAAGAGGCCCTTGAAACCCTGGTCCGCGCCATCGAGAAGGCGGGATTGGTTCCGGGACGGGATATGGCCATTTCACTCGACTTGGCGGCATCCCAGTTCGGCGCCAAGGGAAAATACGAACTCGCCCGCGACGGCCGGAAACTTGATTCGGACGGGTTGTCGGGGCTTTTGGTGGATTGGATCGAACGTTATCCCATCGTCGCGGTCGAAGATCCGTTCGCCGAGGGCGACAAGGAGGCCATGATTCGTTTCACCTGGGCGGTCGGCAAGCGGGTGCAGGTCATCGGGGACGATTTCCTGGTCACCAACCCCGGTCGCATCCGGGCCGCGGCGCGGGCGGGGGCATGCAACGCAGTGCTGATCAAGCCCAACCAGGCGGGCACCCTGACCGAGACCAGAGCGGCGTTGGCGGCGACCCGCAAGGCCGGCATGGGCGCCATTGTTTCGGCCCGCTCGGGCGAGACCGAGGACGTGACCATCGTCCATCTTGGCGTCGGCTGGAAAATCCCGCAACTGAAAGTAGGTTCGCTGACCCGCGGCGAGCGGACGGTGAAGTGGAACGAGGGCCTGCGCATCGCCGACGCCATCGCGGGCCCAGGGAGCGGCGACGGCCCACTGCCGCCGGCCTCGATCTTCCCCTGGGGGCGGTAAATTCATTGGCCAGCCAAGGACTCTCTCGAGGGAAGGTTATGCGGAGCTCGGGGCCCGGCCGCGGATGTGGTTGCCGAGGACGTCGACCAGGCGCCTGAGCATGTGTGCAAACAACCACATCCCCATCCCGTAACTGGATTTGGTCGTTCCTACTCATGTATTTGATTTACAGCAATAAAATTGGTGCGGACGGCGGGACTTGAACCCGCATGAGCATTCGCTCGAGAGATTTTAAGTCTCTTGTGTATACCAATTCCACCACGTCCGCGTGAGTCCGAGCGTATGCCTGCGTCGCTTTCACCGCAAGGGCGGGCCAATCAGGCCAACGGCCGGGCCCGGGTCCGCACCCGCGCAAGGGTTTCGACTCTACACTCGCATGGGATTAAAGTATTGCCATGGACAGTAACGCCCTCAAATCTGAAACTCCGCTTTTCGACGACGCCTTTCGGACCCGCCTGGAAAACCTTTTTCGCTGGCGCCGGGACGTCAGGCGCTTCCTCCCGGACCCGGTGCCGGACGACGTCATCGACGGGCTGATCAGCCTGGCGGCGCTGGCGCCCAGCGTCGGCAACAGCCAGCCCTGGCGCTTCGTCAAGGTCGCCGACCCGGGCCGCCGCGCCCGCGTCATCGAGAACTTCGAGGCTTGCAACGCCGAGGCCCTTGCCGAGTACGGGGACGAACAGGCGAAACGCTACGCGTCGCTTAAACTGGCGGGGCTCAGGGAAGCCCCGGTGCACCTGGCGGTTTTCGTCGACACCGAAACGGAAACGGGGCACGGACTCGGCCAAAAGACCATGCCCGAGATGCTCCATTACTCCGTCGTCGGGGCGGTCAATACTCTTTGGCTGGCGGCCCGCGCCCTCGGACTGGGTATGGGCTGGGTGTCAATACTGGACCCTGTAAAGATCGCCACCATCCTGGAGGTGCCGGCGGCCTGGCGGCTTATCGCCTACCTGTGCGTGGGCTACCCGGAAGAGGAGCACCTGGAACCGGAGCTGGCGCGCGCCGGCTGGCAGAAGCGCCTCGATATCTCCAATTTCGTGATTGAGCGGTGACCACCTCCATCCGGACTAAGCCGTCAGGGAATTACCATTAGACATCCCCCCGGGGCGGGTAGTTGCGGGCGCGGATCATGTCGACGGCTTCCATGACGTCGGCAAAATGATGACGGTGAAAGGGCGAGGTGTGGATCACCGACGAAAACAGCGTGCCGTCAGGACGCACCAGGAACATGCCGGGTTCCGAGAAGTCGTAAGGCTCCTTCTCCTGAATGGGCGTCGAGATAAAAAGCCCCCATTGGCGCGCCTTCTTTTCGGTCAGCCCGTAGCCAATAGTTAAATTTCCGACCCCCCATTCCTGCTTGGCCTTTTCGGCGCGTTCCTGGATATCCATGCTTACGGCGATAACCCCACAGCCGCGTTCCTCAAAACTGGCTACCTTGTGGTCCAAGTCAAGGAGATGGACCTTGCACCGGGGGCAGTGATAGCCGCGGTAGAACTCAACGATGGTGAACCAACCCGGCTTCTGGTCGGCGAGCCGCCAGGGGCCGGCGTCAACGGTGGCGACTTCCAGTTTGGGAACGGGGTCTGTCGGTTTAATCATGGCTCTTTTAGTCCTCCATTGGTTCGCCGCCCTTATCAAGGATGATCCGGCGCAGCTCTTCCGCCACCCTATTGATAACGGCTGCGTCGGTCGAGCGGATGACCAGGCTGGTGCCGAACTTGCCCTGGCGGACGAAGGGATAACTGCCAATCTCGGCATCGGGATGGCGGTTCTGCAACCGGCCCAGCGGCTCTGCCATCACCCCTTCGGGGAGGAAGACGGTAATGGTCCGGGAAATCACCGGGTCGCCGCCCGCCAGATCGTGCTTAAAGCCGTCGAACATGGCCTGCATGATACGGGGAACGCCCGGCAGTACGAACACGTTCTCGATCCGGAACCCGGGCGCCCTTGAAACCGGGTTGTCGATCAGGGACACCCCTTCGGGCATGTCGGCCATGGTCAGCCGGGCCTCGGTCACTTCATCGGGCCGGTAGTGTTCGCGCAGCACCGCCTCGGCCTCGGCGTTGCGTCCTTGGGCGCGGCCAAAGGCCTTGGCGATGGCGGCCGAGGTGATGTCGTCGTGGGTGGGACCGATGCCGCCGGTGGTGAAGACATAATCGTAAGCGGCGCGAAGCTCGTTGATCGCCTCCACGATCCGTTCTTCGTCGTCGGGGATGACCCAGGCTTCCCTCAGGCGGATGCCGACGGTGTTAAGCCCCTCGGCCAGGAACTGGAGATTGGCGTCCTGGGTGCGCCCCGATAGAACCTCGTTACCGATGATGACGAGGGCGGCGGTGACGGGGGGCATGTCGGAAGGCTTCTCAGGCATCTTCGGGGGGGCCTTTACCGGTGAACGGGATCGCCTGAGGACTTTAACAGAGCCCGGCCGGCAAGTATCTGGAGACCGCCATCATGCGGGGCATCGTTGTCGAAATGGACAGTCCCTAGGACGCACGCTCCAAGCTGGTCGCGTTGACGCCTGAGATGCGAAAATGCCTGGACGGTTTTTTCGACGCCGCCGTCGGCGCGCTCTGCGAATCCAACCGCGAGGTCGAGAAAAAGGGGCCGGTGCCCGAGGAGCCGTAAGCGCCGCCTATAAAAGATCCCTCAACATCGCCACCAGCGGCTTATCGGCCGGCGGCATCGGGTAGTCGCCGAGGCGCACCGGTCGCACCCATTTGACTTCCTGGCCTTCGCGGGGGCTCACCATGCCCTTCCAGACGCGGCAGACGTAAAGCGGCATCAGCAGATGGAAATCGTCGTAGACATGGGACGAGAAGCTCAACGGCGCTAGGCAGCTTTCGGTGATGTCGATGCCGAGTTCCTCGTCAAGTTCCCTCACCAGGGCCTCCTCCGGGAGCTCGCCGTCCCTCACCTTGCCGCCCGGAAACTCCCACAGCCCCACCATCGCCTTGCCTTCAGGGCGCTTGGCGATGAGCACCCGCCCATCCGGATCAACCAGCGCCACGGCAACGACCAGCACTGTTTCTAGGTGCTCGGCCGGATGCCGAAACTCGGCATCCAGGCAGCTGCGGTCAGGTCCGGTAATCGGCATTAATATCGATATAGCCGTGGGTCAAATCGCAGGTCCAGACCGTCGCTGCCCCCTCACCGACGCCGGCATCGACCGCGATTGTGATCTCCTGGCCCTTCATGTGTTCGGCCACCGGTTTTTCGTCGTACTCGGCGACAGGGCCGCCGCCCTTGGCCACCGGCACGCCGCCGATGTCGATGGCGAGCCGTTCTGGATCCACCTTCTCGCCGGCCTTGCCGACGGCCATGACGACCCGGCCCCAGTTGGCGTCCTCCCCGGCGATGGCCGTTTTGACCAGCGGCGAGTTGGCGATGGCCAAGGCGATCCGTTTGGCCGCTTCGTTCGTCTCGGCGCCGCCGACGGTGACGGTAACGAACTTTGACGCCCCCTCGCCGTCACGGACCACCTGATGGGCGAGTTCAGTCATCACGTTTAAGAGTTTTTCCTTGAAGTCGCCAAGGCCGGCATCGCCTAAGTCCTCGATGGGGCGATCTTGGCCGCCAGCGCCGGTCGCAAACAACAGCACGGTGTCGCTGGTCGAGGTGTCGGAATCGATGGTAATGCAGTTAAATGACTTGGCGGCGGCATCCGTAAGCAGGGCCTGCAACACCCCGGCGGACAAGGTTGCATCGGTAAACACAAACGCCAGCATGGTCGCCATATTAGGTTGAATCATGCCGGAGCCTTTGGCAAACCCATTGATGGTGACGCTGATGCCGCCGATGTTGGTCGTCAGGGTGGCGCCTTTCGGGTAGGTGTCGGTAGTCATGATCGCCTTGGCCGCCGCCTCCCAGGCCAAGGGGGACAGGTCATCCTTGAGACCGGGCAAGGCGCCGATGATTTTTTCATAGGCCAAGGGCTCGCCGATCACACCGGTAGAAGCGGCGAATATTTTGGAAGGCTGGCAGGAAAATTGATCGGCCACCGTTTCGACGGTCCGTTTCACGGCCTCCATGCCCCGGGATCCGGTGAAGGCGTTAGCGCCGGCAGAATTGATGATCAGGCCCCGGGCTTGGCCGCCCCGTATCGCCTTCCGGCACCAGAGGACGGGCGCCGAGGAGGTGAGCGACCGGGTGAAGACCCCGGCCACCGTTGTTTCGGGAGCCAGTTCCACCAGAACCACGTCGCTGCGTCCGCTTTTGGCCAACCCGCAGGCGCCAGCGGCAAGGGCAACCCCAGCCAACGCCGGCATCCGGGGAAAGGACTTGGGCGCCAGCGGCGACAGGACGGGTTGGGTTGGTTTCGCTTTCATGATCGGGGCTCTGTTCGGATTCGGAGGGCTCCGGCGCTCAACGAGGGGGGCTGTGCGATAAAAGGGCCGGCAGCCGGCACCACCAGCCCCGGTCGACGATAAACGAAGAAGTTATGGCTTCTTCACCGCCTTGGGGTCGGCCCCGTCCAGGGTCGAACCGTCGGCGTTGAAGCGGGTGATCTTTGCCGCCTTCCTGAGCCGGTTAACATAAACGGTGCCGACCTCCTGGGACAGATCGTTCCGCAGGTTCTGTTCCACCTCTTCGAACTTCGGCACTGAAGCCTTCTTCCGGTCCTCCAATTTGATGACGTGCCAGCCGAACTGGGTTTTGACCGGCGTTTCCGTGTACTGGCCTTTTTCCAGCCCGAACCCGGCTTTTTCGAACGCCGGCAACATCTGCCCCTTGCCGAAGAAGCCGAGATTGCCGCCCTCGGACGCCGACGGGCCGGTCGACCGCTCCCGGGCCAAGGCGGCAAAATCCCTGCCTTTTTTCAGATCGGCGATGACCGCTTTGGCAGCGTCTTCGGTTTTCAACAGGATGTGGCGAGCTTGGATCTGCTCGTTATCGGTCATTCCCTTGATCATGGTTTCATAGCGTGCCCTGACATCGGCGTCTGTGACACTCGCCTTCATGGCCCTGGAAAGCATGATCCGCTGCAGAACCTGCTCCTCGATGCGGGCCATCTGCACCTTGAATTCCGGTTCGTCGGACACCTTCTGCCGCCTAGCGTCTTCGGCCCCCAGCTTGGTGTCGATGAGCCTGTTGACTAGGCCGGAGAAAATGGCCTCGAAGGGTGCCTGCCGATACTGCGCCGGCAAGCGCTGATATGCATCCTTGACATGGGTCAGGTGGATTTCGACGCCGTTTACCGTGGCAACCACCGGGTCTTCTGCAGCAAACACCGTTTTGAAGCCGGAGGCAGCCATAAAAAGGGCCACCGTGGCGGCCGCTAGGCGGGGCAACATGGCTAATTTTCCTTTCAGCGCCGGTCCCCCGTGGACGGCGATACATTAATCAAGGGCATAAAGCACATCGCCCGATTGAGAACAAGACCGGGGCCGCTCATAAGTCCCTATCCAGCCCTGGTTCCAGCCCGGCCATCAATTAAAGATTGCACGGCGGTGAACTGTCGCTGGAGAGGGGCCTGGCGTCGGCACGACGGTTACCCTCAAGTGCCCACCCGAACGCGCCCTCGTTGCAAAACCCCAACTGCCCCTGCACCATCCTTAAACCTGCGGTCCCTACTCCCCCGCCCTGCATTGACACAGGGTTATAGGGACTTTATCTGTTTGTCCTCTTCCTCGGACTTTTTTACCGGTTTGGCTGGACATTTTTGATAACCTGCCAGCCGTTTTTATCTTTGCCGATCCCTAGGTGTACCTGAATGTTCGAAACCATCGCCAAGCGCTTGTTTGGCTCCGCCAACGAGCGCTTTCTCCGCGAGCTGGGCAAAGACGTCGACGCCATCAACGTGCTCGAGCCGTCCTTGGAAGCGCTTAGCGACGAAGACCTCGGCGCCCGCACGCCGTGGCTCAAGGAGCGGCTGAAGGGCGGCGAGGATCTTGACGACCTGTTGGTCGACGCCTTCGCCACCGCCCGCGAGGCGGCGAAACGCACCCTCGGCGAGCGCCCTTTCGATGTTCAGCTTCTAGGCGGCATTGTACTTCACCGAGGCATGATTTCCGAGATGAAGACCGGCGAAGGCAAGACCTTGGTCTCCACCATGCCGATCTATCTGAACGCGCTCCGTGAAGAAGGCGTACATCTGGTTACCGTCAACGATTACCTGGCCCAGCGCGATTCAGAATGGATGGGGGGCATTTACAAGCTTCTGGGACTTTCTGTCGGCGTCATCCAGCACGGCCTGGACGATGCCGAGCGCATGGCCGCCTACGCCTGCGACGTGACCTATGCCACCAACAACGAACTCGGCTTCGATTATCTCCGCGACAACATGAAGTTCGGGTTGGAGGAAATGGTTCAGCGACCGTTTTCCTATGCCATTGTCGACGAAGTGGACAGCATCCTGATAGACGAGGCGCGAACGCCGCTAATCATCTCCGGCCCGACAGAGGATGTTTCGGACCTTTATATCGCCATCGACAAGCTGCTCCCGAAGCTGAAACCCGAGGATTACGAAAAAGACGAAAAGATGCGCGCCGTGACCTTCACCGAGGGCGGCACCGAGAAAGTCGAAAACCTGTTGCGGGATGCCGGGCTCATTACCGAAGGAAACCTCTATGACCTGACCAACGTTTCACTGGTCCACCACGTCAACCAGGCGCTACGCGCCCACCATCTTTTTGCCCGCGACACGGATTACATCGTCAAGGACAACAAGGTCATTATTATCGACGAATTTACCGGCCGAATGATGGAAGGCCGCCGATTCTCGGAAGGGCTGCACCAAGCCTTGGAGGCCAAGGAAGAGGTCAGGGTCCAATACGAGAACCAGACGCTGGCCTCGATCACGTTTCAAAATTATTTTCGCCTTTACCCAAAACTTGCGGGGATGACCGGCACGGCAATGACCGAAGCCGGTGAATTCTCTGAAATTTACGGCCTAGAGGTGATCGAGGTGCCGACGAATTTGCCCTGCGCCCGTGACGATTTTGATGACGAGGTCTATCGCACGGCGGGCGAGAAGGACGCCGCCATCATCGGGCTGATTTCCGACTGCCAAGCTTCCCTACAGCCGGTCCTAGTCGGGACCATCAGCATCGAAAAGTCCGAACACCTGTCGGCGCTGTTGAAGAAGAAGAACATCCCCCACAACGTCCTCAACGCCCGCTACCATGAGCAGGAGGCCCAAATCATTGCCCAGGCCGGGGTGCCGGGCGGAGTCACCATCGCCACCAACATGGCCGGGCGCGGCACCGACATTCAGCTCGGCGGTAATGTGGAAATGCTTATCACCCACGAGATTAACGAACCCAGGGGTTCGGACGCCTGGAACAAGGCCGCCGAGCGCCTCCGAGCCGAGGTGGCGGCGAAAAAGAAAATCGTCATTGATGCCGGGGGACTGTTCGTGTTCGGCACGGAACGCCATGAAAGTCGCCGCATCGACAACCAACTCCGCGGCCGGTCGGGACGCCAGGGCGACCCCGGCACATCCAAGTTCTTCCTTTCTCTGGAAGACGACCTGATGCGGATATTCGGCTCCGAGCGCATCGATGGCATGCTCCAGAAGCTCGGGCTCGAGGAAGGGGAGGCGATCATCCATCCCTGGGTCAATAAGGCGCTGGAAAAAGCCCAACAGAAGGTCGAGGCCCGCAACTTCGAAATCCGCAAGAACCTACTAAAATTCGACGACGTCATGAACGCTCAACGGGGCGTTATCTACGAGCAGCGCAAGGAATTGATGGCGACCGATAATGTCACCGAGGACGTCACTGACATGCGCCGCCAGGTCATCGACGATCTGGTCTCCGAGTGCATCCCGGAAAAGGCTTACGCGGAACAGTGGGACATGGCTGCGTTGCACGAAGAGGTCCTGCGGCTGTTCGGGCTTGATCTGCCGGTCGCCGAATGGGGCGAGGAAGAAGGCATCGCCGATTCGGAAATCCGGGAACGTCTCATCGAGGTCACCGAACGCCAAACGGCGGAAAAATTGGACCGATACGGACCCGAGGTCATGCAGGGCGTCGAGAAAAGTCTGCTATTGCAGTTGTTGGATCAGTTGTGGAAGGAACATTTGCTGACCCTCGACCACCTGCGCCAGGGCATCGGGCTCCGCGCCTATGGCCAGCGCGATCCGTTGAACGAATACAAGCACGAAGCCTTCAACCTGTTTGAAGATATGCTGACCAGCCTGCGTGACCGGGTGACTCAGGTCTTGTCTCATGTGGAGTTGCAAATTACCGGCGACGAGGACGACCTGTTCGAGCGGCCCGCACCACAGATGACGGAATTGCGCCAGGATCCGACTTTCATTGGCGAGGAGGCTTTCGCCGCCGCCGAGGATTTGAACGAGTTTCTGCCTCTGGCCCCGGTCATGCGGCGCCAGGCGGCCGAATCGGTGAATCCCGATGACCCGTCCACCTGGGGCCGGGTATCACGCAACGCTACCTGTCCCTGCGGTTCGGGCAAGAAATACAAACGCTGCCACGGCAAGGTGGTCTAGGTTCCCGGCTTAAATCCTCTTAATTTTCTTATTTCTCTTCGCCGTCTTTATTCGGTTGCCAAACCACGATGATGTTGGGCGTCCAGACGATGGGCGTGGTGGTGAGAATCCTCGACAGCAACCCGTGCAGGCAGTCTTCAGCCAAGCGCCGGAACGGACTGCCGCGGCGCTGCGGCAGGAAAACTAGCGCCTTGTAACCGGCCGCTGAACCAAGTTGTTCCAGGCTGGTGGCTGTATAGGCGCTTTTGTGAGTAAGGTCGGCAAATTGGTGAATTCCGCCCCAAGGCGACCCCATATTGGGCACCCGAGCGACGACCAAGCCGCCGGGCTGAAGAACGCCCTTGATCTTTTCCAACAGGCGCACCCCTTCGGCAACGGAAAAATGTTCCAGAACGTCGAGCATGGCCACCCGGTCAAAAGGCGCCTCGGACGTGCCCTCCAGGAACGCCCACACGTCCCCCACGTGGACGTGCCCTTCCAAACCGGCTTCCATGACGGCGACAGCATCATTGTCCCGTTCGATTCCCAGGAACCGGCCGACATTCTTACGTTTCAGATAAGCCAGGAACTCACCGGTCCCCGAACCGATTTCCAGAACCGAGGTTTCGGACGTGCAACGGGTGGGCAACCAAAATTCACGGTCGTACCAACGCATGTGTTTGTTTTTCAACACCGGCGTTTGGTAGTGTTTGAAGGCAGCATAGAGCTTGTAGAAATCCTCGGGCTCTTCGAATTCCATGTTCCTTCCCCGGCGCACATTGGCGGCAACAAACTTTATCCAAACACCGGCCTATTGAAAACATTCCTCTCTCCCGGTGATCTCGCGTTGCCTAGTTGGTCCCGATATTCAGTGTGGCCCGAGAATGATTGTGCTACGAATTATTTAGTTGAAGCACACATGGAGAGACGCGCATGGAACCCCCGTTGGCGAAGCGAATCGGAGCTGCGTTTGAAACAATATTGTTCCCCGCCTGAAACCGGAAATTCCTAGTTCTAAGGATTCTTCTGACGCCGGACTGTCACCGGTCTGGAACGTGACAACATCCTTCGGCCGACCAAGACGGCGGGAATGACTGCTGAGCCGATTTCGACCTGTTGATATGGGTGATTAGCGGCGACGCTCGCGCAATTGAAATTAAAGGCTAGGTGCGGGGATATTTTGATAATTGGAGACCCATGGCGATGACCGAAACATGGAAAGACGGCCAGACGTTCCTCTATATCGGAACGGCGGATTATCACTTCATGATCCTGAAGAACATCGAGCTTCTCCGCCGTGTTTATCCAGAGGCAGATGTCGTCGTCTATGACTGGGGAGACGGCGACGGCGGGCGGAGCGATACGGTCTTTCCCAAGAAGGTCGAGGTGATCGATTGGGCCGACCGGGTCAAGGACACTTGGCCGCTGATGGAAATCTACAACGAGAAACGCCAAATCGAGATCGGAAAGTCGGTCAATTCCAGGCAGGACGGCACCTTTTCCCGCCGGTTCAACAAATTCTTCCTGAAGCGCTTCCCCCATTCCCGGATTGCCCGAAAGGTGGTGGAAAGGGGCATCCGCTACGAGAACATGCTCATGCATAAGTCGTATAACATGCAGGACTGCTCCCAGAGGCTGGCCGGCAAGCCCTTCTTCCTGCTCGACGCCGACGCCTATCTGGTAGACAGGATCGATGAGGTTTTCGACGGCGATCCGGACGTCATCCTGCCCATGATCGATCCGGCAATACACGATTGGGACTACAACAACTGCCACGGGCTCAGCACCGGAGTCATGGGCTTCAACGGGTCGGGCGACGCGCGCGACGCTTTCCTGAGCGAATGGTACGCGGCGATCGAGAGGAACGACGAAGTGCTGCGCGAGCTGGCCGCCGTTAACCGGTTGGTCAAGGCCAAGGATGCCAAGTTATTCGACGGCCTGGGTCTGAACACGCTGACCTTCGAAGGCCGAAAGGTTAAAATCCGCACTATCGAGAACAACGTCTATAATTGCTATTTCAATTATCAGGACACCCCCGCCGACTTCGACCGCGTCAAGATCCTGCACCTGGCCGGCATCGTGCAGCGCAAGCGCCTGTTTCCGAAATTCATCGGCGCCGTAGAAGAAGTCCTCAACAAACGCCTGGAGAACATGTAACCGGCAGCGCGGACACTGGTTGACGGGTGAATGGCCGGGGGTATGATGTGGCGGCCATAACGCACGATCATACGACCACGGGCGACTGTAGTGAAATTGGTTGATGCGCCAGACTTCGTAAGGGCTCCTTGCTAGTGAACTTGGTAAGTTCAGGTGTCAAATTCGTGGAAAGCATCCAGTGCTGCTAATGCTAATCCCGAGCTAAGCCCCGGAACGGGGAAAGTGTAGAGACTTGACGGTACCCACCTAAGGTCGAGAGGTTACGGTGAAGAGAAATTCCAGACCATAAACACCGATGGAACGAGCGATCGTAAAAGGAGTTACTTCGATAAAAAGCCGAAAAAGAGTTGAAATGTCGACGAAAAATAAAAACTTATGGGGTGAGATTTTTGTTTTAATGGGGCTGCGACGCCTGTTATCAAACCGCGTGATATGGGTCATCAATACCCCGCTCCGGTTTATTAACCACCGAACAAGGCCTTGAATAAAAAATCTTCCAAAACGTTCACTTATTGGGTCGATATTGTTGGCGCGTGCAACCTGCGCTGCCCATCTTGCCCACGGGGGAACTTCACGCCCAATGATATCGTCTTGGCGCCGCCAGACGCCGGACTGATGAAATTCGGCCTGTTCAAGGACATTATCCACCGAATCAAGACCGACGGGCCGTCACTCAATCCGCAAGTGCACCTGTATAATTGGG
>CAZQZB010000020.1:0-34704 GCA_964597695.1 uncultured Thalassospiraceae bacterium | reverse complement strand
GGCGGCGGCGCCTTCGGGGTCGCCCTCGGCGATCCGGCGCGCCAGTTCGGCGTGGAGCCGGGCCGCCAACGGCAGATCGGCGGCTTCCTTGTAATGCATATACCAAAATCGGCGCGATAGCCCGTTCATCAGACCGATGGCGCGGGCGGCATAGTCGTTGTGAGCGGATTCCGCGACGAGCCGGTTCAAGGCGTCGTCCAAGCGCATGAAGTTAATATCGTCGTTGTTGCGGGCCGCCTGCTCCATGCCGTCGGCGATGTCGAAGAACTGCCGGCGTTCGTCCTCGGTGCAACGGATCGAGCCGGTGCGGGCGAGAAGGCGTTCCAGCTCCCTGCGGACTTCAAGCAGTAGCAACTGGCTTCGGGGATTGATCTCGGACACCAGGATTCCCTTGCGCGGCAGGATAACGACGAGTCCTTCGCGCGAAAGGCGCTGCAAGGCTTCGCGGATCGGCGTGCGGCCGATCTCCAACCGTTTGGAAAGGGCCGTTTCCGATAGAACCGCTCCCGGTTTAAATTGAAGCGTGACAATCATCTCCTCGATGACCGCGTAGGCCCTGTCGGTCAGGCTCGTGGCCACGTCACCACCGTCGATTACGGTGTTGGATGATTTTTTCTTTGGTTGCGCCATCCGGCAATCCTCGGCCCGTTGAAGCGGAGCGTCCCTTTATAGCCGATTAAATCTGTTTGCGCTTTTCCACCATGGCCGCGAACTTCTCGTATTCCGCCTCGTCGACGCCATAACTGTGGTCGTCGTCGGGAAATTCGCCTTCCTTGACCTCGCGTACGTATTCCGAGATGCCGCCGACGGCGACCTCGGTTAGCTTGGCGTAGCGCTTGGTGAACTTCGGCTTAAAATCGGTAAACACGCCCAGTAAGTCGTAGCAGAGAAGAATTTGCCCGTCCGTACCCACACCGGCGCCGATGCCGATGGTCGGAATTTCAAGTTGCTGGGAAATCAGTGTGGCGATCTTCGCCGGCACCGCTTCGAACTCCAGCATGAAACAGCCGGCGTCCTGGATGGCGAAGGCGTCTTCCAGAATTTTCATTGCCGCTTCCGCGGTGCGCCCTTGAATCTTGAAGCCACCGAACATGGCGACCGTATGGGGCGTAAGCCCAATGTGCGAGGCGGTCGGAATCCCCGCATCAACCAGCGCTTTCAGGATGTGGGCCTGGCTCTTGCCGCCTTGCGGCTTGACTGCGTCCGAGCCTGCGTCCTGCATGAATCGTGTTGCGTTGGCCAGGGCCCGTTCGACGGTGTTGTAGCTCTGGTACGGCATGCAGCCGAGGACGAAAGTGTTCGGCGCTCCACGGCGCACCGCTTGGCTGTGCAACACCATCATGTCCATGGTGGCGGGGATGGTGTTTGGGTGTCCATGGGCGATCATCGCCAGGCTGTCGCCGACCACGGCAACGTCGACGCCCGCCAACTCCGCCCATTGTGCCGACGTATAATCGGGCACCGACATATAGACCATCTTTTCCCCAGTTTTCTTGGACTCAAAGATTTCGGTGATCGTGCGTTTCTTTTTTTCCTCTTTGTCGGTCAATGCCGCCTCCTTTATCGCCCTTTGATGGACGTATGATATATAACACGTATGTTAATTTGGGGTGCCGGAAAAGTCCCCCATCGGTGGCGGGGAAGGATGACGTGGCGCAGGTACCGAAAGTTTAGGATCTCTCACAAAACGGAGCAGAGAAAACACCAAGAAAAATTGGGGTTCACCTTTGAAATTCAAAAAACTTGACGGAGAAGTTAGGATTTAAACACTCGTTCCCTGTGAAGGTAAATTAGTTCTCTAGACCTCAAGTTAGACAGAGTTC
Source organism: uncultured Thalassospiraceae bacterium (assembly GCA_964597695.1). Taxonomy (GTDB): domain Bacteria; phylum Pseudomonadota; class Alphaproteobacteria; order Rhodospirillales; family Casp-alpha2; genus Casp-alpha2. The sequence goes on along the minus strand of CAZQZB010000020.1, from coordinate 32,881 downwards.
CCAACCTTCAATGTTCGCTTATGGCTAGGAGCCAATATTCTAAGGGCAGTTGTTTTCCGTCCGCTTCACCCCTAAAAGCAGACATAATTGGTGGCAGTGATTAATTTCTGCTTGTGGCCCTTAGCGGACCTTCGGTTGGGCTTTGAATGGCCTCAAGAGTCCGGGGACTAAGGGCCAGAAAAATGCAGCTTCAACCGTATACAAAAAAGCGCGGCAGGGTTTTCGGCTAACACAACCCTCAAACCTCGTCCTCAACGACCGACCAGATTTTTGCGTGGGAGCCTTCGTCCTTTTTCGGTATCACTCGAATCCGCTCAATCACGCCTTCGTCCGTGAATTCCCGTTCGATGGCCAACAAGGTGGCGACGGGATGATCGCAAAGATCCGCCGTGTATTTGGCTTCTTGTCTGGCCGCCTCGACGGCGGCAAGCATATCCGGCGCGCCGTAACGGTCATGAAATTGAGCAGCCAAGCGGCGCACCGTCTCCTCGAACTGCTCGTCCGGGATGACCGAGACCTGAACGAAGGTTGCCCGGCCGAAGCTTTCGGTGCCAAGCCAACCGTTTTTGAACGCCAACTGTTCCTTGTTGGAAAACCCAGACGGATCCGCATCGGCAAAGGCGAAGGTTCCTGTCACCGCCCATTCCTCCGGCTTGGCGGCAAGGGGGAATGAGTTCTCGTCCGAGACGTCGAGACGGATGGTGCGGGGAAATTTCATAGACCGTCGAACATGGAAGCGTATCCGAATAACGCCGGAGTGCCGCCCGTATGCAGGTACAATACCGTCTGTTCGGCCGTAAAGGCCCCCGAGCGCACGAGCCCGATAAGTCCGGCCATGGACTTTCCCGTGTAGACCGGGTCCAGCAACAACCCTTCCTCGCGAGCCGCCAGCGTAATCGCCTCCATCATTCCCGGCGTCGCCTGGCCGTACCCGGGACCCAAATAGTCGTCGGTGACGTGGATGTCGTCCTCGGACACGACGTCCGGACACCCGGCGAGTTCGGCTGTAGACCGGGCTTGGTGCAAGACCCTTTGGAACTGCAAATCCCTATACCGTCTGACGCAAATGCCGATGACCTTGATGTCGCTTTTGCGGCTCCTGAGTCCGACAAGAATGCCTGAGTGGGTGGCGGCGCTTCCTGATGGCAACACGATGGCGTCGATATTAAGGCCTTGTTCGACGACCTGATCGAGGATTTCCCCCGCCCCCACCACATAACCCAATGCGCCCAAGGGCGGATAGCCAAGCGACAGATGGATAACGTATGGTGTGCCTCCGTCGGCACGGATGCGCTCGGCAATTTCTTCAAGCTCCCGGTCGGCGTCAGCCTCGTCCTCGCCTTCCGGGTAGGTTTGTATCCCGGCGCCGAGCAGACGGCACAACAGCACGTTTCCCGAAGTTTCGTATTCGGGCGCCGTCGCCGGTACCCGGTGTTCCAACTGAATCTCGCAGCCCATACCCAGTTTCGCCGCGGCTGCGGCCGTCTGGCGCACGAAATTAGACTGCACGGCGCCAGTGATAATGACCGTATCGGCGCCTTGGGCTTGGGCCTCGCCAAAATAGAATTCGAGTTGACGAACCTTGTTGCCGCCCATGGCAAGGCCGGTGCAGTCATCCCGCTTCACCACCAGCGCCGGTCCATCCAGCAACCGGGTGAGGTTCGGCATGGCTTCCAACGGCGTCGGCGTATGGGCCAGGGAAACACGGGGAAAATCGGATAGCGACACAGGCGGGGTTTCCTTTAATTCGCTTTTGAATGTCAAATATATATACCGTGCGGAGCTTTGCGTCTTGAAGCAAAAGCGGCTAATCCTGTTTTAGAGCATCAGGGCCAATGAGAAAATGCAACGCCGTTCCGGAACACTTATCCAAAAATTGTGGGCCTTGACGCCGGTCCTATGTCTGACGGCGTCGGTCATTTACCCATGGCCGTCGCCGGGAGGTGACTTTTCGGCTGAAGTCATTAAATCCGTGGTCAGCCTGCTGCCGAAATGGCCCGGGGCCGAAAGCCGTCCCAAAGAACCGGAAGGGACTGCCGTCGCTATTTTTCCGGGCGGATATCTGGCGACAAACGACCACGTCATTGGGCACGCCAAAAAGATAAAAGTCAGGCTTAACGACGGGCGTATTTTCGCTGCCGAAATTGTCGGCCGAGACGCGATAACCGACATTGCGCTGATCAAGGCCCCCATCGACCTGCCTGTGCCGTCTCTCGGACCGGAACCAGCATTAGGAGATCGCGTTTGCGCCATCGGCAATCAGTTCGGGTTGGGGCTCTCGGTTACTTGCGGCGTCGCGTCGGCGCTCAACCGCACGGGAACCGGATTTAACGAAATCGAGGATTTCATTCAAACCGACGCTGTCGTCAATCCCGGCGGTTCCGGCGGCGCGCTTATTGATGGCGATGGCCGCTTGGTCGGTCTTGTTTCAGCGATTTTCACCAAGGACAGCGATTCCAATATCGGCGTCAATTTCGCCGCGTCTTTGAAACTTGTGTTGAGGGTGGTCCGCGACCTCAAGGATCACGGCCGGGTCATCCGCGGCATGCCGGGGTTGAGCGTCCGTGACCTGTCCGAGGAGGAGCGGGAAACGACGGGAGGCGCGGCCATCGATCGCATTGCCCGAGGCGGGGCCGCCTTTGGGGCGGGGCTTCAAGTGGGCGACATCATCACCGCTGTCGGCGCCCGCCCGGTCAGGCGCGCCAGCGACCTGCCAAGCGCCCTACACATGTTCCGGCCTGGCGATTTCTTCGACATTACCTTCATCCGCGGCGGCACCCAGAAATCGCTCACGTTCACCATGACGCCTTGAGGTGATCTCGATTATTACGATAGCGTTATTTGACCGCCCCCGGGCATACGTTATGTTTTTCCGATATCCGTTTGGTTGAAAACTTGAAGGACGGTTCACGCGTCTGGTTTTATTCAGTCTTTTTATTGTTCTGGCGGCCATGCCGGTCGGGGCCGAAAACCTCACCCCTTATTCGGGCACCAAGATCGTCGATACGGGTTAACCGTTTGACGCTTTCGTCAAAAAGCTCACGACCGTCATCAAGGCCAACAAAATGGGCATCGTCGGAAATGCGTGCGCCACCTGTAGCGCCAAGTCCATCGGCGTGACCATCCCCGGCAATACGGTAATCATAATTTACAATCCCCATTTTGCCGTTCGCTTATTGAAGGCCAGCGAGGCATCCGAGATCGAAGCGCCCCTCAGGCTGTAGATCACCGAGGGGCCGGACGGTAACGTCTTTGAGGACCGCGACCTGGATATTGTGTCGATTCTGGAAATTTCCGTCGAAGACCGAATCAACAGCACGATAGGGCGTTGAGCGGGGCCAAGTCCTAACGCGCCGTTTCATTCGTCAATCGGCCGTCGCCACCGTGCCCTTGGCAATCAACTCGTCGATTTTCTCTTCATCATAGCCGTATTCCGCCAGCACCTCCCGGGTATGCTGGCCATAGACCGGCGCCCCCATTGCGACCTTGCCGGGCGTTTTCGAAAACTTGACCGGCAGGCCGAGTGTCTTAACGGGGCCCAGCCGGTTATGATCGACCTCGACAATCATGTCGCGGGCCAAAGCATGGGGGTCTTTGTGCATTTCGTTGACATTGAGGACGGGGCCAGCGGGAACCCCCGCTACTTCGAGCCGCTGGAGCCAGCCTTCCGTCGAGTGTTCGATGAAGATTTTATTCAACGATTCAACCAGTTCCTCAAGGTGTGCCATGCGGTCCGTGTTTTCGGTGAAGCGGGGGTCTTCAGCCAGCTCAGACACCTCCAGGACCTCCAACAGCCGAAGCCAGTTTTTCTGGTTGGCGGCGCCAAGATTGATCCAACCGTCCCGGGTCTTGAACGATTGGTAGGGCGCGTTCAACGGATGGGCCGATCCCATGGGACCGGGAGGGACGCCGGTAGCAAGGCCGATCGCCGATTGCCAGTAAGTGTGAACGATTCCAGCTTCGAACAAAGAGGTGTCGATCTTTTGCCCCTCGCCGGTCTTGAGCTTGTGGGCATAGGCGGCGGCCACAGCCATGGCGCCCAAGATGCCGGCCGTGATGTCGGTGATGGGAGCGCCCATCTTGACTGGCTGCCGGTCAGGGCCCTCGCCGGTGATGCTCATCAGCCCGCTCATGCCCTGGGCGATGAGATCAAAACCGCCTCGTTCCGCATAGGGCCCTGTGCGGCCAAAACCGGAAATGGCGCAATAAATCAGGCCTGGGTAGTCTTCAGAGAGAACTTCGTACCCCAATCCCAGCTGTTCCATCGTGCCGGCCCGGTAATTCTCGGTGACCACATCGGCAGTTTTCAGGAGTCTGAGCAATACGGCCTTTCCGGCGTCGTCCTTCAGGTTAAGGCCGATTCCGCGTTTGTTGCGGTTCATCATCATGAAGGCGGCGGATTCGCCATTGATGTCGGGGGGGAGGAAGTGTCTAGAATCGTCGCCACCCGGGATCTTTTCGACCTTGATAACGTCGGCGCCCATGTCAGCCAGCATCAAGCCGCAAACAGGCCCGGCCATGATGTGTGCCAATTCTATGACCTTGACGCCCGCAAGAGGACCGCCGCTCTTAGCGCTCACGATCAACGTCCTTTGAATTCCGGCTTTTTCTTCCCCAGGAAAGCCATGGTGCCGGTCTTAAAATCCTCAGTGTCGTAGCAGGCATAGCCTTCCTTTTTCTCGTCTTCGGTCAACGGCGTGGGGTCAGCAAGTCTTTCCAGGAACTTCTTGTGCCAGCGGTGAACCAAGGGGGCGCCGTCGGCGATTCGCCGAGCCGTCGCCATAACTTCCGCTTCCACCTCGTCGTCGGGGACAATTCGGCTGACGAGGCCCTTTTGCAGCGCTTCGGCGGCATTGAAGATCCGCGCTTCGAGAAGGATCTCCAGAGCCACCTGAGGACCGACAAGATCACGAAGGGAACTGATTTCAGGGTACGCCATTACCAGGCCGAGCTTGCTGACGGGGGCGCCGAAACGGCTCGATTCCCCGCAAATTCGGATGTCGCAAAGGCTGGCCACTTCCATGCCGCCACCAACACAGATTCCCTTGATCATGGCCACCGTGGGTATGGGGCAGTTGCTGAGGGCCCCGGTGGCTCCGTGAACGAGCTTTCCATAGGCTTCCGCCTGTTCGGCGGTAGCGCGATGTTCGGAAAATTCGGAAATATCGGCGCCCGGACTAAAGGCCTTGTCCCCAGCTCCGCGTAAAACGATGCAGCGGATCTCATTATCGGATGAAAGTTCGTGGGCGACCCCTTCCAGCCGCGTCCACATTTGCATGGAAATGGCATTAAGCTTTTCCGGACGGTTGAGGATCACCGTCGCGACGTCACCGTCGCGCTTGACCAGGACAGTTTCAGTCATCGGGGATTCATCCTGCTTTTCGGGCGGCTTTTCGGGCGCGCGCTCACGCCGACGCCCTGGCTGGCGTATCGGCGGCGGAGGCATCGGGATCGGCAAGATATTCGAGGGCGGCGTTGACCCCGCCTTTCTGGTGAGGCACACCGGCAAGCCCAAGGCCCATTTCGACCCCGGCTAGCGTGCCAGCCATCATCAGGTCGTTGAAATCACCGAGGTGGCCGATGCGGAAGACCTTACCCTTGACCTTGCCGAGGCCGGTGCCCAGCGACATGTCGAAACGCTCCAGAATAACGGCACGCAGCGCGTCGGCGTCATGGTCTTCGGGCATTAAAACGGCGGTCAGCACAGGCGAATACTCGTCCGGGATTAGGCACAGGATCTCCAGGCCCCAGGCGCGGACGGCGCGGCGCGTCGCCTCGGCTATCCTGTTATGGCGGGCGAAGACATTGTCTAGGCCTTCCCTGAACAGCATGTTCAACGCCTCGTCCAAACCGTAAAGCAGGTTGGTGGAAGGCGTGTAGGGGAAGAATCCGTTAGTGTTGTTGGATAACATGGCCTGCCAATCCCAATAAGAGTTCGGCAGCCCCGCCGTCTCGGCGGCGGCCAAGGCTTTGTCGCTGACGGCATTGAAGCCGAGTCCCGGCGGCAGCATCAGGCCTTTCTGGGAACAGCCCACGGTGACGTCGACTCCCCATTCGTCATGGCGGTAGTCGATGGAAGCCAGAGACGAGATGGTGTCAACAAACAGCAGCGCCGGGTGACTCGCCGCATCAATGGCCTTGCGTATAGCGGCGATGTTCGATGTTACGCCGGTGGAGGTCTCGTTGTGGACGATGCAGATCGCCTTGAACTGGTGATCCTTGTCCTCGCTTAATCTGGATTCAACATCAGTGGCGGAAACCCCGTGGCGCCAGTCGCCGGGGACCATATCAGCCTCGAGGCCCAATCGCTCGGCCAGGCCCTGCCAGAGGACCGCGAACTGCCCGGTTTCGAACATCAGCACCTTGTCGCCGGGCGACAGCGTATTGACCAGCGCCGCTTCCCAGGCGCCGGTTCCCGACGATGGATAGGGAATGACCGGGCCTTTGGTCTTGAAAACCTGTTGGAGGCGCTCGAGAACACCGAGCGTGAAACGGCCGAATTCCGGCCCCCGGTGGTCCATCGTAGGCCGATTGATGGCACGGAGAATGCGGTCAGGAACATTGCTTGGCCCCGGAATCTGCAAAAAATGGCGGCCGCTTCTGAAAGACATGGAGTTTTCTCCCTCCCTGGTCGCCCGTGCAGGTCTTTTATGGCCCACGGGCGGGCGAATGGAATTGGGCCAATTTTGATTTGTTTTCAGCCAGTTTTAAATTATGCATACAATTTAATCTTCAAACAACAATCTTTATTTTAAACATTAGTTGCTAAGATAATTTAGTATTAGTATATTGAAAAATATAACTAATTCTACCTACAGGATTTTGAATCTGGTGCCTTGATGGCTTTGATTATTCATAGGGAAAGGGACCTTATTGTGTTTTGAATGCAAAAAGTTATGATCGTACCAACGACAGCAGCTCATCAAGGAAAAGCAAAGACCCGGTTTTATATTATGGCCGCCCAACGCAGAGGTCCAGCCACCAAGGACACCCCCATCGGCGACAGCGCGCTGGCTAAGCGCCTTGACCGCGAGATCGAAGGCGAAGTGATGTTCGATCCGTCCAGCCGTGGGCGCTACTCGACGGACGCCTCCCATTACCAGATCGAGCCCATCGGCGTCGTCGTGCCGAAGACGGATCGGGACATCGCCTGCGTCATCGAAATCGCCGCCGACGAAGGGGTGCCGGTTCTACCCCGGGGCGGCGGCACTTCGCAATGCGGCCAGACGGTGGCCGAGGCTGTCGTCGTCGACGTTTCCAAGCACCTGAACCGGATTCTCGATTTCGATGCCGAGGCGCGAACCGCCTGGGTCCAACCGGGCCTCGTCCTCGATCAGCTGAACGCCTTCCTCAGGCCTCATGGCCTCTGGTTTTCGGTTGATGTCTCCACTTCCAGCCGCGCCACTCTCGGCGGCATGGCCGGCAACAACAGTTGCGGGGCCAGGTCCATTCGCTACGGCACCATGCGGGATAATGTGCGCGCGATCGAGGCGGTGCTGATGAACGGAGAGGCCATGCTGTTCGACGAGGTCTCCGATAACGTGGCCAGGGCCTCGCTGACGCCCAGCCAACAGACCCTCGTCGCCGACTTGCTTGACCTCGGCCACCGGGAAGCGGGCGAGATCACCGAAAGGTTCCCCGACCTGATGCGCCGCGTCGGCGGCTACAACATCGATGCCCTAGTGCCAGGGGGCGCCAAGCGGGGGAAATGGGCCGACGCCACCACCCAGCCGCCGGCGAGACACCCCAATTTGGCGCACCTGTTGGTGGGTTCGGAGGGAACGCTCGCTTTTTCGACCCGCATCCAGATCGATTTGCAGCCCCTGCCCGCCCACAAGGTCTTGGGTGTCTGTCATTTCTCGGACTTCCACCAGGCCATGGAATCGACCTGTCACATCGTTGAACTGGACCCGGCGGCCGTCGAGCTGGTGGACCGGACGATGATAGAGCTTTCCCGCGACATCCCGATGTTCCGCTCTATCGTGGACAAGTTCGTCCAAGGCACGCCCGAGGCCCTGTTGCTGGTCGAATTCGCTGGCGAAGACAGGAACGCCCAACTTCGAAGCCTGAAGCGGCTGGTTGAACTGATGGGCGAGTTGGGCTTCCCCGGCGCCGTGCTCGAGGTCATCGATCCTGACTTCCAAAAGGCGATCTGGGAGGTACGCAAATCCGGCCTCAACATCATGATGTCCATGAAAGGGGACGGAAAACCCATCTCCTTCATCGAAGATTGCGCTGTCCGGCTCGAGGATTTAGCCGACTACACGGACCGCTTGACAGAAGTGTTCCGCAAGCACGGCACTACTGGCACCTGGTATGCCCATGCGTCCGTCGGCTGTCTTCATGTCAGGCCCATCCTCAATCTGAAATCCGAGATCGACGTCGGCAAGATGCGTGCCATCGCCGAAGAGACCTTCGCCATGGTGCGCCAATACAAAGGCTCTCATTCGGGCGAACACGGGGACGGCCTGGTGCGCTCGGAATTTCATCAACCCATGTTCGGCGACAGAATGATTCGGATCTTTGCAGACGTGAAAGACGCCTTCGACCCTGCGGGGCTTCTCAACCCGGGAAAGATCGTTCGCGCCCCGAAAATGGATGACCGGTCGCTTTTCCGTTACAAGCCCGGGTATCACGTGCCGCCAATGGAAACGGCGTTCGACTGGTCCGAGTGGGGCGGATTCGGGAGTGCCGTCGAGATGTGCAACAACAACGGCGCCTGCCGGAAAATGGATGCCGGCGTGATGTGCCCTTCTTTTCGCGTCACCGGAGACGAGAAGCACCTGACCCGGGGGCGGGCCAACACGCTGCGCCTCGCCCTATCGGGGCAGCTCGGCGACGACGCTTTCGGCTCCGACGACCTTTACGAGGCCATGAAGCTTTGCGTCGGGTGCAAGGGCTGCAAGCGGGAATGCCCGACCGGCGTCGACATGGCAAAGATGAAGGTGGAATTCCTCCATCACTACAACAAACGCCACGGGCTCAGGTTTTTTGAACGGTTGGTTGCTTATTTACCGCGCTATGCGCCTTTGGCGTCGCGGTTGGCCCCTGTTCTCAATCTTCGCGACCGCATTCCCGGATTAGCGGTCCTGAGCGAGGTTTTCCTCGGGTTCAGTCGAAAACGCCGGTTGCCGGCCTGGCGGCGGGACTCGTTTGGCGCCGACGAGGCGTCGCCCAAAACCTCCGGCCGCGAAGTGGTGCTCCTGGCCGATACCTTCAACACCTATTTCGAGCCCGAGAACGCGCGCGCCGCGCTGAGGGTCTTGGAAGCCGCCGGTTATCGCGTTCACCTGCCCAGCGCCGCCGACGGCTGCCGACCCCTTTGCTGCGGACGAACGTTCCTCGCCGCCGGACTGGTCGACGAAGCGAAGAAAGAGGCCCGGCGGGTGCTGAGTGCGCTCAAAACCTTCGTCGAAAGGGGCGTTCCGGTGATTGGCCTGGAACCGTCGTGTCTTCTAACCCTACGCGACGAATTCAAGGCGATGTTGCCGGGCGCTGAAACCAAAAGCCTTGCCGGTGCCGTCTTGCTGTTCGAGGAATTCCTGGCCCGGGAACAGGACGCGGGGACCCTGGCGCTCGATCTCAGGTCATTGCCTGATGGCCGAGCCCTGGTCCACGGCCATTGCCATCAGAAGGCTTTTACCGTCATGAATTCAATGGAAACGGTATTGCGGCTGGTGCCGGAGCTCGAGGTCGAAACCATCGAATCGGGCTGTTGCGGCATGGCCGGAGCATTTGGCTACGACGCCGACAACTACGATATTTCAATGAAAATGGCTGAACGTGACCTGTTGCCCGCCGTGCGTGCGGCCACCGGTAGCGCTCTCATGGTCGCTAATGGCACTAGTTGCCGGCATCAAATTCGTGACGGCACGGGAAGAGTGGCCATGCATGCCGTCCGGGTTCTCGAAAGCGCGTTGGAGCCCACGATATGAGGCCACGATGACCCTTTCTGCTAAAGATTCGGGCCTCCCGACCGGTTCCGGGTCGCCCCTCCATGAGGAGGTCGTCGGCCGCATCCGTGGGATGATCCTGGTCGGCGAACTCCTGGGTGGCCAGCGGGTACCCGAAAAACGCCTATGCGAGCAGTTAGCAATTTCGCGCACTCCGCTTCGCGAGGCCTTGAAGGTTCTGGCATCGGAAAACCTCCTCGTTCTACTACCCAACCGGGGGGCCCGGGTGGCGGTGCTGACGGCCGGCGACGTGGACGAGATGTTTCCGGTCATGGGGACGTTGGAGGGGCTGGCGGGTGAGATTGCCTGTCAACGGATTTCCGACATCGAAATCGACGAGGTCCGCGCCCTCCATTACCAGATGGCTTCCCATCACAAACGCCAGGAGTTGGGCGAATACTTCGAGCTCAATCAGCGCATCCATGGGAAGATCTTCGAAGCCGCGGGTAACGAAACGCTGGGCAGCATCTATGCCACGCTTGCGTTGCGTATCCGCATGGCCCGCTACCAGGCCAACCTGTCGCACAAACGATGGAACCAGGCCATGGCCGAACACGAAGAAATCCTGGAGGCGCTCTCCGGTCGCGACGGGCCACGGTTGGCCCGAATTCTCAAGACCCACCTGGAAAACACCTGCGAATCCGTGAAAGAAGTCATCCATGCCAGCGAAGTCGAGGACAGCCCTGCCAACGCCTAGTAGGGGACGGGGAACTCACAATGTGGGAAAAGTGTTCGATCTTTATCTTCGGCGAACGTTTTCAAACCCATCTTCCTGAACAGGTGCGCGGGCGGGAGGCGACAACCAAGGTCTATACAGTGAAAGCCTGACTTTCTCGCCGCCGGCTCAGTCCTGGGCCGCCATCAGCGCTGCCGCTACCTCGGCCAAACCGGCGCCGGCGAGGCTGTCGGTGACATAGGCGGGTTTCACCTCCAAACGATTTTCAAAATCCCCGATGTTAGCGACGCCGACGGCATGGGGAAAGAACCGAAACATGGGTTGGTCGTTAGGGGAATCGCCGACAAAAACGAAGGATTCCTTCTCGGCCTCCAGATCGATGTCGAAGCATTCGTCGACCATGATCCGGGTCATGGTCAGTTTGTCGTAATCGCCGAACCAGCCGTTGACGTGAACGGAACTGATCTTGGCCGTCATCCCCTGGGATTGCATGAGCTCAACGATGTGGTTGATTGCCGCGTTATCAAGCCGCTTCACGTCCTCGCAATAATCGATCGCAAGATCAGCCTCGCGGTAATGCTGATCCGACGCCAGCGCCGTGCCAGGCACTTGGCGAAGGATGTCTTCGGCCAGCGTCCGGTATTGTTCGCGGTTGGCAGCGCGTTCCTCGTCAGCAATTAAGAACCGTTTCTGAAACTTGTGTTTGTCGTGATCGTAGCGGAAGTAAAAGGCGCCGTTTTCCCCGACCACCCCATCGACGGGCCACATGCGGGCGATATGGTCGCACCAACCCGCCGGGCGCCCGGTAATGGGAACCACCATCAACCCCCCTTGGTGCAGCCTTTCTAGGGCCGCATATGCGTCGGCGGTCAGCCGGCCTCGGGTGGTAATGGTATCGTCGATGTCGGCAAATATACCCTTGATGCGGCGACGGTCGTCGATTGAAAAGGCGTCGAGCGGTTGCATTGCCGGCGCTCGCGGGATCACCCGCGGAGTACTCCTCCGGTGGCCTTTTCTACATTCGCCACCACTGATTCGGCGACGGCGTCGATCTCGGCATCGGTCAGGGTCTTTTTCAAAGGCTGCAAGGTGACGTTGATCGCAAGGGACTTCTTCCCCTCGCCCAAATTGCCGCCGTGGAAAACGTCGAACAGGGAAACGCCGGTAATCAATTTCTTGTCGGCGCTGCGTGCCGCGCCCAGAACCTGGGCGGCGGGGACCTTTTCATCGACGACAAAGGAAAAATCCCGCTCCACGGCGTGAAACTGGGGAAGGTCGAGATGAGGCTTGGCTTTGCTTTTCCGTTCCTTGGGTTTGGGAAGGTTGTCGAAAAGGATTTCGAACCCGGCAACGGGGCCCTTGACGCCCATTTCTCCTAGCACCCGAGGATGGATTTCGCCGAAATGAGCCAGCACCGTTTTCGGCCCCAGCCGCATGACACCGCTGTACCCCGGATGATACCAACCAGGCGCCTCTGCAACGACCTCGATCTTATCAACGGCGATGCCGACTCCGCTAAGCACAGCCAAGGCATCGGCCTTGGCGTCGAACGCATCCACGGGCCTAGGCGGCTCGGCCCAATTTCTCTCCCCAGTGGCGCCGGTGCGGATTCCCGCCGCCGTGATGTGCTGTTCTTCAGGCGTGTCGCCGGAATACTGGGGACCGATCTCGAACAACTGCACGTCGGCCGTCCCCCGTGCGGCATTGCGGCCGGTGGCGGCTATGAGATTGGGCAGCAAAGAGGGACGCATGACGTCCATATCGGCGCTGATGGGATTGATTAACTTGAGAGATTCAGGCACGCCGCCGAAGATTTCGGCCTCCGACCGGGCGAGGAAGGAATAAGTCACCGCTTCGACCAAGCCACGGCCGGCCAGCAACCGCCGGGCCATGGCCCGGCGGCGTTGATCGGGACTAAGGGCCGGGTCCGGCAGGGACGCACCGCCATCCATGGGAACGGTAGGGATTTTGTCGTAACCAAAGATGCGTACGACCTCTTCCACCAGGCAGGCTTCGCCGACGATATCGCCACGCCATGACGGCACGGAGACGCTGATCGCGCCCTTCTTTTCCTTCCCTTCGAAGCCGAGGGCCGAAAGGATTTGGGTGATTTTTTTCTTCGGCACCTTGACGCCACCGAAGGTTTGAATTCGATTGGGCCGAAGCGTGATCTCCCGTTGCCATTCCGGTTCGCTTCCCGCGATCACAGGTTCAGAGGGCTCACCGCCGCAAATCTCCATCACCATGCGCGTCGTGATTTCCATGCCATCGACCAGGAATGCCGGATCGACCCCGCGCTCGAACCGGAAGCGGGCATCCGACAAGATGTTCAGCTTGCGCCCGGTCATCGCTGTGCGGACGGGATCAAAGTATGCGGATTCCAGAAAAACATCCTGGGTGCCGATCGTACACCCCGACACCTCGCCACCGATAACCCCGCCCAAGGCTTCGGCTTCCTTGTCGTCGGCAATAACTGTCATTTCTCCGTCCAGTTCGTATTCCTTGCCGTCGAGCGCCAGAAGTTTCTCTCCCTTTTTTGAGAGCCTTACGTGGATATCGCCGTCTACTTTGGCGGCATCAAATACATGCAACGGCCTTCCCAAATCCATGGTCACCAGGTTGGTGATATCGACCAGCGCTGAGATCGGCCGGAGCCCGATAGCGTTAAGCTTTTCTTTCAGCCAACCCGGGCTTTCCGTGTTCTTGACCCCACGGATGAAACGGCCAACGAAATAAGGGCACGCATCTTCTGTCCCCTTCTTGAAATCCAGGTACACCTTGATCGGGCTTTCGAATTTTCCGAAGACGGCGGTGGTATCCAGCGACGTCAACGAGCCGACGCCGACTGCCGCCAAGTCGCGAGCGATGCCCCTGACACCTAGGCAGTCCCCCCGGTTGGGAGTGATCTCGATTTCGATGATGGGATCGGCAAGCCCCATGACGTCCACCGCCCGGGTGCCGAGGGGAGCGTCTTCGGGCAGTTCGATGATAACGTCGTGGTCGTCGCTGAGGTCCATTTCCTTTTCGGACAGCAGCATGCCGTTGGAGACAACACCCCTGATTTCCGTCGGCTTCAAGGTTATACCGGTTCCTGGAATATGGGACCCCGAGGCCGCGAAAACGCCAACGAGCCCGGCCCGGGCGTTGGGCGCGCCGCAAACGACCTCGACAGTTTCGGTGCCGTTATCCACCCGGCAAACCGAGAGCTTGTCCGCGTCCGGGTGTTTTTTCGCTTCGACCACCCGGCCGACGACAAAATCCTCCAGGCCACGGGCGCGGTTATGGACCTGACCGACTTCGAGGCCGATCATGGTCAACCGGTCGACCACGTCATCCAGAGTGGCTTTCGTATCCAGATGTTCCTTGAGCCAGCCGAAGGTGAATTTCATGGCCTAAAGCCCCCCGACCATGCTGGGAACCTGCAAGGCGCTGAACCCGTAATGCCGAAGCCACCTCAGGTCCGATTCGAAGAAGGTGCGCAGATCGGGAATGCCGTACTTCAGCATCGCCATGCGTTCGATCCCGAGACCAAAGGCAAAGCCCTGGTATTTAGCCGAGTCGATATTGCAGTTCTCCAGAACCTTCGGGTTGACCATGCCGCAACCGAGGATTTCCAGCCAATCGTCGCCATGGCCAATGCGAAACTCTCCTCCTTCACGGGTGCAGCCGATATCCACCTCGGCTGAGGGTTCGGTGAACGGGAAATAACTGGGCCGGAAACGGACGGGCAGGTCCTCGACGCCGAAAAACGCCCGGCAGAACTCTATCAGACACCCTTTCAGGTGGCCCATGTGGGTGGTCTCGTCCACTACTAGCCCTTCAACCTGATGGAACATGGGGGAATGGGTGGCGTCGTAATCACAGCGGTAGGTACGGCCCGGAACGATGACCCGGATCGGCGGTTCGGTTACCATCATGGTTCGGACTTGAACGGGTGACGTATGGGTGCGAAGCACCAGACGTTCATCTTCGCCGCCGCCGGGAAGATAGAAAGTGTCGTGTTGCTGCCGCGCCGGGTGGTCGGGCGGGATGTTCAAGGCCGTGAAGTTATGCCAGTCGTCCTCGATGTCGGGGCCTTCCATAACGCTAAGCCCCATTCCGCCCAGGATTGCTACCACCTCGTCGAGGGTCTGGCTGATGGGATGAACCCGGCCATCGATTTCAGGCCTGACGGGAAGGGTAATATCCACCTTATCGCCGGCAAGCTGGGCATCCAGTTCGGAATCGCTCAAGGATCGCTTGCGTGCCTCAATGGCTTCGGCGATTTCGTTTTTGAGCGCGTTCAGGGCCTGGCCGGTTTCCTTGCGGGCATCGGCGTCGATGCGGCCCAGGCCCTTCATCAACTCCGTGATCCGGCCTTTCTTGCCGAGCGCCAAAACCCTGATTTGCTCGAGCTCGTCCAGTTGGGCGGCCCCCTTGACCGCCGCCGTCAGTTCCGAACGAAGGATTTCCAGGTCTTTCATCGCCGATTTTGCCTGCTCTATCAAACGTGCCTGTCCTTAATAAGCGAAAGGGAACCGACCGCAAAGGCTGGCTCCCGATTAAATCACCCCAAATTCTCTTTTTGGGCTTAAGCGTTTTTGGCGAGCGCAGCCTGGGCCTGTTCCACCACAGCCTTAAAGGCCTCCGGTTCCCGGACCGCCAGATCGGACAGGATTTTCCTGTCGATTTCGATGCCGGCCTTGCCGAGCCCGTTCATGAGCTGGGAATAGGTTAATCCGTGTTCGCGGGCGCCGGCGTTGATTCGCTGGATCCAAAGGCTGCGGAACGAACGCTTGCGGTTGCGGCGGTCGCGGTAGGCATATTGTAGGCTCTTTTCGACGCGCTCGATCGCAACGCGGAAACTGTTTTTCCCGCGGCCTTGATAGCCGTGGGCCATATCGAGGATTTTTTTGTGGCGGGCATGCGTGGTGACGCCCCGTTTTACGCGCGACATAGCTTCGACCCCTCAATCAACCGTATGGCATATAGGATTTAACGATACGTGAATCGGCAGCGGACAGTATCCTGGTACCGCGGGATTGGCGTTTCATCTTTTGGGGGCGTTTGCTAAGCCCGTGGCGCTTGTACGCCACGTTGGCCCGGACTTTTCCCTTGCCGGTCTGGCTGAAACGTTTCTTGGCGCTAGATTTCGTTTTCAGTTTGGGCATTTCATTCGTCCTTGTTCTTTGGCTTTTTTGCAAACGGATGAATAAAAGAGCGGTTGGGCATGCCCTTGGCCTCGCCGCTCATGAAGCGCGGTTTATACCCCCGACCATCCCGGAATGCAAGGCACGGGGCGTCCCCCC
Source organism: uncultured Thalassospiraceae bacterium (assembly GCA_964597695.1). GTDB lineage: Bacteria > Pseudomonadota > Alphaproteobacteria > Rhodospirillales > Casp-alpha2 > Casp-alpha2. Next base: position 16,964 of record CAZQZB010000020.1, on the reverse strand, counting down.
CATCCGTTACATTACGTCTGACGTCATCTTGGGGCCTTCCGATGATCAGGGCTTGGTGACCGGTCGTTATTTGGGCGCGATGACCATGGTCATCAAACGGCCTTCGGTCTTCGGGAACTGTTCCACCTTGGCCAATTCATCGATTTCCTCACGAATCCGGTCCAAGACCATCCTGCCCAGTTCCTGGTGGGCCATTTCACGGCCTCGGAACCGTATCGTCATCTTGACCTTGTCGCCTTCTTCCAGGAAACGCCGGACGCTCCGCATCTTGACCTGATAGTCGTGTTCGTCGATGCCGGGGCGCATCTTGATTTCCTTGATGTCGATGATTTTCTGTTTTTTACGGGCCTCATTGGCTTTTTTTTGGGCCTCGTATTTGTATTTACCGTAATCGAGGACCTTGCATACAGGCGGATCGGCGTTGGGCGATACCTCGACAAGGTCGAGCCCCGCCTCAAAAGCGATCTTCAGTCCTTCTTCTTTGGAAATGACGCCGACCATTTCTCCGTCGGCATTAACAACTCGCACCTGGTCGGCTTCGATCAATTCGTTGACGCGCGGGCCCCGGCGGATCGGTGCTTGGTTAAAAAATCGTCGGGCTATTTAAAAATCTCCTCTCCTGGATTGCACAAAAACCGGCCGAACCTCGGCATCGAGGCGTTTGTTTAACATCCTGCCAGCGGACCGGCTGCTTCCTCCTTAAGTCTAGCGGTTGCCTCTTCAAGCGCAAGATTTTCTTGGTCTTTACCGCCGAGACGCCGCATGGCGACCGTACCGTCCGCCGCTTCTTTGGCGCCGACGACCAGGATCACCGGCACTTTGGTAACGCTGTGTTCGCGGATCTTGTAATTGATTTTTTCGTTCCGGATATCCAATTCCGCCTTCAGCCCCGCCTCAATCAAAGCCGCATGGACCTGGGCGGCATAATCGTCGGCGGCGTTGGTGATGGTGGCGACGACGGTTTGAAGCGGCGCCAGCCACAACGGAAATTTTCCCGCGTAGTGTTCGATTAGGATGCCTAGAAACCGCTCGAAGGACCCCAAAATCGCCCGGTGCAGCATGACCGGCCGGTGTTTTTTGCCGTCCTCGCCGATATAGCTGGCATCCAGGCGTTCGGGCAAAACGAAATCCACCTGCAGAGTCCCGCATTGCCAATCGCGGCCGATGGCGTCGCGTAGCACGAAATCCAGTTTCGGCCCGTAAAAAGCGCCGTCCCCGGGGTTGAGTGCCGTTTCCAGGCCGGTGGCAGCGGTGGCGTCCCGTAACGCCTTTTCCGCTTTATCCCAGGTTTTGTTCGAGCCTGCCCGTACTTCGGGGCGGTCGGAGAACTGTACGATCACGTCCTCGAAGCCCAAGTCCTTATAGACGCTCAGAAGAAGTGTGCAGAACAACTGGGTCTCCGACGTGATCTGGTCTTCGGTACAGAAAATATGGGCATCATCCTGGACGAAGGCGCGGACCCGCATCAAACCGTGGAGAGCGCCCGACGGTTCATTGCGGTGACAGACCCCGAACTCGGCCATCCGGATTGGAAGGTCCCGGTAACTGGTGGTGCCTTGTTTGAAAATCTGCACGTGACAGGGACAGTTCATGGGCTTCAGCGCCAGAACGTTGTCTTCAACGTTGGTCGTAAACATTTTCTCGCGGAACTTTTCCCAATGGCCGGAAGCCTCCCACAAGGTACGGTCAACCATTTGCGGGGTGTTGACTTCGATGTAACCGGCGGCATTGAGGCGCTCACTCATATAGGCGCGTAACGTCCGGTACAAAGTCCATCCCTTGGGGTGCCAGAAGACCGAGCCGGCAGCCACGTCCTGGAGGTGGAAAAGGTTCATTTCGCGGCCCAAACGCCTGTGATCGCGTTTTTCGGCCTCCTCGATCATGTGCAGATAGGCCTTAAGTTGTTTTACGTGGGCCCAACAGGTGCCGTATATCCGCTGCAGCATCTCGTTATTGGAATCACCCCGCCAATAAGCACCGGAAAGCTTGGTCAGCTTGAAGGCTTTCCCCAGTTTCCCCGTCGACGGCAGGTGCGGGCCTCGGCAGAGGTCGATGAAGTCTCCTTGGCGGTAGAGAGAAACTTCTTCGCCGTCAGGGATTCCCTCTATTATTTCGGCTTTGTAATGTTCTCCCTGACCTTCGAAGAATTTGATCGCCTTGGCCCGGTCCCAGAGCTCGCGGGTGATCTTCTCGTCGCGCTTGACGATTTCATGCATGTGTTTTTCGATTTTTTCCAAGTCTTTGGAAATGAACGGCGTTTCTCGGGCGAAGTCGTAATAAAAGCCGTTCTCGATGTTGGGGCCGATGGTCACCTGGGTTTCCGGATAAAGTTCCTTCACGGCCTCGGCCATGACGTGGGCGCAGTCATGACGCAATATCCCCAGCGCTTCATCGTCCTTCGAAGTAATGATGGAAATTTCGTTGTCGGCCTCGATCATGGTGCTGAGGTCCTTCAACACGCCGCCGACGCGAACGGCCAGCGCCGCCTTGGCGAGTCCAGGGCCAATATCGGCGGCAACATCGGCACCGGAAACGGAGCCGTCGTAGTCACGCTTAGAGCCGTCGGGAAGGGTAATTGCGACCATTCAAATTACGCGTTCATGAATACTGACAGCGGGGCCGAAAATGTAGTGTGATGGGACCGCCTGTCAAGGAATCCACGCCGCTTCGTCCTTTTCGACATCATAGGTCAAGCGCCTCCAGGACTTCGTCGACGGAAAGGTCCGTGAGCTGCCCGCGCCGAAGAATGCTCGCCGCCGAACCGCGCTGTGCGCAAAGCGCCGGGTCCGACTCATCGGAATAAAGCACGACGGAACGGCAGTCCACCGCCGCGATCAAGTGCATGGGCCCGGAATCGTTGCCGACCGAAAGCACCGCCCCCCGGCCCAGCGCCGCCAGGTCAAGCAGGCCCGTTTGCCCTGCAAGGTTCCGGACTCCGGCCGCGGCCGCGCCGACCGCCGCCATGATGCCGGCCTCCGTCGCCGAACCCAGCAGAACCGGTTCGATGCCCTGGTCCGCCAACTCCCGCGCTAGATTGCCGAATCGTTCCGGGGGCCATCGTTTGGCCGGCCGGTGGGCGCCGCCACCCGGCACTAAAAGCGCGAAATGTTCGGCAAGGCCGAAGCGCGAAATGTCGGCCGTGGCCCAAGAAAGATCGGGCGGCGGAACATGTGGAATTCCCGCCACCGCCAGTTGTTCGGCTTGGCGTTCAAGGGTGTGCATGAAATCCCGCTTGGGATTGGCGTGGGGATGCGAGCACCCCTTGGCAATGCCCGACCATTCCGGCTTCCGCCCGGGCCAGAAGAGCCGGTATAAAAGGGAACTGCGGTCCGAGGTCTGCAGGTCGTAAACACGTCCAAAGCCGCCGTCGCAAAGACGCCGCCGCAACCCGAGCCAGCCGCCTATGTCTATTGTCCCCGGCCGGCCACAGGTCCAGATATGGCCGAAAAGTCCGGATGCCTCGGCGAAATTCTCAAAGGGTGCCGTGGTCAACAGCGTGATCCGGGCATCGCCGTGATGGCGCCGGATGGCGGCCATGGGACCCAGTGCCTGAACGAAATCACCCAGTGCCCCCAGTTTGATGACCAAAATACAGGGTAACGGGCTCTTCGCCATTTATCCGCTAGTCTTCGATTGCAGGACTTCGGTATAGACATCAAGCGTTTTGGCGCACATCGTCTCAAGTGAATAATTTTCGCGGACGTTTGCAATGGCCTTCTGGGCCAAGGCCGCTCGGATTTCCTGCGCCAGCCCCAGGACCTTCTCGAGCGCGACGGTTAAGGCCGTTACGTCGCCCGGCGGGAACAGCCAGCCGGTCTCTCCATCGATCACGGTTTCCCGGGCGCCGCCGTGATCGCTGGCGACGACGGGACGACCCAAGGCCTGGGCCTCGACCGCGATACGGCCGAAGGCTTCAGGTTCGGTGGAGGCCGACACCACCACATCGGTCAGCATGTAGGCGGCCGGCATGTCGTCGCAATGATCCATGATTCGCACAATTCCGCCCAGGTCCTTCTTGTTTACGAGATTTTCCAATTCCTGGCGGTATTCCATCCGCCCCTGATCGCCGCCGACCACCAGGCAACGTATATCGCGGCGGGCTAGGTTGCCGATGGCTTCGATAAACATGGCTTGGCCCTTCCAACGCGTCAGGCGCCCCGGCAACATGACTATCGGCAAGCCATCTCCGAGCCGCCATTTGTTAGCCAGTACCGCCACCCTCTCGGCGGTGACCTTTGAGGGATCGAAACGGTCCAAATTCACCCCCCTGTGAATGATGCGGATTTTGTTTATGGGAACGCCGTAGTTCTGGTGGACATGGCCGCCGATGAAACGCGAAATGGCAATCACCCGTTCCCCCCGGGTCATCACCGAATTGTAGCGTCGCTTTAGGCCGTTGGACGCCCCATAGGTACCGTGAAAGGTGGTCACGAAAGGAACTCCCTGGCGCTTTGCGGCATGATAGGCGCTCCACGCAGGCGCCCGGGACCGGGCATGAACTATATCCACCTTCTCGGCGGCGATGATCCGGGCCAGGCGGTCGATGTTGGCATGTATGACGAACGGGTTTTTTGAATGTACCGGAAGTTCGATGTGTTCGGTATCTGCCCGTTTCAACACATGGGCGCGGGCGCCGCTGGACGAAACGACAAGGGACCGGCCGCCCTTGGCAACGATGGCCTGGGCAATTTCCATCGTTCCTCTCTCAACGCCGCCGCCGGTGCCCAAGGCGGGAAGAACCTGAAGGATGGTCGCAGACCCGATACCCGTTTTCGGCCGTCCCTCCGTCGCTTCCCGGCTTTCCCCGTGGTGTCCATCGGGGGCCGGCGGTTCCGGTGCCGCCATAAGGGTGTTATTGTCGGTGCCTTCGTTCATCTTCCCGAACCTACCATGATCAAAGCACCCAGCACTGAGTCAACTTCAGGAACCGATATCGCGCCCGAGATACTAACACGGGACGGCGGTACGGCTATCGCCTACCACCGGACCCCGGGCAAAACTCCGGGCGTCGTGTTCCTGACTGGTTTCAAGTCCGACATGACTAGCGGCAAGGCGTTGGCGCTGGAAGAATTCTGCCAAGACCGTGGTCAGGCTTTTCTTCGCTTCGATTATTCCGGCCACGGCCAGTCATCGGGCGCCTTTGAGGACGGCACCATCGGAGAATGGGCTTTGGACACCATTGCCGTCCTCGACGCATTGACAGACGGTCCACAGATCCTGGTCGGGTCTTCCATGGGCGGCTGGATCATGCTCTTGGCGGCGCTGGCCCAGCCGCACCGGGTGGCGGGGCTGGTCGGCACCGCGGCGGCGCCCGATTTTACCGAGGACCTGATTCCCGGTGGGCTTTCGTCCGGCCAGTTGGAACAGCTTGAACGGGAAGGGTTTACGGAGATTCCCAATTGTTATGACGGCGAGCCATACAAGATCACCAAGGCGCTTCTGGACGACGGGCGCAATCACCTGCTGCTGAAGTCCGAAATCGCCCTCGATTGCCCGGTTCGATTGATCCACGGCACCCGGGACGAAGACGTTCCCTGGCAGACGAGCTTGACCATCGCCGAGAAACTCGGATCGACCGACGTCGAAACAATTTTCGTCAAGGACGGCGACCACCGCCTTTCCGAGCCCCGCGACCTGGAACGGCTTTGCCATACCCTTGGGCGTTTGCTGGAGCAGATTTAACACCGCTGTCCTACCTTCCAGCCGCCAGCACCGCCTGCAATCCGGCCCGGTAATTCGGATAGGCCAAGGCGACACCGAGCTCTTTCTTGATGCGCGTATTGTCGACGCGGCGATCGTCGCGCCAAAAGCTAAGGGCCATGGGTGACATTTCCTTTTCGGCTTCCTCGAAAGGGATCGCGGGTGGCGGGGCCGTGCCCAGAAGCTTGCACGCAAATTGGGTCACATCCGCCGCCGCTGCCGGCTCGTCGTCCGAAACATTATAGATGGCACCGGGATCGGGCCGGGACATGGAGGCCTTGAGAACTGTCACGATATCGTCCACATGAATCCTTGAAAACAGATGCCCCGGCTTCTCGATCCTCCTGGCCCCATCGGCCCGCACTAGTTCCAGCGAGCTACGCCCCGGGCCGTAGATGCCGGCGAGGCGAAAGACGTGCACCGGCAGCCCGTGATCCTTTGCCAGCGCAAGCCACCGGGCCTCGGCTTCGGCGCGTCGTCGGGCCCTTTCGGACGTCGGGTTCACGGGCGATTGTTCGTCCACAGTGGCGCCGCCCGTATCGCCATAGACGCCGGTGGACGAAAGATACCCGGCCCATTGGACGCCCCCTAACGCCCGGATGTCGCCGCCATGCCCCATGAGCACGGGGTCGCCGCCATCGACGGGCGGTACCGAGCTTAGCAAGTGGGTGGTGCCCGCAAGGGCGGCGAGGGCGTCGGCCAGCGGGCTTTCCTCATCGAAGACAAAAGCCTCGATGCCTTGGGCAGTCCATTCTGCCTGCCGGGCCGCGGTCTGACAGGTGCCGGCCACGGTCCAGCCATCGGCCGACAATTCCCGCGCCAGCCGCCCGGCGGTATAGCCAAGGCCGAAACAAAACAAACGCCGCTGAGTCCCGCTCATCAAGCCAATTCCTTTTCACGGCCGTTATCGGTTATAGATGCCCAAACAAGTGACATGCCAGAGGGACGAGCATGAAGGCCAAGATTCTCCGTACCGACGCCGAGCTTCATATCATCGAACAGTATCTGGATGAACTGAGTCCGATCGCAACCGTGGTAACGACGGAAAGCTATGCCGAGGACGAATTGGCCAAGGCGGCCCGTGACACCGATATCATCCTCACCTGCTACACCAATATCACGGCCAAGGTGATCGAGGCGGCGGACAGGCTTAAAGGCATCGTCAAATACGGCGTCGGTACCGACGCCATCGACATCGAGACGGCGACGCGAAGGGGCGTCAAGGTGGTCAACTGCCCCGATTACGGATCGGACACCGTGGCCGACCACGCCTTTGCCCTGATGATCAGCCTGGCCAGAAAGATACCAGCAATAGACCGGGCGATGCGGGAAAAAGCCTGGGTGTGGCCGAGCTCGGAATACTTTGGGGTCGATCTTTCGGGGAAGACCATTGGTCTCGTCGGCTTTGGCAGGATCGGCAGGGCCATGTCCAGGCGGGCCGGAGGGTTCGGGATGACCCGGCTCGCTCATGATCCTTACGTTAAACCTGAATCCGTGACGGAATTTAGCGTCGAATTCGTCACCCTCGACGAACTGCTCGAACGGTCCGATTTCGTCTCCATACACTGCGTGCTGACACCCGAGACGAAAGGCCTCATCGACGAGACGGCGTTGAGGAAAATGAAGGGGACGGCTTACCTGATCGACGTCTCCCGGGGCGCCATCATCGACGAGAGAGCGCTGATCCGGGCCATCGACGAGGACCGAATCGCAGGCGCCGCTTTTGACGTTTTTGCAGACGAACCGCTGGGCTCCGATTATCCGTTGCTCGCACGGGACAACGTGATCCTGACGCCGCATCTCGCTTGGTGGACGAAGGAAGCCTTCGAGCGAGTCGAATGCGACACCCTTGCCGGCATCCGGGAAATCCTCGCCGGGGATAGGCCGAAGAACCTCAAGAATGTTGAAGTTCATGACCCCTGACCCCGTAAGCGTCTCCGTATACGTCCCCGGGTACGGTTTCCCGCCACGGCTGAACCCGCGGAGGGGTCTATGAAAATACCTCGGCCCATCGTCGCCTATTCCTTGACTGCCCTTGCCTTTTCTCTCGTTCCCTGCCTGGCGGCCAAGGAAATCAACCATCCAAATCAGTATCAGGTCTGCATGGTGTTGGCTAAAAAATTGCCCAACGAAGCCTTCGAAACGGCGATTACCTGGCGCGACCTGGGAGGCGGCGATGCCGCGGAGCACTGCGCGGCGGTGGCATTGGTCGGTCTCGGACAATACGTCGAGGCGGCCGGGCGGCTCGAGGCCTTGGCCGAAAGGACGAAGCAGGACTCGTCGGTCAAAGCCGGGCTTCTGGCCCATGCGGCCCAAGCCCGGCTTCTGGCGGGCCAGGCGTTCAGAGCTGAAGTGGTGCTGACGGCGGCATTGAAATTGACCCCTGGTGACAGCGCCCTTTTGGTCGACCGGGCCCAGGCGCGGGCTGAACGAAAGAATTACCGGGGCGCCATCCAGGACCTGGACCAGGCCATCGAAAGGGAAGCCCGGCGGCCCGATGCCTATCTCTTCCGCGCCGAGGCCCGCAGGTATCTGGGTAAATTGGAATTGGCCCTGGCCGACGTGGAAAAGGTTTTGGCGCTTCAGCCTTCGCACGCCGAGGCGCTCCTGGAACGGGGAATCCTGAGACGCCTCAGCGATGACGATGACGGCGCCCGCAAGGATTGGCTGGGGGTGCTCAGGGTGGCACCCAAGAGCCCGGCCGCGGACGCGGCGCGAGCCTACCTGGAACAGATGGACGTTAAGCCCGACTAGTGCATTATCCACATCAGTGGGAACATGCGATAAGCCCCGGCGGCGCTTGAGCGGGCCAGCGCTGCCCAGACGATTCCATTTGCATGGAATTCGCTCTAGGGCCTGTTCCGACAAAGGAGCGGGTGCGCCCGGCCTGGGTGGCGGGGCGATGAAAAGGCAGCCGGACATCATTAAAAATCCAGGTTGGCGTATTGTTTGTGCGGCGGCGCGCCCGGGATATTGTCTTCCAAGAGCGACCGGAAGCTCGGCCGGGACTTGACGCGGGCGTACCAGTTCTTGGCCTCCTGGTGCTGCTTCCAGGGTACATCGCCCTGGTAATCGATAGTGGACAAATGGGCGGCGGCGGCGATGTCGGCATAGGAAAAATCATCCCCGGCCAGCCATTTCCTGCGTTCAGTCAAGTAGCCGATATAGTCAAGGTGATGATGAATGTTGGTATGTCCGGCGCGGACGGTCTGGGAATTGGGCGCCCCGCGGCCCAGGAACCGCTTCATGATCTTTTCGCCGACGAGGGCCTTGGTCACTTCGGCGTCGAACTTGCCGTCGAACCAGTGGACCAGGCGCCGCACCTCGGCCCGGCCCAGGGCCTGGGGGCCAAGGAGGGGCGGCTCGGGGTGGACTTCGTCCATGAACTCGCAAATGGCGTTGCTGCCGGAAAGCGCCGTGCCGTCCAATTCCACCAGCACCGGGACTTCCCCGGCCGGATTGAGGGCCAGGAACTCTTGCCCCCGCTCCCAGGTGTTTTCCGCCCTGAGTTCAAAATCGAGATGTTTTTCCATCAGCGCAATCCGCACCTTGCGGCAGAACGGCGACAGCCAGAGGTGATAGAGGATTCTCATGTCGGGCACCCTATAGCGGATAAAGCCCCCCGCAAACACCGAAGGCTTGGTAGGGCATTAAAGATCGCATCCCCTTTGAATATTAGCTTTCCTAAATGTGAACGATGTTTGAAGTGACAAGGTCCGGCCCAGCGGATTATGAAAACAGTATCTTGCAATCGGGGGGCGTGGCCGCATATTTAGGGCTGGTCTTGACCCTCCTTGCCATCGGCCCGCCGGCCCGTTATTGAAAACCGAAAAGAAGAAGTGCCTCAATGCTGATCAAATTCAAAAAAGCCTCCGACGTCAAATCTTCCGAGATCACGCCGAAAGCGGTTTATTTGGACCGCCGGCGATTCCTGAAGACCACGGTGGTGGCGGGCGCTGGGGCTGCGTTCGGGTCCATCGCGCCGCCCGTATTCGCCGCCGCGAATCCGCGGGTGAAGCTTTCGGGAGTCAAACAAAGCCGATGGAACCGGAAAAGCCTGGGCGAGGAGCTGACCGAATACGGTCCGATCACCAAGTACAATAACTTTTACGAATTCGGCACCGGCAAGACCGACCCGGCGGAGTATTCCGGGGATTTCAAGACCATGCCGTGGAGCCTTACCGTCGAGGGCGCCGTCGAGAAGCCCGGGGTCTATGACCTGGAAGACTTCATCAAGCCCCATCGGTTGGAGGAAAGGGTTTACCGCCTCCGCTGCGTCGAGGCCTGGTCCATGGTCATCCCCTGGGTCGGTATTTCCCTGGGCGACGTCATCAAGCGCCTGGGGCCTAAGTCCGACGCCAAGTTCGTCGCCTTCGAAACGCTCCTGGATCCCGAACAAATGCGGGGCCAAAAGCGCCCGGTCCTTAAATGGCCCTACGTGGAAGGGCTCAGGATCGATGAGGCCACAAACCCGCTGGTCATCCTGACCGTCGGGCTCTATGGCGAGGTGCTGCCGAACCAAAACGGCGCGCCCCTTCGCCTGATAGTGCCGTGGAAGTACGGCTTCAAGTCAATCAAGTCAATCGTCAAGATGACATTCCTGCCGACCATGCCCCCGACGTCCTGGAACGTGGCGTCACCCCGGGAATACGGCTTTTATTCCAACGTCAATCCGACCAAAAACCACCCCCGCTGGAGCCAGGGCAAGGAACGGCGCATCGGCGATTTCCTGAAGCGTCCGACGTTGATGTTCAACGGCTATCAAGAAGAAGTCGCCCCAATGTACGCCGGGATGGACCTCGGAAAACTTTTTTAAAACTCCCTTGCGCATCGCCTCGTTACGGAACAGGGTCATCGGCGTCCGATGACCCGTGAAACCGCTATACGCTGGGTCGCTAAGCCCATCGTCTTTACCGCCGCGTTGGTGCCGCTAGCGTGGATCGCCTGGACCGCCGTTGCTAGCGGTTTTGGGCCCACCGGCCCTTTGGGCGCCAATCCCATCGAATACATAAACCGCTATCTCGGTGATTGGGCAATCCGGTTCCTGTTGATGGCGCTCGCGGTGACGCCGGTGCGCGGGATCACCGGGTGGACCCCCCTCATGCGGTTCCGCCGCATGATCGGGCTTTTTGCGTTCTTTTACGTCTGCCTGCACCTCAGCAGCTATATCGGGCTCGATCAGTTCTTCGATTGGCGGGAAATCTGGCGCGACATCGTCAAGCGCAACTACATCACCGTCGGCATGGTAAATTTCGTTTTGCTGGCGTCGTTGGCGGCGACGTCGACCAATGGCATGGTCCATCGGCTCGGCGGCAAGCGCTGGACCCGGCTGCACAAGCTGATTTACCCGGCCGGCATCCTCGCGTGCTTTCATTTCTACATGATGCGCAAGGGCGTGCAGCTAGAACCGATCATCTACGCCGGCATCTGCGCCCTTCTTCTCGGCTATCGGGTGGTCGCCTTTTGGAAGGGGAAGGCCGCCGCCAGGGCCTCCTGAAGCCGTCGGGTTGGTCATGGGACTTGTCGTCCACTAGTGGGCATTGTCCTACGCTCGGACATCCTGAAGCCACTGAGTTGCTCATAGGAACTGTCATCCACTAGTGGGCATGGTCCCAGTTGTCGCCGTGGCCGGTATCGACGACCAGCGGCACGTCCAACCTTGCCGTCCCCGACATGATGCCGCTGACCACATCCCCCGTGGCGTCCAGTTCTTTCGCCGACACCTCGAAGATCAGCTCGTCGTGGACTTGGAGAAGCATCCTCGCCTTCAGCCCGGCCGCACAGAGCGCGTCCGGCAACCGGATCATGGCGCGCTTAATGATGTCCGCCGCCCCGCCCTGGATGGGGGCGTTGATGGCGGCGCGCTCGGCCAGGCTCCTAATGTTGGGGTTTTTATCGTTGATGGAGCGGATGTGGCACTTGCGCCCGTAGAGCGTCTCGACAAAGCCCCGGTTGCGGGCCTGTTCCTTGGTCCGCTCCATGTAATCGCGGATACCCGGGTATTTCTCGAAGTAGGCGTCGATGTACTCGCCGGCCTCGGAGTTGCCGATGCCCAACTGCCGCGCCAGGCCGAACGGCGAGATGCCGTAGATGATGCCGAAGTTGATGGCCTTGGCTTTCCTGCGAACCATCGGGTCCATGTCGTCAATGGGGACCCCGAAGACAATAGACGCGGTCATGGCGTGGATGTCTTGGCCGTCCCGGAAGGCCTCCTTCAGCGCCTCGATGCCGGCAACGTGGGCGAGCAGGCGGAGTTCGATCTGCGAATAATCGGCGCTCAGCAGTTTCATGCCCTCATCGGCGACGAAGGCGCGGCGGATCTTGCGTCCTTCCTCGGTACGCACGGGTATGTTCTGCAAATTGGGATTGCTGGACGCCAGACGGCCCGTAGAAACGCCGGCCTGGGAATAGGACGTATGCACGCGGCCTGTTTCGGGATTGATCTGTTCCATCAGGGCGTCCGAATAGGTGCTTTTCAGCTTCGCCAGCTGCCGCCAGTCCAAAACCCTCGCCGGCAAGTTGTGGCCGTGATCGACGAGCGCCTCCAGCACGTCGGCGCCGGTGCCGTAGGCGCCGGTCTTGCCCTTCTTGCCGCCGGGCAGGCCCAGTTCGTCGAACAGCACATCGCCCAACTGCTTGGGCGAGCCGATGTTGAACTCGTGGCCCACCAGGGAGTGGATTTCGGTTTCCAGATCCGCAAGCCGGGCGCCGAAATCGTCGCTCAAGCGCTTCAATTCACGGCCATCGACGCGGATGCCGAGCCGTTCCATGCCCTGGAGAATGTGGATCAAGGGCCGTTCCAGGGTCTCATAAACGGTGACCATGTGCTCGGCCGCCAGCCTGGGCTTGAACAGACCGTGGAGGCGGCCCGTGACCTCGGCGTCCTCGGCGGCGTAATCGAGCGCCTTCTCCACCGGCACTTGATCGAAGGTCACCTTGGCCTTACCGGTGCCGATGACGTCCGCATACTTGATCGTCTCGTGGCCCAGGAAATCGCGGGCCAATTCGTCCATGCCGTGGCCGTGGAGCCCGCCGTCAAGGACGTAGCTGAGAAGCATGGTGTCGTCGACCGGGGCGATGGCGAGACCGTGACGGGCCAGCACCTGCATGTCGTACTTTATGTTCTGGCCGATTTTCAAGACTGCCGGGTCCTCCAGCATCGGCTTCAAGAGCTTCAGCGCCTTCTTGAGCGGAATCTGCTCGGGTGCCTCCCCGGCCCCCGGCACCGCCTCCCCTTCGCCGCCTAGGTCCAGCGCTCCTTGCGCCGCCGGCGCCTTGTGGCCCAAGGGCACGTAACACGCGCGTCCCGCCTCCACCGACAGCGACACCCCCACCAAGTCGGCCTGCATGGCGTCGAGCGACGTGGTTTCGGTATCGACGGCGACGACGCCGGCGGCCGTTGCTTCGGCGATCCAGGACATAAGCGCGCCGGTTGTCCGCACCAGCTCGTAGACGGGTCCGGATCCGCCCTCGCCCTCGGCCGCCCCCGCCTGGGCAACCCTATCGCCCGGGTCCGAGGCTTCGCCGGAGGAAGTAACCCCGAAGCGGGCTTCGGCCGCTGCCAGCATCGACTTGAAGTCTTGTTCGACCAGGAACGGCAGCAGTGTTTCTGCGCTGACGGGCTTGACGGCGAAGGACTCCAACGGTGTCTCCACGGGCACGTCGTCCCTGAGGGTAACCAGCCGCTTCGAGAGGCGCGCCGCATCGGCCTCGTCGATCAGGCTCTGGCGGCGCTTCGGTTGTTTGATCTCTTCGGCCCGCGCCAGCAGCGTCTCCAGGTCGCCGTATTCGTTGATCAATAGGGCCGCCGTCTTGACGCCGATGCCGGAAACACCTGGTACGTTGTCGGATGAATCGCCGGCCAGGGCCTGCACCTCGATCACCTTCTCGGGCCCGACGCCGAACTTCTCCCTGACCTCGTCGGGGCCGATCACCTTGTCCTTCATGGCGTCCAGCATATGGACGCCGTCCCCCACAAGCTGCATCAGGTCCTTGTCGCTGGAGACGATGGTGACCTCGGCGCCGAGTTCCCGGGCCTGGCGGGTGTAGGTAGCGATCAGATCGTCGGCCTCGAAGTCGTCCATATCGACTGAGGCGACGTTCAACGCCTTGGTTGCCGCATGGACCAGATCGAATTGCGGAATCAGATCTTCCGGCGGGGCATCGCGGTTGGCCTTGTAGTCGGGATAGATGTCGTTGCGAAAGGTCTTCCGCGCCTTGTCGAAGATGACGGCGATATGGTCGGCGTCGGTGTCTTCGAGCATTTTCATCAGCATCCTGGTGAAGCCGTAAACTGCGTTGACTCGGATGCCGTCCGGGCGGGTCAAATCGGCCTTGATGCCGTAATAGGCGCGGAAGATGAAGCCCGAACCGTCGATCAGGAAGAAGTGTTCGGGGCCTTTGGCGTCGTCCTTGCTCACTTTCTTAACCCCTCCCACGCGCACCCCAAGCCTACGCCCGAGGTTTTTTTGCCGCCTTTAAAGTTATTCGGTTCTCCACATTACCCCCATCGGAAGAAGAAGATGGAGTCGAAAAGTCCTCCCGATCTTATCCGTGTCCGGTGTCACCCACGACGGGCACCTGTCGGCGTGCTGTTTCGACCATGACGGCCGCTTCCACATGGGTGACCTCAATGAGATGTCCTTCCTGGAGGCATGGATGTCCGACGGCTTCCAGAAACTATGCCGAGCACATCTTTCTGGCGACGTTCGCGAGACGATGTGTTCGAAGTGTGTGTCTTATGGATGAGGGTGGTGGGTGAGAAGACGTAAAGCCTTGGTTCAGAGATCCGCTGAGGGGTTGGGCCCCTCGGCCAGCACAAAACGGCGCGAACAATAGGGGCAGACGGTTTCGCCTCCGCCACCCATCGTCAGGTACACCATCGGGTGGCCCATTGGTTCGCCGCCGCCGTCGCAGCCGACGTTGTCTGTTTCGACCTCGATGCGCCCGTCTTTCTCCATGACGCTATCCTTAAGACCGTTGACCGACAAGATCACCAGATGATACCGATTGCCGGCGGAGAATCAAACCCCGGCTGACGGCCCCGCACGCCGAGGCGAAGGGCGGCCGCATCATTTAAAAGAGAACCGAAATGCCCACCAAGCGGCACGACGACGCCCCCGAATCTGACCCCGATGCCACGCCCGGGTTCGCCGTCGAGACCGTGGACCTGTCGAAGACCTACAGCGCCGATGGCGGCGCCCCCGTCGAGGCACTGAAGAAGGTATCGCTCCGCGTTCCCCAGGGGTCGTTCTTCGGGCTCCTGGGGCCCAACGGCGCCGGCAAGTCGACCTTGATCAACATCCTCGCCGGGCTAGTCATCAAGACATCGGGAGAGGCCCGGGTCTGTGGCTACGATATCGAACGGGACATGCGCCAGGCCCGGCGTTCCATCGGCGTCGTGCCCCAGGAATTGAACATCGACCCCTATTTCACGCCGAGGGAGCTTCTCGACGTGCAGGCTGGGTTTTACGGGGTCCGCAAGGCCGACCGGCGGACGTCGGAAGTGCTCGACGCGGTGGGCCTGGCCGACAGGGCGAATTCCTACGCGCGGTCGCTTTCGGGCGGCATGCGCCGGCGGCTGCTGGTCGCCAAGGCGATGGTCCATTTGCCGCCGGTGCTGATCCTGGACGAACCGTCCGCCGGCGTCGACGTGAACCTGCGCCGCCAGCTTTGGGCGCGGGTCCAGGAGATGAACCGCCAAGGGACCACCGTACTGCTGACCACCCACTACCTGGAAGAAGCCCAGTCCCTTTGCGACACCATCGCCATCATCGACGAAGGCCGGCTGATCGCCAGCGAGCCGACCGAGAACCTTCTCCGGCGCCTCGATGTCAAGGAAATGACGGTAACCATCGACGGCAACATCGAGGCGGTGCCGGAAACGCTTTCAGCCTACAACATGAAGCTTAAAAATAGCCGCGAGCTGGTGTTCTCCTATCCGCCGTCGAAGACCCATTCGGGCGAAATCCTGGCCGCCATCGAGGCCGCCGGGCTCGGAGTCCTGGACGTGGCGACCCGAGAGGCTGAACTGGAGGACATCTTCCTCAGCCTCACCGGCCGCCCGGAAAGGACCGGCAAATGACCATGCGCGGCGCGCTGGCGGCCGCGGCATTGGCGTTGGTTGCCGCCTGCGTGCCCTTCGTCAACCTGCCGGGAGAGGCCATCAACGAGCCACTATTCGCCGGCGAGGCGTTCCACACCACCGACGGCCGTTTACTGCCAGTGAAAAGCTGGCAGCCCGAAAAGGGCCCGGCCAAAGTGGTCATCGTCGCCCTCCACGGGTTCAACGATTATTCCAACTTCTTTGCCAAGCCCGGCGCCTATCTAGCGCGTCACGGCATCGCGTCCTATGCCTACGACCAGCGGGGGTTCGGGGGGGCACCGGGGCGCGGGCTGTGGCCGGGCGTCGAGGCCTACAGCGCCGATTTGAAGGTGTTCTCCGGCCTCGTTCGCCGCCGTCATCCGGGAACGCCGCTTTACCTGTTGGGGGAAAGCATGGGCGCGGCGGTGATCATGATTGCCACGGCAGGCGGCGGGATGGCCGGGATCTCGGGCGTCATCCTGGCGGCGCCGGCGGTCTGGGGGCGGGCAACCATGCCCTGGTACCAGCGTGGCGCCCTTTGGATCGGCGTCCACATCATGCCTTGGGTGACGCTGACCGGCCAGGGCCTAAAGATCAAGCCGTCGGACAACATCGAAATGCTGAAGGCGTTGGGCCGCGACCCCAAGGTCATCAAGGCGACGCGGGTCGACACCATCTACGGGCTGGTCAATTTGATGGACGGGGCCTTGGAAAAATCCGCCCGCCTGGATCAACGGGCGCTAATCCTCTACGGCGAGAAGGATGAGATCATCCCCAAGAAGCCGACGACGATGATGCTGGGAAGGCTGTTGCAGGCGGCCTCAGACCAGCACCGCCTCGCCCTTTACCAACAGGGCTATCACATGCTGCTTCGCGACCTCGGGGCCGAGACGCCGCTGGCCGACATCGTCCACTGGATTGCCGACTCGGCCAAGCCCCTGCCGTCGGGCGCCGATGTAGACGCCCGACGGCGGCTGGACGCCCAGGGGACAAACAAGAGAACGAACGAGGGAACGGCCGGCGGGTGCTGACGGCCGCCATGCCCCCCGCCCTCCCTGGACCGTTACGAGACCTCCCTGGACCGTTTTGGGCGCTTGCGGTAATCTCAGCCCCATCGATGGCCACATCAGAGCACCCGTAGCTCAGCTGGATAGAGCGCTGCCCTCCGAAGGCAGAGGTC
>CAZQZB010000019.1:0-35686 GCA_964597695.1 uncultured Thalassospiraceae bacterium | reverse complement strand
CCGAGGTCGGGTTTGTAGAACTGGGTCATTCTAAACACGTTTCCAGTTTGGATAGAAACTCCGCATCGCGGCGTGGATGGGGGCTTCGTCGCCGCGTCGCCTAATGAGTCCGTTGGCGGCGCGGTAAATGTCAATTTCAGACGGCGCAATTAGAAATTATCATTCCGAAACTACAAACTTTACAATGAGCATGGCTGGGGCCCCATCCCTATCTTTCAGTTCGAGTCGGAAGACATCGGCTCCCTCGTCGATGATTTCCCAGCCGCCCGGTCCTCCATAACCCTTTAACTTAATAAGAGCCGATTTAAGTTCGGCGACGTTTTCGGGTCTGACCCGAAATGAAATCGGATCTATTCCGCCTTGTGTGACTTGGTCAGCCCGTGTGTTGCCATCAGCTTTAAGCGAAATATTTAGTCTCCTAGCCAAAGCCTCAATGTAATTAGCATCCGAAGGGGCCAACGTGCCATTTTTTAGATTGCTCACGTACTCGTTCAACTCTTCGACAAATTCCGGCGAATTTTCACGGCGTCGAAGCAGTGCATTTAGAAATGATTCTATCCGTTTGAGGTCCATCGGTTGACACTGTGAGTAGCAGAGTTTGAATTTGGTCAAGCAGACCAGGTTGCACCAAGATTGCGGTAGCCTGGGTAGCCCCTCTGGAATTATAGCCCCTTAGGCATACATCGCGTTACAGGTTCGTCGTTTACAATGACGATCCGGCGCGGACCCCCAGGGTCTTGGGTCCCCTAAATTGCCTGTTCCGGCCTGTTCTGACAGGCATCCACTTCTGCCCCGTCGGCACCCAAACCACCCACAACCGCTCCGCCTCGCGGCGGCAAGTCTCCGCCGCCGATAAGTGGTTTTTGTCTTCAGGGTTATCCGCTGATAGCAGTACGTCCCAACCCAGAACGTCCCCAAGTTTCTGTCTGGCGTCCCCTTCCCGATCCCGCGTGTCCTTGAGGCCGCCACTGACGCTTCCACCGGAAATCAGTTTCGGGGCTCTTGGCGGGGTGAGATAGTCGCGGAATGTCTGCTTGTGACCCTAAGCGGACATTGTTCGCAGCCGCTGATGAAATATGTGACCTGAATGACCTCAGCCGTAACGGATACGAGGGTCGAGCCAAGCGTAGAGCAGATCAACCGCGAAATTGATGCACACGAACACCGTCACCATGACCATCACCAGCGCCTCGACCATGTTGTAGTCTTCGTTAAGTACGGATTCGATCAATAACCTGCCAAGACCGTTAAGGTTGAAGACCTGCTCTGTGACGACAAGCCCCCCCATGAGAAAGGCAAACTCAGTGCCAATGACGGTGACCACCGGCAAGAATGCGCTCTTGAGTGCGTGACGGTTGATGATGATCTCCTCCCTTAGGCCCTTCGCCCGTGCAGTCCGAATGTAGTCTTCGCGCAGCACCTCAAGAAGCGCCGAGCGGGTCATCCTCGTAGTTATCGACGAATACCTATACCCCACGGCGACTGCTGGCCAGATCAGTTGGGACAAGTTGGCAATCGGGTCCTCGAAAGGCGATACATAAATGATCGGCGGCATCCACGGTTTACCAAACCATGCCTGGGAAAAGATCAACAGCCCCAGAATGATGATAATACCAAGCCAGAAGGACGGCATGGCAATACCGGCGATGGAAAAGATACGGACCACGTAATCGATCCAGGTGTTCTGCTTGACGGCCGAAATGACGCCCAGCGGAATAGCAATCAGGATGGCGACGGTGGTGGCCATAATTGCCACCTGAAGCGAAAGCGCGAAACGCAGCGTTAACTCCTCAGTGATCGGCTGCCACGTCCACATGGAAATACCGAAGTCGAAGGTGAAGAGACCTTTCATGAAGTCAAAGAACTGAATAGGCAGGGGGTCGTTCAGGCCAAACTCGTTCCGGCAAAGATCAATCACGTCCTGATCATAGTGCATGCCATAGTCCACCCATCGGACCAAACAGACGTCTCCGGGTATGACTCGCATCAGGAAAAAGACTAAGGCTCCGGCCCCGACCACGGTCGGGACTATCAGGAACGCCCGCTTGAGAATGTAGTGGTACATGAACAGGCTCCATGTCCCGAACCTGTCCATCCTCCGGACGGGCAAGGGCGCTTATGGGAAAATTACCGAGATGTTCCAAACACCCCTGCTGGGAAGGATAGCGGCTATCCAACCCCCCAATCTACTCCCATTAAAATAGTGTGTGGGCCACTTATGGCATGGTCATGGGCGGGCGTAATTTGGCGTGGCTTCCCCGATGTCTGCTTTCGGGGGGAAAGCAGACGTAATTCAGGGTGTATTCAGGGTGTGGCTGAAGGTCCGGTCATAGCCATAAGCGGATATTCCCGAAAAAGCTACCCCGCCCTATCCCGCGCTTTCACCCGAGGAGCCGGAGGCGCTCTTAATGGCAAATTCAGCAGTCTTTGGAGACGTGGCTTATCCAGTTCCTTCATATAATCGTCCTATGGATTAACTTCGTTGGATATTGATATTCAAACCTGATATGGGCTGCAAAATTTCTATCTTTAGTTAGTTTTGAAAGTGCGCGGCTGCCAATGGTTTTCGGCACACGCCCGCTGAACCGCAAAATACAACGAAGGTGACGACCGGATGACGACTATTGGACGACTTTAGGACGGCTCCCCTTCCCCGCCCCCTCCCCCGGCGATGCGGACGAGATCCGCCAACAGGGACCGCGCCCCTTCGAGCCGTTCCGCCGGCGCCTCCCAATCGCCCATAAGGACGAGCTTGTGATCCGGCCTAAGCTTCGCCACCGGGACGTGGCTGGTGATCCATGCGACCAGTCCGGCCGGGTTGGCGAAGTCGTCCTTGCGGAACGATACCACCGCGCCCTTGGGCCCGGCCTCTATCTTTTCGACCCCGGCCCGGCGGCACAGCATCTTCAGAGCGACGGTGCGTAGCAGGTTCTCGGCCTCGTCCGGCAGGGGCCCGAAACGATCGATCATCTCGGCCGCGAAAGCGTCGATTTCTTCCGTTCCGGAAACCCAGGCGAGGCGCCGGTAAAGCCCCATGCGGACGGTCAAATTATGGACGTAGTAATCGGGGATCAGCACCGCCATGCCGATGGCGACGGTCGGGCTCCAGTCGTCCTCGGTCTTACGGCCCCCGTCCGAGCCTCGATCCAAACACTGGGCCAAGCCGGCATTAAGTCCCTCATTCAGCCCCCGGGCCTCGGCCACCGCTTCCTCCAGCATCTTCTGGTAAAGCTCGATGCCGACCTCGCGGATATGGCCCGATTGCTCCGCCCCCAGGAGATTGCCGGCACCCCGGATGTCGAGATCGTAACTGGCCAGCGAGAAGCCGGCGCCAAGGGTGTCCAGGGTCTGCATGACCTCTAACCGCTTTTTGGCCGCCGCCGAAAGCATCTTTTCCGGCGGCAGGGTCAGATAGGCATAGGCCCGGACCTTGGAGCGCCCGACCCGGCCCCGGAGCTGGTAAAGCTGCGCCAACCCGAACATGTCGGCGCGGTGAATGACGATGGTGTTGACGGCTGGAAGGTCGAGGCCCGATTCGATGATGTTGGTAGACACCAGAACATCGAAGGCACCCTCGTAAAATCTCGTCATCGTCGCCTCCAGGGTGCGCGCCGCCAGACGCCCGTGGGCGGTGGCGACCGTCGCCTCGGGCACCAGTTCGGCCAACCGTGCCTTGACCCGGCCCAGGTCGCCGACCCGGGGACAGACGTAAAAGGTCTGCCCGCCCCTGAACTGCTCACGCCGGATGGCCTCGCGGACGATCACCGGATCGTAGGGCAGGATGAAGGTGCGCACCGCCAGCCGGTCCACCGGTGGGGTCGCGATAAGGCTCATTTCGCGAAGCCCCGTCAACGCCAGTTGCAGGGTGCGGGGGATCGGCGTCGCCGTCATGGTCAGCACGTGGACGGCGGCTTTCAGGCTTTTTAGGCGCTCCTTGTGAGCAACCCCGAAATGCTGCTCCTCGTCGATCACCAAAAGGCTCAAGTCCCTGAACTCGATGTCCTTGGCCAACAGCGCATGGGTACCGATGACGATATCGATAGTGCCGTCTCGAAGCCCCGCCTTGACCTCGCCGACGCGCTTCGCCGCCACCAGCCTAGATATCTGCTCGATCTTTACGGGATAATCCCGGAAGCGCTCCCGGAAGGTTTGGAAATGCTGCCGGCAGAGCAGCGTCGTCGGCACCACCACCGCCACCTGCCGGCCCTCCAACACCGCCGCGAAGGCGGCCCTGAGCGCCACCTCGGTCTTGCCGAAGCCGACGTCGCCGCAGATCAGCCGGGCCATGGGGCGGGTGCCGCCCAGGGCTGCAAGGGTGTCTTCGATGGCCAGGGCCTGGTCGTCGGTTTCGGTGTACGGAAAGCGCGCCGAAAATTCCTCGTAATGCCCTTCGGAGGGAACGATCCGGGGGCTGCTTTCGAGCGTCCGGGCCGTCGCCACCCGGATCAGGTCCGTGGCCATGTCGCGGATGCGGTCCTTCAGCCGCGCCTTCCGCGCCTGCCAGGCGCCGCCGCCGAGCCGATCGAGGACGCCGCTGGCCTCATCGGAGCCGTAGCGCGAGATGACCTCGATGTTCTCCACCGGCAGGAACAGCTTATCGCCGCCGTCATAGATTAGGTGCAGGCAATCGTGGGGGGCGCCCGCGACCTCGATGGCATGGAGCCCGTCAAAACGGCCGATGCCGTGATCGATGTGTACCACCAGGTCGCCGGGGCTCAAGGCCGAAGCCTCGGCGATGAAGTTCTCGGGCCGGATCCGGGGCTTTGAGGGGCGGCTCATGCGGTCACCCAGGATGTCGGGCTCCGAGATTACGGCCAGGTCCGGCGTCTCGAATCCCCGCTCCAGCCCGACCACCGCCAAGGCCACCGACGGCGGCTCGAGAGCCAGCGCCTCGGCCCATGTGGCCACCGAGACCAGACCCTCGAGGCCGTGCTCCGCCAGCACCGATTGAAGGCGCTCGCGGGAACCCAGGGTAAAGGCGGTGATGACGACCCGGCGGGCGTTTTTTTGTTGGTCCCAGACGTGGTCCTTGAACGCCTCGAAGACGTTAGCCCCGGGGCGCAAGCGGACGTCGGCGAAGTCGTGGCTGGGGCGGCCCCCTGCATCGATGACGGTGTCGGCGGCAGCATCGGCATCCCCGGGGGGCGCCACGAAGGGCGACAGCCGGGCATGAGCGCGGTCCGCCAGAAGGGCGTCCCATTCCCCGGCGCCGAGGGTGAGCATCTTCGGCGGCACCGGATGGTAGACGGTCCCGGCCATGGCGAGGCCGGTCTTGGGCCCGGACGCGGCGAAACCCTGCCGGGTGCTAAAATATTCGGCGATCATGGCGAGGCGGGAATCGCGCGCTTCCTCGGCTTGATGATCGAGGACCACCAGGGACCGGGGCGTGTAATCCAGGAGCGTTTCCAGTTTTTCGTGAAACAGCGGCAGCCAGTGTTCCATGCCCAAGTGCCGGTGGCCCGCCGTCACCGCTGCGTAGAGCGGATCGTCGCCGCCGGCCTTGCCGAACAGGACCCGGTAACCCGAGCGAAACCGCGAGATGGCGTTTTTGGTGAGCAGCACCTCGCTGACCGGCTTCAACAGCGCGTCGTCCTTCGAGCCGGTGGTGCGTTGGCTGGCGGCCTCGAAGACCCGGATTGCGTCGACCTCGTCGCCGAGGAAATCGAGCCGGAGTGGATTTTCGGCGCCGCAGGGAAAGACATCGACGATGCCGCCGCGCTGGGCGAATTCGCCGGGTTCCATCACCGTGTCCGAACGGACGTAGCCGTGGCGTGACAGGAAATCAATCAACCGGTCTGGGTCCAGCCGCTGGCCTGCAGTCACTCTTAGGGCCGCGTCGGCGAATCCCTTGCGGGGCGGCACCCGTTGTAATAGCGCCGACACTGTGGTCAGGACGATCCGTCCCTGCCTACCGCTGGGCGGTTCCAGGAGCCTGGTCAGGGTGTCGATGCGGCGGCTGACCAGTTCCGGGCGCGGTGAAACCCGGTCATAGGGCAGGCAGTCCCAGGCCAGAAATTCGAGACGCTCTAGCCCGGGGGCAAAATATGCCAGGGTTTCGGACGTTCTCGCCATAGAGACGTCGTCGCGGGCAACGAACAGCACGTCCCTGCCCTTGCCCGCCCCCCCTGGTTCGGTCAGAGCGGCCAGCAAAAGCGCGTCGAACCCGTCCGGCGCGCCGCCGATGGAGACCCGGCTGCTTGCGGCGCCCAGGCGCGTTACGGTTTCCTTCAGGGCATCCATCAAAGACAGTCGTTGAATTCCTTGACCCACGTCATCAGGCCGTGATCATGGTCCGCCGGCACCGGTGCCTTGCCGGTGATCCAGTCGTAAAGGTCGTTATCGCCGGCCTCCAACATCGCCTCGAGCCGTTCCACATCGGCGTCTTCGAGCTCGGCCATGTGGCGCCCGGCAAAGCGGCCGAGAAGGATATCGTTTTCCTTCATGCCGCAATGTTGGCAGCGGAATAGCAGTCGTTTGCGGCGCGGGTCCATGGGCTTAGGGATTTTTCCTCGTTGCCTCGATCCTGTGGCGTCATAGGATATAAAGAACTCGCTACCCGGAAGCTACCACCATGCGCCCTGAAATCCTGTTCCCGCTGTTCAAGCCGGTGACCACCTTGCCGGGCGTCGGCCCACGCCTCGCCAAGCTGGTGGAAAAGGCCGCGGGCAAGCATTTGGCAGACCTGTGCTGGCACCTGCCTAGCGCCATCATCGACCGCCGTTACGCGCCCCCAATCGGCGCAGTAAAGCCCGGCGTCGTCGCCACCATGACGGTGACGGTGGACCGCCACCAAAAGCCCCCCCACAAGCGGCTTCCCTACAAGGTCTACTGTTCCGACGACACCGGCGTTATCGCCTTGGTGTTCTTCCACGCCCACGAGGATTACCTCAAAAAGACGCTGCCCGTGGGCGAGGTCCGGGTGGTCAGCGGCAAGGTCGAAAGCTTCGGCGGAAAAATCCAGATCACCCATCCCGACCACATTGGCACGGCGGCGGAGTTGTCTAAGCTGAAGGCGGTGGAGCCCGTCTATCCCTTGACCACGGGCTTAACCCTCAAGGTGCTGGCCAAGGCCATCCGCGCCACCCTCGAAGGTGCCCCGGCGCTGCCGGAATGGATCGACCCGGCCTATTTCTCTCGGCAGGACTGGAAGCCGTGGCAATTGGCGCTGATTGAGGCCCACGCGCCCGAGGAAGAAAACGACCTAAACGCCTTGACCCCGGCCCGCCAAAGGCTCGCCTACGATGAACTGCTGGCCAATCAGCTTGCCCTGGTGCTGGTCCGTGCCGCCATTCGCCGGGTTAAGGGCCGCGCCATCGGGGGCGACGGCCGCCTTCGGGCCAAGGTAGTCGAGGCGCTGCCGTTCCGGCTCACCGACTCCCAGGAAACCGCCTTGAATGAGATTGACGGGGACATGGGCGAGCCCATCCGCATGCTCAGGCTGTTGCAGGGCGACGTCGGCAGCGGCAAGACCGTGGTCGCGCTGTTGGCGATGCTTAGCGCCGTAGAGGCCGGCGAACAGGCGGTGCTAATGGCACCGACGGAAATCCTCGCTCGGCAGCACCTGGCCACCATCGAGCCCCTGGCTGAAGCTGCCGGCATCGGGGTCGTTTTTCTCGCCGGGCGCGAGAAGGGCAAGGCCCGCCAGGCCGTTCTCGATAAGTTGATCGGCGGCGAGGCCGCGCTTGCCGTCGGCACCCATGCGCTGTTCCAGGACGACGTTGCATTCAAGGCCCTGGCCATGGCAGTAATCGACGAACAGCACCGTTTTGGCGTCCATCAGCGCCTAACCCTGGCAGCCAAGGGCCGCGCCGTGGACATTCTCGTCATGACGGCAACGCCGATCCCCAGAACCCTGATGCTGACCGCCTATGGGGACATGGACGTTTCGCGTCTAACCGAAAAGCCACCCGGGCGGTTGCCAGTGGATACCCGGGTGATGCCCATCGAACGGCTCGACGAGGTGACGAAAGCGCTCCAAGGCTCCTTCAATTCAGTGGCCCGGATCTATTGGGTGTGCCCGCTGGTCGAAGAATCGGAGGCACTGGATGTTGCCGCTGCCGAGGAACGCCACGCGCATTTGAAGGGTCTTTTTGGGGACTGGGTGGGGTTGGTTCACGGGCGCATGAAAGGCAAGGAGAAGGACGCCGCCATGGCGGCTTTTGCCGAAGGCGCCACCCGCATCCTCGTCGCCACCACCGTCATCGAGGTCGGCGTCGACGTGCCCGACGCCACCGTGATGGTGGTCGAACACGCAGAGCGCTTCGGCTTGGCGCAGCTTCACCAGCTTCGCGGCCGAATCGGCCGCGCCGACAAACCGTCCAATTGTCTGCTTCTCTATGCTTCGCCGTTGACCGGGCCGGCCAAGGCGCGGCTCAAGATCATGCGCGAAACCGACGACGGCTTCAGGATTGCCGAGGAGGACCTGAAGCTTCGCGGTGCCGGCGAACTGCTGGGGACCCGGCAGAGCGGCCTGCCAGAATTCCGCATGGCCGATCTCGCGGTCCACGACGAATTGCTGGCCGCCGCCAGGGACGACGCGGCGCTGATCCTCAGCCGTGACCCGGAACTGGAAAGCGACCGTGGACAGGCACTGAGAGTTCTGCTTTACCTGTTCGAAAGGGACGCTGCCGTCGGTTACCTTCGCTCGGGTTAGGCCCTACGCGGTCTTCGGCTTTTGCTTCTCACCCGGGCGCGAACCCTTGGGCGCCAGGACAGGCGCGCGATCCTTCTCGCGCAGGATGTCCACATCCTCATAGGTGTGGGCGGCCGTCAACGGCACCTTTTGCTCTTCGGCGGGCCGGCGGTCCGGCGGCGTGATGATGCCGCCTGAGATCACCATCTTGATCGCCTCTTCCACCGTCATGGAAAGGGGAATCAGGTCCTTTTTCGGCACGAACAGCAAAAACCCCGACGTCGGGTTGGGGGTCGTCGGCAGGAAGATGTTGATGCATTCCTCCTCGGTCATGCTCTGGACCTCGCCCTCGGTGCGCCCGGTGATGAAGGCGATGGCCCAGATGCCGCGGCGCGGGTATTCGACCAGTACCGCTTCGCGGAAAGCCGCCGAGTGATCGGCGAGCACGGTTTCCAGGATCTGCTTGAGGGCTGCATAGATATTGCGGATCACCGGCATGCGGGCCAGCATCTGTTCCGAGTAACGAGTCCACAACCGGCCCATGAATCCGGCAGTGAAAGCCCCGACCAGCGTCAGAAAAAGGATCAGGATCACCAGCCCCAGGCCCGGCAGCGCGAACGGCAGATAGGTTTCCGGGTTGTATTGGACCGGGATCAGCGGCGTTATCTTGCTGTCGACGAAACCGATAAACAGCCAAGCCAGGTAAAAAGTAATGAAAATCGGTGCGATAACCAGGATGCCGGCAAAGAAATAGGCGCGCACCCGCTGGCCGAAACTAAGGACGTGCTGCTTGACCTTTTCACCCGGGTTGCTTTCGGGTTCGGTATTCGGCGTCTGGTCTTCGGTGTTCATGACCTTAAGATTGTCCAACTTCGCGGCCAAGGCAACTCACTCGTCAATTATTGCCGGCGAATTTCATGAAGGCGCCTTCGCCCCGGCCTTGAAAGCAGGGCCCAGGAAGACGAAACCCATTTCAGTTATTTTATATGGTCCGGATTTTGTCGACGAGAATGTTAAACAGTCCCTTGATGAACGGATCGGCCTTAGCCATTTTTTGGTCGAACTTGGCGCGGGTAACGATGATGATGGTTGATCCTTTCGACGGCCGGGCGCCCGCCATTCTGGGATTGGCATCGAACAGCGTCATCTCGCCCGAAATCCCGCCCTGGCCGACGGTGCCCAAAATCACTTCATTACCTTCGATGACATTGAAAATTTCTACTTCGCCGGATTGCACGACGTAGGCCATGTTGCCTTCCTTGGAATCCAGCCGCCGGCCTGGAACGTTTGGCGCGGTAGTATTGATTCCGCCATCCCGGTCCCTCTGTCGCGAGTGGCGTTTTTGATATTTCTTTCAAACTTTTCCCATAGTAACCAGATATGTGAAAGAAAACATCCACTAGAGTCGAAAACCGCTTTCGCGTGCCGCCGCATCATGGTGGAGGGAAGTCAGAGGAAGTATGTCCCGGGAATATCCCGAAAGGCCCGTTATAGGCGTCGGCGCCGTGGTTTTGGGTCCTGGCGGCGTGTTGCTGGTCCGGCGGGGCAAGCCGCCCCGCGACGGCCAATGGAGCCTGCCCGGCGGGGCCCAGAAACTCGGTGAATCCGTCTTCGAAACCGCCCGGCGCGAAATCCTCGAGGAAACCGGCCTAACCATCGACGTCCTGGGCCTTGTGGACGTGGTCGATTCCGTCCACCACGACGGCGACGGCAGGGTCCGATACCATTACACTCTGGTCGATGTTCTGGCGGTGCCCGAAGACGGCGATCCCAGACCTGGCAGCGACGCCGAGGCGGTCGCCTGGATGCCGCTTGACGACCTCCCCGGCCTGGGCATGTGGTCCGAGACCGAACGGATCATCAATCTTGCGGTGGAAATGTTTTCGGCCCTGGGAGGTCCGGAAACCTGACGCCCAAGATGTCGTCAAGCCGCCTCAGGGCCCCACTGTCGCTATCGGTCCGGGGAGGACGGGCTGGCGGACCCGGTGATGGCATTCAGAAGATACGTAACTTTTCAGCCCGCCGCGGCGCGCAAGGCGCCGATAGTGGCGGCATAATCGTCGCCATTGAAGACCGCGCTTCCCGCCACCACCACGTTGGCGCCGGCCTCGGTCACGTCCTTGATGGTATCAGCGTTGACGCCCCCGTCGACTTCCAGATCGATTGGCCGATCACCGATCAGGGCGCGGATGCGGCGGATTTTCTCGACCTGGGCCCCAATGAAGCTCTGGCCGCTGAACCCGGGGTTGACGGTCATCACCAGGATAAGATCAACCTTGTCCATGACGTTCTCGATAGCGGTCTCGGCGGTAGAAGGATTGAGCGACACGCCGGCTTTCTTACCCAGCCCGCGGATCATATGCAGCGACCGGTCGAGATGGGAGTCGGCTTCCACGTGCACGGTGATGATGTCGGCGCCGGCGTCGGCGTAGGCCTGAAGGTGCGGTTGCGCCGGGTCGATCATCAGGTGCACGTCGAAGACCTTCTCGGTCACCGGCCGGATGTTCTTGATCACCGGCGGGCCGAAGGTCAGGTTGGGCACGAAATGGCCGTCCATGACGTCGATGTGGATATAATCGCAACCGGCGACGTCGATGGCGCGGATTTCGTCCCCGAGCCTCGCGAAGTCGGCCGACAGGATCGAGGGCGAGATTTTCAGGTCCGTGGACATGTCTTTCCCTTCGTCCGGAAGCGCTCTATCTAAGCGGCCTTGTTGAATGTCCCCGCGCAGGCGGCGCTGTTGGCCCTGGCGCGTTCAAGAAGCCTTTCCTGTGCCGCTTTCACGTTCCCGGCCCCGCCCTCCCAGGCTTTCAGGCAACTCTGCTGCAACGCCCGGCCATAGGAATAGCTGAGCTTCCAGGGCGTCGGGCCAAACTTGGCGTTTATGGCGTTGAGGTGCGCCGTCGCGTCTTCTTCGCTTTGGCCGCCGGATAGGAACATGATTCCCGGCACCGCCGCCGGCACGCAGCGCTTCATGCATTCAACGGTGCGTCGGGCGACCTCGTCCACGCCGGCCTGGGTTTCGCAGTCGGAACCGGAAATCACCATGTTGGGCTTCAGGATCATGCCTTCAAGGGCCACGTCCTGGGCATACAGTTCATCGAACACGGTATTGAGGGTCAGTGTCGTCACCCGGTCACACCGGTCGATGTCGTGACCGCCGTTCATCAGCACCTCGGGCTCGACGATGGGGGTGAGCCCGCTTTCCTGGCAGATCTTGGCATAACGCGCCAACGCGTGGGCGTTGACGTAAACGCAATGACGGCTCGGCAGGTGGCCCCCGATGGTGATGACGGCTCGCCATTTGGCGAACCGGGCACCGAAGCCGACGTATTCCTCGACCCGCGCCGGCAGGCCGTCCAGACCCTCGGTGATCTTCTCGTCGGGCGAGCCTGAGAGCGGCTTGGCGCCAGTGTCCACCTTGATGCCGGGGATAATGCCTCTGCCTTGCATGATCGACACCAGGGACGTGCCGTCGGCGGCCGACTGGCGGATGGTTTCGTCGTAAAGGATAGTGCCGCTGATGAACTTCCCTAGGCCTTGGGTGCGGAACAACAGTTCCCGGTAATCGCGGCGATTGTCTTCAAGGTTCTCGACACCGATGGAATCGAAACGCTTGCCAATGGTCCCGGTGCTTTCGTCGGCAGCCAGCAAACCCTTGTCGCCCGCCACCATTTCGTTCGCGGTTTTCGCCAACTGGTCCAAATTCATCCCTTACCTCCGGTGGTCTTGTTAACTTAAATCCATTCAGGAAAGCCGTTTTTTAACCTCGGAAACAACCGTCTCGGCGGTTATGCCGAAATGCCCAAACAACACGCCCCCCGGAGCCGAAGCGCCGAAGCCGGTCATCCCGACGAAGCCGCCCCCATCGCCGATGTATTTCTCCCAGCCCTGAACCACCGCCGCCTCGACGGCGACCCGGACGCCGGTCCCAAGCACCTGATTCCTGTATTCGCCGTCCTGGGCGTCGAACAGTTCCCAGCACGGCATGGAGACGACGGCGGCGGGAATGCCGTCGGCCTGCAAAAGGGTCCGTGCCGCCATGGCGATGGAAACCTCGGACCCGGTGGCCAGCACCGTCGCCCGGCGGTCGCCGCCCTCGGACTCGGCCAGGACATAGGCACCGCGCGCCGAAAGGTTGTCGTCGGTGTGATCGAGCCTTAGCGTCGACACGCCCTGTCGCGTCAGCACTAGGCCCGAGGGCCCGTCCTTTCGCTCCAAAGCCATGGCCCAGCATTCCGCCGTTTCCACCCCGTCCGCGGGACGGAAAACCTGGAAGTTCGGGATCGCCCTAAGCGACGCCAGCGTCTCGACGGCCTGATGGGTCGGTCCGTCTTCGCCGAGGCCAATGGAATCATGGGTCAGCACATAAATTACCTGTTGTGCCATGAGCGCCGAAAGCCGCACCGAGCCACGCATGTAATCAGCGAAAACCAGGAAGGTGCCGCTGTAGGGGATGAGCCCGCCGTGAAGGGCCATGCCGTTCATGGCCGCCGCCATGACGTGTTCGCGCGTCCCGTAATAGATATAGCGGCCCGAGAAATCGCCGGCCGATATGGGCTCGGTCGAGGCCGTCTTGGTGTTGACGGACCCGGTCAAGTCGGCGGAGCCGCCGATCATTTCAGGTATGACCGCGGTCAGTGCCTCTAACGCCTCACCGGACGCCTTGCGGGTGGCCCATCCGGGCGCGTCGGCGGAAACGACCCGCTTATGATCGTTGAGAGCCGCCTGCCAACCGTCGGGCAAGTCGCCCTTCCTCGCCCGCTCAAAATCGACTTTCGCCTCGCTTTTGGCTAGGCGCCCTTCCCAGGCCTCGCGCTCCGCGGAACCCCGTCCGCCGACATCGCGCCAGGTAGCCAGAACATCGTCGGGGACCTCGAACGGCGCATGGGGCCAGCCGAGCTTTTTCCGGGCGCCAGCGATTTCGTCTTCGCCAAGGGGCGCGCCGTGAGTGGCCGATGTCCCCTCCTTGTTGGGAGCGCCGTAGCCGATTTTCGTTTTGCAGGCGATGAGCGAGGGTTTTTTAGCCTTCCTGGCTTTTCCTATGGCCTTAGCGACGGCGTCGGGGTCATGGCCTTCAACCGATTCAACGTTCCAACCCGATGCCTTGAAGCGCGCCCCTTGGTCGTCATTGACGGTCATCGAGGTCGGCCCATCGATGCAGATTTCGTTGTCGTCCCAAAGCACGATCAGCTTCGACAATTTCAGCAAACCGGCCAGTGAAATGGCTTCCTGGGTGATGCCTTCCATCAGGCAACCGTCGCCGGCGATGACATAGGTGAAATGGTCCACAAGGTCGTCACCGAAACGCGCGTTAAGCAGCCTTTCTGCCAACGCCATGCCGACGGCGTTGCCGATGCCTTGGCCGAGGGGGCCGGTGGTGGTCTCGATCCCCGGGGCGTGGCCGTATTCGGGGTGGCCCGCCGTCTTGGCGCCGAGTTGGCGGAAATTCTTCAACTCGTCGATGGTCATGTCGGCGTAGCCGGTCAGATGCAAAAGCGCGTAAAGCAGCATCGAACCATGGCCTGCCGAAAGAACGAAGCGGTCCCGGTCCTGCCAATCGGGAGAGGACGGATCGAATTTCAGGAATCGCGAAAACAGGACCGTCGCCACGTCGGCCATGCCCATGGGCATACCCGGATGGCCAGAGTTGGCCATTTGCACCGCGTCGGCGGCCAAAAAGCGAATGGCGTTGGCCATTTCCCCATGGCCAGCGTAGGCAAGCGGTGCTGTTTCCAAGGCCGTCGCGGATGGGGCAGCGGTCATAAATTCGCCTCCTGAATTTAACGGGCGGTCGAAGCGGTTTCTATGTCTGCTTGTCGCCCATGTCGAGGCAAATGTCTAGAGCCCTTTCTGTCCTCAATGCCCCCTGCCCCGGCAGACCGCCATGGCGACTCACTGGGTCTGTTTCAGGCTGTCATTCCCGATCAGGCGTACGCGATCGTCCGGATTGGATTTATGGAACTCGGCGGCCTCACGAGGTTGGCGTAGACGTCCTTTCTTTTCGCCAAACATGGGCAGTCTCCACCTGTACCAATAATCGCCGCCGAATTTGCAAGCACCGGGATCAGAACACATTAAGGCGGGAATATGGATAAATGCAGGCGATTTCTGCAAGTTTTCCTTGGCTGCGCCCCAACATCACCCCAATTAACGGTCAGGCCCGCCCCGCCGGGCCATGGGGTCTTATCGTCGTGGATCGAAAAGCGACCCAGGACGTGAATAAGCCCCTAAGGATATTAATTCGACTGCGGGGGGACATATGCTATTTTGGCACCGCCAGAAAGACGCGGGTAAAAATTCGGCAAGGGCTTTTCAGGAGCATTCAACGTGACGGTTCAACAGAATATCGAAGAGAAAATCCAGGCATCGTTGAAGCCCACTTACCTTGATGTGCTCAATGAGAGCCACATGCACAGCGTGCCGCCGGGTTCGGAGTCCCATTTTAAACTGGTGATCGTTTCAGCCGAGTTTAAAAACCAGTCACGGCTGCAACGCCACCGGAAGGTCAACGAAATTCTAGCCAAGGAACTGAAAGATGACCTTCACGCGCTCAGCATGGAAACCCACACCACCCAGGAGTGGGAACAAAGGGGCGGCAAAACCCTGGAATCGCCGCTTTGTCACGGCGGCAGTAAGGCGGATGGGGCGGCAAAGGATTCATAGTAAATCAATCCGTTGCGCTCATTTGTATTCGTTTTCCCCAATTCAAACGCCAAAATAAAGCATAGATCTTCGAAGAAACGCAGGTTTTGAGCGGCCGTCAGCCGACGGAGAGACGCGCCCTAATCCGGCAGCCAGAAATTGTCGCCTTCGAGGGGCATTTCACGCGGCGTCAGGGTTTTGCCGTCCGTACAGACGGCGGGGTGATACCCCCATGAATCGAGGAGCTCCCAGGCAGCTTCCACGCTGTCGCCGGCTCGTGCCAACTGCTGATCGACGAGTTCGATCAGCATCATGGGACGGAAACGCTCGATGGTCGCGGCGCCGCCTTCGAGAATGCGCATTTCCCAACCCTCCACGTCCATCTTGATGAAGTCGAGACGCTGGAACCCCTCCTCGGCGGCGAAGTGGTCGATGGTGGTGACCGCCACCTCCTCATGGTAAGCTTGGCCGTCCTTCCCCATCCCGCCCATGTGAGCAATACCGTACCTGAAGGTGCCTTGGGGGTTGATAGGGGTTGTTAGCGTCAGATTGCCGGGCTCGTCCCCCAGTCCCTTGGGCACCATGTGG
This sequence comes from uncultured Thalassospiraceae bacterium, assembly GCA_964597695.1. Taxonomy (GTDB): domain Bacteria; phylum Pseudomonadota; class Alphaproteobacteria; order Rhodospirillales; family Casp-alpha2; genus Casp-alpha2. The sequence goes on along the minus strand of CAZQZB010000019.1, from coordinate 19,821 downwards.
ATGTTGTCAAAGCCGTTGACCCTCACGGCAAGACGAAGGATCGAGCAGGTGTAGCTGCTGGGCTCGAAGGCGTAGATCCGGCCGCGCTTTGCAATGCGGGCCAACAATTTAGCGTATTGGCCCGAGTGCCCCCCGATGTCGAGAATCACGCTTTCGGGATCAATGAGGCGGGTGAAGAGCGGGTTCATCCATTTGTGGTGCTGCTTGAACATCGCCTTGAAGGCATGGGCGATGTAGGAGGCCTTGGCCCGCCAAGGGAGATCGCCCAAATGGAAGTTCTTCATCATCGGGTTTTTAATCAACACAACAGGATTTTGACGGACCGGTGCCCCGCCCCCATCTATTGGCCCTGTATAATTATGTTAATCCAATTTCCTTAACTGGGAAGGCCTTGTCCCGCCGAAACCCCTATCTTAACCCGACAAGGGTGAAAAGGCCGCATGGATACGGTTTGCCGCTAAAGCGGATCGCCCATGGATCGCCCCGGGGCGATTCCATTCAATCTGGTTTTGCTCAATGCCCGAGCGGCGGCAAGGCGGAAGCTAGGGACCTTTGTTTTCGGCTAAATGCAACCCCTTGCATTGCAAGTTTGTGGGGGGATGCTATCTCTGACAAAGGGCCAAACATTTAGGTAGGAAAAAAATGGAAGGCCTTTCCCGCTTTATTTGTCACCCTTGAGCAGTCAATGATCTACGTCCGCTTTACCCCCGAGAGCAGACATATTCGAAGGTGATTAATACGACTTACCTACTCCTGACCCGAAACACATTAAGGTAAGATTTTCGCTGGAAAATCGGGAGAAATCCAATGACAGTAAGAGTGGAGAAGGACGGCCCCGTCACTACCATCATTAACGACCGGCCCAAGGCTAGGAACGCTGTCGACCCGGAAACGGGCGATGCTCTGGTCAAGGCCTTCCTGGCATTCGACAATGACCTCGATGCCAGCATCGCTGTATTTTGGGGCGCCCACGGTGCCTTCTGTGCCGGCTGGGATCTGAAATATGTGAGTTCCCTGAAACCGGGCGAAAATCCCCTCAAGGACCTGGATTTCCCCCCCGATGGCGGCACCGCGCCCCGGGGTCCGTTGGGGCCGTCGCGGTTGGACCTGTCGAAACCGGTCATCGGTGCCATTGCCGGCCCGGCCGTCGCCGGTGGCATGGAATTAGCCCTTTGGTGCGACGTTCGGATAATGGAAGAAGACGCCTATATCGGCGTCTACTGCCGCCGCTGGGGGGTGCCCCTGATAGACGGCGGAACCGTCCGTCTGCCGCGTCTGGTGGGACGAGGCCGGGCTATGGAAATAATCCTTACCGGGCGCAAGGTGCCGGCCAATGAATGCCTGGCGATCGGCGCCTGCGAAAAAGTCGTGCCCAACGGCCAATCCCGCCAGTCGGCTGAGGCCATGGCCCATGAAATCGCCCGTTTCCCGCAGGAGTGTGTTCGCGCCGACCGCCGCTCGGTATATTTACAGCACGGTTTGCCGGTGCGCGAAGCCCTGGAATCGGAATGGAAAAACAGCCACGGCATCGTTGACGCTGAAGGAATTGCCGGCGCCACGCGCTTCGCCAACGGCAAGGGCCGGCATGGAGACTACGAGGAAATTTAAGCCCTACCCTGCTGACGATTAGGGGACACCCTCGAAAGCACCCACCCAAACGTCCATAATGCCCCCTGAAAGGAAAGACCATGACTGCCCAATCCGAAACCTCAGGAAACGATCCGATCCTCTTACGCCATGATGAGGACTGTATCACAATGTCCGATTGTAGTTATTAGCGGACGTTCAACTGGACCGTGATTCACGTCTGCTTTGACCGGGGGTCGGTCGGTTGGTAGGGGATTTGTCGCCGGCCATGATCACGGGCATCACGGGCCATCACAATGCGTTCTATCGGCATTTTCGGCACCCGCCGCGAGTGGCAATTGATCGGGGGAGGTCACCCCCCGGCCCGGGGATGGAAGGGACAGGATTGCCTTATTGCGTTGCCGTACCGTGCGCTTGCCACTGCCGACAAAGAACGGATTGACAAAATCGCGAACGCTCTTTCGGCTGGGACACCACCGCACAGCCTTCAAAACGGTGGTTTGAGTTTGTAACAAATTTTGTGACAGATAGGCCCGAGGGGGCACTTTTTTCGGGCCTATTGTCGCATAAGATATTGAAAAAATGGGGTGGCTGAGGGGATTTGAACCCCCGGCCTCCTGGACCACAACCAGGCGCTCTAACCAACTGAGCTACAGCCACCATATGAGGGACGGCGCAAAGGCAATGACAGGGCCGCGCATTTGTGTAGACATATGCATAGTAACCGTCAAGCGTCAGCGGCGGCGCCCTATGTATCCCTGCTTAGTAGCCTGTATAAACTAAATTGCACCCCCACGACGGTCTTCCGAGGTTTCCGGCTAGGAGCGCGGCACGCCTACTTGTGCGAAGCCGGAGCTTCGCTTCGACGAAGGCAGGCCGTGGCATGAAACCACTACAAGCGACGCGCGATGACGGTCGGGCCTCGGAAGGCCGCCCCCGGGAGTCGCGGGGGCGCCCCCCGCATTTATATTTCCGGGGGGTCTTTTTTCCGTCCCTTTGGAGCGTCGGGAAGGCTTGACGATGCGGTGCGCATCGCTGGCGCTTTCTCTTCCTACCGAAAAAGGGGAAAGTGGTCGTAGGGGTGCAATTAAGCTGATACAGGCTACCAGGCTTCCGGCGGGACCGGTTGCCAGCGGTTTCGGCGTTGCCTTTGAAGCCTCCCCTGCCCTAGAGTCCCGCGTATCCGTTCGAGGCCCGTGCGGCGCATCCACAATAACCAGGAGCATTCGTAATGAACGACATGGCGGCCCGGATGTCCCGGTTGGGCACCGAATCCGCGTTCGAGGTGCTGGCGAGGGCGAAGACGTTGGAGGACGAAGGCCGAGACATCATCAACCTCGGCATCGGCCAGCCCGACTTCAAGACCCCGGACCACATCGTCGAGGCGGCGGTCAAGGCGCTCCGCGACGGTCACCACGGGTATACCCCGGCCAGCGGCACGCCGGAACTACGCCGGGCCGTCGCCACCGACATCGCCCATCACCGGGGCGTCACCGTTGATCCGGCCTCGGTCATCATCGTGCCCGGTGGCAAGGTCACCATGTTCTTCGCCATGCTGATGCTGGGCGAGGCCGGGGCCGAAATCATCTATCCTAACCCCGGGTTTCCAATCTACGAATCGGCGATCAATTTCTCGGGCGCCAAGGCGGTGCCGATGCCGCTCCATGAGGAAACTGGCTTTTCGTTTAACGCCGAGGAAGTGCTGGGCCTGATCACGCCCCAAACTCGTCTAATCATCCTCAACAGCCCCGCCAACCCGACCGGCGGCGTCGCCCCCCTCCAAGAGATCGAACGCCTAGTCGAAGGGCTAGAAGCACACTCCAAAATTTATATCCTGTCGGACGAGATTTACAGCCGCATTCTCTATGAGGACAGGAGCCACGTGAGCCTGTTGGCGTTCGAGTCCGTCCGTGCCCGGGTGATCCTCCTCGACGGCTGGTCGAAGACCTACGCCATGACCGGCTGGCGGCTGGGCTATGGAGTTTGGCCCACCGATCTGGTCGAACCGGCGACTCGGTTGGCCATCAACTGCCATTCGTGTGTCAACGCGGCGGCGCAGTTTGCCGGCATCGCGGCACTCGAGGGGCCGCAGGACGAAGTCGATAAAATGGTCAAGGCGTTTGACGAGCGCCGCCGGGTCATCGTCGGCGAACTTAACCAGACCCCCGGTATTACCTGCGCCGATCCGGGGGGCGCTTTTTATGCCTTCGCCAACGTTACCGGCACCGGGATGGAGGCGGCGGCGCTCCAGGACATGTGGTTGGCCGACGCCGACGTTGCCACCGTCGCCGGCACCAGTTTCGGCCACTTCGGCGCAGGTTATGTGCGGTTTTCTTACGCTAATTCGACCGAAAACATCAAAACCGCCATCCAGCGCATTCGGGAAACTCTTTAACGGCCGTCCGTTCGTGGTATTATCCCGGCAACCAAGGGCCGGCATGTTTGTTGGGAAATTGCCTAAAATTTGGGCACTCGAGGAGGAGAATGGGGTTCGCGTCCGCGCCGGAGTTCGACGGGCAAACAATTGAAATCGTGAAATCATTTTATCCAACGGCGAAGGCGCCGCGGGTGGCACGATGTGTGCGGTTATTGGTAAAGCCTTTAGCGAACGCAGGTCAGGCGGCGGATCGAGCTCCGGTCAGGCCGTCGTCGATGGAAATTCGGGGGAAAATCGGGAGCCGAGATTTGCAGCCAATGAAAACAATCGAACCCATCATCAAGCCCTTCAAACTGGACGAAGTGAAGGAAGCCCTTCACGAGACCGGCCTCCAGGGGATTACCGTTCTCGAGGCCAAGGGATTCGGCCGACAGAAGGGCCACACCGAGTTATACCGCGGCGCCGAATACATCGTCGATTTCCTGCCCAAGGTGAAAATCGAGTTGGTCATCAACGATGACATGCTCGAACGTGCGGTCGAAACCATCCAGCAGGCGGCTTATACGGGCCGCATCGGCGACGGCAAGATTTTCGTTTCACCGGTGGAGGATGCGATCCGCTTGCGAACTGGAGAGAGAGGAAGGGACGCCATTTAGACGGAGGCCTGAGCGTTGACTGACGCCGAGACCGTTATTATTTCATCGACATAAAATTCAAGGAAACAAGGGAAGAGGAGCCCCCAACATGTCACTGAATTGCAAGAAACCAGAGGATGTCCTCAAATTTCTGAAGGACGACGAAATCAATTTCGTCGATCTTCGCTTCACCGACCCGCGCGGGAAGTGGCAGCACCTTACGATGACGTCCGAATTCATCGAGGAGGATTCGTTCTCCGACGGGATCATGTTCGACGGATCATCCATCGCCGGCTGGAAGGCGATCCACGAATCCGATATGTCGCTTGTTCCCGATCCGACTACCGCCGTTATGGATCCGTTTGCCGCCCAACCGGCGATGATCCTGTTCTGTGACTGCATGGAGCCGACCACGGGCCTGCCTTATAACCGCGACCCGCGCTCGCTGGCCAAAAAGGCCGAGGCCTATCTCGGCTCGACCGGCATCGGTGATACCGCGTACTTCGGTCCCGAAGCCGAGTTCTTCATTTTCGACGACGTGCGTTTCGACGTGCAGATGAATTTGTGTTTTTACGAGTTCGAATCCGATGAAGGCCCCTACGTTTCGGGCAAGATCTTCGACGAAGGCAACATCGGGCACCGGCCCCCTGCGAAGGGCGGCTATTTTCCCGTTCCGCCGGTCGATTCCGGGTCCGACCTCCGGGCCGAGATGGTCACCGTGATGAAGGAAATGGGGCTCGGCATGGACAAACACCACCACGAAGTGGCCCCGAGCCAGGCTGAGCTCGGCCTGACCTATGCGCCGCTGGTGCGTTGCGCCGACAACCTGCAAATCTACAAATACGTGACCCATATGGTCGCCCACACCTACGGCAAGACGGCCACTTTCATGCCGAAGCCGGTGGCCGGTGACAACGGGTCGGGCATGCACGTCCACCAATCGCTCTGGAAGGACGGCAAGACAACCTTCGCAGGTTCGGGCTATGCCGACCTGTCGGACACGGCGCTGCACTACATCGGCGGCATCATGGCCCACGCGAAAGCCTTCAATGCCTTCGTCAACCCGACCACCAATAGCTACAAGCGTTTGATCCCGGGTTTCGAGGCGCCGGTGCTGCTGGCCTATTCGGCCCGCAACCGCTCGGCCGGCTGCCGCATCCCCTTCGTTACCAGCGCTGCAGGTAAACGGGTCGAGGTCCGCTTCCCCGACCCGGCCTGCAATCCGTACCTGGGCTTTTCAGCGATGCTGATGGCAGGCCTCGACGGCATCCAGAACAAGATCGATCCCGGCGACGCCATCGACAAGGACCTTTACGACCTGCCGCCCGAGGAACTGGCCGAGGTGCCGACGGTCTGCGGGTCGCTGCGCGAGGCGCTCGATGCCTTGGACGCCGATCGCGACTTCCTTAAAAAAGGCGACGTCTTCACCGACGATGCCATCGACGCCTACATGGAGCTGAAGTGGGAAGAAGTCTACAACACCGAGCACACGCCCCATCCGGCCGAGTTCGTGATGTATTACTCCTCCTGAGCGTGAGGGCCCATTAGGGCCAAACGTTCGGGAATGTAAGCGTGGCTAACGCTTGATACCTGAAAGGCCGCCGCCCCTGTGCCGGGGCGGCGGCCTTTTTTTCCGGTTGGTTATTTTTGGGCTAGCCCCGGGGCCCCTTGACGATGAACGTCTTCTTGCCCGCCTTATGCACGTTGTCCGGCACGCCTACGATTACGCTCGCCCTCTCCGCCTGTAACCGAACGTTCCCGAGGCTGCGAGTAACCGGCTGCTCGTCCACGTGTGGATGGTAAAGGACGCGCGTTTCCAAAACCCGGCCGTCGGGAGGCATTACCTTGAACTTGTCGGCATAATGCTCCAGCCCGTATCGGCGTGGGTTATCATTGCCGAAATGGTGTAGGTGTAGGTGCCGTTGCCGCTGGGGCTGGCGGTGGCTTTGACTACCACCGCTTCGCCAGCAGCGGCGTCCCAGGGTGCAACGAAAACCGCAAACGTCAACACTTCCCCTATTATGGCTCAATGGTAACAGAGGCGACGGCGAAGCCCCAAGAACGAGTCATTTTCGTTTTCCTCTCTACTTTTTCATTCAGCCTAAAATTATTCTATCAAATCAAATGTTTACAGAACAAACAAAAAAGATATTGCAATAAAGGACTTAATATGTTCTTTTTTTGTTCTTTGCATCAAACTAAAGGAACCCTACCCATGGACAACGAAGCCTTCGTCAAGGAATTGCTGGCGCTTACGGTTTTGTTTATCGCCGGTTACGCCCTCATGGTCGTCGCCTGAATGGGCGTGGCATCTTTATTCGGACGGTCCATAATTCAAACAATTGCACTTGAGGGATCGTTTCAAATTGAATCAATTTAAAACGTTTAAGCCCTCTAATTCATATATTTCTGGCTGGCGGAACGGGAAGCTTGTCGCCCTTTTCATCCAGGGCGACGAAGGTGAACACACCTTCCGTGACCTTGATGCGGTCCTGGGGTGCATGACGGCGCAGCGCCCAAGCCTCGATCCCGATAGTGATCGACGTCGTGCCGACTTTCTGGATGTCGGCGTAACAAGAGACCACATCGCCAACCAGCACCGGTTTGTGGAAGGTGAATCCGGTGACGGCGATGGTGGCGACCCGGCCACGGGCCCTCGCCCCGGCGGTGATGCTGCCGGCGATATCCATTTGTGAAATCAGCCAGCCGCCGAAGATGTCGCCGGACGGGTTGGCGTCCGCCGGCATGGCTAGGGTACGTGTCGCCAGTTCGCCCTTGGGCTCGACGGTTCCGGCGGAATCTTCGGTCATAGCCACATTCTCCCAAAAACCACAACATCTTGTAGAATATTTCCTGTCGCCTACTTTATCATGCTTGCAGTTCAGGGGCAGGCTTTATTAGGATGAGTCCCCTTGAAAGCACTGGCGGGATCATGATTGGCGATCTTTTCGAGCAAGCGGGGATACAGACTGCCGCTCAATCCAAGGCCGAGCGAAAGTCGCCTGGGGGAAACCCGGCCAAGAAAACCAAGCCTAGAGACGCTGCCCAGAAGGCCGCCCCAACTAGTTCTTCTGCCGGTGCCGCCAAAAATACCTCCCGCAAAGGAGAGAACTACTTGGCCAAGGACATCGAGGTCCTGGAGGGACTGGAGCCGGTACGCCACCGCCCCGGCATGTACATCGGCGGCACCGACGAGCGCGCCCTTCACCACTTGGCGGCCGAAATCCTCGACAACGCCATGGACGAGGCGGTGGCCGGACACGCCAGCCGCATCGACATCGGCCTCGCCGAGGACCAGACCGTCACCATTACCGACAACGGCCGCGGCATCCCCATAGACCTGCATCCCAAGTTCAAGGACAAATCGGCCCTGGAAGTCATTTTGACGACACTCTTTTCCGGCGGCAAATTCGGCGGGGAGGTGTACGAGACCTCCGGCGGCCTTCATGGGGTGGGCCTGTCCGTGGTCAATGCGCTCTCGGACCGACTAACCGTCGAGGTGGCCCGGGACAAGAAACTTTGGCGACAGTCGTTCGTCCGGGGCGAGCCGGCAACGCCACTCGAAAGCCAGGGCGCCGTGCAAAACCGCCGCGGAACGACGGTCGCATTTCACCCCGACCCCAAGATCTTCGGTTCTCGGGCGCATTTCCGCCCGGCGTTGTTGTACCGCATGGCGCGCTCGAAGGCGTATCTCTTCCGCGGCATCAAGATTCGCTGGTCATCAGACCCCAAGCTGATCCAGGCCAGCGACAATACGCCGGCCAAGGCGACGCTTCACTTCCCCGGCGGGCTCAAGGATTTCCTGATCGCCAAGCTGGACGGGCGCAAGACGCTGACGTCGGACCCGTTTGCTGGGCGGGCCGAGTTGAACGGTAACGGCAATGGCAACGGGAGCTCCGGCAAGGTGGAATGGGCGGTCGCCTGGCCCCTGGACGAAGACGGGTTCTTCAATTCCTACTGCAACACCGTGCCGACGCCCCAGGGCGGCACCCACGAATTGGGTTTGCGTGCGGCGCTGGCCAAGGGTTTGCGCGCCTATGGGGAACTCATCAACAACAAACAGGCCTCCAAGATTACCTCCGACGACGTTGTCGGCGACGCCTGCATCATGCTTTCGCTGTTCATCAACGAGCCGCAGTTCCAGGGCCAGACCAAGGAGCGGCTGTCCTCGACGCAGGCCCAAAAGCTGGTGGAAACCTTGCTGGGCGATCACTTCGACCATTGGCTATCGGCGGCCCCGGAGATGGCCGGCGTGATCCTCGAGCACGTGATCGAGCGCGTCGAGGTGCGTCTCAAACGCCACCATGACAAGAAAATGAAGCGCCAGTCTGCGACCCGGAAGCTGCGCCTGCCCGGAAAGCTGACCGATTGCACCAACACCACAGCCGAGGGCACCGAAATATTCCTCGTCGAGGGCGATTCCGCCGGCGGATCGGCGAAATCGGGCCGCGACCGCAAGACCCAGGCGGTGCTGCCGCTCCGTGGCAAGATTCTCAACGTCGCCAGCGCATCGGCCGACAAGATCCAGGCCAACCAGGAACTGAACGATTTAATCGAGGCGCTGGGCTCCGGCATCGGCGATCAGTTCATAAAGGACGATCTTCGCTACGAAAAGGTCATCATCATGACCGATGCCGACGTCGACGGCGCCCATATTGCCTCTCTGTTGATAACGTTTTTCTTTAAGGAAATGCCTGAACTTATTGAAAAAGGACATCTTTATCTGGCCATGCCACCCCTTTACCGGATCACCCAGGGGACGAAAATGGCCTATGCCCGGGACGACGCCCATAAGGACGAGCTGCTCAAAATAGATTTCACCGGCAACGCTAAGATCGATATCAGCCGCTTCAAGGGCTTGGGCGAGATGCCGCCGGCCCAATTGAAGGAAACGGCCATGGACCCCGGGACGCGGACGCTCTTGCGGGTCACCGTGCCGCCCCGCCATTCGGCGGACGACATCGCCGAATTTCGCGAGACGGCGAAACTCGTGGAAGATCTGATGGGCAGGAAGCCCGAAAGCCGTTTCCGATATATCCAGAAACACGCTCAGTTCGTCGAAGACATCGACATTTAGCTCTTTCCCAAGCCACACCTATTCCCTCAAGCAGCCAAAACCGTTTAAGCTACCCTTGCGGTGCAACTGCTGCCCGATATTTGGCTTCCTTAAAGACGTGGAAAGGGAGGGCGAATAATGAAGCCGGAACTGGCCGGGGGTACTCGGGAAATGGGCCGCCGTGCGGCCTGAATACGACGATTATTTATCTACTAGTAGATTTTGTGAAGAAGCATGGCTTGCTTTCCGCGGTTGACCGGGTTTTTTTGGATGGCGTTAGTCAAAAACAACGGCGACCCCACAAAAAAAGCCTAGGAGAAAATCATGGTTGAGGACCGTTTTGGCAACCCCCACGCGCAGGGCCTGCCCTATGCCCACGGAGAATACATCCGGAGCAGCCAGGACGATCACGCGAAATTGCGCCACGCCTGGCGGCAAATCGAACGCCGCGCCAATGAGTCCGGGCTTGACACCGTCTACAACCTGTCGGGCCTTGAGAGGCGTTTCGAGGCTTCGCCCGAGGACTTGGGCCTCCTTGACGACGAGCTGGCCCCGGCGCTGATGGGAGAGCGCTTGAACGAACTGGCCCTCGACCATCTCGGCGGCGACTCGGCCAAGCACGGAATCATGGTCTTCAACCGCCAGACCGCCGCCGTTATGACGGCGACGGGGGTTTTGGCCGGGGCGGGCGATACGGTGATCGGAGTTTCGGCGACCGGCAGCCACCCTTGCGTCGTCCGCGGGGCCAAGGTCGCGGGGGCTAATTTCATCGACACCTTGGGGTTGGCCCCGTTCGAGAAAGCGCTCGGCGAAAATGCCAACGTCGCCTTGGTGTCGATGACCCGCTTGGCGGTGAGCTATGAGATTCTCAGCGTCAAGGAGATTGAGAAAATCGTCAAACTCGCCCACGGCGCCGGCGCCCGGGTGCTGGTCGATGACGCCGGCGGGGCGCGGGTCGGCCCGGCGGTATTCGAGCAGCCTAAGATGCTGGAACTAGGGGTCGATGTGGGCTCGACGGGGCTCGACAAATACGGAACCGTCGGCCCCCGGGTCGGGTTGCTCGGCGGGCACCGGGGGCTGGTGGAGGAATTGCGGGCACGAGCCTTCGAACTCGGCGTCGAGGCCAGGCCGATGCTTTATCCAGCCATCGTCCGCTCGCTCGAACAGTACGACCCGGCCCGGGTGCGCGAACTGGTGGTGACGACCAAGGAAGTGATCGCGGCGTTGAAAAAACGCCTCGGCAATCGGGTAACCGAGACGCCGGTGATCGCCCGCCTCGAGGGCGAGGATATCCTGGAAATCGCCATGGAGCGTTCTGGCCTCAAGGACCGCCCGATGATGCCTATCGAAGCCTCGGCCGGGTTGGCCATGCTTTTGCTCAGGGACTACGGGGTGCTGAGCGTCCATTTTGCCGGCCTGCCGCCGGGTACGTCGGCGATGTTGATCAAGTTCATGGCACCGGAGACGCTGGAGCGGTTCGGCGGGGCGAAGAAGCTCGCCGAAGCCATCGACCTGTCGCTGGACCGCTTGGCCGGGGTCATCGGCAATCCTGCGGCGTTCCGCGACCTGCTGTTCGGCAATGGCACGGAAACCGGCGGGTCAAAAATAACCGCCGGCACCCTTTGATGGGTTAACCATGCTACCGTCCGGCGTTCGAAATTATCATCTTGAGCCTGCATCTTGAGCGTTCGCAAGGCCCTTCTTGACGCTGTCTGGTCAGTTTCGGTCCTCGGCTTTAGTCTTCTGGCCGTCCCGGCGGAGCCACTGCAACGCGTCCGTAAGGACGTCACCCCGCCACAGCGACCCCGGGAACTCCATCTATGCCCCTGCCTCGAGCCCCGCCATCTCGGGAAGGCCCAGCATTAGGTTCATGTTCTGCACCACCTGGCCGGCAGCACCCTTGCCCAGGTTGTCGATGAGGGCCGTGACCACCGCCTGACCCTCGGCCTCGTTGGCGAACACGTAAAGGCGGAGCGCGTCGGTGCCGTTCATCCCGTCGGGCTCGAGGCCCGCCATGGCGGCCGCATCCTCGATCCCGGCGACGTCGACCAATGCCTGGCCGCCGTAATGGCCCGACAGGACCCCGTGCACGTCCCCGGGCGACGGTTTCTCCGGCAGCGTCCAAAGCTGCAGCGGCAACTGCACGATCATGCCCTGGGGGAACCGCCCGACGCCAGGCACGAACAAGGGCCGGGTTTTTAGTCCGCCATGGAGCTGAATTTCCGGAACGTGCTTGTGTTCGAGTCCCAGCCCGTAAACCCTGAAGGTTGCCTCGGTGTAATCGGATGAGTCCGGATCCTCGTAGCTCTCAATCATTTTCCGGCCGCCGCCCGAATAGCCCGAGACCGCGTTCAGGGTCAGCGGATGGCCAGCCGGCAGCAGTCCCGCCGATACCAGCGGATGGATCATCGCCACCGAGGACAGGGCATAGCAGCCGGGGTTGGCGACCCGCTTGGCTTCAGCGATTTGTCCGTTCTGCCCGGCCTTGAGTTCTGGGAACCCGTAGACCCAACCGTCGGCGACCCGGTGCGCCGTCGAGGCATCGATGACCCTAACGTCGTCGTTTTCGATCATCTCCACCGCGTCCCTGGCGGCATCGTCCGGCAGGCACAGGATGGCGAGGTCGCAGCCGTTCATCATCTCGGCCCGGGCGGCGGCGTCCTTGCGCTCAGCCTCGGGCAGACTCACCACCTCCACGTCGCCGCGCCCAGCCAGTCGGCCGTGAATCTGCAAACCGGTGGTGCCGGCGGCGCCGTCGATGAAAATCCTTGCGGTCATGGTCTTCGTTGTCCCTTGCTCAAAAGACTTCGGGCGCCCCCAAGGAAACGCCCGATCATAAGGCAAAACTCGTTTGCGGGGGGTTAACGTTTCGAGAATTGGAAGCTGCGTCGGGCCTTGCGGCGGCCGTACTTCTTGCGCTCGACGACGCGGGAATCGCGTGTCAGGAACCCTTCCTTCTTGAGCGCCGGGCGCAGCCCCGGCTCATAGAACGTCAGCGCCCGGCTGATGCCGTGCTTGATGGCGCCGGCCTGGCCAAACAGCCCGCCGCCCTTGACCGTGCAAATGACGTCGTACTGGTCTTTGCGCTCGGTAACGGCGAAGGGCTGGTTGATGACCATGCGCAGCACCGGGCGGGCGAAATAAGTTTCCAAATCGCGGCCGTTGACCGTGAACTTGCCCTGCCCCGGCTTAATCCACACCCTGGCCACCGCGTCCTTGCGCTTGCCGGTGGCGTAGGACCGCCCCTTGTCGTCGATCTTCGGTTCGGGCAAAAGGGCTTCTTCGGCGAGCGCCGGCGTTTCGGCGACCTCGGCAAGGTCGGCGAGGTTGTCCAGGGTCTTGGTTTCCTCGGCCATGGCCTAGGCGCTCCTCTTGTTCTTGGGATTCATGGCGGCAACGTCTAGGAACTCGGGACTCTGGGCCTGATGAGGGTGGTCCGCGCCCTTGTAAACGTGGAGCTTCTTCAACTGCCGGCGCCCGAGGCGGCCACGGTTGACCATCCGCTCGACGGCCTTGATCACCACCCGTTCCGGGTGCTTGCCGGCAAGCACGGAACGGGCGGTGCGCGACTTGATGCCGCCCGGCCAGCCGGTGTGCCAATAATAGGTCTTGTCGGCGTTCTTGCGGCCGGTGAGGCGCACCTTTTCCGCGTTGACGATGATGATGTTATCGCCGCAATCGACGTGGGGCGTATAAAGGGTCTTGTGCTTGCCCCTGAGCCGCATGGAAACGACGCTGGCCAGCCGTCCCAAGACCACGTCTTCGGCATCGATGACGTACCATTTCTTGTCAATATCGGAAGATTTCGCCGAATAGGTTTTCATGGCCTTGGCCGATCACGTTTCGATGTCTTGAATTCGGTCCCCCAATTCGGTCCTCGGGGGGGCGCGAAGGCGCGGAGTATGCCATCAAAAACGGGCATGTCAACGCGAATTTTTTAAGAAAAACGGGGCCTTACCGCAGCGGTAACATAATACCGCCCCCCCCCTGCGTCCTTGGGCCCGGTAGCCCTTCGGATGCCGTTTATTCCCAATGCGGGGGGATGGAATAGGTGCCGGTGGCGTGGGCTACCGGCTCGTCATGGCCGTCGGAATGGAGCGTAACCTCGACCACCACCAGGCGCTTGCCGAGCTTCAACAGCCGCCCCTCGGCCATCAGGTCGGCGGGGCTCGGGCGGTACAGGAAATTGACGTTGAAGCTGGACGTCACCACCAGCTTGACGATGCCGATTGCGCTAAGGACCACGGCATACATGGTGGCGTCGGCGAGCGCCATCATGGTCGGTCCCGACACCGTGCCGCCGGGGCGTAACATGCTGTCATCGAACGGCAGCCTGACCGTCGCCGTGCCCTTGCCGAGAGCCTCGGCGCGCAGGCCGACCTCGACAGCCCAGGGCATCTCCTTGTACATCAGGTCGTTGAATGCTTTGGCGGTGATCTTCGACACGGCCTTGGTCTCCGTGGTGTCGCCGTTGTCCCCGGGGAACGATCGAGGATTTACCGTAAGCACGGGGGGTATCGGGGATGCGGGGCCTGGGGGCGCCAAATACACTAGTTTCCGTTTACGTAAAGGTCAATCACTGGCTCCCGGCCCCCGCAGGCGCCCTATTGGTCCTTGCTTTTGACCCGCCAATGACGGCAGATTCAGCCTAACAGAAAGCTGGGAAACTACCGGTGAGGAGCCCCGTTCCATGACCGCAAAACCCAAAACCCCAGGAAACAAACTGGAAACCAATCAGGACAACGGGCCGATCCTGCTGAGAAAAGACCGGGACGCTATCGCGACCCTGACCCTCAACCGCCCGGACAAGTACAACGCCTTGTCGACGAAACTGATGGACCTGATCCAACGTCAGTTGGAGGCCCTGGCCGACGACAAATCCATTCGCGCGGTCGTGATCGCCGGCAACGGCAAGGCCTTTTGCGCCGGCCACGATCTTCGGGAAATGAGCGACGATCCCAGCCCGGAGGCGATCAAGGTACTGTTTGACCAATGCAGCCGGATGATGGTTTCGCTGACCCGGTTGCCGCAGCCGGTGATCGCCCGCGTCCACGGCATCGCCACGGCAGCGGGCTGCCAGTTGGTCGCCCAATGCGACCTGGCGGTGGCCACCGAGGACGTCCGTTTCGCTACCTCCGGGATCAACGTCGGGCTTTTTTGCGGCACGCCCATGGTCGCTGTCACCCGCAACCTGCCCCGCAAGCAGGCCATGGAAATGCTGCTGACGGGCGAGTTCATTGACGCCCGAACGGCCCAGCAATATGGCCTCGTCAACCGGGTGGTGGCGGCTGGCAAGCTCGACGACACGGTGCGGGAGATGGCGGAAACCCTCGTCTCGCAGGGACCCGCCTTCATCGCCGCCGGCAAGCGCCTGTTCTACCGCCAGATCGAGGAAGGCCTCGACGCCGCCTACCGGGAGGCCACCGAAACGATGGTCGAGAACATGCAACGCGACGACGCCCGGGAGGGAATCAGCGCCTTTCTCGAAAAACGAGACATGCCCGAATGGCAGGACCGGTGAACGCCCCAAAACCCGAGCCCCCCCTTTATTACGACGATGCCCTCCTTCGCCGCATCCTAAAAGACGTGAAAACCATCGCCATGGCCGGCGCCTCGCCCAATTGGGTCCGGCCATCGAACTTCGCCATGAAGTACCTGCAGGGCAAGGGCTTCCGGGTGATCCCGGTGAACCCGGGTCATGCCGGAAAGGAAATCCTTGGCGAGATGACTTACATCCGGCTCGCAGACATTCCCGACCGGTTCGACATGGTCGATATATTCCGGGCCACCGACGATGCCGGCGCCATCGCCGACGAGGCCCTCAAGGTGGCCGCCGAAAAGGGGGTCCGGGTAGTGTGGATGCAGTTGGGCATCAGGGACAACGACGCCGCCGAACGCCTGGAAGCGGCCGGATTGACGGTGGTCATGAACCGCTGCCCGAAGATCGAATACGGCCGGCTTTTCGGTGAGTTGGGTTGGAGCGGCGTCAATACCGGGATCATCTCGTCGAAACGGCCGAAGTTGACGGCATGAACGACAAACCGAAAAAGCACGCCGAAGGAAAAGCCGCCGCAAATTTCGCTGGAGCCAAGAAGGCCCCAGGTGCCCCGGCGGAATACGGCCTGGAAACCCTTTCCATCCACGCCGGCGCCCGGCCGGAGCCCGTCACCGGCGCCCGCAACACCCCGATCTACCAGACCACGTCCTATGTCTTCGAAGACGTGGAGCACGCGGCGGACCTTTTCAACCTTCAGACATTCGGCTTCATCTATTCCCGGCTCACCAATCCAACGGTGGCGGTGCTCGAGGAACGGGTTGCGGCCCTGGAAGGCGGGCGGGCCGCCGTCTGCGCGGCGTCGGGCCACGCGGCGCAGTTTTTGGCCTTCTTCACGCTCCTCGAGCCGGGCGACGAGTTCATCTCTTCCACCAATCTCTACGGGGGCTCGATCACCCAGTTCGGGGTGAGCTTCAAGCGCATCGGCTGGACCTGCCATTTCGTCGATCCCACCGATCCCGAGAACTTCAGGAAAGCGCTGACGCCCAAATGCAAGGCCATCTTCATCGAAGTGCTGGCCAATCCGGGCGGTGTCGTCCTGGACGTCGAGCCCATCGCCGCCATCGCCAACGAGGCCAGTATTCCGCTCATCGTCGACAACACCATGGCGACGCCCTACCTCTGCCGACCCCTGGAATGGGGGGCCGACATGGTCATTCATTCGACGACCAAGTTCCTGTCCGGCCACGGCACGTCGATGGGTGGCGCGGTGGTCGAATCGGGGAAGTTCGATTGGGCCAAGGATGGTAAGTTCCCGACCATGACCGAGCCCGATCCCGCCTATCACGGGCTGACGTTCTACGAGACCTTCGGCGATTTCGGCTTCACCATGAAAGCGCGCACCGTGGCCCTTCGCGACTTCGGCCCGGCGATGTCGCCTACCAATGCGTTTTATACTATTACCGGCATCGAAACCCTGCCGCTGCGCATGGAGCGGCACGTGGTCAACGCATTGAAGGTGGCGGCATACCTGGAAGCCCATGAGGCCGTCGATTGGGTGTCCTACGCCGGGCTCACATCGAGCCCGTACCATGAATTAGCCAGGAAATACCTGCCCCGGGGCGCCGGTTCGGTGTTCACCTTCGGGCTCAAGGGGGGGTATGAGGCCGGCGTCAAGCTGGTCGAAGGGGTGAGCCTGTTTTCCCACTTGGCCAACGTCGGTGATACGCGCTCGTTGATCCTGCATCCCGCCTCCACCACCCACCGGCAGCTTTCCGACGAACAACGCGACACCGCCGGCGCCGGGCCAGACGTCATCCGCCTTTCCATCGGCCTGGAGACGGCAGACGACCTGCTCCGCGACCTAGACCAAGGGCTGGCCGCCGCCGGGACTTAATCGTAGTTGGAAACCTCGACGAGGTTTTCGTTGGGGTCGCGGAAATAGACTGACGTGATCGCACCTTGGGCCCCGGTCTTGACCACCGGGCCTTCGATGATCTCGACGCCGGAAGCGCCGAGATGGGCGATGACGTCAGCGAGCGGCGTTTCGGTAATTAAACAGAAATCCCCCGAGCCGGGCACCGGATGCTTAGCCCGGGGGTCGTATTCGTTACCCGCCGGGTGAAGGTTGATTTTCTGGCGCCCGAATAAGAGCGCCACCCGGCCGCCGGCGAAGACCTCTTTCTCCATGCCGAGGACGCGGCCATAGAAGTCACAGGTGGCGTCGATATCGACGACGGTTAGGACCATATGATCGATGCTGTCGATGGTGACGGATGACGCCATGTCCGAACCTCCTTTTCAGTCGAAACGGGACATTCTACCCAACGGGGACGAAATTATTCGGGAACCCTGCCATGCTGCATGTCATTGGGCTCGGCAAACAGCACGTCATCGATCATGGCCAATTCGTTTAACAGAGTTCCGCAGACAACGCCGTCAAAATACGCGCGGGCGATCAGTCGATACTTTTTGTCAGTCATTTTCCAAGTGTCTCCGTTTTCATCGCCAAGCAAGATAACTTCCCCTGGGAAGGCTGGCAATGTCCTGTCTGGCGGCTTTCGGCCTCGGACTGCCCTTGTACCGCCCCCTGCAGGCCTTTCCGGGCCGGGCCTTTTCTGGGGGCATTCCCAAGGGGGCAAATTATGGTATATCTCGCCCCCCAAGGTGGCCCCCCCCTCGGCGGAGAATAAAAAACCATGCCCAGCACTCCCCCCAACGAGCCTCCCGACCTGTCCGGGGACGACACCCTCAGCCTTCAGATCGCCAACCAGATCATCAACGTCGCCAACGCGCGATTACAGGACGGGGCACAACCGGACGAGGTCGCCGCCGGCCTGCGCCACGCGGCGGCTAATTTTTCCGCATTCGTGAACGCGGGCCAAAAAGGCGGCGCCGACCCCGGCCTGCTGATCGAGGAATTCGCACGTTTGCTGGAATACTATCTCGGCCGCCACCAACCGAAGGAAAAGCCGGGAGAAGGCCTCAAGCATTTGATCGAACAGGTCAAGCGCGAGACGTGACCGCGGAAATGGCACTTTATTTCGTCAATCGCGGCTTCCATGACGCGGATCGTTTTGCCACCATCGTTTTTTATCAATCAGGCAACATTTTCTAAAGGGAACATTGGTGGCTGCTTAAATTTTATAATCTTTGCTTTTGAAAAATGGGTACTGCGGGAATCTTCTAATCCTGCACGCAGCCCTGAATAGTTGAAGGACTGGCAGGTTCCCCGATCAGCAGGACAGATACAGGGAAACTTTTCCAAATAATCCGAATAATGAGGCCCGGTCTCCGGTTGCGCCAAAGGTATAAAAAGTATACAATTTACTAGTATAAAATTCCCAGGTTGGGGACGCTGGGGTCTTTCCCAATTTCAAAACTCGAAAAACGATAAAAAATGACCCCGCTTAGGTTTGGGAGGAACCATGAGAAAATCATTTTTGAAACGGGGCTCGACCCTGGTTGCCATGCTTTGTGGCATCGCCTTGAATTCCTTCGTCGCCGGCACGGCTTCCGCTCAAGAGGTCAAAAATGCGACGCTCTATGGCAACATGAGCACTGTCACCCAGGACATGTTGAGCCGTGCGGGGGGAGACGCGAACAACTTCCTGCACACCAACGGCAATTACGCACAGACCCGGTATTATCCGGCCAGTCAAATCAATACCAGTAACGTCAAGAACCTGCGTCCGGCCTGGATCTTCCAGACTGAGGTGGTGGAATCCCAGGAAACGACGCCGATAGTGGTCGACGGTATCATGTATATCACCACGTCGTTCAACCACGTTTACGCTCTGAACGCGGCGACCGGTGAGCAGATCTGGCACTACAAGCACAAGATGGGTCCGATCACGACCTATTGCTGTGGCCCCAATAACCGCGGCGTCGCGGTTAGCGGGGACAAACTTTTCTTTGGCACCCTGGATGCGAAGCTAATCGCGCTTGACGCCAAATCAGGCAAGCTACTTTGGGACACCCAGATCGCTGAGCCCGAAAAAGGCTACAGCGAAACCATGGCGCCGACCGTCGTCAACAACAAGGTTCTGATCGGCACCAACGGCGGTGAATACGGCATCCGCGGCTTCATCAAGGCCTTCGACGCCAATTCCGGCAAGCTCCTGTGGACCTTTCACACGACCAAGAAAAACTCGGTCGGCAATTGGACCACCCACGACGCCACCGGCCGCGACATGCTCCGCGACATCAAGGCCGAGAAAGCAGCGCTCAAGAAATTGGGCGATCCCTACAAAACCCTCGGCGGCGGCGTCTGGCAGAACCCGGCCGTGGACTTGGAAACCAACCGCATCTATTTCTTGGCCGGCAACCCGTCACCCGATCTCGACGGTTCCATCCGCCCGGGTGACAACCTATACACAAACTCGCTGATTTCGGTCGACCTCAACACCGGCAAGTACGCGTGTCACTTCCAGTACATCGCCCATGACGTCTGGGATTTGGACGCTGTCAGTCCGGCGATCCTCACTATGGTCAAGGACAAGAATGGCAAAATGGTCAAAGGCGTCCTGCACGGCGGCAAGACCGGGCACGTCTATATCCATAAGGCCAGCGACTGCAGCCTGATCCGCTTCTCCGAAGCCATGGTCCCGCAGGAAGACATGTGGGTGCTGCCGACAAAGGACGGTAAGCGTATGTTGCCGGGCGCCAACGG
>CAZQZB010000018.1:0-37767 GCA_964597695.1 uncultured Thalassospiraceae bacterium | reverse complement strand
CTCTAGACGATGGGGTCGAAAAGGTCCGTGGTAGGTATACGTCATTAACTGAAAATTCAAGCCCCTGCCTCGCCGGCACGGGCGGCCTTGCCCGATTGTGGGTTTGCAGGTCCGTCCGCGGGCCCATAAAATTACCGGTCGAGAAAAAGGGAGGCAAGCGCCGGCATGTCGAACGGAAAGGTCCTCATCGCCCAGGGCGGCGGCCCGACGGCGGTGATCAACGAATCGCTGGTTGGTACGGTGTTGCAATCGCGCGGCTATGACAGTGTCGAGGCCGTTTACGGCGCCTTCCACGGCGTCCAGGGCATCGTCAACGAGGACTTCATCGACCTCACTCGGGAACCGGACGAAAACCTCGAACGAGTGGCCAAGACGCCATGTTCGGCGCTGGGCTCGACCCGGGACAAGCCGGACCTGAAATACTGCCGGCGGATTTTCGAAGTCCTAAAGGCCCACGGCATCGGCTCCTTCTTCTACATCGGCGGCAACGATTCGTCGGACACGCTCAGCATCATCGCCGCAGAAGCCGCCAACGCCGATTACCCGCTCGGCTGCATCCACATCCCCAAGACCATCGACAACGACCTGATGATCAACGACCACACCCCGGGCTACCCGTCGGCGGCGCGTTTCGTAGCCAGCGCCTTCACCGGCGTCAACCTTGACAACTGGGCCTTGCCGGGTGTTTACGTCGGCGTCGTCATGGGCCGCCACGCCGGGTTCCTGACCGCGGCGGCGGCGCTGGCGCGCAAGTACCCGGACGACGGCCCGCACCTGATTTACCTGCCCGAACGCGATTTCTCGATGGACTCGTTCCTCACCAGCGTCAAGGCAGCCTGGGACAAGCATGGGCGCTGCGTGATCGCCATTTCCGAAGGCATCCACGACGACACGGGCGAGCCCATCGTTACCAGGCTGGCCCAGAAGTTAGAAAGGGATGCCCATGGCAACGTCCAGCTTTCGGGCACCGGCGCCCTCGCCGACCTCTTGTGCACCGCTATCCGCGAGTCCACCGACATCAAGCGGGTACGGGGCGATACCTTCGGCTACCTGCAACGCTCGTTCCTGGGTTGCGTTTCCGACGTCGATCAGTTGGAAGCCCGCCAAATCGGCGAACGGGCCGCCGGGTTCGCCCACGACGGCGGCGGCGACGGATCGGTGACCATCCACCGCACCGGCACAGGGAAAGATGGGGGTGCCGATTACGGGGCCGTATACAAGTTGAGCCCGCTCGGGGACGTCGCCGGCAAGACCAAGGTCATGGCGGATGAATTCATCGCCGCCGGCGCCGCCGACGTGACGGACGCCTTCGTCAGTTACCTGAAACCCCTTTTAGGCTCGGCCATGCCGGAGGCCTTTCGGCTGGAAGCCGACCGGGTCGGGAGGATCCTGAACACCTAAGTGTCCGTCCGGAAAGAAGTTGAATCGGAGGAATCGTTTATGATTCTATGGTTGGGGTCCGGATATAGTAGGAGGTCGCCATGTGGACCACGACCAATAGACGGGACTACGACAGACCTGAACAGCGGTATCCGAGCGACTTGAGTGACGAGGAATGGGCGATTATCGAGCCGCTGATCCCGCCGTCGAGACACGGCGGGCGGCCGCGCAAGGTGGATGCGCGCGAGGTTCTCAACGGTATCTTTTACATTCTCTCGACGGGCTGCCAATGGCGAGCCCTGCCCAAGGACCTGCCGCCGAGGAGCACGGTGCACGACTATCTCCAACTATGGGAGTGGGACGGCACGCTGATTCGCATCCACCACGCGCTGTTGGTCGAGGTCCGGGAGCTTGCTGGCAAGGAGGCCTCTCCGACGCTGGCCATCATCGACAGCCAGAGCGTTAAGGGGGCGGAAAAAGGGGGCTCCGCGTCGATCCTTCCGGGTATGACGCGGGCAAGAAGGTCAAGGGGCGCAAGAGGCACATCGCGGTCGATACGCTTGGCATGATGCTGGGGGCGGAGGTTCATCCGGCCGATGTTCAGGACCGTTACGGCGCTGCCGTGGTGTTGAGGGAGGTTCGGTGCCTGTTTCCCTTCATCGAGAAGGTCATCGCCGACGGCGCCTACCGAGGCACAGCCACCGCCGCCACCGTCCGGGCGCTCGGGGCTTGGTGCATTGAGATCGTCAAGCGTTCCGACACCGCCAAGGGCTTCGAGGTGATCCCCAAGCGCTGGATCGTCGAGCGGACGTTCGCCTGGCTTGGCCGGTGTCGCCGCCTCGCCAAGGACTTCGAAAACCTGGCCAGAACCGCTCTCGCCTTCCTCCGCCTGGCGATGATCCGTCTCATGCTCCGCAGAATCGCAAGGCTGCGAAATCACACATGAACTTCCCGGACGGACTCTAAGGCTTTAATCGCCAGGCTTCCAGCAGGCCGCCGTTTCATAGGCACCCTCCCCTACCCCTGCGCCTCTTCCCCGGGCTGGCGGTATTCCACGGTGAGCTTGGCCTCGCGAAAAATGGTATCGGCGATCTTCGCCGGTTTGCCCCAGCGCTCGTGATCGAAATCGGGCTGGTCGCAAACGACGCGCACGATCCCAGCCTGGATGATGAGCACCGCGCAGCGCGCGCACGGCGGCAGCGGGTGGACGTAAAGGACGCAGCCCTCGGCCCGGTCGCCAGCGAACATCAGCGCGTTCTGTTCGGCGTGAACCACCATCTCGTACTTGATATCACGGTCAACAAGCCGCTCCTCGGTGTCCTCGACGCCGGCCGGGAAACCGTTGAAGCCCATGGAAACGACGCGCTTCGACCGGGCGTGGGTGACGACGCAGCCGACCTTGGTCGACGGGTCCTTGGACCAACCTGAAATGTGCTCGGCGAGGGCCAGGAAGCGATGGTCCCATTTATCGAGCAAGCGATGCCTCCTTCTGGTACACGGGCGCCCCTACCCTACCACGCCCCAATTTACCATGCGGGCGCCGCATCTTCGACGTGCAGTTGCGCGGACGACCGCCCCCGCCAGGTGTTGACCCGGAGCTTCCCAGCGACGTGCAGGGGCGCGCCGTCGCTCTTCAAAAGCGCCTGGCCGAGGGGTGTGTCGAGGCTGTTGAAGGAAATGGCGGCAAGACGTCCCCCCTCTTTGCCCTCGATGATGCCGCGCACGTGGTTTTCGCCGGCGACGGCAGCATATGACAAACGCACCGCCAGCAGCACAAACCGGGGTTCCGGATTGCCTGATCCGAAGGGCCCGACCCGTTGCAGGTCCTGGACTAGGCTCAGAGTCGCCGCGGCTGGCTTCATGGCCCCGTCCAGGTATAGGCTGGGCCGGATGCCGCCTTCCCGGATGTTGGTTGCCACCCGTTCGGTCAGGAAGGTCTGGAATTCCTCCAGTCGTCCGCGCACGACGGTAAAACCCGCTGCCATCTTGTGCCCGCCACCCTTGACTAGGAGCCCAGCCTGAGTGGCGGCGATGACGGCAGCGCCGAGATCGACGCCAGTAACGGAACGCCCCGAACCGGTGCCGGTGGAGCCGTCCAACGCCACCACGCAGGCCGGCCGGTTGAACCGTTCCTTAAGCCGCCCAGCAACGATGCCAATGACGCCCGGATGCCAGCCCTCGCCGGCGGCCATGACCAGCGGACCGAGGTCGTCGCCCGCTTTCTCCACCTCTTTGATAGCGGCGTTGAGCACGGCGCGTTCTATGGCCTGGCGCTCTTGGTTCAATTCGTCGAGCCGGTTCGCGATCTCGGTGGCCTCAACCGCATCTTCAGTGTCCAGCAGCCGGGCGCCCAGGTCAGACGCCCCGATCCTCCCCCCGGCATTGATCCGGGGGCCGAGAACGAACCCGGCGTGATAGGTCCCCGGCGGCTCTTCGACCCCGGCGACGTCGGCCAAGGCCTTCAGTCCCGGATTGTGCCGGCCCGCCATGACCTTCAGGCCCTGGGCCACCAGGGCCCGGTTAACGCCGGTCAGCGGCACCACGTCGCAAACGGTCCCCAACGCCACTAGGTCCAGCCACTGGGTCAGGTCCGGTTCGGAACGGCGTTCGTACCAGGCAGCGCTTCGGAGCACCCGGTTGACCGCCACCACCAGCAGGAAAACCACGCCGACGGCCGCCAAATGGCCGAGGCCACTGGCGTCGTCGAGGCGGTTGGGGTTGATGACAGCGGTCGCAGTTGGCAGGTTGGCTTCGGCTTCGTGGTGGTCGACGACGATCACGTCGAGCCTGGCGTCGTCGGCGGCGGCCAGTGGTTCGTGGGCGCCGGTCCCGCAATCGACGGTGACGACCACGGACGCGCCTTCGTCCTTGAGCTTGAGGAGCGCCGGCGTGTTGGGGCCGTAACCTTCCTTGAGGCGGTCGGGAATATGGATGGCCGAGCGGCCGCCAACGGCGGCGATGAAGCGCGTCAACAATGCCGACGACGTCGCCCCGTCCACGTCGTAATCCCCAAAAACGCCGATCTTTTCGCCCTGCATGATAGCGCTGGCCAGACGCTCCGCGGCCACGTCCATTTCCTTCAGGCGGCTGGGATCGGGCAGCAGGTCGCGAAGGGTAGGATTAAGGAAGGCCCCGGCGTCGTCCAAGCTGACGCCCCGGGCAACCAGCACCCGGCCTATGATTTCCGCCAGGCCGAGGCGCTGCGCCAGGGCCAAGGACTGGCGGCTGTCGGCTTCGCGTCCTATCCACCGCTTGCCGGTCAGCGATTTTTCAACGCCAAGGAAAAACTCCGGACCGCCCGTCCCCGCCGTCCCCTCCTTGGAGTCAGGATTTGGCAGGTAAACGGTTGAAGTCATGATGACCCTCGATAAACCGGAGCGTCCCGGTCATGGAACGCAAGACCATGGAATGGGTGATGGCGCCGCCCGCAACATGGCGCACGCCTTCCAGCATGGCGCTGTAGGTGATGCCGGTGGCGGCGAAGGTGACGTTACCGGAAGCCATTTCGTGGGCCGCGTATTTCTGCTTAAGGTTTTGGATGCCGAGGTGCTGGGCCTCGGCCCTTTGATCGTTGTTGCGGAACACCAGGCGTCCCTGCATCTGCCCTCCGACGCCTCTGAGCGCGGCCGCCGCCAGCACGCCCTGGGGGGCCCCGCCGATTCCTAAGAAGATATCGACGCCGGTTCCCGGCTGGGTGGCAGCGATGACCCCGCTGACATCGCCGTCCAGAATCAACCGGATGCGGGCGCCGGCTTTGCGGACCTTGGAGACCAGTTCGGCGTGGCGCGGCCGGTCCAGCATGCAGACGACCAGATCGCCGACGGAGACACCCTTGGCATCGGCGAGCGCGCCTAAGTTGTCCGCAGGTTCGTTGTCCAGGTCGACGATGCTGTCCGGCAGGCCTGGGCCGACGGCGATCTTGTCCATGTATAAGCTGGGAACGGTCAGGAACCCCCCGTCCTCGGCCATGGCGATCACCGACAGCGCATTGGGTCCGCCCCTGGCGACGATGGTGGTACCTTCAAGCGCCACCAGGGCGATGTCCACCTTAGGCCCACCGTCGGTGCCTAGCTTTTCGCCGACGTAGAGCTTATCGGCCTCGCCCTTGGTGCCCTCGCCGATGCGAACCGTGCCCTTGAAGGCAAGCCTTTGCAGCGCCTTGTGCATGGCATCGACGGCCGCCTGATCGGCGACTTTTTCGTCGCCGCCGCCCATGAACCGGGACGCGGCGATTGCTGCGGCCTCGGTAACGCGGACGGTTTCAAGGGCAAGATTACGGTCGGCGGTGGCATCGGACATGGTCCATTGTTGACCTGATCCATTGGGAAGGCCAGCTTTTTATAAGTCCTTTACGGGCGTTCGGAAAACCCTAAAGAGATTCGATGCGGATCATACACGGCGGCTCGACAACGGCCTCGGCGGCGGCGATTTTATCCAGCGCCTGGACCATGCTGGCTTCCTCGGTCTCATGCATGGTCATCACCACCGGCACCGACTCGCCGGGATCCCGGGTCCGTTGTAGAACCGATTCCATGGACACCGCGTGGTCCCTGAGGGCGGCCGCGATTTCGGCGAAAACGCCCGGCCTGTCAACCACCATAAGACGGATATAATAGGCGCCAAAATGGCGCTCCATGGGCACCGGGTCGAGGCGCTTCAATTCATCGGCCGGGATCGCGAAGGTCGGCACCTTTGAGCTCCGCGCGATATCCAGGAGATCGGCGACGACGGCGGACGCCGTCGGACCGGCGCCCGAGCCTTGGCCTTCCAGGACGATGGTGTCAATGAAGTCGCCGTTGACAACGACGGCGTTAAACGAGCCCGAAACATGAGCGATGGGGGCGTCGGCCGGCACCATGCAGGGATGGACCCGTTGCTCGAGCCCGTCGTCCCGGATCGAGGCCAGCCCCAAGAGCTTGATGCGGTATCCCAGTTCCGCCGCGAACTGCATGTCGATCGGCGAAATGTGGCGGATGCCTTCGACATGCACGGCATCGAAATTGAGCTCCGAGCCGAAGGCGACGCTGGCCAGGATCGCCAGCTTATGCGCCGTGTCGATGCCATCGACGTCGAAACTGGGGTCGTCCTCGGCATATCCCAGTTCCTGGCACTCCGCCAGCACGTCTTCGAATTCGCGGCCCTGGTCGGTCATGGCGCTGAGGATGGTGTTACAGGTCCCGTTGAGGATGCCGTAAACGCGGTTGAGCCGGTTGCCCGCCAGCGCTTCGCGAAGGGTCTTGATGATAGGAATTCCGCCAGCTACCGCCGCCTCGTAGCCAAACGTCACCTCGGCCGCCTCGGCCGCCCTGGCCAAGGCCGTTCCGTGATGGGCGATCAAGGCCTTGTTGGCGGTGACCACGTGCTTGGCCCCCCGGATGGTGGCCTCGCAAAGTTCCTTGGCGACGCCTTCTGAACCGCCGATCAGTTCGACCACCACCTCGACGTCGTCGTCCTGGACCAGGGCCAGCGGGTCGTCAAGCCAGCGGTAGGCGCCGATATCTAAACCCCTCTCGGCGCCACGGTCGCGGGCCGAGACGGCGGCTATTTCAATGGCGCGGCCGGCGCGAAGCGCCAGGTCATCGGCGTGTTCTTGCAGCATTTTGACCGTGCCAGCCCCGACGGTGCCGAGCCCGGCAATGCCAATTTTCAAGGGGGGCTTCAACGGGATGCCGCCCGTTTTCCGCTTTTGGGGTATGCCGCCGCCCCGGCGCCGGCAAGGAACGATTTGATGTTGCGAACCGCCTGGCGGATGCGCTGCCTGTTTTCCACCAGCGCTATGCGGACATGCCCGTCGCCGTGTTCGCCGAAGCCAATGCCCGGCGATACCGCGACCTCGGCCTCGCTCAGGAGAAGCTTCGAGAACTCGAGCGAACCCAGGGACTCGAATTCAGGCGGAATGGGGGCCCAGGCGAACATGGTGGCTAGCGGCGAGGGGATGTCCCAACCGGCGGCGGCTAAGCCGTCTATCAGAACGTCCCGGCGACCCTTGTAGGTCTCGCGGATTTTCCTGACGCAGTCCTGGGGGCCGTTCAGCGCCGCCGTGGCGGCGACCTGGACAGGGGTAAAGGCACCATAGTCCAGGTACGACTTAATGCGCGCCAGGGCCGCGATCAGCTTCCGGTTGCCGGTGGCAAATCCGATGCGCCAGCCGGGCATGGAGTAGGTCTTGCTCATGGAGGTGAATTCCACGGCGATGTTCCAGGCACGCTTGATCTCGAGGATGGAGGGCGGCGGCGGGATGTCGAAGTAAATTTCCGCATAGGCAATGTCGGACAGAATATAGATGCCGTGATGGAGGCAGAAATCGACGACCTCCTCGTAAAAATCTAGGTCGACGGTTTTGGTGGTCGGATTGTTGGGATAGTTCAGCACGACCGCCGTCGGTTCCGGCGAGGAATGCTGAACGGCGCGTTTGATCGCCGCCATGAATTTCTGCTCCGGGCCGACGGGAATGCTGCGAACGGCAGACCCGGCGATAATGAAACCGAACGGGTGGATCGGGTAGGAGGGATTGGGAACCAGGATCACGTCGCCGGGACTGGTTATGGCGGAGGACAGGTTGGCCAGTCCTTCCTTGGAGCCCAAGGTGACGATGGTTTCCGTTTCCGGGTCCACATCGACCCCAAAACGGCGCCCGTAATAGCCGGCCACGGCCTTGCGGAGCCCCGGAATTCCCCGGGACGAGGAATAGCGGTGGGTCTTCGGGTCTTGCACGGTTTTGGTCAGCTTTTCGACGATATGGCCCGGCGTCGGCTGATCAGGATTGCCCATGCCGAAATCGATGATGTCGGCGCCCTCAGCGCGGGCGCGCGCCTTCATCGCGTTGACCTCGGCGAACACGTAGGGCGGCAAGCGACGGATGCGGTGAAATTCCTGTTCCATGGTTTTTCCTTCGAGAAGTCACAATCCCCGTGACTTCTCTATTTCCCCTTAATCCCCGGGTGGACACGTCCGCGTTTGCGGGCTTTGCAAACGAAAACGACCACCCCTTTCGACTTGCGGTATCACATGCCAGAGCGCGCCTGACGGCACAACCCCAAACCGCCCGCCCCATCGATCCCCTAGGGACAGCGCATCGGTCTACGGGACCAAAAGCGGGAATCAGTTCTCCAGGTAAATCTCGGTGCGGCGGTTACCGGCCTCGCCCGACGGCATAATCTCATAAAATATGGGCGTGGAATCCGAAACTGCGGCGATGAGAATGTTCTCCTTCTTGACCCCAAGCCGCATCAATTCAAGGGCGACTTGGTCAGCACGGGCCCTGGAAACCCCAAAATTGGACATTTTATGGCGGATCATGTCCAAATTGCGGGTGCGTGAACTGGCATGGCCGACAATCCTGAGCGAGCCGCCGTTTTTGCGGTAGAAGCGATACACGCTCGAAAGGATCCGCTTGTCACGCGCCTTCAACTTGGACGAACCGTCGCCGAACAAGATCGTCGCAACCCTGACGGCCCCTCCCGGCGGCGCCAAAAAGCGCCGGTTCTGGGCGATCCCGCTGCCGGCAACGCTCGCAAGGGGCGGCGCCTGATCGGCGGCCCCAAATCCGGCGGTGGAAATCCCTTCCGACGACACGATCATGGTCGGCGGTGCTCCCTCTGACGGCGGCAAGCCCGCAAACGGCGGTTGCCCAGCAAGGTTGATCGTTTTATCCAACTGGGCCCGGATTTCAGCCAGTTGCTTGGCTAGGCGGCCTTGCATTTCCTTCTGTTCGATGGTCATCGACGGCAGTTCCAGCTTCGGCGCCGCGGCGACGGCAGGCGCCTCGGCCGAAGGCGGTGAGATAGGGGCCGGGATGACGGGCGTTGTCGGCACGGCGTCCGGGGGCGGCATGGCGGCGACGGCGGGAGGCGTCACGGCCGGCGGCGGCGGGGGCGGGGGCGGTTTGGCCTGCAGCGGGCTCACGTCCTCGCTCTGGCGGCTGATGACGGGCGCATACTTGGGCCGCTTCAAGTCGGCCGACAGGCCGCCGCCGAGGGTGTCCCGGGCGCGTGCTTTTTTATCGACGGAGGCCAGATTGGGGAAGGGTTTATCGGCCCCCGGGGGCGCCTTGCCCCGATCGGCGACCAAGCCGCTTTCCTTTTCTCCGTCTTTTTTAGCTTTCGCCTTGTCCTCGCCGGCAAAGAAATCGACGGTGCTCCGGTACCATTCCGCCGGGTTGGCCGTATCGGGCATCGTTGAGCACGCGTTCAGGGCGGCCGTGCCGAGAAGAACGGCTATCAACGGCGCCGCCTTGTAAAAACCCATTAATCGTGAACGGTGGTTAACGTGTTTCGCCATTCTTGCGTACCCCTTACACAAGGTAACATATTTCCTCCGTGCATTGCACGCTGCCCTAAATAGGTTAACCGTTTACAAACGCCACAAGAGCCTATATTGCAGCGCAACATCGGGAAATTTGCCGCCGTCCCTGCCGCTTGATGGCCCCAGGACGGCCCGAAGTACCCCGGAATGTCCTGGGGCGATTATAAAGGATTGAATTATGGACGATCAACCGAGCACCACCGATCCCTCTCCGGACGCCGCCGAGGTCTCGCGGTCCATGGCCAATATTGCCGCATCGGGCCAGCGGCTAGGGGTCGATTTCCTGACCCGCCAGGCGGCCGGCGGCATGCCCTCGCCCGACCCCGTTTAACACCGGCGGCGCCTTCCTGGCAATGACGGCACGCATGGTGACCAACCCGGCCCGCATGGTGCAGGCCAACCTCACCCTGTGGCAGGATTACCTACACCTGTGGCAGGGCACCGCCAGCCGCCTGATGGGCGGAGACGCCGAGCCGATGTCAGCGCCGGACGCCAGCGACTGCCGCTTCAAGGACGCCCAGTGGAGCGAGAACGAAGTCTTCGATTTCATCAAGCAGTCGTACCTTTTGACGTCCCGGTGGCTTCAGGCCACGGTCGCCGGCGTCGAGGGGCTCGACGGCGAAGACGCCCGCAAGGTCGATTTCCACACCCGCCAGTTCGTCGAGGCCCTGTCCCCCAGCAACTTCGTCCTCACCAACCCGGAGGTCCTTCGCGCCACCGTCGAGACGGGCGGCCATAACCTTCTCAAGGGCCTGGAAAACCTTTTGGGCGACCTGGAACGGGGCCGCGGCCGGCTGAACATTCGGATGACCGACGAAGACGCCTTCGATGTCGGCGGGAACGTCGCCGTCAGTCCCGGCAAGGTCGTTTTCCGCAACGACCTGATGGAACTGATCCAGTACGACCCTTCCACCGAAACCGTCCGCCATCGGCCGCTTCTGATTATCCCGCCCTGGATCAATAAATTCTACATCTTAGACCTCCGCCGGGATAACTCGTTTATCAAGTGGGCGGTGGATCAGGGCCAGACGGTGTTCCTCATCTCCTGGGTCAACCCGGACGCAAGGCTCGGCCAAAAGACCTTCGACGACTATATGCTCGAAGGCCCGCTGGCGGCGCTCGACGCCATCGGGAAGGCGTCCGGAGAGGACACCGTCAACGCAGTCGGCTACTGCATCGGCGGGACGATGCTGGCGGCGACTCTAGCTTACTTGGCGGCGAAAAAGGACGGCCGTATCCAGTCCGCGACGTTTCTGACCACCATGATCGATTTCGAGGACGCCGGCGAGCTGGCCGTCTTCATCGACGAGAAGCAGCTCGGCCGGCTCGAGGAAAAGATGGACGAGCGCGGCTATCTGGAAGGCGCCGAGATGGCGTCGACCTTCAACATGATGCGCGGCAACGACCTAATTTGGTCGTTCGTCGTCAATAACTACCTGCTCGGCAAGGACCCCTTCCCCTTCGACTTGCTGTATTGGAACGCCGACGCGACTCGCATTCCGGCGGCCATGCATTCGTTCTATCTTCGCAAGATGTATCTGGAAAACAAGCTCGTCCAGCCGGGGGGCATCACGCTGGCGGGTCAGCCCCTGGACCTCCGCAAGATCGATGTGCCGTCCTACGTCATCTCGACCCTGGACGACCATATCGTGCCCTGGAAGTCCACCTACGCCGCCGTGAACGTCTATTCGGGCCCGGTCAGGTTCGCGCTGTCCCAGTCGGGCCACATCGCCGGCGTCGTCAACCCGCCGGCCGCCGGCAAGTACTGTTACTGGACCGGCGATGAGAACAAGAAGAACCCGGAAAATTCTGGCGCCTGGCTCAAGGCCGCCCAGCGGCACGAGGGTTCGTGGTGGCCCGATTGGGACGAGTGGATCAAGCCCTTTGCGGGCGGCAAGGAAGTCGCGGCAAGGAAGCCGGGAAAGGGCGAACTCAAGGCCCTTTGTGACGCGCCGGGCGAGTACGTCAGGGTGCCCTCGGATTAGGGAATGTGTTCATAAAACGACTGTCTGCTTACGGCCCGAATGCCCTTTTCGCGGGGAGGTTCCTCAAGCGAACAGATCGAGGACGTCTTTCGTCAGCCGCCGCCTTTCTTGACCAACGCCTTGTAGACTGGCCGATAGGCCTGCCAGTCGCTTTCTGAGACGTCGATGGGTTTCCGGCCGCTCTGCAGATAGAACAGGAATTGCTGGATCCGCTCCGCAAAACCGCCGCCCAAACCACCTCCGGCTTCGGCGATGACAGACCGTCCGTCGACAACGATCTGGCGGTGATCCTTGCCGATCTGTCCTTGCAGCCAAGCGTGGAAATCGTCGTCAATAATATCCGGGCCCCGTCTGCGCACTCCGTAGTGCCGCCGAAGGATATACCAAAAGCGCAGCCCCTAGAAAGCCCGCTACGCGCGTTGGCGTCAATTCAGCTCTTGGCGAACGATGGCGGAGCCCGCGGCCAGGGCCTTGATCTTGCCGAAGGCGACGTCGCGGGGCAGGTACTTGAGCCCGCAGTCGGGCGCCACGATGATACGCTCGGCCGGGCAGTGGGGCAACGCGCGACGGATGCGTTCAGCCACGGTCTCCGGCGTTTCCACGTTCATATCGGAGAGGTCGAGCACGCCTAGGATGATCTTCTTCTCGGGCAGGGTCTCCAGCACCACGCAGTCGAGACCCGACTGCGCGGTTTCGATGGAGATGCCATGGGCCGGGCAGCCCGAGAGTTCGGACAGGAAGGAATAGCCCTCCGGTCTCTCGTGGATGATTGCCGCGTAGCCGAAGCATATGTGGACGGCGGTCTCGCCCTCGAGGCCGTCCAAAGCCCGGTTCAGTGCTTCGAGCCCAAATTCCCGTGCCTTGTCGGGGCGCGCCTGCATATAGGGCTCGTCAAACTGCACGATGTCAGCGCCGGCCGCGAACAGGTCCTTGGCCTCTTCGTTGACGGCAGCGGCGTAGCCCAATGCGATCTCCGCCTCTGAGTCGTAGAAGTCATTCTGCGCCTGCTGCGACATGGTGAAGGGGCCCGGCACGGTCATCTTGATGCGCCGGTCCGTGTTGGCGCGCAGGAACTTAACGTCGTCGACCTCTACTGGGTGCTTGCGGCGGATCGGGCCCGTGATCCTGGGCACCGGGTTGGGATAGCCGCTGCGGTCCAGCGCGGTGCCCGGATTATCGATGTCGACGCCCTCCAAGGCCGTGGCGAAGCGGTTGGAGTAGCTTTCGCGGCGCATCTCGCCATCGGTGATGATATCCAAACCGGCCAGTTCCTGCTCGCGGATAGCGAGGAGGGAGGCATCGTTCTGGGCTTCTTCGAGCCACTCGGGACCAACGCGCCAAAGCTCCAGCGCCCGCGTGCGCGGCGGAAACCGACCGGCCAGCTTTTCCCGGTCGATTAGCCAATTGGGTTGCGCGTACGACCCGACCAGGGACGTGGGTAGTAGCTTTTCGGTTGCTTCGGTCATTTCGGTCCTCCCCCGGCGTTACGATCCGCCATCGATATCGACTAACCCACTAAAAATAGAAAACGTCGTATATGCAAGCCTCTGGGCAAGCTCCCAGACCGGAACCCGGCCGGCGTCGGCGGGTCCGCGGCACCACCGAACAGCTCAGAACGCGAAGCGGCGCATGCCACCGTCGACGTGAATCACCTCGCCGGTGATGTAGCGGGCCAGCGGCGAGGCGAGGAACGCGATCAGGTACGCCATGTCCTCGGGCTCGCCCAGGTAGCCGACCGGGATGTTGGCCTCGACGAAGGCCTGGCGTTCGGCGGGGTCGGGGTGAACCTTTTTGAAGATCTGCTCGCTTTTGATGCGCCCCGGCGGCAGGCAGTTGACGGTGATACCGTCCGGGGCCAGCACCCGCGACAAGCCCTTCGCCCAGGCGTGCACCGCGGCCTTCGCCGACGACGCGATATTGACGGCGTCCGGCTCGCTGGTCCCGGTGATGTTGATGATACGGCCGAATGTCTGTTCCTGCATTTTCGGGATGAACGGCAGCGTCAGCCTCCTCAGCGCCTTGAAATTGAGGGTCATACCCTCATGCCATGCGTCGTCGGGGGCGTCCCAGGAGATCGGCCGCGACCCGCCGGCGCAGTTGACAAGGATGTCAAGGCCACCCAGCGTATTGTATACCCGGTCACGGATGTTGGCCGGCGCGTCTTCTCGGGTGACGTCAGCGTCGATCACCTCGGGCCGTGTGGCGCCGGTCTCGGCGATCTCATCGGCCAGTTCGTTCAACAGGGCCTTGCGCCTAGCCAGAATGGCGACGCGGCATCCTTCGGCCGCCATGACTCTTGCCGTGCCCTTTCCGATCCCTTGGTTGGCGCCGGTGACGAGGCACTTCCGCCCTTCTAGTTGCAAATCCATGTGGCTCTCCTAAATGTTGTTCAAATTCGCCCTGAGACGCCGCCCAGTCAAACCGGCTCAAATCACCGGCGTCTCGCGGTATGTCCCCCAAAGGCCGCGCAAGGTCTCGACGATGTTGCCCATCGACGCCCCGGCCTTCACTAGTTCGATGGTCACCGGCATCAGGTTGGCGCTTTCGTCCCGGGCAGACTTTATAAGTTCCTCCAGCAGTTCCGCGACCTTCTGGTTGTCGCGTTCGGCGCGGACATTAGCCAGAGCCGAGATCTGGCGCTTCTCGGTCTCTGGGTCGTGGGGGTGGATTTCGACCTTTAGCTCCGCTTCGTCCTCGACGTACTTATTGACGCCGATCACCGGCCGCTCGCCGGACGCTTTCCGGAGCGCGAAGTTATAGGCGGAATCGGCGATCTCCTTCTGGAACCAGCCGTCCTCCATGGCCTTGATGGTGCCGCCCATCCCGTCCACCTGCTTGATGACGGCGAAAATCCGTTTCTCCATCTCCCCAGTCAGCGCCTCGACGTAATAGGACCCGCCCAGGGGATCGATGACGGAGGTGACGTTGGTCTCGTCGGCGATCACCTGCTGGGTGCGGAGAGCCAGTTTCATGGCTTCCTCGGTGGGGATGGCGAAGGCCTCGTCGAGGCCGTTGGTGTGTAGGCTCTGCGCCCCGCCCAAAACGGCGGCCAGCGCTTGGTAGGCGGTGCGCATCAGGTTGACCTTGTGCTGGGGCTTGGTCAGGGTCGCCGCCGCCGTCTGGCAGTGGAAGCGGAGGCGCATGGATTCCGGTTTTTTCGCCCCGAAGCGTTCGTTCATGATCTTGGCATAGACCCGCCTAACGGCCCGGAACTTGGCGATCTCTTCGAAGAAATCGGCTTGGGCAACGAAGTAGTAGGAAAGTCTGGGCGCGAAGTCGTCCACCGGCACCCCGGCCTTGATTACCTCTTCCACGTAGGCGATGGCGTTGCACATGGTGAACGCCGCTTCTTGGACCGCCGTCGCCCCGGCCTCGGAGATGTGATAGCCGGAAATGTTGACCGGGTTGTACCGTTTCATGTGTCGGGCGCCATAAACGATGGTATCCCTGACGATGCGCATGGACGGTCGGACCGGGAAAATCCATTCCTTCTGGGCGATGTATTCCTTGAGAATGTCATTCTGGATGGTGCCCGAAAGAAGGTTCAGGTCATAGCCACGTTTTTCCGCAAGGGCCACGTACATGGCGTAAAGTATCCAGGCGCTGGGGTTGATGGTCATGGAGACCGAGATTTCGGTCAGGTCGATGCCGTCGAACAGTGCCTCCATGTCGGCCAGGGTATCAACGGCGACGCCCTCGCGGCCAACCTCGCCCCGGGACATGGGGTGGTCGGAATCGTAGCCCATCAAGGTCGGCATATCGAAGTCCGTGGACAAGCCGGTCTGGCCCTGGGTGATCAGGTACTTGAAGCGCTCGTTGGTGTCCGCCCCGGTGCCGAAGCCGGCGATCTGGCGCATGGTCCAAAGACGCCCCCGGTACATGGTCGGATAGGGCCCACGGGTGAACGGATACCGGCCGGGGAGGTCTACGTCGCCGGCCTCGGCGGCGGTGTCGAGCGGCGTATAGACGCGCCCGAGAGGCAGGCCCGAGGCAGTCTTGTATGCGGACCGGCCTTCCGGCTGACGGGCCGTGAACTGGGCCAGCTCGCCCTCCTCCCAGTCCTTCAATTCCTGCTGGAGATTCTCACGTGTCATGCCGGCGGCTGCGTCCTTGTCCCGGCCCCCCGTTTTGGATTTGCCCCGGGACTTGCCCTTGGCCATGGTCTTGCCCCCGTCCTAATCCTCGCCCTCGTTGAAGGTACCCAACAATTCCACCGCCGCCTCATGGAGGTTCATCTCGCGGACGATAACGCGGTCCATCAGCCCCGCCAGCCTATCATGCTTGCCCTTGAAGTTCCTGCGGATGATGTCCTCGGCGATCTTGATGACCCGCATCTCCAGGATCTGTCGGCGGCGGCCGTCCATAGCGCCGGTTTCGATCAGGTGTCTGCGGTGACCGTCGATGGCTGCCAGCAGGTCCCCGATCCCCTCGTCCTTTTCGCCCGAAGTCGGTAGCACTGGCACTTCCCAGTTCCCTTCGCCCGCCCCATGGGAGCGCACCCCGAGGGACATCATGCCCTTGAGGTCGGTGATGGTGGCGTTGGCGTCTGGGCGGTCGCTCTTGGACACCACGTGGATGTCAGCGATTTCCAGAATCCCGGCCTTGATGGCCTGGATTTCGTCCCCGAGCCCCGGGGCCGAGATGACGACTACCGTATGGGCCGCCTGCACCACGTCGACCTCGTCCTGGCCGACACCGACAGTCTCGATCAGGACCACGTCGAAGCCGGCGGCATCGAGCACGTCTACTGCCTCCAGGCAGGGCCGCGCCAGGCCGCCGAGGATGCCGCGGGTGGCCATGGAGCGGATGAAGACGCCGTCGTCGCTGGTAAGCTCGGTCATACGAATACGGTCGCCGAGGATGGCACCACCGGAAAAAGGGCTAGATGGGTCGATGGCGACGATCCCCACCCGGCGCCCGGTGTCCCGGATCGCCTTCGCAAGACCCCGCGCCAGGGTCGACTTGCCGCTGCCCGGAATCCCCGTCAGGCCGACCACATGGGCGGCGCCGGCGTGGCGGTAGACCTCGGCCAGGGCATCGCGGCTTTCGGGCTTCGCCGCCTCGGCCAGCGAGATCATGCGGGCGATGGCGTGGAAGTCGCCCTCGAGGACCCCCTTGACCAGATCGTTGCCGGGATCGGCCTTCTTTCTGTTCCGTTTCTTCTTCTTAGCGCTCACCGCTCAGTCCTTGCCTAAGAAATCGCGGAACAGGTCCCGGTCGTCGATGACGCGCCGGGCCTTGAAGTCAGTCCGGGGAATGGTGCCGGCGACGACGATTTCGACCCGGGCGCGGACGCCCAAGACGATCCCTAAGTCCTTTTCGGCCTGTTCCCGGAGCGCGTTGAGTTGACCCTCACGGGCGTAAATTTCATCGAGGGCGTCCATGCGCACCAAAAGCTCGTCCATGGCGCCTTCGCGGCTGATGATGATGCGGTGCTCCCCGCCGTAGCCGGGAAGTTTGTTTAGGACGCCGTCGATGGCGCTGGGGTAGATGTTCTCACCCCTTATGGTGAACATGTCGTCGATACGTCCGTAAATGCCATCGGGCAGGCACGGGTAGGTCCGCCCGCACGGATTGTCGGCACCGTCGGTCCAATGAGTCAAGTCTCCCGACACCAGCCGGATCATCGGCTGCGAGGTGCGCTCCAGGTGGGTGTAGACAAGCGTCCCCCTTTCCCCCCAACCAACCCGGTTATGGGTCTTCGGGTCGCAGACCTCGGTGTAGACCATGTCCTGCCATAACAGCATTCCGTCGGTCTCCTTGGAGCCGGCGGCGTTCATCCACGGCGTCATTTCCGCCATCGAGCCGGAGTCGATGACCTGGGCGCCGTAAATCTCCTCGATCCGGTTCTTGAGGCTGGAGATCGAGGCGCCGGGTTCGCCGGAGAAGAACAACAAATCGAGCTCGAAGTCGCGGGGCTCGATCCCCTTGGCGACGGCCGTTTCCGCCAGGTGCAGAGCATAGCTGGGGGTGCCGTAGAACGCCTTCGGCTTGGTCAACTGCATCCACATGGCGGCGCGCGCGGTCATGCCGGTGGCCCCGGCGCCGAAGGGAAAGGATTTCGCCCTGAGCCGCTCGGCCCCGATCAAGGTCCCCCACGATCCCATGTAAAGGCTGAACACCGAGCCGATGAAGACAATGTCGCCGGGGCGCAGCCCCATTCCCCACATCACCCGGGCCTGGTTGTCGGCAATCACCGGCCAGTCGCCGCGGCCAATTGCGAAGACCGTCGGCCGGCCCGTGGTGCCTGACGTGCCGTGGATGTGGTGGATTTCCGTCTCGGGCACGCAGAGGTAATCGCCGAAGGGCTCGTTCTCGGCCTGCGAGGCGCGTAGTTCCGCCTTGGTAGTCACCGGCACTCGCTCGAAGTCCTCCAGGCTCTTGACCTGGTCCGGATGCACCCCCGCGTCGTCCCACTTTTTTCGGTAAAAGGGCGCCTTGTCATAGGCGTACGCCATGACCACCCGCAGCCGTTCGATGATCACCGCCTCCCTCTCGCCGGGATTCATGGTTTCGCGGACCGGAAACCAGTAACGGCTGTCGGTGTCCGGCATGTAGCCGGAATTGTAGGAAGGCGGAAAAGACCAGGATTCCATAACCGCCCGTCAACGCGGCCCGCGTTCGGCGACCACCCGGCGGATCGTCAAAACGATGGCGTCGGGCGGGGTGTCCTGCAACAACACCTCTGCGACGCCCATCTCCTTCAGGGCGTCGACGTCGTCATCGGGCATAACGCCGCCGGCGACGACGCGGATGTCCCCCGCGCCCTTCTTCTTCAACTGGTCCAAGATCTCGGGGATGATAGTCATGTGGGCACCGGAAAGCAGGCTGACGCCCAATACGTCCACGTCTTCCTGGACGGCGGCCTGGACGACTTCCCCGGAAGTCCGGTGAAGCCCGGTATAGACCACGTCCATGCCAGCATCGCGCAGCACGCGGGCGACAACCTTGGCCCCACGGTCATGGCCGTCGAGGCCGACCTTGGCCAGCAGCACCCGGATGGCGCCCGGTTTTTCGTTCAAGGGTCCGTTGCCTCCCCTATTCCTTGCCGACCACGCCAATACCGATTTTAAGGTACTCTTGCCCCATCTCCCAATACTCCGGCGGTACGCGCTCGATCATTTCCAGTTCCTGCTCACCACAGTCCCTCATAAACCTGGCGGGCGTCCCGGCCCAAAGCTGGCCCCCCTTGACGGTCTTGCCCGGCGGTACCAGGGCGCCGGCGGCGACCATGGCTCCCGTTTCGACCGCCGCGCCATCCATGATGCAGGCCCGCATGCCGACGAAGCAGCGGTCCTCGAGCGTGCACGCATGGATGATCGCCCCGTGGCCAATGGTCACATTATCGCCGATGAAGGTGCCGTATTTCCGCGAGTCCACGTGGACGATGGTGAGGTCCTGGATGTTGACCCTCCGGCCGATGCGGATGACGTTCATGTCGCCCCGGATCAGGCAGCCCCACCAAATATTGGTTTCGGCGTCGATCTCGACGTCGCCGATGACGCTTGCCGTCGGCGCCAGGAAGACGCTCGGGTCAATGGTGGGCCAGGTTCCCTTGAAGGGCAGGATGTTGCTGGACATGCGGCCTCTCTCCATTTACGTCCCCAGCCAACTACGTATCAAGGCGCTGACGGTGCGGGCGGGGACGCCAAGGTAGCCGATCGAGGTTTGAGGGCCAAGAGGGGCGGGAATCATTGACTCGGGGGGGGGATTACCTAAACTTCCGCCACCATGAATATGAATAAGAAATTCGCGACGGAATTCCCTCCGCCGCCTGTCAGAATCAACTTTCATGGGCTTTGAAGACCTGGGCCTGAGTGACGACGTCCTGCGCGCCGTCAAAGACGCTGGGTACACCACGCCCACCCCGATCCAGGAACAGGCCATTCCGGTGATGCTGATGGGCCGGGACATTCTCGGTTGCGCCCAGACCGGCACCGGGAAGACGGCGGGCTTCACCTTGCCAATGATCGACATCCTGGCCGCCGGGCGGGCCAAGGCGCGGATGCCCCGGTCCTTGATCCTGGAACCGACGCGGGAGCTGGCGGCCCAGGTGGCCAAGAGCTTCGATACCTACGGCAAGTTCCACAAGTTGACCAATGCGCTCCTGATCGGCGGCCATACCCTGGGCGATCAGATCAAGGTGGTGGACCGGGGCGTCGATGTGCTAATCGCGACGCCGGGGAGACTTTTGGACCTGTTCGAACGCGGCCACCTGCTCATGCATGACGTCAAGATTCTGGTGATCGACGAGGCCGATCGGATGCTGGACATGGGGTTCATCCCGGACGTCGAGAAGATCGTTGGGTTGTTGCCGAAAATTCGCACCACGCTTTTCTTTTCCGCCACCATGCCGCCCGAAATCCGCCGCCTCTCCAACGCCTTCCTCACGAACCCCAAGGAAATCCACGTCGCACCCCCGGCGACGACGGCGGAAACCATCATCCAGGGCATAGTGGTGGTCAAACACGGCAACGAGCGGAGTCCCGGCGGCGGACAGAAGGAAAAGCGCCAAGCCCTGAGGCAGTTGATTCA
Source organism: uncultured Thalassospiraceae bacterium (assembly GCA_964597695.1). Taxonomy (GTDB): domain Bacteria; phylum Pseudomonadota; class Alphaproteobacteria; order Rhodospirillales; family Casp-alpha2; genus Casp-alpha2. The sequence continues at coordinate 17,563 of CAZQZB010000018.1, read as the reverse complement.
CCGGGAAAAGCCGCGCAACGCACTTATATTCTGCAACCGCAAGCGCGACGTGGATATCCTCTGCCGTTCGCTGAACCGGCACGGGCTTGAAGCCCACCGTCTTCACGGCGACATGCCGCAACCGGTGCGCACCGAAACGCTGGAGAAGTTCAGGAACGGCGAGATTACCTTTTTGGTTTGTTCCGACGTCGCCGCCCGCGGCCTCGATATTCCGGACATGAGCCACGTTTTCAATTTCGACGTGCCGACCCACGCTGAGGACTACGTCCACCGCATCGGCCGCACCGGGCGGGCGGGCCGTGAGGGCCGAGCCTACACCATCGCCACGCCTGAGGACGGCAAATACCTAGCCGCCATCCAGGAGTTGATCGGCAACACAATTTCGAAGCTCGAGATCGAGGGCCAGGCTAAGACCGAGCTGGAACCGGCGCCCGATAAACCGCGCCGGCGGCGGCGTAGCCGCGGCCAGGACCGAACAAGAATGGAAAAACACGCCCCCGGGGCTGGCCGGGAAGCGGAAGGGAAGCCCCAGGGCACCAGCCAACCGACCCAGGCAGCCCAGACGGCCCCGGCCCCGAAGGCTCCGGGGAACCCCCCCTCCCAAAAAGAAAACCCGGCCAAAAAGGGAAACCGGCGTCCCAAGGACACAAAACGAAGGCAACCGAAAACCGATGCCCCGGTCAAGGGCTTAGGCGATCATATGCCGGCTTTTTTGATGACGAAGCTGCCGAAAGGGAATTAAAAATAGCCTCGGGGGCCGGCGAAAAACGGGGTTAGAGGATTAAATGAGCCCGGCCAGGGGCGACGAGGGATCGGCGTACATCTTTTTCACCATGCGGCCGGCAAGATACGCGTCACGTCCCGCCTCCACCGCAGCTTTCATGGCCCGGGCCATGCGGACCGGATCTTTGGCCTTAGCGATGGCGGTGTTCATCAACACCCCGGCGCAGCCGAGTTCCATGGCGATGGTGGCGTCGGACGCCGTGCCGACGCCGGCATCGACGATCACCGGAACCCCGGATTGCTCGACGATAAGACGGATGTTGACCGGGTTCTGGAGGCCGAGGCCGGACCCGATAGGCGCGCCCAGGGGCATGATGGCAACGGCGCCCACGTCTTCTAGGCGCTTGCACATGATCGGATCGTCGGAACAGTAGACCATGACCTGGAACCCTTCCTTGGTCAGAGCTTCCGTGGTCTCCAGGGTTTCCGGCATCATCGGGTAAAGGGTCTTCCGTTCGCCCAAAATCTCCAGCTTCACCAGGTCCCAGCCGCCTTCTTCCCGGGCCAGCCGGAGCGTCCTCAGCGCATCGTCGGCGGTAAAACACCCCGCCGTGTTGGGAAGATAGGTGTACTTTTTCGGGTCCAAGTAATCGACCAGCAGCGGCTTCGAGGGATCATCCAGGTTCACGCGCCGGACGGCAACGGTGATGATTTCACTGCCGGCGGCCTCGGCGGCTAGGCGGGTGACCTCATAGTCCTTGTACTTGCCGGTGCCGATAATCAGGCGCGAGGAAAAGGTCCGCCCGGCGACTTCCCAGGTATCTTCATCGGCCTGGAGCTGTGTGTCCCCGGTTTTCAACTCGTCCGGCGCGCCGCCGCCGATGAAATGCACGATCTCTAGCCGGTCGCCGTCATCCAGCGCCAAGCCTGCGTAACCCGACTTGGGCACGATCTCGAGATTGCGCTCGACAGCCACCTTCCGGGGATCGAGACCAATCTCGCCGAGAAGCTTTTTCACCGTCATTGGAGGGTCGAAATTCCGTTGTACGCCGTTGACCGTCAATTGCATTGAAACCGTCCGTTTTCCTGGCCGTCACGTAGTAATCTCTGCCTAGAGCGAATCACGATTGACCGAAGCCCCTTCGTGGCGTCCGTCCATCATGTAAATCCGCTCTATATTAACAAGAGAGAGCAGATTCACGCGATTAAACGGATCACTTAAGCGGTTCCAATCAATTCCGACCTTCTCTAATTATGGGGCGGTCTCAAGAGCCTTTCAACCGCCGGGCCCGGGAAAACTGGAAGTTTCTTCGACGAAAGCCTATAAAGCGCTAACCTGTCAAGATGATCCCGAAAAGACAATGAGCGCAACAGTATTGGTCCTTAACGGACCCAACCTAAACCTGCTTGGCACCCGCGAGCCAGAGATTTACGGCACCGACACGCTGGCCACCATCGAAGCGGCGTGCCAAAAGCGCGCCAAGACGCTTGGCCTCGAGGTCGAGTTCCGCCAATCCAACGACGAGGGCGAGTTGGTGAACTGGGTGCAGGAGGCCTCTGAACCGTTCGCGGCACTGATCGTCAACGCCGGTGCCTATACCCATACCTCGGTGGCGCTGCTGGACGCTCTGCTGGCGACCGACCTGCCGATCATCGAGGTCCATCTCTCCAACATCCATAAGCGCGAAGAGTTCCGGAATTTGTCCTACGTCTCGAAAGCCGCCAACGGAGTCATTTGCGGGCTCGGCGGCGTCGGTTATGAATTGGCGCTGGACGCCCTGGCCCAGAAGCTGGGCACTGTTCAGGAAGCTTAGAGGCAAGGACCATGAGCAAAACGCCAGAGAGTGAAATCGACAAAAACGTCGTGCGGCAGTTGACCCGGCTGTTGGAGGAAAACAGGCTCACCGAGATCGAGTACGGTCGCGACGGTTGGCACATTCGGGTCGTCAGGGGCGAAGCCGGTTCACATCAGGTTTCTTCCGGCCGAACCGATGGCCAGACCCAGGCCCCCGCCGGGGCGGTTAAATCCATCGACGCGGCGGCGGAAATCGATCATTCCAATACCATCACCTCGCCCATGGTCGGCGTCGTCTATACGGGCCCCGATGCTGACTCGCTGCCCTTCGTTAAGGCCGGCGACGAGGTCACCGAGGGCCAGACCCTGCTGTTGATCGAGGCGATGAAGGTTTTCAATCCGATCACCGCCCCCAAGGCGGGCAAGGTGAAACGAATCCTGGTCACCAACGGATCGCCAGTAGAATTCGGCGAACCGCTCATCGTCCTTGAATGAACCAATGGGGGCAGGATGCATGACGGGCGGCCCCTGAAAGCTGGTATCGGCCGATGTTTGAAAAGGTCCTGATCGCCAACCGTGGTGAAATCGCCCTTCGCATCCTGCGCGCGTGCCGGGAAATGGGCATCCGCACCGTCGCCGTTCATTCCACCGCCGAAATCGACGCCATGCACGTGCGGCTTGCGGATGAATCGGTCTGCATCGGGCCGCCGCCGGCCAAGGACAGCTATATGAGCGTGCCGGCGATCATCAGCGCTGCCACCATCGCCAATGCCGACGCCATCCATCCAGGGTACGGTTTCCTGTCGGAAAACGCCGATTTCGCGAAAGTCGTCGAGGAACATGGGTTTCAGTTCATCGGCCCGTCCCCAGAACACATCCATCTCATGGGCGACAAGATCGCCGCCAAGAAGGCCATGGAGGAGATGGGAATCCCTGTCGTTCCGGGATCCGACGGGCCGGTCAAGGATGCTGGGGAGGCCCGAAAGGTAGCCGGGGAATTAGCCTATCCGGTGATCATCAAGGCCACCGCCGGCGGCGGCGGTCGCGGCATGAAGGTCGTTCATGATGAAGACGGGCTGGCGGTGGCCTTTGAACTTGCCCGCACCGAGGCCGAGGCGGCATTCGCCAGCGACGAACTCTATATAGAGAAATTCATGGCCGCCCCCCGTCACATCGAAGTCCAGGTGCTGGCCGATTTTCACGGCAATATGGTGCACCTGGGCGAGCGCGACTGCTCTTTGCAGCGCCGCCACCAAAAACTGATCGAGGAAGCGCCCTCCCCGGCCTTGAACGAGGCCCAACGCCTCAGTATCTGCAAGCGGGTCGTCAAGGCGATGGGGAAACTGGCTTACCGCAGCGTCGGCACGGTCGAGTTTTTGTACGAGGATGGCAAGTTCTACTTCATCGAGATGAACACCCGGTTGCAGGTCGAACACCCGGTCACCGAGATGATCTGCGGTATCGACCTGGTGCGCGAGATGATCCGGGTCGCCGCCGGCGCGCCGCTGGGGTTTGACCAATCGGACATCCGGTTTTCGGGCCACGCCATCGAATGCCGGATCACCGCCGAAAATCACGAAACCTTCCAGTCGTCGCCGGGCCGGGTCGTTGATTATCATGCCCCGGGCGGATTGGGTATTCGTGTCGATTCGGCCCTTTTTTCTGGCTATACGGTGCCGCCCCATTACGACAGCATGATCGCCAAGCTGATCGTCCATGGCGCCAACCGCAACGAATGTCTGATGCGCCTCCGCCGGGCGCTGGAGGAATACGTGATCGACGGGCTGGAAACCATTATTCCACTGCACCGGCGGCTGATAAACGAACCCACCTTCATCAACGGCGATTATGATATCCACTGGCTTCAGAACTTCGTCGACGGTGGCAGAGACAGCGGGGGTGCTTAGAGCGGAAAGGCTTGAGGAGGCACGACCATGAGCCGGCATGAACCCAGTTACCAGGAACTGACGCCGGAACTTTTGCTCCGCGCCTATGCGGCGGGCATCTTTCCAATGTCCGAAAGCAGGGATGATCGGGACGTCTTCTGGGTCGATCCGAAGGTCCGGGGAATCATGCCGCTGGGCGATTTCCATGTCCCCCGGCGGCTGAAAGAGATCGTCCGAAAAGGCAGCTTCGAAGTTCGCTGCAATAACGCCTTCGCCGACGTAGTCGATAGGTGCGCCGAATCCAAGCGCGGCCGCCGCGACACATGGATCAACGCGCCGATCCGAAACGCCGTTATCGGGCTCCATGACCTGGGTTTTGCCCACAGCGTTGAGACCTGGCGGGACGGTGCCCTTGTCGGGGGGCTTTACGGGGTCGCCCTAGGTGGCGCATTTTTCGGCGAGAGCATGTTTTCCCGCGCCCGGGACTCTTCCAAGGTGGCGCTCGTGCACCTGACGGCGAGGCTTCGGATGGGCGGGTTCACGCTCTTGGACGTGCAGTTCATCACTGACCACCTGCGCCAGTTCGGGGCCGTCGAGATTCCGGCCAGGGTGTATCTGGAGCAGCTGGAAGGGGCACTGAAAGTCAAAGCCGACTTTTATTTTGACGCAGATCCTTTGGATGTGGAAGGGGGGCTTGAGGAGCTGTTCTTGCAGTCCAGCACCCAGACATCGTAAACGGGATGTTCCATGGCCGAAAGCGCCGGGCTGGAAGCAAACATCCAGCCGCGGAACAGGCTGACGACGGGCTCGCCCTGGTGCACCTCCCAGATATCCAGGAACGCGGCGCTTTCGGGCGTTTCCTCGGGGGGGCGCTTGTCGCAATTTCGGGCGATGATTTCCAGGGCGCCGAATTTCACCACCTCGCCCACCGGCGCTTCGATGGTCGACACCCGGGCCGTCACCTTGTCCATCCCCTGTAGCACGGCAATTTTAAAAGGTGCCGCCATCACCTGCGGGCCGATAACGGTCAACCCCAAGGCCAACATAAAAAGTGTGCGGCTATTGGTCACCCTTGCCTGACCCGCCGGTGGCGAGGAAGATGATCTCACCCACCTGATCCTCCAGCGCCAGTTTGCCGATGTTACCGATCTTGATGCCGCCCATGCGCACGTCGTTGCTCACGGCCAACCAATCGATGCGGTTGAACTGGACGGTGATTTGGGTGCTGCTTGAAACCAACGCCGTGGTCGCCCATAGCCAACCACCATACAAGTATGCAAACACTATCATCAGGCAGCCAAAAACTGGGGCGCCGATGATGATTTCGCGGGTGTCGGTGCTCATGGGGTCAGGCCTCCATCAGGGAGCTAGCGGGAGCGGTCAATCCGGTCTCCACGGTTCGTAATCGCCTGTCGCGGCCGCCCGCTTGCCGCCTCGAAGCGCGTGACCCTGGGGCAGGTAGGCATTCGGCGTCCCGGTCTGATTAGCCAGATGTCCCTTTTGCCACGGCTTCGAATTAACGGCCTTTTCCGTCAGCGGCTCGTTAGTGGTGTGGTGCAGCCAGGCGTGCCACTCCGCCGGTACCCGTGAGGCCTCGACCTTGCCCTTAAACAAAACCCAACGCCTCTCGCGGCCGTACAGTTTGCCCTTTCGGGCCCGGTAATAGCGGTTGCCGAACTCGTCGATTCCAACCATTGAACCGTTCAGCCACGTGTAGATCAAAGTCCCGATGTACATTAAAAGCGCCCTCTTGACGGAAACGGCGGCGCAAACATCTGCGAGGCGCGGGCGCGGCAAATATCGCATTTGGGGGCCGACACGTCCACCCCGTCCGGCCTCCCCCGAAGAAGCCGCTTCCGGGCACCCCCTATCCTCTCTGCCGGGCTGCCTGCCGTCCGCTTACCCGCGGCCCTGATTAGGGCCAGCCATTCCGCCAATACACCGAACCCTCGAAATACCCCCTTTAACGCTCTATAAAGTATTTTAATTACAAAATACCCACAACATCTGGTATTTTCTTATTGCAGCCTTCGATATGTTGGGCTACATATTGAAACGTTGCACTTGGGCAACCACGACATCTAGCGTGTGTATAAAAGGCGGCAATAGTCGTCTCAAGGTCTCAACGGGGGGCCGAAAGGTCCAAATAAACGTCCCTGGCCCGAGGCTTTTTGTTGGGGGAATAATGAGAATCAGGCGGCTTTATACAAAAGAAATCGACTCACCGTATGCATCCATAAAATTCCGCAAGACTTCCAGCGAAATTAAAAACCCAGACGGTTCCGTGATCTTCCGCCTCGACGACATGGATATTCCGGCGGATTGGTCGTCGGTCGCCAGTGACGTTTTGGCGCAGAAGTATTTCCGCCGGGCCGGCGTTCCTCAACGACTGAAACGGTTCGAGGAAAACGATGTTCCCAGTTGGTTGTGGCGGAGCGTTCCCGACAAGGCCGAGCTGGCCAAGCTTCCGGAGCCCGAACGCATGGGCGGCGAAATCAGCGCCAAGCAGGTGTTCAACCGGTTGGCAGGGACCTGGACCTATTGGGGCTGGAAAGGCGGTTATTTCGATTCCGAAGAGGACGCCCGCGTTTATTACGACGAGATGCGCTACATGCTGGCGGCCCAGATCGGTGCACCCAATTCACCGCAGTGGTTCAACACTGGGCTCTATTGGGCCTATGGCATCGACGGCCCCGCCCAAGGCCATTTCTACGTCGATTACAAGACCGGTTGTTTGGTTAAGTCCTGCTCCGCCTATGAACGCCCGCAGCCTCACGCCTGCTTCATCCAAAGCATCGCCGATGACCTGGTCAACGAGGGCGGCATCATGGATCTTTGGGTTCGTGAAGCTAGGCTGTTCAAGTACGGGTCCGGCTCCGGCACCAATTTCTCAGCCCTAAGGAGCGAAAACGAAGGCCTTTCCGGCGGCGGCAAGTCGTCCGGCCTGATGAGTTTCCTCAAGATCGGCAACCGCGCGGCCGGTGCCATCAAGTCTGGTGGCACAACCCGCCGCGCCGCCAAGATGGTTGTCGTCGATATCGACCATCCGGACATCGAGCAGTTCATTACCTGGAAAATACAGGAAGAACAAAAAGTCGCGGCCCTGGTGGCCGGGTCCAAGCTCGCCTCCAAGCACTTGAACACGGTGATGCGGGCATGCCACGAAGGCGACGGCAAGGACCGGTTCGACCCGAACAAAAACTCGAGCCTGAAAAAGGCGATCCTCGAAAGCCGCCGGGCGATGCTCCCGGAAAACTACATCCAGCGGGTGATCCATTTTGCCCGTCAGGGGTACACGGAAATCGAATTCCCGGAATTCGACACTGACTGGGATTCGGAAGCCTACCTCACCGTTTCCGGACAGAATTCCAATAACACGGTCCGCGTTTCAGACGCTTTCCTGGAAAAGGTCCTGAATGACGGCGAATGGAAGCTGATCCGGCGCACTGACGGCGAGGTCGCTAGCCGGGTCCGGGCCCGCGACCTTTGGGAAGAAATCGGTTATTCCGCCTGGGCTTCCGCCGATCCGGGCCTGCAGTTCGATACCACCATCAACGACTGGCACACGTGCTCCGAGAGCGGCCGCATCAACGCCTCAAACCCCTGTTCCGAATACATGTTCCTCGACGATACGGCGTGCAATTTGGCGTCATTGAACCTGATGGCGTTCGACGCTAACGGCAGCCGCTTCGACGTCCAGGCCTTCGTCCACGCGATCAGGCTATGGACCATCACTCTTGAGATCTCGGTGATGATGGCCCAGTTCCCGTCTGCCAAAATCGCTGAACTGAGCTACGATTTCCGCACCCTCGGCCTCGGTTTTGCCAACATCGGCGGTTATCTGATGGCGTCCGGTATTCCTTATGATTCGGAAGTCGGGCGAGCGACATGCGGCGCTATCTCGGCGCTGATGACCGGACAGGCTTATGCGACGTCGGCGGAAATGGCGGCCGAAATGGGTGCCTTCCCGAGATTCAAGGACAATCGGGAACCCATGCTCCGGGTCATCCACAACCACCGCCGTGCCGCCCATGGCGCCGATACCGGTTATGAGGGGCTTTCGGTGCCGCCGGTGCCCCTGGTCGCCGCCCAGTGCCCCGACGCCGACCTGGCAAGAGCGGCCCGGGACGCCTGGGACAGGGCCCTGGAACTGGGGGAAGCCCACGGCTATCGAAACGCCCAGGTCACGGTGATCGCACCGACCGGCACCATCGGTTTAGTCATGGACTGCGACACCACCGGGATCGAGCCTGATTTCGCATTGGTCAAGTTTAAGAAACTGGCCGGCGGCGGCTATTTCAAGATCATCAACCAGATGGTGCCGAAGGCGCTTGCCGGCCTCGGCTATCCGGAATACCAGATCGAGGACATCATCCAGCATGCCGTCGGTCACGGAACCCTTGAGGAGGCGCCGGCTATCAACCATCAGGCCCTAGCCGCCAAAAAATTCACCCCAGATGCTATTGCCGCCGTCGAAGGGTCCTTGGCCAAAGCCTTCGACATTAAATTCGTCTTCAACAAGTGGACCTTGGGTGAGGATTTCTGCGTAAATACCCTCGGCCTGGACGCCGCCAGCCTCGATGAGGTTTCCTTCAACATGCTGGAAGCGCTGGGATTCAGCCCTGCCGAGATCGACGCCGCCAACACCTATGTCTGCGGGGCCATGACGCTTGAAGGCGCACCCCATATCAAGGACGAACATCTCGCCATTTTCGACTGTGCTAGCGCCTGCGGGCGGAACGGCAAGCGTTTCCTGCCGGTGGAAAGCCATATCCGCATGGTGGCCGCCAGCCAGCCGTTCATCTCTGGCGCCATCTCGAAGACCATCAACATGCCCAATAGCGCCACCGTCGAAGACTGCAAGGAAGTCTACATGCTGTCCTGGCGCTTGGGCCTCAAGGCCAACGCCCTTTACCGGGACGGCTCGAAGTTGTCGCAACCCCTATCGGCAATACTCCTCGACGACACCCCCGCAGAAGAAAGCGCCAACGACGACACGCCCGGCGAAATCCTCGAAGCGCCGGCCGCGGTCCGGCCCGAGATCGTCGCCGAACAGGTCATCGAGAGGATCATCAGGAAGGCCGAGCGCGAACGCCCGCCCCATCGGCGCAAGGGTTACACACAAAAAGCCGTCATCGGCGGCCACAAGGTCTATTTGCGCACCGGCGAGTACGCGGATGGGCGGTTGTCCGAGATCTTCATCGACATGCACAAGGAAGGCGCCGCCTTCCGCTCGCTGATGAATAATTTTGCCATCGCCATTTCCATCGCCCTCCAATACGGCGTGCCGCTGGAGGAATACGTGGACTCCTTTACCTTCACTCGTTTCGAGCCCTCCGGCACGGTCACCGGCAACGACAGCATCAAGATGGCGACCTCGATCCTGGATTACATCTTCCGCGAACTAGCGGTCAGCTATCTCGCCCGCAACGATCTCGCCCATGTTGTCCCGGAGGACCTAGAACCGGACAGCATCGGCACCGGCACGGAAGAAGGGTTTCCCTCGGCTGTTGCCGATCCGGCCATGGAAGCGGTCAAGAGCGTCGCTAGCCAGGGCTACGTGCGAGGCAGATTCCTAGTCATCAAGGGGGCCAAGGATAACGGCCATGCCGCCGTGGCCATCGCCGCCGATGGGGGGGATGGGGGTTCTACCGTGGGCGCAAGGCAGGTCACGGTTTCTGAACAAGCCGCCGCGGTCAGTATCTCAAGTGACGTCATGGAGACCACCGACGCCCGCCTAAGACAGCTCCGCGAAGCCAGGACGCGGGGCTACGAAGGCGATTCATGCAACGAATGCGGAAATTTCACGCTCGTTCAGAACGGCACATGCCTGCAGTGCCATACCTGCGGGTCGACGACCGGATGTTCGTGACGATGAGAGTTTTTACCGAATCCTCCCTGGGAAACTTGGGGCGCGGGCCAGGGGCCCTCCCTGGTCTGCGCCCCACTTTTTTGATCCAATCCGGTGGCTCGCCTGGGTGGTAAAACCGCTAAGCGCACTTTAAAACCTACCCTGCCATAATATTTTCAGCATTCCTTGGGCCTGTCCCCACCCAAACACTTATCGACAGCCTTGGGCCGTGCATTTAACCTGTCCCGCCGAAGAGAAGGAGCCACGACATGGCCGGTGACATCGACGTTCACCTTGCCGAACTCGGCATCGAATTGCCAGAAGCGCCCGCGCCGGCGGCCAATTATGTTCCCTTCGTCGTCACCGGAAATCTCGTTTTCGTCGCCGGCCAGGTGACGGCGTGGAACGGCGAGATCCGCTTCAGGGGGCGGCTCGGCGACGATATGGACGTGGACGAAGGCTACCGGGCAGCGCGTCTTTGCGGCCTCAACCTGATCGCCCAGGCGAAGGAAGCCGCCGGCGACGACCTAGACAGGGTCAAGCGTGTCGTGAAGCTCGGCGGTTTCGTCAATTCGACGGCCGACTTCACCGACCAGTCGAAGGTCGTCAACGGGGCGTCGGACCTGATGATCGAAGTCTTCGGCGACGCCGGTAAGCACGCCCGTTTCGCCGTGGGAGCCGTGTCGTTACCCCTTGGCGTCGCGGTCGAGGTTGACGGGGTCTTCGAACTGAGGTGAGTAAGGCAGCCTGGTTTCTTTCAACTATTTGATATGTTTTATAACAAATCACTAGTAAAAGGTGCTGATGCTATCCTCCCTGGTCTGCTAATCCCCCCTTGCCAGGACGCGTGAAAAGCATCACATCTAGTCCATGCCCGACGGACGCGAACCGACGACGGTCAACGTGCTGGACTCGATCACCGAGGCCGGGGCGGCCGAATGGGACGCCTGCGCCGGGGCGGACAACCCTTTCTGTTCCCACGGCTTTCTCGCGGCGCTGGAAGATTCAGGCTCGGCGGCGGCGGACTCGGGCTGGCTTCCCCGCCATCTGATCGTCCGCGACGAGGCCGGTAGGCTGGTGGCAGCGGCGCCGCTTTACCTGAAAAGCCATTCTTACGGCGAATACGTGTTCGACTGGGGCTGGGCCGAGGCCTACGAACGCGCCGGCGGTAGTTACTATCCGAAGCTACTGTCTGCCGTTCCGTTCACCCCGGTAACGGGGCCGAGGCTGTTGGTGCGCGGCGATCTCGAGGACACCCTCAGGGACGAACTCGCCGAGGCGCTCTCCGCCGGCATGGTACAGCTGGCCGAACGGCTCGGCGTCTCGTCGCTGCACGTCACCTTTCCGACCAAGGCGGAATGGCTAAGGCTGAGCGAGCGGGGACTACTTCTGCGCACCGGCCAGCAGTTCCACTGGCAAAACCGGGACTACCGCGGCTTCGACGATTTCCTCGCCGACCTCACTTCACGCAAGCGCAAGGCGATCAGAAAGGAACGCGCCTCCGTGGCCGGGCACGGCCTCGATATCCGCGCCCTGACCGGGACCGACATCACCGAAAGCCATTGGGACGCGTTCTACGGCTTTTACCGCAACACGTCCGACAAGAAATGGGGTGCTAGCTACCTGACCCGCGAGTTCTTCTCGCTCCTGGGCGAGCGCTCAGGCTCAAGCGTGGTCCTGGTGATGGCCGAGAATGGCGGCCGCCCGGTGGCCGGCGCGCTCAATATCCGGGGCGGTGACACCCTTTACGGCCGCAATTGGGGCTGCGCGGCGGATTACAAGTTCCTCCATTTCGAGGCCTGTTATTACCAAGCCATCGATTACGCCATCACCCACGACCTGAAGTGGGTGGAGGCCGGCGCCCAGGGCCCCCACAAGGTGCAGCGGGGATACCTGCCCCGGCGCACCTATTCGGCCCACTGGATTGCCGATCCGGGCCTTAGGTCGGCCGTAGAGCGCTTCCTTCTGGGCGAACGCCACGCCATCGAGGAGGCAATGGCCGAGCTTTCGGCGCGCTCCCCCTTCCGCCAACCCGAAGGCGGCGGGCACGGGTAAGCCTCTAACAAGAGTTGCTCTCCGTTAACCATTGGAGGGGTAGAGTACGGGCGTTCTTTCAGAACGTGAATCACCGTGAACCGCCTTTTCAACCTCGCCTGCCCTACCCTGTTGCCACCTGCGGCGTGCCTGCCGGCTGCTTGCCTGGACCTGCTTGCCGTGACGGCGATGCCCGGGGCCGCGAACACGGCGAAGAGCTAATGCGCCCGGCTGAGCCCTGACGGCGGGCGCGAGGTCATTTTCAACGCCTGTTCGTCGTGCCGGACGGTCGGCATCATCCGCAAGCGACCCGGCAACGCGGTCTTCATTTCCAGGAGCTAAACGTGCTGCCTCATTCAAAGTTTCAGGTTCCCTTCCGGGGCCCGGGCAGACCTCATCGAACGCCGGGGCAGGACCGGGGGCGGCAGTCAGCGCCAAGCCAACAAGGTTGCGCCCCAATCGGTGATGGCGGTGCCTTCAAAGGGCATGGCCGGGGTTGGTTTGGTCGGTGAAATCGCCTGCACTAAAACCCCCTAGAGTGCGATCGTTTTAAATTGAAACAATTTGAAACGTTTTAGTCCTCTCATTCATATACTTAGGGTCCTATCGTCCTGGATCGAAGCGATCCAGGACGATAGGACCCTAGGACCACCGTTCAAGCGCCGTCTCCCCATCGATCTCGTTGACCGGCTGGCGGGGTTCCGGAGGCTGGCCGTCCACGTAGGCCGGAACCAGGACCCCTATCCCACCCCCGGTCCCGCTATCCGCCTCGCCGCCGGTAATCAATCCCCGCTCCCGCGTATGCGGATCGCGGGCGGCCTCGTCGTAATCTAGGACCGCGTGATAGCAACAATCCACGTTTCCTAACAGCGCCTCCCAGTGACCGAGCGGTTGGGCACCGATAGCGTCGGCGACTTCGGCGATGAGTGCCGTCTGGGGCAGCGGTTCGTACTGGCGTTTCGTCCAATCGGGCCGTTCCATGGCGTCGCAGAAGTTGGCCCAGAAATGGGCTTCCAGCGCGCCGAGGGTCACGAACCGGGCGTCATAGGTGGCGTAGACCTGATAGCTCGCCGCGCCGCCGTTGAGCAGGTTCTCACCCCGGCGGAGACCGCCGCCCGCCCCCGACGAGGCCGCCGAGGCGGCAGTCAGCCCCCAGGCCTGCCAGGCAAGCATGGACTCGGCCAGGCTGACGTCGAGATAGGCGCCCTCGCCAGTGCGGGTGCGGGCGACCAGGGCTCCGGTTATTGCCAGTGCCGCCTGCAGCGCGCTGGCGCAGTCGGCAGCCGGCGGCCAAACCATGACCGGCCGTTCAGGGATGCCGGATGCGCTAAAGGCACCGGTGGAGGCGACGTAGTTGATGTCGTGCCCGGACCGGAGGCGCTTGGGCCCCGTCTGCCCGTAGCCGGATAACGCCAGGTGGATCAGGCAGGGGTTGATGTTCTTTAGGCGCTCGCGCCCGAAGCCGAGCCTTTCCAGCACGCCGGGCCGGTAGGATTCCAGCACCACGTCGGCGGCCCGGACCAGGGCTTCGAAGGCTTGTTTGCCGGCCTCGGATTTGAGGTCGATGGCAACCACGGTCTTGCCGGCGTTGACGACGTCGTAATAGGGCGTTCGGGCGTCTTCGGGCCCCCGCTGACCGGTGGCGGGGTCCAGACGTCTGAGCGGATCACCCGCCGGTGGCTCGATCTTGAGCACGTCGGCGCCCAGGTCGGCGAGCATTTGGGTAGCGAAGGGACCAGGAAGGAACTGGCTTAAATCGAGGACGCGAATGCCGGCCAGCAAGTCCCCCAACATCGGCCAATCAATCGACCAGCGCCGGCACCTTGCCCTTGCGGCGTTTGACCGGAAGCTTAGAACCCTTGGTGTCCGGATACTCGAAGGTGAGCTTGTTCTTCTTGAGCTTGACCAAGACGACGCCGCCCTTGGCGAGCTTGCCGAACAACAGTTCCTCGGCCAGCGATTTCTTGATGTTCTCCTGGATCGCCCGGGCCAGTGGTCGGGCGCCGAATTTCGCATCGAAGCCCTTCTCGGCCAGCCATTCGCGCGCCGCCACGGTCAGCTCGATCATCACGTTACGGTCCTCGAGCTGCGTCTCCAGTTCGATAACGAACTTATCGACGATCTTCCCAACCACTTCCGGCGACAGCGATTGGAACGAAATGACCGCATCGAGCCGGTTGCGGAATTCCGGGCTGAACATCTTTTCGATGGCTTCCATATCGTCGCCCATGCGCCCTTCCCGCTCGAAGCCGATGGCCGGCTTGGCCAATTCGGCGGAGCCGGCGTTGGTGGTCATGATGAGGACGACGTTGCGGAAATCGATGCTTTTACCGTTGTGGTCCGTCAGCTTGCCGTGGTCCATCACCTGCAACAGGATGTTGAACAGGTCCGGGTGCGCCTTCTCGATCTCGTCCAGTAGCAGCACCGAATGGGGCTGGTGATCGATGGCGTCGGTCAGCAGCCCGCCCTGGTCGAAGCCGACATAGCCCGGCGGCGCGCCGATCAGCCGCGATACGGAATGCCGTTCCATGTATTCGGACATATCGAAGCGCACCAGTTCGACGCCCAGGGTGTGGGCCAATTGCTTGGCCACTTCGGTCTTGCCGACGCCGGTGGGCCCACAGAAGAGGTAACTTCCGACAGGTTTTTCCGGTTCGCGCAGGCCGGCCCGGGACAGTTTGATGGCACTGGAAAGCGCGTCGATCGCCTTGTCCTGGCCGAAGACCATGGTCTTGAGGTCGCGTTTAAGGGTTTTCAAAGCCTTACGGTCATCGAGGGAGACGCTTTTCGGCGGAATGCGCGCAATCTTGGCGACCACTTTTTCGACGTCCTTGACGGTTACAGTCTTGCGGCGCTTTTTCTTGGGGATCAGCATCCGGGACGCTCCCACCTCGTCGATGACGTCGAGCGCCTTGTCGGGTAATTTCCGGTCATTGATGTAGCGCGCCGACAATTCAACGGCGGACCGCAACGCTTCCGCCGTATAGCGAACCATGTGGTGCTTCTCGAAATAAGGCTTAAGGCCGCGTAGTATCTTGACCGTGTCCTCGATGCTAGGCTCGTAGATGTCGATTTTCTGGAACCGCCGGGCGAGCGCCCGGTCCTTTTCAAAATAACTGCGGTATTCCTTGTAAGTGGTCGAGCCCATGCACCTCAGTTTACCGCCGGCCAAGGTTGGTTTCAGGATGTTTGACGCGTCCATGGAGCCGCCGCTGGTGGCGCCGGCGCCGATTACGGTGTGGATTTCATCGATGAAGAGGATGGAATCTTTGATATTTTTCAGTTCCGATATCACGTTTTTCAGGCGTTCCTCGAAATCGCCGCGGTAACGGGTACCGGCAAGCAACGCTCCCATGTCGAGCGCGTAAATAACGGCTCCTGTCAGTACTTCGGGCACGTCCCCTTCGACGATCCGTTTCGCTAGCCCTTCGGCAAGGGCCGTCTTACCGACACCAGAATCGCCCACGTAAAGCGGGTTGTTCTTGTTGCGCCGGCAGAGGATCTGAATGGTCCGTTCGATTTCGTCTTTACGGCCGATCAGCGGATCGATGAGGCCTTCCTTGGCCTTGCGGTTGAGGTTGACGCAGTAGGCTTCCAGCGCCTCTTCGCCTTTGCCAGCCCCCTTATCCTCGAACGCATCATTGTCGGTGCCTAAGACGGTCTGCGGCCGTGACTTGCCCGCCACCTTGGCGATTCCGTGAGAGATGTAGTTGACGGCATCGAGACGGGTCATGTCGTGGAGTTGGAGGAAGTAAACGGCATGGGATTCACGCTCGGAAAATAGGGCAACCAGGGTGTTTGCCCCGGTGACTTCCTCGCGGCCCGATGATTGCACGTGGATGACGGCGCGTTGAACGACGCGTTGAAAGCCGGCCGTGGGCTTAGGCTCGTGCCCGCGGGAATCTCCAATATCGGCGAGTTCGTTGTCGATGAAATCGGTTAGGTCCTGGTGCAATTGGTCTAAGTCGACTCCACAAGCGCGGAGCACGGCAACCGAATCCTGGTCCTCGGTCAGCGAAAGCAGGAGATGTTCCAGCGTCGCGTATTCATGCGAACGCTCGGTGGCGAGCGCCAAGGCTCGGTGAAGCGTTTGCTCGAGGTTGCGTGACAGCATGTTGTTGTTTCCGTTTCAGGCTAAAGGCGCGTGACTTTAATTCCCATCGTCATTTCTTTCGATGGTGCATTGCAGGGGATGTTGGTGTTGGCGGGCAAAGTCCATGACCTGACCGACCTTGGTTTCCGCGACGTCGTAAGTGAAAACGCCGCAAATACCGATACCTTTCTGATGCACATGAAGCATGATCCGCGTCGCCTCACCCTGAGACTTTTGAAAAAAGACTTCCAGCACATCAACGACGAACTCCATCGGGGTGTAGTCGTCGTTTAGCAACAAGACCTTGTACATGTCCGGCTTTTTGGTCTTGACCTTGGACTTGACGGCGACACCGGTTACCGGTTCGTCGTCGTCAATGTCGATCAGCGGTTTGGTCGGCTGGTTGGAATTGCTCATCGTTTTCGCGTTCTTCAGTTTAGTCCTCAGGGGGACCCAGAGAGCCATAGACCCATATTCCAACATAATATGGGATTTTGTTTCCCACGGGGAAGCTTCATTGATGGTATTTTAACGCCGGTCACGATCGGAAAACAGTGGTGAAACGCACAAACCCTTTTAATCGCCCTTCCTTACGTCTTTGATATAATTAGCGAAAATCATTATTTGTCGAAATTTTACGGGCTCCGGTGTTACCGCACCCTGTCGGTCCCCGAACCGTTTTAATCTTAGATTAAAGGCCCACCGGGATGAAATTGTTATCGAATTGTCGCCCCCGTGGGTCGGTTGCTCGGGTATTCATCACTGGGACTGGAGATAAAATTAATGACCGATCGCGTTCTCAACGTGCTTTTCCTGTGCACCGGCAATTCATGCCGCAGCATCATCGCCGAATCCCTCCTCAACCACCGGGGACGAGGCCGTCTCCTAGCCTTCAGCGCCGGTAGCCATCCCGAGGGCCGGGTCAATCCCAGGGCCATCCTGACTCTCGAAAAGAAGGGCCTGCCGACGGTTGGACTGAGGTCAAAAAGTTGGCATGAGTTCGCCAAGGAAGACGCCCCGATCATGGACTTTATCGTTACGGTCTGCGACAACGCCGTCGCCGAGGTCTGTCCCGTCTGGCCCGGCCAGCCCCTCAGCACCCATTGGGGCGTTCCGGATCCGGCCCTGTTCAGCGGCAACGAGGCGGAAACGGCGGCCGTATTCGACGACACCCTGGACCG
>CAZQZB010000017.1:0-38190 GCA_964597695.1 uncultured Thalassospiraceae bacterium | reverse complement strand
CCCTGGAAACGTTATCCAGTATAGTGTAGTGGCGTCCCCTACGGGACTCGAACCCGTGTTTTCGGCGTGAGAGGCCGATGTCCTAGGCCGCTAGACGAAGGGGACGTCCGGGCTCCTAAGCCCCAGTCTTACCCAAACCCCCGGGCTCGGCAACCCCGTCAACCGCCGGCGTGCTTCCGGGCGGCGTCAAGGAAAGCGTCGACCTCGTTATCCGAGGTGGCGAAGGAACAGACCAGCCGGACGACGTTTTCGCCGCCGCGCTCGTAGAACTGGAACCCATCGGCCTTCAATCCCTCGATCACCTTTGCCGGTAGGCGCGGGAAGGCGGTGTTGGCCTCTACCGGGTGGGTCAGCTCGGCGCCTTCGATGGTTGCAAGGCCTTCGGCCATGCGCGCCGCCATGCCATTGGCGTGGCGTGCATTGTTGAGCCACAGGTCACCGGTGACATAGGCGTCCCACTGCACCGCCAAAAACCGCATCTTGGAAAATAGGTGGCCCCCCCGCTTGCGCCGGTAGGCGAAGTCCCGGGCCAAGTCCTTGTCGAACAGTACCACCGCCTCGGCCGTCAAGGCGCCGTTCTTGGTGGCACCGAAGCTGAGCAAATCGACGCCAGCCTTCCAAGTCGCTTCCGCTGGCGAGCATCCGAGCGCCGCCACGGCGTTGGCGAACCGCGCCCCGTCCATATGCAGCTTCAGCCCGTGACGGCGGCAGGTTTCGGCGATGGCCCCGACCTCGGCCAGGGTGTAAAGGGTACCGGCCTCGGTCGCCTGGGTAATGGAGACGGCGGCCGGCTGGGCGTGATGGATGTTGCCGACACTGGCGCCGGAGATGGCGGTGTTAAGGTCGCTGGCGGTGAACTTGCCGTTGTCGCCCTGAATGGTCTGCAGCTTGGCGCCGCCGGTAAAGAACTCCGGCGCGCCGCCTTCGGTATCGTTGATGTGGGCGCCCGCGTGGCAGAAGATGACCCCCCACGGCGGCGTCGCCGCCGACAGCGCCAGCGCATTGGTGGCGGTGCCGGTGGCGACGAAAAATACATCCGCCTCGGTCTCGAAAACCCGGGCGACCTTGGCTTCGGCGGCGCGGGTCACGTCGTCGTTGCCATAGGGCATCAAGGAACCCGCGTTGGCGGCCTCGATGGCGGCGAGGATTTCCGGCGCCGCGCCGGTGGTGTTGTCGGAAGCGAAATTCAAGGGGATCTCCTGTTCTAGGGGTCGCCGTCGGCGGTGAGGCTGATTTCCCGGAAGTGTTCGCTTTTTTCATCGAATGAATAGGCGGCGACTTCGCCAGCGCGGCCGTCATCCACGGCGACGATGATCCACACGTGTTCGGGATAGAAGACGGATTGAAGGTCATGGTCCGAAGGCCGGGCCGGATGATCGGGGTGGGAATGGAAGTTGCCGATGATGTTTTCCGGCCCGTCGTCCAGTTCGCGCATGAGGTCGAACTGGATCTTGGGATCGACGAGAAAGTTTTTCCGCTGGTCGCCTTCGAATCGATTGGGGCTGGGTTCGACCCGGGTGACTCGGACGTCTCCAGCCGCTTCCCCGCGGCCGACCAAAAGCCCGCAGCATTCCAGTGGATAGGCGGCCTCGGCGGCTTCCGTGATCGATGTCAGCAGGGGTTGGGGAATGCGGATCACAGAGGGATCAGGGGTGCGGTTGAATGGTGCCGAGCTCGCGGCCCCGGATGACATCGACGATGACGATGCGGTTGCAGGGGCCCGGCGGCCCGATGGTCAGGTAGACGCGTCCGCCGTCGGGGCGGACCGCGGTGATGAAACAGCCGTCAGGCAGATGCAGGCCCAGGGTCCCGAACGCCTTGGCGTCGGGGGCAGCGGGCGTCGCGGTCGCGAGGGCCTGAAATTCGGCCGGGACCGGGCGCGAAAACAGCCGCCAGCCCGGATCGTTGGCCTTTTGGTAAAGGCCATAGGTGAGCAGGCCCATACCGAGCAAAATCAGGATTCCAAAGCCGATGACGACGCTCTTCAGCAATTGCATGTTAATCTCTCAGCCCCGAACAAGGATCAACCGCATGAGCGAGGCCAACACATATACCGTTCGCGTGCCGGAAGACAAGGCCCGGCTCCGCCTAGATGTGTTTCTCGCCGGCGCCCTGCCGGTGTTTTCGAGGAGCCGCCTGAAGGCCCTGATCGTGGCCGGCCGGGTGGCGGCGGAAGGAACCCCGGGCCCCGTCACCGAACCGGCTGCCAAGACTGGGGCCGGCCAGGTCTATGTCGTCACCGTGCCGGCGGCGCGGCCGGCGGTGCCCCAGCCGCAGGCGATCCCCATCGATGTGGTCTATGAGGACGACGATTTGATCGTCATCGACAAGCCGGCGGGGCTGGTGGTGCATCCGGCTCCGGGACACCCGGACGGGACGCTGGTCAATGCGCTTCTGGCCCATTGTCCAGCTAGCCTGTCCGGAATTGGCGGCGTCACCCGGCCCGGCATCGTGCACCGGTTGGACAAAGGGACCAGTGGCATGATGGTCGTGGCCAAGAACGATTCCACGCACCGGCACCTGGCCGGCCAGTTGGAGGAACGCAAGCTGACACGCGCCTACAAAGCGCTGGTTTGGGGGGTGCCCAAGCCGCGGGAAGGAGAGATCGCCGGGGCCATCGGGCGCAACCCCGCCAACCGCAAGAAAATGGCGGTGGTAGAAAAAGGCGGCAAGCCGGCCTTGACCTGGTATCGGGTATTGAAGCCCGCCGGCGCCAAGGCCAGCCTGGTGGAATGCCGGTTGGCGACTGGGCGGACGCATCAGATTCGGGTGCACATGGCGGACAGGGGACACCCCGTTGTCGGCGATCCTCTTTACGGCGGCGGTTCCGGGCAGCGCCTGAAGGACGCACCTGAAACCATAAGGCAAGGATTAGGTGTACTCAATAACCAAGCCCTTCACTCATATTTAATCGAATTTATCCATCCATCCAGCGGTAAGGTGCTTCGGGTTGAATCAAATGATTCAGGCGAATTCAATGAATTAGTATCTCTATTAGAAGAGCTATAATTATAAAGTATACTTGAGCAAGCCTATCAGGTATTATAGGCTCTGATTAATAGGGCCATAACCGCATTCCTGTCTTGAGGAAACCCCAAAGGTCCTTATTGATTGACTGCCAGGGAGGGCCAGGCAATGGCTTTTGCCGCGCACGAAATGGAAATCTCGCCAGAAAGGAACCTGTCCAGGTACCTTCAGCAGATTCGCACCTATCCCATGCTTGAGGTTAACGAGGAATTCCAACTGGCGGCGCGCTGGCGCGACAACAAGGATCCCGACGCCGCTCATCGCCTGGTCACCAGTCATCTTCGCCTGGTCGCCAAAATTGCCATGGGTTACCGTGGCTACGGGCTGCCTTTGGGCGAACTGATTGGTGAAGGCAACATTGGCATGATGCAGGCGATCAAGCGGTTCGATCCAGACCGCGGGTTCCGCTTGGCCACCTATGCCATGTGGTGGATTAGGGCCTCCATGCAGGAGTACATCCTCCACTCCTGGTCGTTGGTCAAAATCGGCACCACGGCGGCGCAAAAGAAGCTGTTTTTCAACCTCCGCAAGCTGAAAGGCCAGATTCAGGCTATCGAGGAAGGAGACCTGCACCCGGATCACGTTTCCACCATCGCCGAGCGGCTCAAGGTGACGGAGACAGAGGTCATTAACATGAACAACCGCTTAAGCGGGCCCGACAAATCCCTGAACGCGCCGCTCCGCGAGGACGGTGAAGGGGAGTGGCAGGACTGGCTGGTCGAGAATACCGACAGCCAGGAAATCGTCCTTGCCGAAAGTCAAGTGCTGGGCAATCGCCGCAAGTTATTAGCCCAGGCGATGAAAGGCCTGTCCGGCCGCGAGCGCACCATCCTGTCAGAGCGGCGTCTCAGGGATGAACCGATGACGCTGCAGGACCTGAGCGAGCGGTTCGGAATATCCCGCGAACGGGTCCGCCAGATCGAGGTCCGGGCTTTCGAGAAAATTCAGAAATCGGTGAAGAACGCCGTTATCCAGCAGTACGTCAACGGCTGACTGGAGCATTCTCCCAATACGGCAAATGCAACTTGCGTTGAAAAATCCAACCGGGCGGTCCCAGAACATGCCCGGTTTTTTTTCGTCAAGGGCCGGGAACGGCGTCGGGGGAAGGGGTTAAAACAGCGCAAATGCCCTAATCGGCGAAAGGGTCTTGGACAAGAATTACGTCTTCGCGTTCCGGACTGGTAGAAAGAAGCGCCACCGACGCGCCGATAATTTCCTCAATGCGGCGGATATATTTAACGGCCGTGGCCGGCAAGTCTGCCCATGAACGCGCGCCTCGAGTGCTTTCCGTCCATCCTTCCATGACCTCGAAAATCGGTTCGACCTTGGTCTGGCGGCCTACCGAAACCGGCAATTGGTCGAAGGCGTCGCCGCCGATTTCATAGCCGGTACAAACCTTGAGCTCGCTAATGCCGTCAAGGACATCCAGCTTGGTCAAGGCGATGCCGTTGATGCCGTTGACCCTAACCGCCTGGCGGACCAGCACGGCGTCGAACCAACCACAACGGCGCGGGCGTCCGGTCGTGGTGCCGAACTCTTTTCCGCGTTCGCCGAGCCGGCGTCCAATCTCGTCCTCGAGTTCGGTTGGGAAAGGCCCTCCGCCGACGCGCGTTGTATAAGCCTTGGCAATGCCGAGCACGTAATCAATAGCCCCCGGCCCCTGGCCCGACCCCACGGCCGCCTGGGCAGCCACCGTGTTCGACGAGGTGACGAACGGATAGGTGCCGTGGTCGACGTCGAGCATGGTGCCCTGGGCGCCTTCGAACAGGATGCGCTTGCCATGGCTCCGGGCCGTATCCAGTTCCCGCCAGACGACTCCCGCATAAGGCAGGATCTTAGGCGCCACGTCCAGGAGCTTCGCTAAAAGTTCACTGGCTTCAATTTCCGCTTCTCCGAGGCCACGCCTGAGCGCGTTGTGATGGAGCAGCAGCCCTTCCACCCTATCCGACAGCACCTCCGGTTCGGCCAAATCCCCGACGCGGATCGCGCGGCGCGCGACCTTGTCCTCATAGGCCGGGCCGATGCCGCGACCGGTGGTGCCGATCTTGGCCTTGCCCAAGGCCTTTTCGCGCAACAGGTCAAGTTCCCAGTGTAGGGGAAGAATCAACGGCGCGCTTTCGGCGATGTGGACGTTCTCGGGCGAGATTTCCACACCCAGTCCGCGGACGGTCTCAATTTCCTCCAGTAACGCCCAAGGGTCGATGACGACACCGTTGCCGATGATCGACAATTTACCCGGACGGACGACGCCCGACGGCAACAGGTGCAGCTTATATGTGACGCCGTCGATGACCAGCGTGTGCCCGGCGTTGTGGCCGCCTTGAAAGCGGACCACGACGTCGGCCCGTTCCGATAGCCAATCGACGATTTTGCCTTTTCCCTCGTCGCCCCATTGCGACCCAATTACGACAACGTTTACCATGGCGACCTACGGCTTGTCCCTATTTCCAAGCTCTTGAACTTCGCCATCCGCCAGCATATGACTGCACCCTAGCCGAGCCGCTTCGGCTTTTGCATTTTCGTTCTCGGCCAGGCCCGACACGGTGGTCCAGCCTTCGGCCCTCAGCTTTGCCGCCTCGGCCGCCGGCGTTGCTGCCGAAACGTAAACCCTCTCGGTGCGATTAGGCGCCGGCAGGGATCGGAGAATGGTATCCATGAATAAGGTGAAGCCGGTCGCCGGCTCGCCATCGCCGCTTTCGGCCGTGCCGTCGGCTTGATAGCGCCCGCCGTTGCCGAGTTCACCGCGCACCCCGGCGGCGAAGAAGGTAAAGGTGACGCCCGTATGGTACTCGAACCCCCGGTTTTCCACCGGGTCCACGGTAAGGGTCAGGTCCGGGGACATGGCGTGGATGCGCCTGGCCACGTCGGCCAAGAGATTGCGCCCGGCGGCCGCGGCCGAACCCAAGCCGAGGCCGCCCAAGGCATCCAGCGTTTCCGCCGCCGGACCGGCGGCCGCCAGCATGGCCGAGAGAATTCGGATCGTATCGGCGCCGAAATCGGCGCTCAACTCGGCCACCGCGGCGGCATCCTTGCGGTCGAGGGCATGGCGTACCCGCGCCCGTGCCTCGGGACTAGCCGGACTGTCCCCGCAAACGGCGACGACCATCGTCGGCAGGCCAAGATCGCAGGACAAGTCCCGGACACCCAGATCAATGAGGGCCTCTGCGGCCATGACGATGACCTCGGCGTCGGCGGCCGGCTCTGAGGCGCCGATCAGTTCAGCGCCGACTTGGGTGAATTGGCGCTCTGGCCTTAGCTGCGTCCCCCTGACCCTGAACACTTGTCCGGCATAAGCGAGACGCAGTGGCCTCGGCGCTTTGGCGAGGCGGGCCTGGGCGATCCTGGCCACCTGGGGCGTGATGTCGGCGCGCACGGCCATCATTCTTTGAGAGACCGGGTCCATCATGCGGAAAGTCTGCTCGGCGAGGCCGGCGCCGATACCCGTCAGCAGCCCGTCCT
The DNA here is from genome assembly GCA_964597695.1 of uncultured Thalassospiraceae bacterium. Taxonomy (GTDB): domain Bacteria; phylum Pseudomonadota; class Alphaproteobacteria; order Rhodospirillales; family Casp-alpha2; genus Casp-alpha2. The sequence continues at coordinate 31,704 of CAZQZB010000017.1, read as the reverse complement.
CGAACTCGATCAAGGGCGGCTCGATGTGTTCATAACCGCGCTTGGAAAACCATTCCATAAGCCTGGCCAGAACCGACGCCTCAAAACCGGCGTCGGGGGCCAGAACGTCGGCCATGCCGGTCGGCAGAAGGGCCTTGTCCTCATAATCGGTCATCGTCGGGTACGGTCAAGGTGAGGGCCAAATCTACACTGAACAGAGCCGCGGCGGGTCGACCACCACGTCCCCTGTTCAGGAAATTAGCAAATTGGCCGGCGCTTCGCTATACCTAGCCTTGGAAGACCCGCCCGGGAAAGTCTGCTCAGGCGCCAACGGACAGGTGATACAAATTCCCGGCGTCCAACGAGTCGCTCAACGACAACAGCACATACCACGCAAACACCAAGCGCCGGACCAGGGCGAAAACCGCCTAAACCCTCTAAGCCGGGGAAGCCCAGGTTGCGGCCTAGATAGCGGCTTCTGTTATTTTAAGAACTTAGCCGGGATCGAGTTTTCGCCCAAGGAGGCTTTTTCCGGTATGGTTGGGGGCGCTTATTGCAACGGGAAGGGCTTCTGGCGCACGGTTTGGCCGACCACGTCGACGAGCACATGAACCATGGCCCGCGTCAGGTTGCGGGCGCCGCTGGCGCCGATATCGGTGGTGCTCCAGCCCTGCCACAGGCGCTTGCCGTTGGTCTTGTCGTCGATAGTGGCGTCGATGCGGAAACTGCTGGGCGTCACCATTCGGGTGGTTTGTATGAGGTCCGGATTGAGGAGGCCGCCGCGGGCCGAGTTGAAGAGGTTAAAACGCACCCTCGGGGCGTTGACGCCCGTCTGGTCGTGGTTGTCGCTGAACTCGACGTAGGGATTGGACCCGCCGCCGGTCCAGGCGCCCGCCGCATCCCGGGTTTCAAACGTCAGAATCAAATACGCGTTCTCGGAGATCGTGTAACCTTTCCTTTTCAAGGCATGCTCGAAATCCTTCTGCAACCTCAAATTCTGGTCGGAATTATCCGTCGGGCGCACGAAAATAGCCGAACCCGGCGTTAGCGTCTGATAGGAAACCGCGTTCATCAGGCCGTCGGCGCGTACCCCCGCCACCGCCAACGCCGAGACAAGAAAAAACAAGCTCAGACACCCGAAACGCTTCACGGTAAATCCTTTCACCCCAAGGAAATCCCAGGGACGGGCAATCATCGTCACCGGGCGCATAGAAGCTTATATTAGGCCGCCGGGTTCGGGGAATCAAACTTTCGTTAATGCCCAGGCCCCTCCGGCGGGTGTTGTAGTTTACCGGGCCTTGTAGGATTATCCCGGCCCGCAACCGCAATTCGGATAGGCTCTATTGGTGAAGCGGCTGGAAATCAATACGGGCCTGACGGCCTGGTATTCTCTCCTGGTGTTGCCGGTCTTCTACCTAGCGGTGGCGCTATGGGCGCGTTCCGCCGGCGGGCCCCTGTGGCTATGGTTCAACTTGGACCCTGATTACTTCTATCTCCTCGACGCGCTGAATATCGTCAACCTGACGACGCCGGGGCACGTCTATCATCCGGGGACCACGGTGCAGTGGCTAGGCGCGCTGATCCTCAAGCTCGCCCATCCGCTGTCCGGGGGCGAGGCCGTCACCACCCATGTCCTAGCCGACCCGGAATGGTATCTGCGCCTGATCGGGACCGTGTTCGTGGTTCTCAACGCGCTGACGGCGCTGGCGTTGGGGACGGCGGGGGCGTGGGTGTTCGGCGGCCCGCTGGCGGCGTGGGTCTTGCAGATGGCGCCGCTGATCTCCATGGTCGTCCTCAAGAACAGCTATCACGTCAAGCCCGAGGCGCTTTTGCTGTTCACAGTTCTGGCTCTGGCAGCGGTGTCGGTCCTGTCCTTGAAGCCCGGCTTTCTGGAGAAGCGCCGAACGTGCTTTGCCGTCGCCTTCGGGGTCGTCGCCGGTTTCGGGGTGGCGACCAAAATCACCGCCCTGCCGGTGTTCGTGTTGCCGGTGCTGGTGCTTTGGGGCGGCGGGGGGCTTCGGTCCCTTTTCCTCTACGGGGTTTCCGCGTTGGCGGCGCTCATTGTCTTCACGGCGCCGGCGCTCGGGGCCTACGAGGTGTTTTTCGCTTGGCTGGCGAAGGTGTCCCAGGGGACGGGGGCCTACGGCGGCGGCGCCGGCGGCTTTGTGGACTGGACCGCCTATCCGAAGGGGGTCCTCAAACTGTTCAAGCGGCCGGCCTTCCACGTGGTGTTCATCCTCTCGGTCCTGACCCTGGGGGGGGCGGCGTGGCGGTGGCGGCAAAGCCGACCGCTGCCGGGACCCGAGGTTCGCCTGCTGGCCGGGGTCGTGGCGGCGCAACTGGCCCAGGTGCTGGTGGTCGCAAAGCAGCCGAGCGCCCATTACTTAATCCCGTCCCTGGCGCTGATCCCGCTGGCCCTGGTCCTGGTCTGGCGCCTGGCCGGGTCTTGGTGGGGAGAGGACGGCCCAGCGCGCCGGCGGCTCGGCCTCGGGATGGCGGTGCTGCTGGCGGCACTGGTGGCGGCCCAGGGCTATGGGGTTTTAAAGCTGGCGGGTGAGCTTGCCGCCAACCGTGACACCGCGCTGTCCATCAGCGATGACCGCTTCCCCCAATGCGCCCGGATTTACACGTACGCCGTCTCAAACCAATCGTTTGCCCTTTTTCTGGGCGATTTTCTTGCCGGCTCCCGGTTCTCTGAAAGGCTGGCCGCCCGGAGGCCGGCCAACGACTACTGGTTGGAACATTGGTGGGACCAAAGCCGGCTGGTGTTCAGGGGCTGGCGCGGGCCCGAGGACATGGCCACCGTCATCGGGCGTTATCCCTGTACGGTCTTCCGCAGCGGCAATTGGCCCCTCATCCAGAAACTGCTGGTGAAAACCGTTTCCGGGTTGACCTTCGACGCCACCTGCTCGACCCGCCATGAAACCATCAAGACGATGGGCGTGGACTGCGATGGCCGGGCCCTAGATAGGAAGCGCGGTTGCCGCCCTCGGCCAGAATGGCGGGGCGCCATTGCCGGTTGTTGACAGGCGGCGTACCAGCCGATACCCACCGGGGAAGTCCAAGCATAACCTTTTGGAAACAGCCATGACAACCAAGGGCGTTATCGCCGCCGGCCACCCTGAAACCGCCGCTGCCGCCACTGCCATCCTGGCCGAGGGTGGCAACGCCTTTGACGCTGTGCTGGCCGCCGTCTATACCGCGTGCACCGTCGAACCGGTTCTGTCGTCCCTGGGCGGCGGCGGGTTTCTGCTTGCCCGCTCTGCCGAAGAGGGCGCCGGGAACCCAGTGCTGTACGATTTTTTCACCCAAACGCCGAAACGCCAGAAAACGGCTTCCGAGGTGGATTTTTACCCGATCCAGGCCGATTTCGGCACAGTGACCCAGGAGTTCCAAGTCGGCATGGGCGCCATGGCGACGCCGGGAACGGTCAGGGGCCTGTTTCAGGTCCATCGTGATCTTTGCACCTTGCCCATGACCCGCTTAATCGAACCGGCCGTGGCCGTGGCCAGGGATGGGTTCACCGTCAACCGGCTGCAAGCCTATCTGTTTCAGGTCGTCGGCCCGATCTACATGTCCAGCGCCGCCAGCCGGGAAATCTTCGCTAGCGGCGAGGACCCGGAAGACCTCAAGCGGGAAGGCGAGATCATGTTCAACCCCGCCTTCGCCGATACCCTCGAGGCGCTGGCCCGCGAGGGCGAGGACCTGTTTTACCGGGGAGGTATCGCGGCCCGCATCGCCGAAGATTGCGAGAGCGGTGGCGGCATGCTCACCACCGGGGATCTCGCGGGTTACCAAGTCCAAAAGCGCTGGCCGCTTACCGTCGATTACCGGGATGCCCGGCTCTACACCAACCCGCCGCCGTCGAGCGGCGGAATCCTCATCGCCTTTGCGCTGGAACTCCTGAAAGACATTGATCTGGAAGCACTCGGGTTCGGCTCGGTGGCTTATCTGGAACGTCTGGTCAAGGTCATGGATCTCACCAACAAGGCCCGCGTCGAAAGCCGCCTTCATGAAATCGGCGAAGCGAAGGCTACCGAAACGCTCCTTGAGCCCAAGTTCCTGGCCGCCTACAAGGCGAAGGTGCTCGGCCGCCCCGAGGCGGCAAGAGGCACCACCCATGTCAGCATCATCGATGCCGCCGGCAACGCCGCCGCGATGACGTTGTCCAACGGAGAAGGCGCAGGCTATATCGTTCCCGGCACCGGCATCATGATGAACAACATGCTGGGCGAAGAGGACATCAACCCTTTTGGGTTTCATCAGTGGCCGAAGGACACCCGCATATGTTCGATGATGGCGCCATCCCTGGCCATAGAGGGTGACGGCCGCATGGCGGCGCTCGGTTCCGGCGGCTCCAACCGTTTGCGTACGGCCATCCTTCAGGTTCTGATCAACCTTCTGGATTTCTCGATGCCGGTCGAAGACGCCATCGAGGCCCCCCGGGTCCACTTTGAAGGCGGCCTGTTGAGTATCGAAACGGGCTTCGACGAAGACAACGTCGGCCGGCTGGTGGCCGGTTTTCCCGAGGCCAAGGTCTGGGACGAACGAAATCTGTTTTTCGGCGGCGTCCACGTCGCCCGTTTCGATCCCGCCGGTGGGGTCTTCGCCGGCGCCGGCGACCCGCGTCGGGGCGGCACCGCAGAGGTCGTCTAGGGCCTAGTCGTCTAGAACCCTATAAGAACGGATGCACCGGGGTCTTGGGGACGTTTCGCGTATCGTGGTTGAAAAAGGCAACCAGGAACTGGCTGCCGAGGATGATCGGCAAAGCCGCTAGGATCACGGTGCCGGTGGAAGCCGGAATGTCGGTAACGGAGGAGTCGTACCACCAATAGGCGCCGAACAAGATGCCGAACAACAACATGATCCCCCCCCCCACCAGTTGAATGGTGGCAAACGTGAACTCGCGTACGAAATAGGAAAAGAAGATCCGCTTGCACGTGTTGACGTAGTGCTTGAACAGAAATTCCGGAATGATCTTCGGAATACTGATGGCGCTTTTTTCCTTTCCGTAACGCGCGTGCATGGGGACGTCCTTGACCGCGGCGCGAATTAGGCCGAGTTGGAAAAGCATGTCGGATTCGAAAAAGAAGCCTTTCGAAATTTGGTCAAGCGGAAGCGCCCGGGCGACCTTGGCGTGGATCGCCGTGAACCCGTTGGTGGGATCGAAAATGTCCCAATAGCCGCTCGATAGCTTGGAGGCGAATGACAACAGCATATTGCCGGTGATGCGCATGGCCGGCATGGCGCTGATCGCCTGCAACTGGTGGAAACGGTTGCCCTTGGCGTAATCGGTCCCGCCGTCGGCAACGGGTTGAATCAAGGTCGGAATCATCGACGGGTCCATCTGTCCGTCGCCGTCGAGCTTGACTATAATACCGGCGCCAGCCTCCAGGGCGCGACGGTAACCGGTCATGCTCGCCCCGCCGACACCGGTATTCCGCTCATGGCTCAGCACCTCGACCCGGGGGTCCCGGCAGTGTTCGCGCACATAATCGCCGGTTTTTTCGGGACAGGCGTCGTCAATGACAAAGATGTAGCTGACCTCGGGTCCGATGCCTCCGATGACCTCCATAACATGCGCCTTTTCCCGGTAACACGGGATGACGACGGCGACCGCTAAGGCGGCTGTGGTGCAGGCCGAAAGGGAGGCAGGCGTTCCAGTCGTTTTCTGCGCAGTTTTGGCCATGGCGGCGACGGTCCGGATGCCAAGGGTTTCAATGCGGTTGCGCTGGCAACATAAACGCCGGTTTTCGCCGGTGCAAACTTTTCTCTCCGGCCGTCTTTATCTCGCCTTTGACGATGAAAATAGGTAACATTCACATAGGCTTGAGCAACGGCCGCCGCAAATCTGTATGGGTGGGCGCGGCATTTAACTGTTGGCATTCCGGGCGACGGTGATAGAGGGTTCGTCAAGAAACCAACCCCTCAGGTAAATATCCAAGGTGGGGGTTCAAGGTTAGGGAAGGCGATGCCAAAAACCATCCTGATTGTTGAAGATAACGATCTGAATATGAAGTTGTTCAATGATCTGCTTCAGGCCCATGGGTACGAAACCGTGCAAACCATGGATGGCCGGGACGTGCTTCAACTGGCTCACAAACATCGCCCTGATCTGATTATCATGGATATTCAACTGCCTGAAATTTCTGGCCTGGAAGTGACGAAATTGCTCAAGGCGGAGGATGAATTGAAGGGTATCCCGGTCATTGCCGTCACCGCTTTTGCCATGAAGGGGGATGAGCAGAAATTTCGAGAAGGAGGCTGCGATGGCTATATTGCCAAACCAATTTCCGTTCCGACGTTTCTAGAGACGATCGCCAAATTCTTGAATTGACGAAATATTTCTAGGACAAACGAACAAAAAAATCACCCATGCCGGTGCGTATCCTGATTGTTGGCGATATGCTGTCAGCGTCAGAGTGCTGGAGGCCAAGTTATCCAGTGAATATTACGAGGTTATAACGGCCCGGAACGGGCGCTCCGCCTTCGAGGCGGTCGAAAATGATGACCCGGACCCCGTCCTCCTTGACATGTTGATGCCGGGGATGAATGGCTTCGGCGTTTGGCGCCGGATCAAGCAGAACCCCAAAACCACCCATATCCCTGTAATCATGATCACGGCGTTGAGCGGACACTACAACCTCGTCCGCGGACTTGAGGCAAGGGCCGACGAATCCCTTTACGAAGCCAAGAAGACTGGCCGTAACCCGGTCGTTTCCCAAGCCAGCCTGACCTCGACAAAGGCGGCCAAGTTTACAAAGGCGTCCAAGCCGACAAAAAAGGCCAAGACCGCTTGAACGGCTGGCTAGGGTCTGATTCACGTCCTGGATCAAAGCGACCCAGGACGTGAATCAGACCCTAAGTATATGAATGAGAGGGCTTAAACGTTTCAAATTGATACAATTTGAAACGATCGCACTCAGAGGGGCCGGAAATTTGAAATTCAAACGGAACATTGCGGGATCGCGGAGCCCGGAGAAAACAAGACTGGGGCGGATTATTTTATTTTTGCTTCCTTGAACATGACGTGCTTGCGGACGACGGGGTCATATTTGCGAAGCTTCATTTTTTCGGTCAAATTGCGTGGGTTCTTTTTGGTTACGTAATAGAACCCGGTATCGGCGGTGCTCACCAGCTTGATCAGGATGGAATTGGGTTTCGCCATCGTCCGTTTCCCTGCCCATTCGGCTTCTAGAGCAGATCGTTATTGATCGGAATCGCTTAACTGATCCGTTTAATTGCGTGCAACTGCTCTATCTCACTTAATATTGAGCGGATTTACATATTGGACCAACGCTGCGCAGTGGCTTCAGTCTATCATGATCCGCTCGAAGGTCCGTCGGAGAGCAGACCATACAGTTAGCGGTTCGCCTGTCAAGGGCGGCTGGTTCAGGGCTGGTGCCCGAAGCCTCCGCCGTTTTTTCCTGGGCTTTCAGGGGCGATCTCAGTAACGGGCCTCATGGGTCGCCGCCGTGAGATTGAGCGTCCGGGCATAAAGGGTTTGATCGTTTATCAGACGGCGGGCGACTTTCAAGTCTAGATCGTCCCGGCGGCGTTGGGATGGGCACGACTGGCGAAGCTTACGCCGTAAGTCTTCGTCCCGGGTTCCCGGTTTGCGCCATGTGCGCAGCGTTTCCTCTGTCTGGGCGCTTTTGGCCAATACGGCACGAATCACGGCCAATGCATTGTCCTTGATGCCGCTGGTGCAAATCGCCGGCAAGACGCCTAGACCATGCAACATGTATCCGGACGGCGCGACCAATCGTGACCAGGTGAGAGTGATTTCGCCGTCGTTGGGGAGTCGAATGACGGTCTGCACCGATCCCTTGCCGAACGACGACGTGCCGATGACGACGGCACGCTCCAGGTCTTGCAGCGCTGCGGCGACGATTTCCGCCGCCGAAGCCGACTTGCCGTCAACCAGCACGATAACAGGCAGGCCAAACGCCAGGTCGCGGCCACCGGCCTCGTAATTGTGGATGCTGCCCGCATGGCGTCCGCGAGTGCTGACAATATTTCCTTGGGTCAAAAGCAAGTCGGCGACTTTGACCGACTGTTTCAACAGCCCGCCCGGATTACCGCGGAGGTCGAGAATTAAACCCTTCATGTCATCACCGATGGTTTCATGGGCCTTTTCCAATTTTGACGCCAGGGACCGGGTCGTATCCTGGTTGAAGCTCTTGACCCTAAGAACGACGATACCGTCGGAATGGGTTTCGGTGACCGTAGGCGAGAAAATGTGGGCACGTTCCATCGCCACCACCTTCGGCAACGTTGCGCTGGGCCCGAGGATGGTCAACTCGACGCGGGTGTGGGTGGGGCCCCGCAGTTTTTCGCCAATTTGCTTTTTTGACAGCCCTTTGAGGACCGTGCCGTCGACATGGGTGATACGGTCGTCCTTCAGGAGACCCGCCTTGGCGGCTGGTGTTTTCAGTAATACCTGGATAATAACGGGTGTGCCGTCCTGGATCCGGTAGCGGATGCCGATACCGCCGAAGCCGTCCCGCTTGGCACTATTTTCCCTGGCCTCCTGGGCGCCGGCGTAACGCGAGAAGATATCCAGATTCGACAGGACGCCGTCGAAAACCGCCTCATAAAGGGTTTCCATGTCGGCGGCCTTCATTTCCGCCGAAGCTTTGCGGGCGGCGGCCGAGATATCGACCGTCAATTTCGCCCAGCCGGCGACGTCGTTTCCCTCCGGTGCCGGAAAAAAGGCGACCTCGCTGCTGGAAGCGGAAAGCACCACCTTGCCGTCGGCGCGTGTTACGGTCAGGTCTGGATCAATGGCGCCGAGCCCACGAATGCCTTCGATGGCGATATCGCCGACGCTAACGGGTTCGATAAATTTTTCGGTAACGCCGCTATACCCGGCTGCGAAGACTTCGGACGCCTGGCTTGTGGAAAAATCGCCCGTTCCGGGGCTGGAAAAATCGCGCGACGGCGCGCAAGCGTTAGCCAACAATACCGCCAGCCCGCAAAAACTAATCCAACTTCCCCGGAGCGTCGTCATCGCCCGGATTGTCCGCTATTTTTTTGCTTTCGTCACTATGGCATTCCAGCCCAATGGAGAAACCGATTTCAGGGGTTTTCGAAATTACCGCTTGCCCCGGCGTAGCGGGCTATTGGGTTTGCCCTTAGCGATCTTGCGAGTTTTGGTTTTGCCCTTCTTTCCGGCCCTGCCGTGGCGCCCGCCTGGCGCCACCGTTCCAGAGTCCATCAGGTCGAACACCATTCCGCCGGTGACCGGGTTGGCTTCTATCAGCCTTACCTCAACCGCACCGCCGAGGCGGTATTGGCGCCCGCTCCTTCGCCCCCGGAGCGTATGGCGAGCTTGGTCATGAACGTAATAGTCATCGGCCAGCGTGCGAATTGGGATCAACCCATCGGCGCCGGTCTCGGTCAAAATCACGAAAAGCCCGAATCGGGTAACGCCGTTGATGCGGCCTTCGAACACGGCGCCGACGCGGTCGGCTAGGTAACTGGCCGCGAACCGGTCACCGGCATCGCGCTCGGCGGCGGCGGCACGGCGTTCAGTCGTGGACAAGTGTTGCCCCATTTCGGCGAAGTCGCGGGACTCTTTGCCAAGGCCGCCGGCACCGAGCTTGCCGCCCTCAATCAGCGCCCGGTGAACCAGAAGATCGGCATAACGGCGGATCGGCGAAGTGAAGTGGCAATAGCGCTGGAGCGCCAGCCCGAAGTGGCCGATGTTGACGGGCCCGTATTCGGCCTGGGCTTGGCTTCTCAACACCATTTCATTGACCATGGGGGCAAACGGAGTCCCGGCTGCCTTCTTTAGTACCTGGTTGAAACGCTTGGGGCTGGCCATGCCGCCGCGGGCGAAGCGAAGGCCGACACTACCGAGAACGTCGCGAAGGGCTTCCAACTTTTCCCGGGACGGCGTGTCGTGGACCCGGTACATACAGGCCACGCGCTTGCTTTCGAGCGTTTCGGCGGCGGCGACGTTGGCGGTGATCATGAATTCCTCGATCAGCCTATGGGAATTGAGGCGCGGAAGGAATTTGAACCTAGCAACGCTGCCGTCATCGGCGAGCACGACTTCTCGTTCCGGGACATCGAGTTCCAGGACCTCCCGCCTGATGCGGCCTAGCATGAGCGCCTCGAAGGCGCCGTAAAGGGGTTTGATCACAGCCGCCACCAGGGGTTTCGTGACCTTGTCGGGGTTGCCGTCCCAGGCCGCCTGAACCTGTTCGTAAGTAAGCTGCGCGACAGAACGCATAATAGCGCGTCGGAATTTATGACGGCGCAGCCCGCCCGAAGCGTCGATCCAAAGATCCACGGCGAGGCAGGGGCGATCTTCCTTCCCCACCAGCGAACACCAGCCGTTGGACAGCGCCTCGGGCAACATCGGCACGACCCGGTCAGGGAAATAGACCGAGTTGGCGCGCTCATAGGCGCACTGATCCAGGGCGTCGCCGGGCCGCACGTACCAGGAGACATCGGCGATGGCGACCAGCAGGTGCCAGCCGCCCGGGTTCAGCTTGTCCCGATCGGGCTCGGCCCATACCGCGTCATCGAAATCCCGGGCGTCGGCCCCGTCGATGGTTACCAGCTGGATCTTTCGTAAATCGTCGCGCCCCTTGGCCGGCGCTGGCCCGGCCTGGGCCGCCTGTTTTTCGGCCTCGGCGCTAAATTTGGTCGGCAGATCGTGATCCGCAATGGCGATCATGGACGGGCCGGCGGCGCCTTCGCCGCCTAATTGTCCCCCCGCCAACCGCTCGACGATCTTCGCCTGAAGCAGCCCTAAACTGCGGCCCCGAAGGGGTACGGCGCGTACCAAGTCACCGGACTGGGCGCCCATGGAATCGCGCCCGTCGATGGCGTAATCGCCTTTCGAGCGGCGGTCGGTGGGGCGCAGCCGCCCGGCGCCACTGGCGGTCTCGTAGATGCCGATGATCTGCCGTGGCGCCGAGGCGATGGCGCGGATAGTGCGGGCCTCAAAAACGCCGTCGCCGCCGGGCGTCAGCCGCGCCAGCAAGCGGTCTCCCGGTCTCGCCGCCCTGCCCGGGCGCTTGTCCCGGGCCATATAGATGACGGGCGGTTCCCCCTTACCTTCCCAGGCCAGCGGTCGGGCCATCAACTCGCCGTCGGTATCGGTTCCGGTGACCTCGATCACCATTACCGGCGGCAGGGAGCCGGGATCGGCGACGCGGCGCCCGCGGTCCCGTTTGAGGGTGCCGTCTAGTTCCATCTCGCGAAGAGCCTTTTTTAGGTCCATCTTTTGATGCGCATCAAGATTGAAGGCGCGGGCAATCTCGCGCTTGCCGATACGCTTGGGGCTATCCTGAATGAAATGAAGAATTTCTTCGCGGCTGGGGGAAGGGCTTTTCGCTTTTCGCTTGGGCTTGGATTTTGACGGGAATTTGATCAACGGCTTTATTCGTTTGTGGTGGTGGCCCCGGCGCTGGGCGCCTTGGCGGCGGGTTTCTTTTTACCCTTCTTGGCCGGTTTCTTCTTCTTTCCCTTGCCGCTCTTCGCAGCCTTGGCGGCCAGAATCTCCAGGGCGTATTCCAGGGTCACGTTGTCGGCGTCGTAGTCCTTCGGCAGCGTCGCCAACAGCTTGCCGTGCTGCACGTAGGGGCCCCATCGGCCGGTTTTCTGGGTCACCGGCTTGCCGTCTTTGGGATGCTCGCCCAATGTCTTGGGCGGGTCTTTTCGGGGCGCGCCGGCCAACAGGTGAACAGCCCGGTTCAACCCTATGGACAGCACATCGTCCTCGCCCTTCAGCGACACATAGGTGCCGCCGACCTTGAGGAAGGACCCGAAGCGGCCGATCCCGGCGGTGATCATTTCGCCGGTCTGTTCGTCGACGCCGACGTCGCGGGGCAGGCTCAACAGGCCCAGCGCCTTGGCCAGCTCTACATCCGCCGGGTTCATGACCTTAGGAACGGAGGCACGCTTCGGCTTGATCTTTTTCTTGTCTTCAACGGTTTCCTCGCCCAGCTGTACATAAAAACCGTAGGGGCCCTTGCGTAGCGTGATTATGTCGCCGGTCTCCGGGTCCGGGCCCAGTTCCTTGGGCCCGTTGGTAGTCAGGGCTTCGGTGTCGCTGCCATTGCCGTTGGCGACTTCCAGCGGCCGGGTAAAGTGGCAGTCCGGATAGTTGGAACACCCGATGAAGGCGCCGAACTTGCCGAGCTTGAGGTTCAACCGGCCGTCGGCGCAGGTCGGGCATTTGCGGGGATTGGCGCCGTCGGCGCTGGGGCGGAAGAAATGGTGGCCCAAAAGCTCGTCCAGCCTGTCGAGGACTTCCGAAACCCTCAGGTCCTGTGTTTCCGCCACCGCTTTAGAAAAAGAGTCCCAAAATTCCCGGAGCACCGTCTTCCAGTCGATGCGGCCGCCGGAAATGTCGTCCAGCTTGTTTTCCAGTTCGGCGGTGAAGTCGTACTCCACATAGCGGGGGAAATAGCTATTCAGGAAAGCCGTCACCAGCCGCCCGCGGTCAACGGGTGTGAAACGGCGCTTATCAAGGACCACGTAATTGCGGTCCTGGAGCACCGAAATAATGCTGGCGTATGTGGACGGGCGGCCGATGCCCAGTTCTTCCAGGCGTTTGACCAGGCTGGCTTCGGTAAAGCGCGGCGGCGGCAGGGTGAAATGCTGTTCGGGCGTCACCGCTTGACGTTCCAGCGCCTGGCTCCGATCGAGCTTGGGCAAAATCATTTCGCCGCCGCCGTTTTCCGAATCGTCCTTGCCTTCGCGGTAAAGCCTGTAAAAGCCTTCGAAGACGACGGTCGAACCGGTAGCCCTGAAATTCACCAACCCGTCGCCGGACCCGATGTCTGCGGCCACCTGATCGAGGACCGCGGATTCCATCTGGCTGGCGATGGTCCTGTTCCAGATCAGCTGGTAAAGGCGTTTCTGGTCGTCGTCCAGATAGCGTTCGATATCCTTGGGTTGGCGAAAGGCATCAGTCGGGCGGATGGCTTCGTGGGCTTCCTGGGCGTTCTTGGCCTTGGTTTTGTAAACCCGGGCTTTCTCGGGTACGTAGCGGTCACCGAAAACCTTGCCGATCAGGGACCGGCAGCCACCGATGGCTTCGCCGGCGATCTGCACGCCGTCGGTGCGCATGTAGGTGATGAGCCCCTCCGTCTCGCCGTCGATGCTGACTCCCTCATAGAGCCTCTGCGCCACCTGCATGGTGCGCTTGGCGGTCATCCTTAGTTTGCGGGAGGCTTCTTGTTGCATCGTCGATGTGGTGAACGGTGGCGCCGGATGTCGCCGGACCTGTTTGCGCTCGATACCAGCGACGGTGAAATCTCGGGTCAGGGCGGCATCGCGGGCAGCGTTGGCGGCGGCCTCGTCGCCGATGTCCATTTTCCCCAACTTGTCGCCGTCCAGATGGGTCAACTGGGCGTTGACGGTATCGCCCGCGGGCGTCTTGAAGTCGGCCTTGACGGACCAGTATTCGCGCGGCTTGAAACTCTCGATTTCGGTTTCGCGTTCGCAAATCAGCCTCAAAGCCACCGATTGCACCCGTCCCGCCGAACGGCTGCCCGGCAGCTTGCGCCACAACACTGGCGACAACGTAAACCCGACTAGGTAATCCAGCGCCCGGCGGGCCAGATAGGCCTCGATAAGTTCGGTGTCCAGTTCGCGGGGGTGGTTGAAGGCCTCGAAAATTGCGCTCTTGGTAATTTCGTTGAAGACGACGCGTTTGACCTCGATGCCTCCAAGGGCGTTCTGTTCATGCAGGATTTCGCGCATGTGCCAGGAAATGGCCTCCCCCTCGCGGTCCGGGTCGGTCGCCAGGTACAAATGATCGGCGCCCTTCAGCGCCTTGGTGATTTCCTTCAGGTGCGTCTTCGCCCGGTCATCGATTTCCCAATCCATGTCGAAGTCGGACTCCGGGCGTACCGAGCCGTCCTTGGACGGCAGGTCCCTGACGTGGCCATAGCTGGCCAGCACGATGAAATCACGGCCCAGGTATTTGTTTATGGTTTTGGCCTTGGCCGGGCTTTCGACGATGACGACATTGGTCATGAGAGTTTGTTTTTACGGCCCCTAAATTAACGAAACTTTATTTCCCGGATGACGCTCGAGGCGGCCCGCCAACTCCAATTCCAGGAGCACCCAGGATAAGACGTGGGGGGGGAGAATTGGCAGTTACGGATGATTTCGTCAACCTAAGACGCCGTCGGACTTAATATTTTATCGACCTCGCCGCGCGCCCCCCCGATCTATTACGGCACCGGAGCGGAAGGGGGGTTCCCTTTCAAATCAATAGCATAACCTTCTCCGAGGGGGGCTTTCCGGTCTCGTTCCAAACCTCGAAAATAACTTCGGCCGCCACCGCGATCCGATCTAGGAAGCCTTTGTCCTCGTCTGCCTGAGGATCCAGGCCGGTATAAGTGCAGCGACGAAAACCACCACGATGACCATGAAGACGTCTTGAAAGCCGAAGGTGTTGGCTTGGGCATGGACGATCGATCTCAGGTAATCGAGCACGCCGGTCTGTTGCAGCGCCTCCGGCACGCCGGATTCCTGAAGCAGCCTTTCAACCTTATCCAGGAGTTCCCGGGTCAGGCTGTTGGCCGAGGTTTGGGTGGCGGCCAGCGCGTCGGCATGAAAGGCGGTCCGCTGTTCGAGGACCACCACCAGCCCGTTAACGCCAAACGCCCCGCCCAATTGGCGGGTGAAGTTGTAGGTGCCGGCACCCTGGTTCAGCCTTTCAGAGGAAATCGCCTTCATCGCCACCGAGCCCATATTGGGCATCACCAGCCCCAGGCCCAACTTGCTAGCGACGGCGAACAGCGCCGTGGCCACGAACGGCGTATTGACGTCCGCGCCGGACATTAGAAAGGCGGCCAACGCGAACAGGGCGATACCGGCCATGATTGGCAAATCCTCCGGTACCCGGTCGGCAAGGCGTCCCGAAAAGGGGATCATAACGACCAGCAGCAAGCCCGCCGGCATCAGCACCAGCCCGGCCTTGGTGGCCGAGAATCCCTGGATCGTCTGGGTGAACACCGGGATAGCGTAATTGGTGGCGAAGTTGCCGGCGCCGAATACAAAAGCGATGACCATGGCGGCTGCGAAGCGCGGATTGAGAAAGAGGCTGAGATCCAGGAGTGGCGCCTTGGCGTGGGCCTGCCAGTATATAAAGGAACCGGCGGCGATGAACCCGATGACGAATAGGATCAGGATATCGTTGGAATCCCAACCCCAGCGCTGGCCGTTGCCGACGCCGCTCATCAGGCAGACCAGCGCCGTTCCCACAAGTGCGAACCCGGCCCAATCGAAAACCGGCAGGAGGCGCGAAAACTTCTTCCCCGGCATGAGCACCACTCCCATTGCGAACGCCACCGCCACAATGGGCAGGGGGGTGAGGAAGATGTACCGCCAGGCCAGCGCGTCGATGGTGATGCCGCCGGCCAAAGGGCCGAAACTGGGCGCCAGCGTCACCCCCATGCCGTAAAGGCCCATGGCGAACCCCCGGCGGTCGGCGGGGAATACTGTAATGATGGTAGCCATCACCAGAGGCTGAATGACGCCGGCGGAGAAGCCCTGCATAATGCGGCCGATGATCAGCACCTCGATGGTCGGGCTGGCGGCGCAGATCAAGGAGCCGATGGTAAAAACGACCAACGTCATCGAAAACGTCAACCGCTGGCCGAAGGCCTCCACCATCCAGGTGTTCAGCAACTGGCTCGCCACCATGGTCGCCAGAAAAGCGGTGGACGCCCATTGCGCCAGGTCCTGGCCGACCCCATAGGCCCCCATGATGGAAGGCACGGCGACGTTGACCATGGTCGCCGACAGGATCATCGACATGGCCCCCAGAAGCCCGCCGATGGTCACCAGCCATCGATAGGCCGGGCCGAAGCGGGCGAACTGTTGTTCAACGGTTACGGACGTCAATGTTGATTTCGACCATCATGCCCGGGCGCAAGAGGCCGCCTTGCTGTTCAATGGCGATGCGCACCGGCAGGCGCTGGGTGATTTTGGTGAAATTGCCGCTTGGGTTGGGGCTCGGCAGCAGCGCGAATTCGCTGGTGGTGACGTTGCCGATGCTCAACACCCTTCCCCGGAACTCGTTATCCGGGTAAGCATCGATGCTGACGTCCACCTCTTGGCTGATCTTCAGTTTACGAATTTCAGTTTCTTTGATGTTGGCCTCGATCCAGATGGTTTCCGGGTCATGGACCAGCGCCAGGCGCTGACCAGGGGTCACGTATTCGCCTACCTGGGCGAAGGTCTTGTCGACGACGCCGTCAACGGGACTTCGGATGGTGCGGTCCCCGAGGTCCAGATTCTGATGCTCCACCTTGGCCAGAAGCTCGGCCTTCCGGTGCTTGAGGATGGCCAACTCGCCGTCGAGAACGTCGAGCTTCGAGCGTTCGGCCTCGGCTTTCTCGAGCTTCGCCCGGGCCGCCTTCAACTCGGCGACGGCCATCCAGTGTTGGCGCTCGATCTGCTGTTCGGAGTTCTTCGCCTGATCGAGCTGCCGGGGCGAGAAGACCTTGCGGTTGAACAACTCCTTAGTCCGTTGGAATTCCCGCTTCGCCAACGTCAACTGCGGCTCCAGCGACGACACCGCGACTTGGGCGGCCTCCAGTTGCGAAAGCTCGGACAAATAGAGGCTCCTGGTCTGCTTGTCGATCAAGCGCCGTTCGGCCTCGAGGCGGCCGCGCTCGGCGTCGAGGCCGGAAACCTGCGCCTCGAGCTCGGATAAACGCAACTTCGATTCCCGAGAATCGAGGGTCAGCAGCACCATGGCCTTGGTAATTTTGCTTCCTTCGGTGACCTTCAATGACGTCACCCATCCGGCGACGTGGCTGGAAACGGTAATCAAGTCGGCATCGATGCGGGAATCATAAGTATAGACGTAATTGAGCCGGAAATAAACTTCGCGCCCTCCGAACAAGACGGCGACGGCGGCAGCGATGACGAACATGCCGAGCCGCCAGGGAAGCCGGCCGCGGGCCTTTTGGCGTCCACCCCCGGCCTCGTCCCCGGGCACGGCAAGGATCGCGGCTTTGGTCGCCGGGGCTGCGGCAGCGGCGGATTTCTTGTTTTTCTTGTCAGCGCTATCGGGCATGGGGGCCCATCCTTCTAAAACAATCCGGGGGATAATTCGGGGTTTCCGTCTTCAAAGCGGCGGCGAAAACAGCCCAATCCCGCCGCCAAAATATCGGTGGTTCTTCGGATTGTATACAGTTTAGAGTGTTTGCGCCGTTGGGGAAAGGCTAGCGGCCGCCGATCTTCGGTTCCTCGCCCTGCATGAGCCTTCGGATATTAGCGTGGTGGCGAATAATGGAAAGAAGCGCCAGCAAGGCGGCGGCCAACGCCACCGGCTTGGCGCCAAACCAATAGGCGTAGAACGGCGCCGCTGTCAGCGCCGCTAGCGCCGCCGCGGATGAATAGCGTAGCGTCCCGACAACCAAAAGCCAAGTGGCGCAGGAGGCAACGCCGACCGGCCAATAAGCCACCAACAACACGCCCAAGGTCGTCGCCACCCCCTTGCCACCCTTGAATTTCAACCACACCGGGAAGTTATGCCCGAGAACCGCGGTGACGCCGGCAATCAGCCCGGAACCCAAACCCCAGCCCAATCCCCAATCCACCACCGCCAACGCAAAGGCCCCCTTGGAGGCGTCCAGGACCAGGGTCGCCAGGGCCAGCGTCTTGTGGCCGGTCCGGAGCACGTTGGTGGCGCCGATGTTACCTGACCCAATGGAACGGATGTCGCCGAGCCCGGCCAAGCGTGTCAACGCCAGCCCGAAAGGGACCGACCCGATAAGATATCCCATCGCGCCGGCGATCAGAAAAAACTGCCACAGGCTGTCCATAGTGCTTTGGGCTCCGGGTTCAGGCGTCTGGTTCGAAAACCGGGCGCCCGTCGACGACGGTCAATATTACCCGGCCCTGCACCGGCCTGCCGTCGAAGGGCGAGTTCTGGGTTTTGCCGACCAGCTTGTCGGCGTCCACCTTCCAGCCCTCGTCCGGATCGAACAGCACCAGGTCCGCCGGGGCGCCTTTTCTAAGGCTTCCCGCTTCGAGGCTCATCAGTTCGGCCGGCTGAGAGGTAATCAGGCGGAGCAGGTCCAAGAGGCCCAGGTGCCCGTTGTGGTAAAGCTCCAGCGATACCGCCAGCAGCGTATTGAGCCCGATGCCTCCGGGCGCGGCCTGGGCGAAGGGGAGCCTTTTGGATTCCTCGTCCCGGGGCGTGTGATCCGACGCGATAGCGTCGATGGTGCCGTCCTTTATTCCTTCCACTACCGCCTGGCGGTCTTCCTCAGCGCGCAGCGGCGGTGACAACTTGGCGAACGTCCGGTAATCACCGACGGCGGTTTCATTGAGCGCGAAATAGGGCGGCGCGGTGTCGCAGGTTACGTTCAGCCCCTCGGCCTTGGCCCGGCGCACCGCGTCGATGGTTTCCGCCGTCGATACGTGGGCGATATGCAATCGCCCTCCAGCAAGGCCGGCCAGCCGAATATCCCGTTCGACCATAATCACTTCCGCCTCCTTGGGCATCCCGAAGAGGCCAAGGCGCGTCGCCGTCTCGCCAGCGTTCATGGTGCCGCCGGCGACGAGGCTCTGTTCCTCTGGGTGCTGGACGATCATCAGACCGAAGGTCGAGGCATAGCTCAAGGCCCGGCGCATCACCTGGGCGTCGGCGACGGCCCGGGTGCCGTCGGTAAAGGCACGGGCGCCCGATTCCGCCAACAACCCCAGTTCCGCTAATTTTGTCCCTTGCAGGCCCTTGGTCACGGCGCCGTAGAGATAGACCTTGACGAGCCCCAGCTTGCGCGCCCGCCGGGCGACGAATTCGACTACCGACAAATCGTCGATGACGGGGTCCGTATTGGGCAGGCAGACCATGGAGGTCACCCCACCCGACACCGCCGCCGCCGCCGTCGCCGCCAGGTCGCCGATCTCGATCCGCATGTCTACCAACCCGGGCGCCAGGCACTTGCCTTGGCAATCGACGGACCGGGCGCCTTTCGACATCCCTTTCTTGAACAGACCTTCGCCGACCTCGGAAATCGTCTCCCCGTCGGTGATAAGCCCGCCCATGGCGTCCAACCCCGACGCCGGGTCCAACAGCCGGGCATTGGTATAGGATACTTGGCCCGAAGGATCTTCCTTCTTCCCAGCCATCAGCCGGACCCTCTGTTATCCGGGCCGTTATCCGGGTTGAGGGCCAACAGTTCCAACACCGCCATGCGCACGGCGACGCCCATCTCCACCTGTTCCCGGATGACGCTGCGCCCGACGTCGTCGGCGACCTCGGTGTCGATCTCGACGCCGCGATTCATCGGCCCGGGATGCATGATCAGGGCGTCGTCCTTGGCGTTGGCCAGCTTCTCGTAATCGAGGCCGAAGAAGTGGAAGTACTCACGGATCGAGGGCAGGAAGTTACCGTGCATACGTTCGCGCTGCAGGCGCAGCATCATGACAATGTCGCAGTCCTTGAGGCCGGCGGCCATCTCGTGGAAGACCTCCACGCCCATACGCTCGATCTCGGGTGGAATCAACGTCTTGGGCGCGATCACCCGCACCCTGGCGCCCATGGTATTCAACAGGTGAATGTTCGATCGGGCCACGCGGGAATGCAGGATGTCGCCGCAAATCGCCACCAAAAGACTGCTCAAGCGGCCCCGCCGGCAGCGGATGGTCAGTGCGTCGAGCAACGCCTGGGTCGGGTGTTCGTGGCTGCCGTCGCCGCCGTTGATGACGGCGCAGTTGACCTTTTCGGACAGCAGTTTCACCGCCCCGGAATCCGGGTGGCGCACCACCAGCACGTCCGGGTGCATGGCGTTCAGGGTCATCGCCGTATCGATGAGGGTTTCGCCCTTTTTGACCGAGCTGGTGACCACCGACATGTTAATGAGATCGCCGCCCAGGCGCTTTCCGGCCAGCTCGAACGAGGTCCGGGTGCGGGTCGAGTCCTCAAAGAAGAGATTGATGATGGTGCGCCCGTGCAAAAGAGGCGTGGTCTTGTCGGCGCGGCGGTTCTGTTCGACGTAACTTTCGGAACGGTCCAGTAAAATCGATATTTCTTCCGGCGAGAGACCTTCAATGCCGAGTAGATGACGATGGGGAAAGTGGACGTTGTCCTTCCCGTCACGTGTCATAGGCAAACACCACCTAACATTTCGGCGCGCACTATATGGATAGAGAGGTTTCGGTGCAAGCGTACGAGGTGTCGGTTGGCCGTGGTGCCCCGATTTCCGATGGGGTAAAGTTCCGGTCCATGGAAGAATACCGGAAAGTCCACGAACGCTTGGCCAAAGTGTTCGACAAGGAAATCGTCTTCATCGTCGGGGCGACCCGGTGGGGTACCGCTTGGATCCAGCCGGGCCTGAATGCACATCCGGAAAATTACTGGAAGGGCGATGGACACTTCACGGACATCCTGTTCCCCATGCTGGCTCGGGTCTTCGATGATTACAACGCCAAGTCCGAAGCCGTCGGCAACCGGCTGCAGACGGCGGGGCTTCCGAGCAACGCGGCGGAAAGGGCCTGGGAAGCCCCGCCCCTGGGCGTCAATGCCAGCGCCTGGAAGAAAAAATTCAATCACGAGACGTTGCGATTCGTCAACCGCGAGTGCGGCACGCTGTTGAAAGCTCTTGGGCTACGAGGTTTAGGCCCAAGGGTATTATCGTCCTGGGTCGAAGCGATCCAGGACGTGAAAAAGCCCCTAAGCATATGAATTAGAGGGCGATTCACGTTTCAAATTGAATCAATTTGAAACGAACGCACTCTAGGAGATGATCCCATGAAATCGTTTGCCTTTTACATCGGCGCCGCGATTGCCGAGATCGCCGGCTGCTACGCCTTCTGGGCTTGGCTGAGGGTGGATAAGAGCGCCCTCTGGGTGATTCCGGGCCTGGTGGCCCTCACCCTCTTCGCCTTCCTGCTGACCAAGGTCGACTCCCTTTTCGCGGGCCGTGCCTATGCAGCCTACGGCGGCGTCTACATCGTGGCGTCGCTGGGCTGGCTTTGGGCCGTCGAGGGCATGCGGCCCGACCGCTGGGACTTGACCGGCGCCGTGGTTTGCGTGGCGGGCGCTGCCATTATCCTGTTGGCGCCGCGCGTAGCCTAAGCATTTTCAACGCCAGCAAAGAAAATTCCACCCATCCTTGACCCGGCCTATTTTTGCATGTGCAATCTCCCTGATTTCACGTCATGGATTGGGGAGTGCAATCTTGCAAGAGCGAACCATTGATGACGTCGCGCAAGAGTTAAAACAAAATCGAAAAGCAAATCCAAAGCTTAGTACTGCTTTGCTAAACGGGGCAGGTTGTTCCGTTTCGGCATGTATACCTTTGGCCGACGAATTTATTTCGTTAATCAAAAAAATATCCTGAAAAAACTGAAAAACTGATAAGCGATTTTGCCTAACCCATCACGTCTAGTGCCCCTTGCAGGATGTAGGCGGCGGCCATCTTGTCTACGACTTCGGCTCGGCGCTTGCGGGCCATGTCGGCTTCCTCGGTCAACACCCGCTCGATGGCCTTCGTGGACAGTCTTTCGTCCCAGAAAACCATCGGAAGGTCGATGTGTTCAAGCAGGTTTTCGGTGAACTGGCGCACCGACTGGCACCGGGGTCCCTCGGTGCCGTCCATGTTAAGGGGCAGGCCGATGATCAGCCCGCCGACGTCCTCGGCAGCGATGATGGTCCGGAGCCGCCTCGCGTCTTCGGCAAACTTGCCGCGCCTGACGGTTTTCATCGGCGTCGCCACTGTCAGCGATACGTCGGAAAGCGCCAGGCCAACGGTCTTGGTGCCGACGTCGAGGCCCAGCAGCCGTTGCTCGGGCGTCAGCTTGCCCTTGATCAGCTCGATTGCCGTAATCGCCACCTGAACACTCTCCAAATGGGGGCCAAACGGGCACAAAAAAAGCCCCCGAAAAAGACAGTAGAGGTAAAGCCCAACCTTGGCTATTATAACCCTAAGCCTTTGTTAAATCTAATTCTTAGGCTTCAGGAGGACAGGGCGAGACAATGAACCGTCCGCCACGGAACCCTCAACCATCGGAACCGCCGGCCGGGACGGCGCCCCAGCGACGTCCCTGGGCCGCCTCTTTCCGGGCCACGGCCTTGATTTTCCTGGTGCTGGCGGCCGGGTCGGCCGTATCCCATGTTCGGGCGGCCGAGAAAAATACCATGACCTTCCTCGGCGTCGAGGTGACGCCCCACGAAGGCAAATACGTGGTGATGAAGGACGTCAACGTCCGCGCCAAACCCAAAACCAAAAGCAAAAAGATCGGCAGCCTTAAGGCCAGGCGGCACGTCCAGGTGGTGGCCAAGGCCCCCGGCGCCTGGATGGCGGTGCGGGAGGGGACTAAGGATTTGGGCTTCGTTTACTCCCCGATATTGATGCCGCTGATCGACGGCACCCTGGCCGAAGAGCTGACGGGGAAGGCGTCCGTGAAGGGCGGGGCCGACTGCGATTACCGTATCCGCTTCGAGGGCAAAAGCCAAGTCGAGGGCCAGTTATTCGAGATCGCCGATTACGACGTGGTGTGGAACTGCACGGTGGCCAAGCGCCGAGTCCGATTCCGGACACCCATGTTCATCACCGAGGCACCCTATCAGCTCGGCTCCAAACGGATTTACCAGGTCAACGTCGACGTTCTCGATCTCTACAGCGGCTACGAGGACATCCTTTCCACCATCGTCCTTTACAATGAGGACAAGGACCGGGTCACTTTCGACGGGGTATCGATCAAGAAATACGGCCAGACGCCTAAGAAAAAGACCCTCAAGGCCAGGAACGTGCCCGAGGCGTTGACCGGGGCGGTCAAGATTGCGCTATCTGTCTGGAACAAATCCGCCTGGAAAAACTTGATCAAGAACGCGCCGGAGGAAAAAGAATCCGATTAAGACGCTAAGGCGGCCCCAGGGGGCCGAGGGGCACTTCCCGCACCACGGGGCCCTGTCTTTTCGCCGCCATCACGGCTTGAACCCGGCCCGGCCCGGGTGCTACTTTCGGCTCCCGGCCGGGACAAGGGCTTATTTCGGAACCCCGGCTTTTCCCGTTCCGCCCCCATTGCCGGAGCCCCTGATGTCCCTGGACAAAGACACGGTCAGGAAAATCGCCTTCCTCGCCCGCATCCGAGTGCCCGACGACGCCCTCGGCGGCTTGGCGGAGGAACTTTCCAACATCATCGGCTGGGTCGAGCAGCTAAAAAAGGTCGATACAGAAAACGTCGAGCCGATGACATCCGTCGCCGACATGACCTGGCCCCGACGCCGGGACGAGGTTACCGACGGCGGCATTGCCGAGGATGTGCTCGCCAACGCCATCGAGCCCGAGCCGTCTTCGGAAGGCGGCTTCTTTACGGTGCCGAAGGTGGTGGAATGACGGCGCTCACGGACCTCACCATCGCTGGGGCCGCCAAAGGTCTTTCCAAAGGCGATTTCTCGTCGGAAGAACTAACGGGCGCTCATATTGAGGCGGTGGAAGGGTCCCGCGGCCTCAACGCCTTCATCACCGAGACGCCGGTACTCGCCCTGGAAAGGGCAAAGGCCTCCGACACCCGGCGCGCCAAAGGGGAGGCCGCAGGGCCCATGGACGGCATACCCGTCGCCGTCAAGGACCTGTTCTGCACCAAGGGCGTTTTAACGACGGCCGGCTCGCACATCCTCGACGGATTTCGGCCGACGTACGAATCCACCGTCAGCGCCAACTTGCTTGACGCCGGCGCGGTGATGCTGGGCAAGACCAACCTGGACGAATTCGCCATGGGGTCTTCCAACATCACGTCTTATTACGGTCCGGTGAAAAATCCATGGCGTGGGGCCAACGGCAAGGACCTGGTGCCGGGGGGGTCGTCCGGGGGGTCGGCGGCGGCGGTAGCGGCGCGTTTGTGCCCCGGCGCCATCGGCACCGACACCGGCGGTTCCATCCGCCAACCGGCGTCTTTTTCGGGCGTCGTCGGCATGAAGCCCACCTATGGCCGCTGTTCGCGCTGGGGTATTGTCGCCTTCGCCTCGTCCCTGGACCAGGCCGGGCCGCTGACCCGCACGGTCGAGGACGCGGCGATTATGCTGGGCGCCATGGCCGGGCACGATCCCAGGGATTCCACATCGGCGCCCCTCGACGTGCCCGATTTTACCGCAGCGCTTTCCGGCGGCGTCAAGGGCCTGAAGGTGGGTATCCCGAAAGAATACACCCTTGACGGCATGCCGGTCGAGATCGAGAGGCTGTGGTCCCGGGGCATAGAATGGCTTAAGGAACAGGGCGCCGAATGCGTCGACGTTTCCCTGCCGCACACCCAATACGCGCTCCCGGCCTATTACATCGTTGCCCCGGCCGAGGCGTCTTCCAACCTGGCGCGTTACGACGGGGTACGCTACGGGCTCCGGGTCGGGGGCGAGACCCTGGACGGCATGTACGAGGCGACCCGGGGCGAAGGCTTCGGCGCCGAGGTCCGCCGCCGCGTGCTCATCGGCACCTACGTGCTGTCGGAGGGTTATTATGACGCCTATTACATCAAGGCCCAGAGGGTGCGGACCCTGATCGCCGATGACTTCCTGAAGGCCTTCGAGGCCGTCGACGTATTTTTGACACCAACAACGCCCAGCGCGGCGTTTGCCATCGGCGACAAGATGGACGACCCGGTGGCTATGTACCTGAATGACGTCTTCACCGTGCCGGCGTCCATGGCCGGGCTGCCGGCGATCTCGGTGCCGGCAGGGCTAGACGGTGACGGCCTTCCCTTGGGGCTCCACCTGATCGCCAAGCCCTTCGACGAGGAGACCCTGTTCCGGGCAGCGCGGGGGCTGGAAGACGCCGCCGGGTTCGACACCAGGCCTCCCTCAGGGGCCGGCGGTGCAACATGACCTACCTGATCGAAAGCGAAACCGGCGATTGGGAAGTGGTGATCGGGCTCGAGGTCCACGCCCAAATCACCTCGAAGGCCAAGCTCTTTTCCGGCGCCGCGACGGCCTTCGGTGCCGGGCCCAATATCCAGGTGTCCCTCGTTGATGCCGCCATGCCGGGGATGCTGCCGGTCATCAACGAATACTGCATTGAGCAGGCGGTGAAGACGGGGCTCGGGCTGAAGGCGAAGATCAACAAGCACTCCGTGTTCGAGCGCAAGAACTACTTCTACGCCGACCTGCCCCAGGGCTATCAGATTTCCCAGTACGCCGAGCCCATCGTCGGCGAGGGCACGGTGGTCCTGGACATGCCCGACGGCACGACACGGGACATAGGCATCGAGCGCCTGCACTTGGAACAGGACGCCGGCAAGTCCATGCACGACCAAGACCCAAAGCGCACCTTCATCGACCTCAACCGTTCCGGCGTCGCGCTGATGGAGATCGTGTCCAAGCCGGACCTGCGCTCGCCGGAAGAGGCCGGCATCTACCTTCGCAAGATGCGCTCCATTCTGCGCTATCTGGGGACTTGCGATGGCAACATGGAACAAGGTTCCATACGCGCCGACGTCAACGTCTCCGTCCGGCCCACCGGCTCGGACGAGCTCCGCACCCGGACCGAGATCAAGAACCTGAACTCCGTCCGCTTCGTCATGCAGGCCATCGAGAACGAGGCTGGGCGTCAGGTCGAGGCCTACGAGGCCGGCGAAGAGGTGGTGCAGGAAACGCGGCTGTTCGACGCCGGAAAGGGCGAGACGCGGCCCATGCGGGCGAAGGAGTACGCCCACGACTACCGCTACTTCCCCGACCCCGACCTGCTGCCCTTGATGCTGACGGACGAGGACGTGGAGAGGATCGGGAAGGGCCTGCCCGAACTGCCGGACCATAAGAAGGAGCGTTTCGTCTCCGATTACGGGCTTTCGGCCTATGACGCCGGCGTCCTGGTGGCCGAGAAGGAAACGGCCGCCTACTTCGAGACAGTGGCCGCTGTTGGGGAGAAGGGGGGCCATGACGCGAAGATCGCCGCCAACTGGGTGACCGGGAACCTGTTCGGGGCCTTGAACAAAGCCGGCAAGACCATCACCGAAAGCCCCATCCCGCCGGAGGCCCTGGGCGGGCTTCTGGACCTTATGGCCGACAACACCATCTCGGGGCGCATCGCCAAGGACGTGTTCGATGAAATGTTCGAAACCGGCAAGGACCCGTCCGTCATCGTTGCCGACAAGGGCCTTAAGCAGATTACCGATACGGGTGAGATCGAGGCCGTCATCGACAAGATCATCGCGGAGAACCCGGACCAGGCAAGCCAGGTCCGGGACGGCAACGACAAGACCATCGGCTGGTTCGTTGGTCAGGTGATGCAGGCCACGCAGGGCAAGGCCAACCCGAAGATGGTGAATAATTTACTTAAAGAGAAGCTTTCAGGCTGAGCCCCCCTTGCCTTGACCCCCGCCTCTTGCCTGATCGCACCTGGGGGCTAACAATAAAGGGCACTCTTCAAGAGGCGAGGACGGACTTTAGCCCGGACAGGGACGAAATTAACCGAGGACGGCGCGGTGCTCCAGATCAAGCCCGATACCGGCGACGCAATCGACGCGGAAGAAAAAACTGACGACGCGCTTTATTGCGCCGGCTGCGGGCACCTAGTAACGCGCACCCGCTGGGCGATCAAGATGGGCGGGCGCGAGCGGGTGTTCACCAATCCCACCGGTTATACCTTCCGCATCGTCTGCTTCTCCGACGCGCCCGGCGCGACGGCCGAGGGCGAGCGCACCGGCGATCATACTTGGTTTCAGGACTATCTTTGGAACTTCGCCCTTTGCCAGGGCTGCGGCGGGCATTTGGGCTGGCATTTCCGGCAGGTGGTGGGCGGCGACCGGTTTTTCGGGTTGGTCAAGAACCGGCTGTCGAGTAGCCCGGCCTAAGGGGGGCGAGGGACATTCGACAAGGAGGCATCGGACATGACGGATAATCAAATCGGGGCCCAGCCCTGGCTCTTCATCCCGGTGCTGGGGGGGTCTACGAAAGGCTTGGGCCCTATGCTAGGCCCCTGGTGCGGGTGACGGTTTCTTCTGGAACAAGGGCGGCTTCGAATATCCGCTGTTCTGGGGGCTGGTTTGTGCGGCTATCGTCATTTGGGGCGGTGGGCCGATGTCATTGGACGCAAAAAAACGTCCGCGAATTCTAACACCAAGAGGCGCGGAAGGCCGAAGGCCTGACAGGGACTAAATATAAGAGGGCCCAGGAAATCGAGGGTGTACCCCGGAAAGTAAGGACGGGAAAAACCTCTCTCCTTGACGCCGGCCGTCCAATCGGCGACCGTCCCCCGCCATGCTTTTGGGGCCTGAAAGGGTAATACCAATGATCCTTGGTATTAGAGTATGACCGCTGACGCCATCGCCGTCCTCATGCCGGGCGACATGGGCCATGCCGTCGGCCGGGCACTGGGCCAAAACGGGCATCGGGTCATCACCTGCCTTGCCGGGCGCGGCGGACACACCCGCGACCTTGCCCGAACCGGGGGCCTGACCGACTTAGGCTCCCTCGACGCCGTGGTCGAGGGAGCCTCTCTGGTGTTATCGATCCTGCCGCCGACGGCGGCCTTGGGGCTCGCCGAAGACGTGGTCCAGGCCATGGAACGCACCGGCGCCAAGCCCGTCTATGTGGATTGCAACGCCGTCTCGCCGGGAACCGTAAAAGACATCGCTGCCATCATCGAGGTCGTCGGCGCGCCTTTTATCGACGCCGGCATCATCGGCATGGCGCCTGGAAGGGGAGCAGGCCCGCGGTTCTATGTCTCGGGCGCCGACACGGGGCCCATGGAAGCCCTTGACGGCAATGGATTCGAGGTCAGGGCCATCGGCGCCGGCACAGGCCGGGCCTCGGCCTTGAAGATGTGCTACGCCGGGCTGACCAAGGGCACCTGGACGCTTCATACCGCCGTTCTACTGGCCGCCGAGGCGCAGGGGCTGACGGCGGAACTCTGGGACGAGTTTGCCCATAGCCAGGTGGAGGCCTTGGCCCAGATGGAAAGCCGCCAGCGGCGGCTGGCGGCGGATTCGGAACGCTGGATCGGCGAGATGGAAGAGATTGCTCGTACTTTCGCTGACGCCGGGGTGACGCCGGCCTTTCACCAGGGGGCGGCGGAGATTTTCCGGCTATTGGCGGAGACGCCGTTCGCTTCCGAGACCCGGGAAACCATCGATGAATCCAGGACCGTCGAGGAAACCATCAGGACCACGGCCCGGCAGCTGCCCAAAACCGGTGGCTGAGCCCCCGAAATATATATTTAATATATAATTTTAGGCGTTTATTGGGGTGCTTCGGGCTTGCAGGGGGCCTGTTCCGGAGGCTCGATGTAGGTGGGTTCCATCTCCCGCCGTTCCTGGCCCCCGGCCGCTTCTTTCTTTCCACGCCAGCGGTCGGGGCTGGTGAACTCGGGCGACTCGACAAGGCGGCGGACATCATTGAGAACCCGTTGGATGCGCTTCTCCAGGTCGGCGGCCGAAATCGGCTTGGCCATGAACTAGGTGACGCCGACGTCCTGGGCATCGGCCACGGGCTCCAGGTCGGCATACGCGGTGACCATGATCACGGGCACCAGGCGATACGGGTTGTCCGGGGCGGCCGCTGGAAGCGGTGGGAGCAATCACGTAAACTAACCGCTCGGCAGCAATTACCGGGGATAATGCCATGATCGACATGACCGGAAAAGTCGTTCTCGTGACCGGGGCGTCCAGGGGCATCGGTGCCGCTACGGCGCGTGCGCTGGGCGGGGCCGGGGCGGACGTGGTGATGCATTACGCTGCCAACCGGAAGGCCGCCGAAACCGTGGCCGCCAAGTTGAACGGAGGGCCGGGCAGGGAGCGCGCCCACTTGGTTCAGGCCGACCTGGCTGGCGAAGATGCTCCGGGCCGGCTTTGGGCCAAGGCGTATCAATGGCGGGGCCGTATCGATGTCCTGGTGAACAATGCCGGTGTCTATGAGCCGGCAAGCGTGGACGGCGGGGACAGGGAATGGTCCGCCAACTGGGCGAGGACGCTCAGGATCAACCTCACCGCCATCGGCGATCTCTGCCGGGCGGCGATTTTGGCGTTTGGGGAGGATGGCGGCGGCATCATCATCAATGTCACCAGCCGCGCCGCCTTTCGGGGCGAAAGCCCGGATTACATGGCCTACGCGGCGGCCAAGGCAGGGGTTGTCGCGCTAACCCGCACCATCGCCCGTGGCTGGGCCCATTCGGGGATCTTGGCCTATGCCGTGGCACCAGGGTACGTGAAGACCGACATGGCCGCCGAGGCGCTCGCCGACACCAGCGCCCGGGCCGCCGAAATCGCCGAGATCCCCATGGGCGAAATGGCGCCGGCCTCTGATGTCGCCAATGTGATCTGTTTCCTGGCCTCGGGTCTTGCGCCTCACTCCACCGGTACCACGGTGGACGTGAACGGCGCGAGCTATGTGAGGTGAGAGGGAGGGCTTCCCATGCCTTGGCATTGGCCGCCGCCCTGTTCGCCGCCTTCGTATTCGGGGCCGCCCCGGTAATGGGCGGCGACGATGTCCTCGAAGCTGCGCTCGGCCGCCACGTGTGGGCGCTCGCCCACGACATCGGCGAACGCTCGGTGCTTCAGGGCGACGGTCTTGAAAGGGCCGGGGATTACGTGCGCCGGACCTTCGAAGAGGCGGGGCTCGAGGTCACCAAACAGCCCTACGAATACCGCGGGCGGCGGGTCGCCAATCTGATCGCCGATCTTCCCGGCGCCGGGACCGGGGCCGATCCCTACCTCTTCGGCGCCCATTACGACACGGTTTTAGGCACGCCCGGGGCCGACGACAACGCCAGCGCCGTCGCTGTCATATTGGAGTTGGCGCGCCGCGCTGCCGCCAAGCCGCCCTCGGTCCCGTTGCGCTTCGCCGCCTTCACCCTTGAGGAGCCTCCGACCCACGCCACCCGCCACCAAGGGAGCCGCGTCTTCGTCCGCCGGATGTTCGAGGCCGGCGAGAGCGTCGCCGGCGCCATCATCCTCGAAATGGTCGGACTAACGACGCCGAAACAGGACTATCCTGTCTTCCTTCAATGGGCCGGCTATCCCAAGACCGGCGACTTCATTGGGATTGTCGGCAACCGCCGGTCCCGCGCCTTCGGGGAAAGGGTGTTGAGCGGCATGAAGCGCAACCCGAAACTGCCGGTGGAATCGCTGTTCGTCTGGTTCAACGGTTGGCTATTGGCCGATACGCGCTTGAGCGACCATGCGCCTTTCTGGGACAAGGGCCTACCGGCCTTGATGATCACCGATACGGCATATTTCCGCAATCCCCACTACCACGGTCCCGGCGACCGGGCCGAAACACTCGATTACGCCTTCATGGCGAACCTGGTCCGAAGCCTGGAACTGGCGCTGGCGGAACTGGCGGGCGGAGAATAACTGTCCCGTGTGGGCGGCCATGCCCTCGGGACCCCGTTAGCATACCCGGGAGCATGAACATGAACGCCACAACCAACGCGATGAAGACGGTGCACAAGGGCTTCCCTGGGTTTCAAAGGGGCCGTCCCTCATCATAACCCCGTTCATGGCGTCCCTAACAAATCTTCGCCATCCCTCGCCTTCCCGGTCGCGGCTTTGCCGCTCCTCGCCTCTTGGCCTCTTGCCCCGTCCCATTATTCGCCTATGCTGGGCGGTCGGAAACTCCCGCCAATGACCAAGGATAGCCGATGATTGATCTTTACACATGGGGGACCCCCAACGGTCGTAAGGTCTCCGTCATGCTGGAAGAACTGAGACTGGAATACAACGTCCACGAGGTCGACATTAGCAAGGGCGACCAGCACAAGCCGGAGTTCCTCGAGATCAGCCCCAACTACAAGATCCCCGGCATCGTCGATTCCGAAGGCCCTGGGGCTAAGCCAATCAAGATGTTCGAGACCGGCGCCATCCTGATCTACCTGGCAGAAAAGACCGGAAGCGGCCTTCTACCCACGGACCCGAGGGAGCGCGCCGTCACCATGCAGTGGCTGATGTGGCAGATGGGCGGCGTCGGGCCGATGTTCGGCCAAGCCCATCACTTCATGTTCAACCCCAAGGAAGACGTGCCCTACGCCCGGGAGCGCTACCACAAGGAGACCAAAAGGCTCTACAAGGTGATGAATGAGCGCTTGGGCGAGGCCCAGTATCTGGCCGGCGACGCTTACACCATCGCCGACATCGCCACCTATCCCTGGGTCGCCCGCAAGAACCGCCACCAGGTTGACCTGGACGAATTCCCCAACGTCAAAAGGTGGTTCGACGAGCTTTCGGCGCACCCGGCGGTGGAGAAGGGCATGGCGGTACCTTTCTACAACGAATAAGACGGCAGTGGAAAAGGACGACGCCGGGCGGCGTCAAATTCTACGAAATTGTCGACGTGACGTTTAAGTAGGGGGGCTAGTCCTTCTTGACGAGTTCAGTCAGTCCGGCGACCGCAATGGTGGTCAGGAAACAGCCAAACAAGATTTCCAGCCACAGCCATATTTTGTAACGCCAAGCCCATAAAATAAGTCCATCGGTATTTCCAGGGAGCCAGAGGACGCCACGGGCGGCCTTCTTGAAGGCCCTCGCCGGAAGCTATAATCTGCAGGACAGAGCGGAGGGGTGGCCGAGTGGCTGAAGGCGGCGGTTTGCTAAACCGTTAAACGGTTTAACACCGTTTCGGGGGTTCGAATCCCCCTCCCTCCGCCAACTACCCCTTTCTACTAGCCGCTCTCCAGCCGCTGCGCTATTGCTGGCCGGACCGACATACCCGGTTAATGAATATTGATTGGCAAAGTACCGTTCACTCAGGATTCCAAATCGGAAGCCCATCGCGGTTGCCCCACTCCTGCCAGGAACCGACAT
>CAZQZB010000016.1:0-42541 GCA_964597695.1 uncultured Thalassospiraceae bacterium | reverse complement strand
ACGCGGGTGATCTTGGCCTCGTCCCGGCTGTAAGCAATTCCACTGACCATTTCCTGTTCCACGATTTCATCCTCATCAACAACAAGGGTTCCGGGGCCGTCGGCATAGCTGGAACGCACCTGCAGGCGCTGACCGCTTTTCATCGCCAAGACCACCGCCCGGGTTTGCAGTATCTTGGCCCCTTGCGACGCCATTTCCAACATTTCCTCATAAGTGACCTTTTCAAGTTTCCGCGCCTTGGCGACGATCCTGGGATCGCCGGTATAGACCCCGTCCACATCGGTATAGATGTCACAGCGTTCGGCCCTCAAGGCGGCGGCGAGGGCAACGGCGCTGGTATCCGATCCGCCGCGGCCGAGGGTCGTGATTCGGCCCTCGGGACTGAGCCCCTGAAACCCGGCGATCACCGGAACCTCGCCCGAGGCTAGGCTTTGTTCGAGGGCCTCGGTTTCGATCTTCTCGATTCGCGCCTTGCCGTGGACGGCGTCGGTGCGGATGGGGATCTGCCAGCCCAGCCACGAACGCGCCGCGACGCCGATCTCTTGCAGGCTCAGCGCCAGTAGGCCGGCGGTCACCTGCTCGCCGGTGGAAACCACCGCATCGTACTCACGGGATTCATGATTATGGTCATTATTGCCCACCTCGGTGACGTAGCCGACAAGCCGGTCAGTGATGCCCGCCATCGCCGAGAGCACGACGGCGACCTTGCTGCCGGCGTCCAGCTCCCGCTTGACGATGGCGGCGGCAGTCTTGATCCTGGCCAGGTCGGCGACTGAGGTGCCGCCGAATTTCTGTACAATTCGAACCATGTCATTTGGTCCCCAATGGGGTCCCCACCGGAATTTTTCCATGGCGAGGGTATTAATCAGAGTAGGTTGAAGCGCGGCCGGCGCATACATACTCTATTAAAGCGAAGAGAGGCAACCCAAGCATGGCCCAGACGACGAGCGCTAAAACTCGAAGACGCGGCACGCCCCCCCGAAAGCGCGGCCCCTCGACCGCTTCGGCGGACGAAATCAAACGATTCACCGTCCTGGCCGAGGCCTGGTGGGACCCCACGGGCGAATTTCGGCCGCTCCACCAACTCAATCCGGTGCGCCTCGAATTCATCCGCGATCACGTGGCCCGGCATTTCGATCGCGAGCCCCTATCGGTCAAGCCCTTCGACGGCCTCGGGGTGCTTGATATCGGCTGCGGCGGAGGGCTGCTGTCCGAGCCCATGGCCCGCCTCGGCGCCCAAGTTACCGGCATCGACGCCGGCGAGGAAATAATCGCTGCCGCCCTTGCCCACACCCAGCAATCGGGTCTTGATATCGAATACCGCCACCAGCTTCCGGAGGATCTGGCCCGGGAAAAAGGCCGCTTTGACGTCGTCCTCAACATGGAGGTGGTGGAACACGTCGCCGACCTCGATGCCTTCCTTGCCGCCTCGGCGGATCTTCTCCGGCCCGGGGGCGCCATGGTGCTGTCGACCATCAACAGGACTTTGAAGGCGCTGGCGCTAGCCAAGATCGGCGCCGAATACGTGCTCCGGTGGCTGCCGGTGGGCACCCATGATTGGAGGAAATTCGTGCGCCCGTCGGAACTCGCCCGCGGCCTCGGGCCGGGCGGCGTCCAGATCACCGACCTCAAGGGCATGTCCTACGATCTGCTCGCCGACGAATGGCGCCTGACCGGCGACCTGGAGGTCAACTACCTGGCTTTTGCTGAAAAAAAGCGGGATTTCCCGGGTAACCCTTAAAACACCTGCCCTTGGGGGGGGCGGATTCTGGGGTTTTTTTTGCTGGCGGTCAGCGGCGGAGATGGGCTAGCTGTTGCGCCGATGCAGGAACGGCAGGCGGGAAAAATCGATCCCTTCCTCGTCCAGGTCCTCGGCTTCTTCGTCGGTGGCCTCGCCGTATATGACGCGCTCTTCGCCATCGCCATAGTGGATGCGCCTTACCTCTTCGGCGAAATCGTCGCCGACGTAATCGCAGTGTTCTTTCACGTTCTCGCGCAGGTCGTCCACGGCCTCGAGGACTTTCTCAGCCACCCGCTTGGCGCGCTCCTCGCGCCGGCCTGAGCCCCCGCTCCTGGGGGAGCGGCCGGGAGAAAGATTGGGCGCCATGATTGCCTTGGTGACCTCGGTGGTGCCGCAAAACGGGCAACCGACGTCGCCCGACGCCTGTTGGCCGTCGTAGGCAGCGCTGTTCAGGAACCAGGCCTCAAATTCGTGGTCTTGGCGGCACTTGAGTTGGTAAAGAATCATAGTTGGCGGCGATCCCCCTTTGAAGCGTAAGGCTTTATATTTTACTGTTTACATGGGTCTTAGTCATAGCTTGAAACGGTTAATAAATGCAAAATACCAAAGACTGGGAAACCCGAAACCGCCACCTCCTCATTACCGAGGCCTCGGCGTGGGTACGCCGCTTCGCGCCCCTAGTACCGGCGGGTGGTGCGGTTTTGGACCTGGCGGCGGGCGGGGGGCGGCATGGGCGATATTTTCTCGGGCTAGGCCACCCGGTGGTGGTGGTGGACCAGGAGACAGCCGCCATGGCCGACCTGGCCAAGGAAGCAACGGGAGAGGCCTCGGCAGAGGTCATCGAGGCCGACCTGGAAACCGGCGCCGGCCCCTTTGCCCAAGGCGGGCCGCTGGCCGGGCGGGCGTTCGCCGGCATCGTCGTCGTCAATTACCTCTATCGGCCGCTGATGGACGGCATAATAGCCGCCCTCGATGAAGGCGGCATCTTGATCTACGAGACCTTCGCTAGGGGCAACGAACGCTTTCAGAGGCCCCGCAACCCGGATCATCTGCTTAAATCAGGCGAACTGCTGGAGTTGGTGGAAGGGCGATTGCAGGTCGTCGCCTACGAACACGGAATTGACGAGATCGCCGACATCCCCGGCGTCAAGCAGCGCCTTTGCGCCGTCAACGATCTCGGCCGAAGCGAACGCGTCAACGGCGAACCGGCTCCGCATTCGGTGGCCGGAAAATAAAAAAATTCTCAGTCGAAGGGACGGTCGTGGGCGAGCGACGGCAGCTTGGCCCGCGCATCAGCGACCCGCGCCGGGTCTATCCCCGCCGTCACAAAGCCCTTTTCCTCGCCGCCGTCGGCCAGCACCTTCCCCCACGGATCGACGATCAGAGAATGGCCAAAAGTCTTGCGCCCGCCTTCGTGTTCGCCGCATTGCGCCGGGGCGAAGATGAAGCACCCGTTCTCGATCGCCCGGGCACGCAGCAAAACGTGCCAGTGGGCCTTGCCGGTGGGGTGGGTGAAAGCCGAGGGAACGGATATGAATTCCGCCCCCCCTTGCGCCAAGGTCCGGAAGAGGTGGGGAAAGCGAAGGTCATAACAGACCGTCATACCCAGACGCCCCCAGGGGAGCGGAGCGGTGACGGCCTTGGAACCGGCCTCGTAGATTTTCGATTCTTTGTAGGTTTCGCCTGATCCCAGATCGACGTCGAACATGTGAACTTTGTCATAACGGGCTTGGATTGCGCCCTCGGGATCGATGAGGAAGGACCGGTTGGCGAGTGTATCCTCGCCCCATTTGACCACCAGGGACCCGGCCAGCAGCCAGGCGCCAGTTTCCGCCGCCAGGGCGCAAAAGGCCCGGAGCGCCGCGTCTTCGTCCTCGGCCGAAGTTTTTTCCCTGAGGAGTCGGCCCTTGGACTCCATCAGGTTGACGGTTTCCGGCAACAAGATGAAGTCCGCCCCGGCGGCCCGGGCGTCCCGCACCAGGGCGCTGGCGGCTTCGATGTTGTAGCCGACCTCGCGACCTGACGTGGTCTGCACGCAGGCGGCGGTGAAGATTTCGC
Organism: uncultured Thalassospiraceae bacterium; assembly: GCA_964597695.1. Taxonomy (GTDB): domain Bacteria; phylum Pseudomonadota; class Alphaproteobacteria; order Rhodospirillales; family Casp-alpha2; genus Casp-alpha2. The sequence goes on along the minus strand of CAZQZB010000016.1, from coordinate 38,742 downwards.
TCATCCCCCGATGCCGAGCCGGGCGTCCAGCTCGCCGACCCCTTCGAACCCCTGGATATCCTCACAATCGCCGATGTCCAGGCCGTCGACGAAGATTTGTGGCACCTTGTGGTCGCCGCCGGCGCGTTCGATCATTTCCCGGCGCTTGCCGGACTTCATCATGACGTCGATCTCGGTGTAGGGGACGCTCTTCTTGTCCAGAAGCTGCTTGGCCCATAGGCAGAAGGGGCAGAAGGGCGTTGTGTAGATTTCGATCTTGGCCACGCTTGGGATTCCTCGTCCTCGGGGGGCGGTGCCAGGGATATCCAGGAAAATATAGTCAAAATAATGGCCGCTTTAAAGGCCCCGGCTCAAGCGACGTGCCGCACCACCCGGGCCAGGGTCGGCACGTCCACCGCACCGGCGGCGGCGCGCCTGAGACCGTCCCGGAGGCCGGTTTTACGTTCGGAAGCGTTCAGGGGATCGCCCGGGGAATCAGGCAAGGAATCGTTTAAGGAGGGAACGGTATGTGTCATATAAAGACCATGTCGTTTTCCATGACCGTGTTCAATCGCCAAACGGTGCGCCGCCACCGCGACCGGGCGGCGGAGGCCTTCGGCGATTACGATTTCTTGTTCCGGGAGTCGGCCGAGCGCCTCTGCGACCGCCTCGACGACGTCAAGCGGGGGTTCCCGCTGGCCCTCGATCTCGGCTGTCACACCGGACAACTGGCCCGCGCGCTCAAGGGGCGCGGCTCCATCGGCACGCTGGTCCAATGCGACCTGGCGCCGGCGATGGCAGCCAAGGCCGTGGCCCTTGCCGATACGGGGGCCTTGGCGCTGGCCTGTGACGAGGAATCGCTGCCGTTCGGCGAAGGTTCCTTCGATCTGGTGATGAGCAACCTGTCGCTTCACTGGGTCAACGACCTACCGGGTACCCTGGTGCAGGTGTGCCGAGCCCTGAAACCGGACGGACTTTTTTTGGCTTCCATGCTCGGCGGCGAAACCCTGAATGAGCTTCGCCGGGCCCTGGCCGAGGCCGAGATCGCCAAAGAACACAGGCTATCCCCCCGCATTTCGCCCATGGCCGACGTCAGGGACGCGGGCGGGTTGCTGCAGCGCGCCGGCTTCGCCCTGCCAGTGGCCGACAGCGACACCATCACCGTCATGTACCCAGACCCGATGAAGCTGATGGCCGACCTCAGGGGCATGGGCGAAACCAATGCACTCATCGAAAGCCGTAAGGGCTTCACGCGGCCCCAAACCTTGTTGGCGGCGGCCCGGTATGCGGAACTGTTCGCCGACGGTGAAGGCAATGTGCCTGCGACGTTTCATATCATCACTCTCACCGGCTGGGCGCCCGATCCGTCGCAACAACAACCCCTGAAGCCAGGCTCGGCCTCCGCCCGCCTCGCCGACGCGCTGGACACGGAAGAGATTTCAGCCGGCGAGAAGGCGAAGCCGGGTTGAGGTGGCCGAACCGTTTTAATATAAGCTCCATAATTCCCTTGAAAACATCAGGGCGGAGAATTTTTTCCAGCTATTACAACTATTAAAGGTGGGTGAACTTATTCAGCGGGGCCAACTTTTTCCTTGCGATCAAAAGGCGTTTTGCCTGATCCAGTGTGAAAAGTGTTCTTTGCCTTTTCTTCTCAACCGGCTCAGGCCTATCAAATCGCTTCCGTGGCAGTCCCTTCCAAACATGCTCGGAGTCGGGATCTACCCTGATCTCGTTCAGCGGTAGTTCCAAAAGGTCTTTGGGCGCACGGGCGACATTGACAAAATTAAGAGCGCGCTCATGTGTCTTGGGATTAATTCCTGTTTCTTCGCCTTGGCCGTGGTTTTCTTAGTCTTAACCGCAGTTTTCCTATCTTCAGCCATAACAATAATCCTCTCTGTTGAGCGGACACGTTCCAAACACCTTCGAGGCAACCTTGAAAACGGGGCAACTTTGAAAATTATTTTTTGCAGGTTTTAAATGTAAAATAACTAAAATTTTCTCTTTATACGATTTATAATTATTATTAATCTGGAGACACTTCTTCTTAATTACCACCTATTTCCACCCCCCGCCTCGGCCCAAGGCGTTGATCATCAAGAGCTTGGCGGCGGGCCTACCAACCCCTACATTCAGTCCATGAAATTTCCCGACCCGTTGATTGAAGGCCGGCTCGTCCGCCGCTACAAGCGGTTCCTGGCCGACATCGAATTGGAAGACGGTCGGGTGGTGACGGCGCACTGCGCCAACCCGGGATCGATGCTTTCCGTTAATGAACCGGGCTCGGAGGTCTGGCTCAGCCCGGCCCGCAACCCGGACCGGAAGCTCAAGTTCACGTGGGAGATGATCCGCGTCGGCAGGACCCTCGTCGGCATCAACACCGGCCTGCCTAACGCCATCGTCGCCGAGGCCGTTGAAAAGAGCCGGGTGCCGGAACTGGCCGGCTATCAGTCCCTCCGCCGCGAGGTCAAGTACGGCGAGAATTCGCGCATCGACCTATTGCTCGAGAAGGACGGCCCCGGTGAAGGCGCCAAATGCTACGTCGAGGTCAAGAATGTCACCATGAAGCGCGATCTCTCTAAAGAAGGCCCGGTGGAATTTCCCGACGCCGTGACCGCCAGGGGGACCAAGCACCTGGCCGAGCTGTCGAACATAGTCCGTGCAGGCCACCGGTCGGTGATGTTCTATCTGGTGCAGCGGGCCGACGGCCGCGCCTTCGCCATCGCCGGCGATATCGACCTGGCCTACGCCAAGGGCCTGGCGGCGGCAAGGTCCGCCGGGGTCGAAGCCCTGTGTTACGGCTGCCGACTTTCGAAACGGGGGATCACCGTCGCCGGCCCCGTCCCCTTGTTGTTTTAAAGGGCCTAGGCCCTTGGCGTTTCAGAAATACAATGCATAATTCGACCATGCACGACGTAACCAACAAATTCATCGCCGCCGACGGCCGCCATATCAAGATTCACGGGCCAGAGAATTTCGAAGGCATGCGCCGGGCCGGACGCCTGGCAGCGGAATGCCTGGACTTCATCACGCCCCACGTACAGCCGACGGTCACCACCGACCGGCTGGATAAGCTTTGCGAGGAATTCACCGTTTCCCGTGGTGCCACCTCGGCGCCCCTGAATTACCGGGGGTTTCCAAAGTCTATCTGCACCTCGATCAACCACGTGGTCTGTCACGGCATACCCAGCGAGAAGAAGCTCAAGGAAGGTGACATCATCAACATCGACGTCACCGTCATCCTCGATGGCTGGTACGGCGATTCAAGCCGTATGTTCCCGGTAGGCAAGGTCGGGGTGAAGGCGGGGAAACTCATGGATGCGACCTTCGAGGCCCTGTGGGAGGGCATCAACGTGGTCCGCCCGGGCGCCACCTTAGGCGACATCGGCCACGCCATCCAGAACGCCGTCGAGCCGAAGCGTTACTCGGTGGTCCGGGATTTCTGCGGCCACGGTCTGGGTCGCGTCTTCCACGATGCGCCTAACGTCATGCACTTCGGCAATCCCGGCGAAGGCGAGGTGCTCAGGGAAGGCATGTTTTTCACCATCGAGCCGATGATCAACACCGGCGGCTATGAGGTGAAGATCCTCGGCGACGGTTGGACGGCGGTGACCAAGGACCGGTCCCTGTCGGCCCAGTTCGAACATTCCATCGGCGTCACCGACGACGGCTACGAGGTGTTCACGATGTCGCCGGCGGGGCTCGACCGGCCACCTTATAACGTCTAAGGCCGCCGCCGTGGCCACCAAGCCCCCCGCCATGCCCAAGGACACGGCCGACCAGGCAAACCACCGCAAGCGGCTCCGGGAGCTTTTCCTCAATGGGGGGCGGACGCGTTGCCCAATTACAAGATGCTAGAGCTGCTGTCGTTCGGGGCCCAGCCGCTCCTCGATTTAAAACCGCTAGCGAAACGGCTGCTCATGCGCTTCGGCAGCTTCTCGAAGGTCATAAGTGCAGAGCCCAGGGCGCTGAAAGTGGTCGAAGGCATCAGCGACAGCGCCGTCATCGCACTCAAGACCGTGCAGGCGGCAGCGCTTCGCCTCGCCCGCAAGGAGGTGCTGGAAAAGCCGGTGCTCGGCAACTGGAACAAGCTGCTCGCCTACTGCCGGGCCTCGATGGGGTTCGCCAAGAACGAGCGCTTCCGGGTGCTATTCCTCAACCGTCAAAACATCCTCCTCGCCGACGAGGTGCAGCAGGAGGGCACCGTCGATCATACGCCGGTCTATCCCCGCGAGGTGGTGACGCGGGCCTCGGAGTTGGGCACGACGGCGATCATCATGGTCCACAAACACCCGAGCGGCGATCTGACGCCGTCCAAGTCCGATATCGGAATGACCCGCGAGGTGATGGAGGCCGGCGCCAGGCTCGGCATCCAGCCCAACGACCACCTGATCGTGAGCAAGGCCGGCCACGCGTCGTTCAAGGAAAAGGGGCTTTTGTGATACCCCGCCACCCATGATCGCCTTTCGTGTCTTCATCCCCTTCGCACTTGGCTATTTCATGTCGTACCTGATGCGGGTGGTTAACGCCGTCATCGCGCCGGACTTGATCCGCGAACTGGGTCTGACGGCGGCGGATCTCGGGTTTTTGACGAGCGCCAACTTCTTCGCCTTTACCGTCGCCCAACTGCCGCTGGGGATTCTTTTGGACCGCTTCGGGCCGAGGCGCACCGAGGCCGCGATGCTGCTGTTCGCCGCCCTTGGCGCCTTCATTTTTTCCGTGGCCAGCAGCGCCCCCGGCCTGATCGCCGGCCGCGCCTTAATCGGGCTCGGCACGTCGGCGTGCCTGATGGCAGCGTTCAAGGCCTATGTTTTGTGGTTCAGCCAAGAACGCATCCCCCTCATCAACGGCCTGCAGATGACGGCCGGCGGCCTCGGGGCCATCACCGGCACGGTGCCGGTGCAATGGGCGCTGGACGTTACCGACTGGCGCGGCGTCTTCGTCATCCTCGCCGTCATGGCGCTAGCCTTCTCAGCCGCCATTTACTTTATCGTGCCCAGGCGCGGGGAGGTCGAAACCACAAGCGGCACTATGAAGGAACAGGCGGCCGGCATCGTCCGGGTGTTAACCAACCCCCTTTTCTGGCGCATCGCGCCGGTGACGGTGGCCTCGCAAAGCATGTTCCTGGCCACCCAGAGCCTGTGGTCCGCCCCCTGGCTCGCTGACGTGGCAGGCCTCGGGCGCGGGGCCGTCGCCGATCATCTGCTGATGATCGCCGTCGCCATGGTTGCAGGCTTCTTGGGGATGGGGGCCATCGCCGAGCGCCTGGGCCGGCTCGGCGTCCAGACGGCGCACTTGGCAGTCACCGGCATGACGCTGTTCTGCGCCGTGCAGATTGTCCTCGCCCTTCAATGGACCGGCGCCGTGCTGCCGACCTGGATGCTGTTTGGCTTTTTCGGGACCGCCGGGATCCTGTCCTTCGCCGCCCTGCTCCAAGGCTTTCCGTCCGAAATGGCGGGCCGGGTGATCACCGGGCTCAACGTCTTCATCTTCGCCGGCGCCTTCGCCGCCCAGTGGGGCATCGGTGCGGTGATCAATTTGTGGCCGGCCGCCGCCTCCGGTGGCTACGCCCCGGAAGGCTACCGGGCCGCCTTCGCGGGGATGATCGCGTTGCAGGTAGCGGGGCTCCTATGGTTCGCGGTTTACAGGAAGGCCAGAATCTAGGCGACCAGGACCGGTGCGCCCGGCTTTCGCTTGCGGCTTGGGGGACAGATACCTCAATCGTCCGTTCAAAACGTCCGGTAATGACCCAAGTCGGACATTCCAAATAGGCAAACGGCGGCGCCGAAACCAAGGCTCAACGGCTCTTCATGCCGCGGGGGCGCCCCTGCAAATTATAATCCTTCGAACTACCTCCACATTCATCACCAAAGCAACAACACCCAGTGTGACAAGAGGCAGGTTCAAGAGGGCGCCGAGGAAGATGACTAACACCCGCACGTCCCGGCCCAGCCGTAAAGCCAATGCCTAAACTGATCGTGAGGAATCTGACCGTTCGATCTGCAACAGGACGTTTTGGTCGTGCCACGCGACCTTGGCGGGATCATCGAACTGGCGCCGGGCATCGTCCTTGAAGGTTTGGGAGGCTTTCTCGAACTCCGCTTCCGCATAGAGGGAGAAGGTCGAGTAATGCCGGTTGCGGGCCTGTTCGAGCAGGCGTTCCAGACTGGAGGTCCTGGCATAGCGGAACGTTCTGGCGGCGATCATCCTCAGGCGGCCGGTCTTGCGAATCCATTCCTCCATCTCTTGCAGCCGGTAGAGGCGCGTCTCCTTCTCGCAGAAGCCTGGGAAATGCCTCCCCCAAATCGATCCGGCGTTCTGATCTGGGGTGCGGGTGTAAATGAAGATCAGGCCGTCCTTCCTTATGGCGCGGCCGGCCTTGGCGAGGAAGAGCGAGAAGTCGAAGTGGTGAACAGCGTTGAAGGTGAACACGCAGTCCAGGGATGCATCCTCGAATGCCATCTCCTCGACGCTGGAGTTGATCGTCTCGAAGTCATGGATGCCGTTTCGTCTGAGATGCCGGGAGAGCTGGGTCAGCATCTCCCGGCTGACGTCGAGGCAGGCGAGGCGCAGGTTGGGGAGGTGGCGAAACAGCAGGAGGTCGTACCTCCCGGCCCCGCAACCAATGTCTGCCGCCGTAACGGCGGGGCGACCGGCAAGTTGGTCACGGATATGGAGGATCGGCTCCTCGTCGGTGGTCCGCATTTCACGATAGACACCAGCGACCTTGGCGAAGTGGCCTTGCGTGCCTGTCAAATCTTTCATGGCTCGATCAAGGATTCTCCAGGGGTATTCCGGCTATTCGCCTGCGACCACTTGAGATGTCCCCTCGTCAGCCTCTTTCCCTTGAATGAACACGTCGCACAACTCGCAAGCAACCGAATCGCGCATCTGCTTGGGCGGACTCTTCATGTAATAGGCGGAGGCCGCCTCCAACGGACCACCGATGCCGCGCTCCAATCCCAGCTTGGCGCAACGGACGGCATCGATGACCACGCCCGCGCTGTTGGGGGAATCCTGGACCGACAGCCTGAGTTCAAGTTCCAACGGCACGTCCCCGAAACCGCGGCCTTCCATACGGACGAAGGCGACTTTGTTGTCGTCCTGCCACGGCACGTAATCGGACGGCCCGATATGAATGTTCCGGGAATCCAGCCGTTCGTCCAGCTGCGACTGCACGGATTCCGTCTTGGAAACCTTCTTGGACTTCAGTCGGTCGAGGGCCTTCATGTTGAGAAAGTCCGTGTTGCCGCCTGTGTTCAATTGATAGGTCCGATCAAGCGGCACTCCCCTGTCCCCGAACAAGCGGGTCAGGGTCCGGTGCACGATGGTGGCGCCGATTTGGCTCTTGATATCGTCGCCGACGATGGGCAGACCGGCGTGACGGAATTTCTCAGCCCATTCGGGATCCGACGCGATAAACACCGGAATGCAGTTGACCATGGCCACTCCGGCCTCCAGGCAAGCCCGGGCATAGTGCCGGCCCGCCTCTTCCGAGCCAACCGGCACGTAGCAGACCAGAACTTCCACCTTGGCGTCCTTGAGGGTCTGGACAACGTCGGCCGGCTTCTCGTCGGAGAGCCGGAAAGCCTCGTCATCGGGATAGTCGGCCATGTGAGACGCTACGCCGTCGAGAACCGGCGCCATCCGCACCACGACGTCGGATACCGGCAAGGCGCTTTGGAAAATCTTGGTGCAGTTGGGTTTGGCGAAGATCGCCTCCTCCACCCGCTTGCCCACCTTGCGGCGGTCAATATCGAAGGCGGCCACGATCTCGATGTCACTCGGCCCCCAATCACCGATCCGGGTATGCATGAGCCCGGCAAACGCTTCCTCGTTCCGTCCCTTATAGTATTCCAGTCCCTGGACAAGTGAACTCGCGCAGTTGCCGACACCGGCGATGGCCACTCTGATCTTTTTCATACAAAAACTCCTTGATATTGTTGTTCAAAAACTCAACAGCCCCCCTTCGATGGGCCGGTGTGGATACGCAACGGCACACCTGCTACAGCTCGCCCAAACGCGTGACGGCCGTTTTCTCGAAAACACAACGGGTATTGCTTAAATGCGGGGGGGAGGAAATAATCTTGAGATTGCCTTCCCCGACGATTCTTTCAGCGACCGGAACCCGCAAAGAGCCCCCGACTTGACCACTTCGCGCCAATACATGAGGCCCGCTCGGTCAATTGGTGCTTGAAAACCGTTGCGACAAGGGGAGTTGAGTTGCTCCCTTGCGGAAGGAACCTACCCTTTCTTCCGTGGGAAGGCAACGGCGCGGTGACCAATTTGTTCCCGGCCACCGCCTCCGGCGGCTACGCCCCGGAAGGCTAGCGGGCCGCCTTCGTGGTGATGATGGCGTTGCAGGCGGCGGAGCTTCTGTGGTTCGGGATTTACAGGAAGGCTTAAGGTCTAAAGGCGAAAAACTGCCGTCGCCGGGCCGTCGGCCTCGAAGCCCTGGACCACTAGCGAGCCCTTTCGAGGGTTGACGATGACGCCGAGGCGTGTCGTCGGGTTGAGGATCGGCGGCCTAACCCAAGAGAAACCTGGCACGGCCCGGTCCAGGAATTCCTCCATCATCCCCCACCGCCCCGGGCTATCGTCGCCGCGCATGCGCCCTCCCCGGCCTCCGGCAATCCAGTGGTTGGCGACGCTGGCCGGCGCTTCGCGGACCTGAACGGCGGATTCGGACCGTTCGATGACGGCGCCCTCGCCGTCCGCTGGCCCGGCAAGGGTGAAAAAGGCCGGAATGGAGAGCGGCGTTTCGCTTAGCATCGCCTTGGCCTCTCCATAGGTGGCGGCGCGCTCGAACACCTGGCGCAGGAGGTGCACCGGCGGCAGCCTCCGGCTTCGCAAAGCGGCGGCCCGGTTGATCACCCAGTCGGCCCGACACGACGGCGTCAGGCGGCGCATGGGCGGTTGGTTGATGGCGGCGGCGAAGCGGCTGGGGGCCATGGCCGTGACGACGCCGACGAAGCCGGGCCAGGTGATGTTCAGCCACGGGCCGGAGGTGCCTTCGTGCCCCCCAACCACCACATTCCGCCCAAGCCCCGGAAGCGGCCAGTCCAGCGTCCTCAGCATCCTCATGCCGGTCCCATCGGGTTCGGGACCGACGCCGGTAGTGCACGTCCATTCATAGGACAGGTTCAACAGATAGCCGCCGGGGTGGCCCATGCGGGCCGCCACGTCCCCGATTTCGTGCCGGTAGGGGTTAGCGGATTTTTCGAGCCAGCGCCGGGTGAAGCCGTCGCCGATTTTCAGCACCGGGGCCCCGTAATGATCGAGGCCGGAGGCCATGAGGCTTTGGAACCGCCCGGGATCGGCATCGATCAGCGCAAGCGGCCCGGCGGCCCCGGTGTCGTAGCAGGGGATCGATATGCTTTCGCCCCGGGTAGGCTCCGAACGGCTATTCACAAGCGGACTCCACCCTCGAAAAACTGCATTAAACCAAGCTTATTCAAGGGCGTAACTATATCACGTTTTCCAAAACCGAATCAGTCCTGTAAGATCAGGGGCGCCGGGAAATCCCGGCCTTTGTATTTGATGGTCTTGAGGCCCCATGATTGACCGCTACAGCCGCCCCCTGATGACCGCCATCTGGGAGCCCGCCAACAAGTTCCGCATCTGGTTCGAGATCGAGGCCCATGCCTGCGACGCCCTGGCTCGGATCGGCGCCATCCCGAAAAAGGCGGCTAAGGCGATCCGCAAGGGCGGCAACAAGCCCTACACCAAGGCCCGGATCTCCCGCATCGAAAAAATCGAGGCGCGGGTCAAGCACGACGTCATCGCCTTCCTGACCGAGTTGTCGGAACAGGTCGGCGACGACGGCCGCTACGTGCACCTGGGGCTGACTTCGTCCGACGTGCTCGACACCTGTCTGGCCAAGCAACTGACCCAGGCCGCGGACCTGTTGGGGGCCGACATCGACAAGCTTCTCAAGGTCCTCGAGCGCCGGGCCCGGCAGCACAAGCTGGACATCTGCATTGGCCGCAGCCACGGCATCCACGCCGAGCTCACCACCTTCGGCCTCAAGCTGGCGGGCTACTACGCCGAGTTCAGGCGCAACCACGGCCGGCTCGAAGCGGCGCGGGCCGAGGTCGCCACCTGCGCCATCTCCGGCGCCGTCGGCACCTACGCCACCGTCGATCCGCGCGTCGAGGCGCACGTGGCCCGGAAGATGGAGCTTTCGATCGAGCCGGTCTCGACCCAGGTCATCCCCCGCGACCGCCACGCTGCCTTTTTCTCATGCCTCGCCGTCATCGCCTCGTCGGTGGAGCGCCTGGCGACGGAGATCCGCCACCTTCAACGGACCGAAGTGCGCGAGGTGCAGGAAAGTTTCGGCCGCGAGCAGAAAGGATCGAGCGCTATGCCGCACAAGCGCAACCCGATCCTTTCCGAAAACCTGACCGGGCTGGCGCGCACCGTGCGGGCGGCCGTGGTGCCGGCGCTGGAGAACGTGGCGTTGTGGCACGAAAGGGACATCTCGCATTCTTCCGTTGAACGCATGATTGCGCCGGACGCCACCATCACCCTTGATTTCGCCTTGGCGCGGCTGACCGGGATGATGGATAAACTGGAAGTTTTTCCGAACACCATGCGGAAAAACCTGGAACAATTCCACGGCCTATACGATTCCCAGCGCGTGCTGCTGACCCTGATCAACAACGGCGTCAGGCGCGAGAAAGCCTACAGGATCGTGCAGCGCAACGCCCAGAAGGCGTGGCGCGAATACAGCACCGAGCCCCCGAACGACGTCCCGGCGCCCTATAAGAACTGGTTTCACTATTTCCTGATCAAGGACGGCGGTGTCAGGACCGGACGCGACGGCGAGGCGCTTGCGGAAATCTTCAACCAGGACCCGAAAAAATTTCTCAAGGGGAACGTCGACAGGATCTTCAAGCGGGTCTTCGGAAAGCCTTAAGCCCGGGTCCGGACCCGGGCTCAGTTCAGAGACTGTCGGGCTTGAAATCGCTTTTCAACTCTTCGAGGGCGACGGCGTAAAGGGCTTCAATCTTGGCCCGCACCTCGTCTTCGGTGATCGCCAAGCCACGGTCTTCGATGTCCTTCATGACCTTGCGCACCACATCGTCGATACCCGGCTCTTTTAGGTCCGAAACGATCACTTCCTTGGCGTAGGCCCCGGTTTCGTCGGACGTCATCCCGAACCTCTCGGCCAGCCATTCCCCGAGCAGCCGGTTGCGGCGCGATTCGGCCTTGAACCGGAGCTCCTCCTCCATTTCAAACTTGAACTCCTCGCCCTTCTCGCGCTTCTTGAAGCTGTCGGCCATGACCTCGTCCTCTTTATTCGAAACCTAAAGGATATGTATAGTCGTTTGCGCCCCACGGCAACCGTCAGGATTACATTAAAGGCCCACCCATGTGCACCGTCGTCATCCTCCGCCGCCCGGGCCATGACTGGCCTTTGATTTTCGCCGCCAACCGCGACGAAATGAACGACCGTCCGTGGCTGGGGCCGGGCCGCCACTGGCCCGACCGACCCCACGTGACCGCTGGCCTGGACGAGCTTGCCAGCGGTTCCTGGCTAGGGCTCAACGATGACGGCGTCATCGCCGGCGTCCTCAACCGACCGGGATCCCTCGGCCCCGACCCGGACCTCAGGAGTCGGGGCGAACTGCCGTTGGAGGCCCTTGACCACTCCGAGGCCGAGGCAGCCGCCGAGGCGCTTTCGATGATCGACCCGGCCGGTTACCGGCCGTTCAACTTGGCCGTCGCCGACGCCCGCAAGGCGTTTTGGCTTTGCTCGAGGGGTGATGGCGAACCCATCCGGGCGGCCCCTGTCCCGGACGGCCTATCGATGATCACGGCTTTCGACATGAATGACGAAGCCTCGCCCCGCATCCGCCGTTTCAAGCCCCGGTTCGAGGCTTCCCAACCGCCCGACCCGGAAACCAGCGGCTGGGCAGCATGGCAGGCGCTGATGGGCGGCACCGACGAGGGGAGGGCGGACGATCCTAAAAGCGAGCCGGAGGAGGCAATGACATTCGCAACCGGAACCGGCTTCGCCACCCTCTCGTCGTCGTTGATGGCGCTGCCGGCGCCTGGATGGATGAAAGAGGGTAGCTTCGTCAAGCCGGTGTGGCTGTTCGCTCCTGGCGCCCCGGACAAGGCGCCTTACGGGCCCATCCAGCTCTAAAGCCCCGCCCTTCAGGGCATCCGGCGCGGGCTGCGTTGTGTTGGCCCGGAACAATTGCTATATCAGGCTCATCCCACACACCCGGGGGGTCTCGACCCCTGAGCGGACACCTGCCATGGCCAGACGCAGACGGATTTACGAGGGCAACGCCAAGGTCCTTTACGAAGGGCCGGAGCCCGGTACCCTGGTCCAGTACTTCAAGGACGACGCCGTCACGAACGGCAAGTCCGGCATCATCACCGGCAAGGGCGTGCTCAACAACCGGATTTCCGAGCACCTGATGTCCAGGCTAGCGGATATCGGCGTGCCAACGCATTTCATGCGCCGACTCAACATGCGCGAGCAACTGGTGCGCGAGGTCGAGATCATCCCCATCCAAGTGGTGGTGCGCAATATTGCTGCCAGCTCCTTGGCAAAGCGCTTCGCCATGGCCGAGGGAACGCCGCTGCCACGCTCCATCATCGAATACTACTACAAGGGCGGCAAAGGGAACCATCCGCTGGCCACCGAGGAGCACATCACCGCATTTGGCTGGGCCGACCCCCGGGACATGGACGAGATCGTGCAGATGGCCCTTCGCATCAACGATTTCCTGTCCGGGCTGTTTTTTGGCGTCGGGCTCCGACTGGTGGACGTGAGGCTCGAATTTGGGCGCCTGTGGGAAGACGAGCATATGCGTATCGTGCTCGCCGACGAGATCAGCCCCGACAACTGCCGGCTATGGGACATCGAAACCAACGAGAAGATGGACAAGGACCGCTTCCGCCGCGACCTCGGCAACGTTGAGGAAGCGTACCAGGAGGTCGCCCGCCGCCTAGGCATCCTACCCGAAAGCGGGCCCCGCGACCTCAAGGGGCCAGAGGCCATGCAGTGACCGTAAAGGACCGGCGATTAAGGGGCGAATAAAAATGAAAGCCAAAGTCCACGTCACCCTAAAGCAAGGCGTCCTCGACCCCCAGGGCAAGGCCGTCCAGCACGCGCTGGAGGCCTTGGGCTTCGGCGGCGTCAAGGGCGTCCGCCAGGGCAAGTTCATTGAATTGGAACTGACCGAGACCGACCCCAAGAAGGCCCTAGCTGAGGTCGACTCTATGTGCAAGAAGCTTTTGGCCAACACGGTGATCGAGGATTACCGGGTCGAGATCGGAGAAGGATAGGCCCGCCTTGAGGATTGGACCATGAAGACCCTCATAAAATCCTCATGAAGACCGCCGTCATCGTCTTTCCCGGCTCCAACTGCGACCGCGACGTGCAGGTGGCGCTCAGGCAATCCATGGGCTCCGAGCCCGAAATGGTTTGGCACGGCGACAGCGCCGTGCCAGACGTGGATTTGATTGTCGTCCCCGGAGGGTTTTCCTACGGCGATTATCTCCGCTCGGGCGCCATGGCGGCGCATTCACCTGTAATGAAGGACGTGGTGGCGAAGGCCAATACCGGCGTGCCGGTGCTCGGCATCTGCAACGGCTTTCAGGTGCTGACCGAATGCGGGCTGTTGCCGGGCGTGCTAAGGCGGAACGCCGCCCTCAAGTTCATCTGCCACGACGTGCACCTGCGCATCGAGGCCACCGACACCCCGTTTACGGCCGCCTACGACAAGGACCAGGTGATACGCGTGCCCATCGCCCACATGGACGGGAACTACTTCGCCGACGAGGCGACGCTGGACAGGCTCGAAGGCGAAGGCCTGGTCGCGTTTCGCTACTGCGCCGAGGACGGCCAGAGGGGCGGCGGCGCCAATGAACAAGGCCCGGGGGCCAATCCCAACGGGTCGGCCCGCGACATCGCCGGTATCTTAAACGATGCCCGCTCCGTGCTCGGCATGATGCCGCACCCGGAACGCCTCGCCGACCCAGCGCTCGGCGGCAACGATGGCCGCGCCATGTTCGACGGTCTAGTTCGGACGCTCGGCTGATGCTGCTGCCGCTTCACGACGACAACCCGCTGAAGAATATCCGCTTCCAGTACGTCACCATCGCTGTCATCGCCGCGTGCGTCGCCGTATTCCTGTATCAACTTTCGCTTGGCGGCGCGGGCGGCGATACTTTCATATTCGGTTTCGGCGCCATCCCGGCGGTGGTCTTCGGGAGCAGGGCGTTGCCGGAGGGGATGGTGGCCGCGCCGGCGGCGCTGTCGCTGGTGACGTCGATGTTCCTGCACGGCGGCTTCATGCACTTGGCCGGCAACATGCTGTTCCTGTGGGTTCTGGGTGACAACGTCGAAGACGCGCTCGGCCACCGGCGGTTCGCCGTCTTCTATCTCCTCTCGGGCGTCGCCGCGGCGCTCGCCCACGCGGCGACGAACCCCACCTCCCAGGTGCCCATGATCGGCGCGTCGGGCGCCATTTCCGGCGTCATCGGGGCCTACCTGATGCAGCACCCCAAGGCGCGGATCAGGACGCTAATCGGGTATTTTATCGTCAGCCTGCCGGCCTACGTGGTGTTGGGGTTCTGGATCGGCTACCAGTTCCTTTCCGCCTCCATGGCCGCTGGCGGTGCCGGCGGCGGCGTCGCCTGGTGGGCCCACATCGGCGGCTTCGTCGCCGGGGTGATCCTGATCGTGCCCATGAGGAAAAAGGGCGTTCAACTGTTCGACAGCGGGCGCATGAAGTTCGAGCTCAGGATGGGCGTCGAAAAAGCGCCCCGGGGGCGGAGCTGTATCCCAAGGAGCGGCGGCAGCGGGCCGCAGGGGCCGTGGGTGTAGGCGAAGGGGTTAGGGGTGTTGACCGGAACGGACCCAAGGATGGGCTTCATGTTACCGCGCCTTAATCAGGGTGGCCTCTCTGGCGGGCTCGCCGGAAACGCCTAAGGCACGCTTTTTTTTATTTGCTCGGCATCCCGCTTGAGTTTCGCCGCGTGCTGCCGGGCGCGTTCCTCGCGTTCGCGACGCTCCTCTTCATCTAACTCCCGGCGCCGTTTCTTGCTTTCCTCATCGGCACCGATGAGCTTCTTTAGCGCATCAAACATTGTATCCTCCTTTCCCGTAGAGTACCCCATCACACGCGCGCAGGCGGCCTCCGAAACCGTAGGGCCCCGCCTTGGTCCAGCGTGAAAAAGAGTGGATAGTCTCCAGCGACCCCAGCCGAGTCCCTCAGATAACAGCTTTGAATAACGCAGGCCGGGAAACGAGTCAAATCGGCCAACACCACATCCTAAGGAGCGGCGGCAACCGGCCGGGGCCGTGGGTGTGATGAGCCGAGGGGGGATTTGCCACCCGCCGTCCATCTGCTAAAAGAACCCCATGAGCGACGCCTCCCCCGACACCGTCCCGATCACGCCGGAGATGGTAAAAAGCCACGGCCTCAGCGAAGACGAGTACGCCAAGGTGCTGGAGATATTGGGCCGCGAGCCCAACATCACTGAACTCGGCATTTTTTCCGTCATGTGGTCGGAGCACTGCTCATATAAATCATCGAAGAAGTGGCTAAAGACCCTGCCGACCGAGGCCCCTTGGGTGATCTGCGGGCCGGGCGAGAACGCCGGCGTTATCGATATCGGCGACGGGCAAGCGGTGATCTTCAAGATGGAAAGCCACAACCACCCAAGCTTCATCGAGCCCTGCCAAGGCGCCGCCACCGGCGTCGGCGGCATTCTGCGCGACATCTTCACCATGGGCGCGCGCCCCATCGCCAACATGAATTCGCTGCGCTTCGGCAGCCCCGATCACCCTAAGACCCGGCATCTGGTTTCCGGCGTCGTAGCTGGCATCGGCGGCTACGGCAACTGCGTCGGCGTGCCCACCGTCGGCGGCGAGTGCACGTTTCACGAGGCCTATGACGGCAACATCTTGGTCAACGCCATGACTGTGGGCTTGGCGGACAAGGACAATATCTTCTATTCGGCGGCCTCGGGCGCCGGCAACCCCATCGTCTACGTCGGCTCGAAAACGGGCCGCGACGGCATCCACGGCGCGACCATGGCCTCGACCGAATTTTCCGAGGATTCCGAGGCCAAACGGCCGATGGTGCAGGTCGGCGACCCGTTCACCGAGAAATTGCTCATCGAGGCCTGCCTGGAACTGATGAAAACCGATTGCATTATCGGCATCCAGGACATGGGAGCGGCGGGGATCACTTGCTCCAGCTTCGAAATGGCGTCGAAGGGCGGCATGGGCGTCGAACTGGATCTAGATCGAGTCCCCCAGCGCGAAGAGAACATGACGGCGTATGAGATGATGCTGTCGGAATCCCAGGAACGGATGCTGATGGTCCTCAGGCCCAGCGCCGAGGAGAACGCGCGCCGGGTGTTCGAGAAATGGGAGCTCGACTTCGCCATCATCGGCCAATTGACTGAAACTGGCCGCATGGTGGTCAGGCACAGCGGCGCCGTGGTCGCCGACCTGCCCATCGACCCGCTGGCCGAGGCGTCGCCGGAATATGGCGAGCCCGAGCGCCCTTTCACGCCGGCGCCGAAGCCGGCCACCGTCGACCCCGCCGACGTACCGGCCCCGAACGACCCGATGGCGGCGCTGGAAAAACTGCTCGCGTGTCCCGATCTGTCATCCAAGCGCTGGATCTGGGAGCAATACGACCACATGGTCATGGCCGATACCCTTGCCGACGGGAGGCCCGGCAGCGATGCCGCCGTGGTCCGTGTCCACGGCACGAAAAAAGCACTCGCCATCACCACCGACTGCACGCCCAGATTTTGCAAGGCCGATCCGGTTGAAGGCGGACGTCAGGCTGTGGCGGAGGCATGGCGTAACCTCACCGCCGTCGGCGCCTGTCCGCTCGCCATCACCGATTGCCTGAACTTCGGCAACCCGGAAAAGCCCGACATCATGGGACAGTTCGTCGGCTGCGTCAAAGGCATGCGCGAGGCCTGCGAAGCGCTGGAATTCCCCGTCGTTTCTGGCAACGTCAGTTTCTACAACGAAACCGAGGGCAACGCCGTGCTGCCGACACCGGCTATCGGTGGCGTCGGGCTCCTCGGCGATTATGAATTGGCGGCCGGCCTGGCTTTCAAGGCCGAGGGCGAGACCATTGTGCTAGTCGGCGAAACCCGGGGCCATCTTGGGCAATCGCTCTACCTGCGCGAGGTCGAGAACCGCGAGGACGGCGCGTCGCCGCCGGTGGACCTAGCCGCCGAGAAAAGGAACGGCGACTTCGTCAGGGGCCTGATTACTTCCACGCAGGTCGGCGCGTGCCACGACGTTTCCGACGGCGGCATCCTGGTTGCCACCGCCGAAATGGTGCTCGCCGGCAACGTCGGTGCGACGATACAAGTGCCGGGCCTGGTCCCGGAAGATGGGGAGGACGACGTGCCCGCCCATGCCTGGCTGTTCGGCGAGGACCAGGGGCGCTACATCGTCACCACCGACGATCCGAACGGCCTGCTGGCAGCAGCGGACAAGGCCGGGGTCCCGGCCCTGCCAATCGGCATCACCGGCGGCGAGGGTCTTTCGCTCCTGGGCGGCGAGGCGGAAACTACCCTCGATGCGCTCCGCCAAATCAACGAATCCTGGCTGCCGGAGTTCATGGGCGAGGCGTGATCGCTTAAGGATCGGGTGAAACAACGAATTGGCCGATGCGCCAATCGCAAGGTCTGAAAATTTTCCTTCATTTCCAATCAGTTGTAGAAAAACGGCTCCCGGAACGACCGGGGCCCAAGGTGGGGGAGGGAGTTCGAGGGGAGCGTCACGCAGCCCATTTGTGTGTTTCGAACGCGGGGTCGAGGGGGGTATCGGCGGCGTGGTTCACTAGTTCGACAGGGTTTTCACGGTGACGCCGACAATCACTTCCAGATACTCAGCAGTGCCTAGCCGGCCGCGAAGAAGGCCTCTTTGGCCTCCTCGGTGGGCCAGCCGTGGGTCTCGATGATGGAACGCGTCAGCACCGCCAGGGCATCGAGTTTGGCATCGTGCCCATGAGCAAGACCGTTTGCATCGTCTGTTTCTATCATTTCACCGACATCGACACCTTCCTGCCGTGGGACCTGCTGAACCGGGTACGTCTCCTGGACGACGGATGGAGGATTCAAATTGATCGGCGACAAGGCCGCCCACACCTCGAACGCCGGGCTGGTAACGCCCATGCTCGGGCCGCTCATTGAGGCTGCCGCTGCCGACGCAGCGTTGTTCAACAGAGGCACCAAGGGAACCGGTCGTTGCTCGATGACGGCGCCTGACTGGGTGCGTTTTACCTCGACCCCAGCCGCTAGATGATCGGCTCCATGTGCACGAGCGCGGCAATCCTGGTCAAGCTGGGCCTGTTGGACGGGCTTCCGGCTACAACCTATCCGACGTCGGTGCCGCTCCTGGAATGGCTCGGCATCACGGTAGTGGAGGAACCCATCGTCGTTCACAGCAATATCACCACCTCCGCCGGCTGCCTGGCGGCACAAAACCTCAGCTATTGGGTTATCGAATCGCTTGCCTGCAAGGCCACGGCCGACGCAGTGCTGGCCTCGGTCCGGTCCGTCGGCGAGGGCTGCGTCGCCCTCTTGCCGGGTTTGGAAAACCCACAATTGGACAAGGGTTGACGGGCGGGCTTTATCAGGTCATATCCCAAGTAACCGGATTTACGGCCGAATGAGGATTTGCCCCCATGGCCATGGAAGCTGCCGAAATCGAGAAACTGATTAAGGAAGGCCTGCCGGACGCCGAGGTGCGGATAGAGGACCTACGCGGCGACGGCGACCATTACGCGGCCCACGTGGTGTCGGCCGAATTCGAGGGCAAGACCCGCGTCCAGCAGCACCAACTGGTCTACGAGGCGCTTCAAGGCCGGATGGGAAACGAACTGCACGCCCTGGCGCTGCAGACCAGCGCCCCGGAAGGCGCCTGAGCTTAAAGCAGAATAAAGGACAGAGGACATGAGCGACAACCCCGTTTTCGAGCGCATCCAGAGCGAAATCGACGAGAATTCCGTCGTCCTTTTCATGAAGGGCACGCCGCTGATGCCTCAGTGCGGGTTTTCGGCCGCCATCACCCAAGCGTTGACGATGATGGAAGTCAAGTTCAAGGGTATCGACGTGCTCGCCGACGACAACCTCCGCCAGGGCATCAAGGAGTTTTCCTCATGGCCAACTATTCCGCAGCTTTACGTCAAGGGTGAACTCGTCGGTGGCTGCGATATCGTCCGCGAAATGTACGACTCGGGCGAGTTGAAGAAACTTTTCGACAACAAGGGCGTGGAATACGCCTGATAGAGATCTCCGGTTTCCCAGGGAATTCATCGGCAAGGGGCAGGGTAGCTTTAAAAACCAGTTGTCGTTGCTCCGCCAAAACCACCGTGTCAGCTTACGTTGCTTCTCGACTAGCTCTTTGTACGCCTTTGTCGTTCGTCAGCCACACTTTCTTCGTCGCTGTGTATTGAGTTCCAGACAAAACCACTTCAGCTATCGCTTTTTGTTCCTCAATCTTCTCAACAAGCTTGTTTCTTCGCTGTTTAACGTCATCAACAGCTACACACTTGTTCTCTTTCGTCAGCTTCAGTTTCTGTAAATAAGCCATATTCAGCCTCCATATTGTTTGCCTACTAATGGCCATTACCGCCATCTCTCCGTCAGATCTGCCATTTTCTCTCCCAAACCGCGTTCACCTCGTGCTGTAAGCACTACAACTTAAAACCATGCTGAGTGTCACTTCTGTGTAACATTAACATAAAAAAACACCCACTAAATGTAGTGGGTATTCGGTAGTTCACAAGGAAACTACACTATTTGTTGTGGTGTAGCATGTGTAATCGGTTTAACGCGAGTAGAACTCAATGACCATGTTCGGTTCCATGGTCACCGGATAGGGAACGTCGGCCAGTTTCGGCGTCTTCTGGAAGGTGCCTTGCATTTTCTTGAAGTTGACGTCCATGTAATCGGGAACGTCGCGCTCGGGGCTTTCGATGGCCAACAGTACCAGCGGCAGTTCGCGGGAATTCTCCTTGACCTCGATGACGTCGCCTTCCTTGACCAGGAAGCTGGGGATGTTAACCCGCTTGCCGTTGACCAGAATATGGCCATGGTTGACGAACTGTCGGGCGGCGAACACGGTCGGCACGAACTTCATCCGATATACCACTGCGTCTAGGCGACGTTCCAAAAACCCGATCAGGTTTTCCGACGTATCGCCGCGGCGGCGGTCCGCCTGCCGGTAGTAGCGGCGGAACTGCTTTTCGGTGATGTTGCCATAATAACCCTTGAGTTTCTGCTTCGCCATCAACTGCAGGCCGAAGTCGGACGGCTTGCGACCGCGCCGCTGGCCGTGCTGCCCGGGGCCGTAGTCGCGGGTATTGACGGGACTTTTTGGCCGCCCCCAAAGGTTGACGCCGAGACGGCGGTTGATCTTGTACTTGGACTTGACGCGTTTCGTCATGATGCCGCTCCCGCGTTGATCCGGGTGTTGTTTTATCCCGGTAGGCCTCACCTTGCTCCTGCCGAAGCCGAGCGGAGCGGGGCGGCGGCGCTTATACGCTCGCCCGCGTTCCCGGGAATGAAGGCGCGGAATATACGGTAATGCGGTGGTTTGTCAAATGCTTCCACCGTCCGGATCAAGCGGTTTTAATGCCGAGCAGGCAATTCAAGGCGCCCCTTCCCGCATCCAGAACGACGATCTGGCCCGGCACCCTAGTCCGCTTGATCCATCCTTTCAGGCATTCGGGCGCCCTCCAGCGGAGGGCCTTGTCGGAATTGGACGACCGCCTTCTCGATGATATCGGCGTTGATCGCCGATCGGCCCGGCTGGAAGCGGTGAAACGGTTCTGGCAGGACTAGACGATATTCCCAGCCCGATCAGGAGCTCTCCAGCTCGGTATCCCAATAGAGGAAGTCGCGCCAGCTTTCGTGCAGGAAATTGGGTGGAAAGGCACGGCCGTTTTCCTGCAGCTCAAAGTTGGAAGGCCGGCGCGGCCGGCGCAGCGGCCGAATCCCCGATTCCCTGGGCAACCGGTGTCCTTTCCTGAGATTGCAGGGCTCGCACGCGGTGACCACGTTGTCCCAGACGGTGGTGCCGCCCTTCGAACGAGGGATGATGTGATCGAAGGTCAGGATCTCGGTCGGAAAGCCGTGGCCGCAGTACTGGCACCTAAAGGCGTCGCGCAGGAAGACGTTGAACCGTGTGAAGGCGGGTTGCCGGTCCATGGGCACGTAGCGCTTCAGCGCAATGACGCTGGGCAGGGACAGCTCCGTGCTCGGCGAGTGCACCACCCGGTCGTACTCGGAGACGACGTTGACCCGGCTGAGGAACACCGCCTTGACCGAGTTCTGCCACGACCACAAGGACAACGGAAAATAGCTCAACGGCCGGAAATCGGCGTTGAGGACCAGGGCCGGGTAATTTTCGACCGCCGTGAACAGGAATTCATCCTCCCAAGGATTGCGGCCGGGAGCTTACACTATGCCGGGATTCCTTGACAAACCCGGATTTCCCCTCGAATGCGCCCCCTCGTGCCTCCCAGGGACATCACGGGATCTCTTGGCCCCCGGGAGGGGCTCTGTTGAAGGGAGTGACGACTTTAGGACGACCGAATGATGACCGGGTTATGACCGGATGACGACCCGATGACGACTTTTGGACGACTTTCGGATGTTCGGCCTAATCGGACAGTTGCTCCAGATCGACGCCGAAAACGTCGGCCAGGAACTCCACGCCGAGGCGGATGCCGTTGTCGTCCAGACTGTGGCCGAGGCCGGGGCGGGTGTGGTGCCGGACCTCGACGCCGGCGGACTCTAGCCCGTCGACCGCCGCCGACAGCGCCTCCACCGGCACCACGTCGTCGGCGTCGCCATGCACCAGAAGCACCGGCGGCCTGGATTTGATGGCGTCGGCCAGCAGCCCCGGGCCTACCAGCATGCCGGAATAACCGATGATCCCGGCCACCGGGTTGGCGCGCCGGAAGCCGACGTAAAGAGACATCATGGTGCCCTGGGAAAAGCCGATCAACGCCAGTTTGTCGTCGGAAAGCCCCGTTTCGGCCAGTTGTTGGTCTATGAAGGCATCGACAATGGGCGCCGTAGTTTGCGTTCCCGCCAACCGGGCCGCCGGGCTCATGTCCTGGAGGGAGAACCACTGGTAGCCCGCCTGAAGGCCCGGGGGCGCCATGTCGAAGGCAAAAGGAGCGTTAGGCGCGATAAATTGCGCATCGGGCAGGACCTTCTGGAAGTAGGGCGCCACCCCGATCAGGTCGTCGCCGTCGGAACCGACACCGTGGAGCAGGATCACCAGTTGCCGGGGGCTCGCGCCCGAGGCGGAAGCCAGGGCCGGGCCGTTGAGGGTTGGCGTTTCCGGAATCTGGGACCTCTTGGACCGGTTTCAGCAGGAGTGGTCTGTTCAGTCTTAGCCGAAAAAGCATGGTATTGTCACGGCATCTCCAATCCCCGCCCCAATCCTTATCATGAACACTGTAACTCGCTTCGCTCCCAGCCCCACAGGTTACCTGCACCTGGGCCACGCCTATGCGGCGTTGTTCGCCGACGCCAAGGCCAAAGAGGCGGGGGGCCGGTTGCTATTGCGCATCGAGGACATCGACCCGGGCCGTTCCAGGCCCGAGTTTGAGGCCGCTATCCTCAAAGACCTGGCATGGCTGGAGCTGTCGTGGGAGCAACCGGTGCGCCGGCAATCGGAACATATTGGCAATCACCGGAACGCGCTCACGACTTTGGAGACCCGGGAACTGGTCTATCCCTGCTTCTGCACCCGCAAGGAAATCCAGGCTGAAATCGAGAGTTCGGGAATGGCGCCTCACGGCGTGCCTTCCGGAGCGCCCGCCGGTCCCGACGGTCCCATTTATCCCGGCACCTGCCGCTCCCTTTCGCTCGATGAACGGCGGCGGCATAAAGACGAAGGCCGGCCCTTCGCGCTGCGCCTCGACATGGCCCAGGCGGCCGCTTTGGCGACCGCCGACGCCGGCCCCCTGACCTGGACGGACCGGGAACGCGGCACGGTGTTCGCCGAGCCTGAAATTTTCGGCGACGTGGTGCTGGCCCGCAAGGACACGCCCACCAGCTACCATCTGGCGGTCACCGTCGACGACCACATGCAAGGGGTGACACTGGTCACAAGGGGCGAGGACCTGTTCGCCGCCACCCATGTGCACCGGCTGTTGCAGGTGCTGTTGGGGTTCGAGGCGCCCGACTACCACCACCACCGAATGTTGACCACCGAGACAGGCGGGCGCTTGGCCAAGCGGGAACAAGAGGCGGGGAGGACCGAAGGTCCGACAGGGAAACAAAGACCGCTGATGATCCGGTCCTTGCGCGAGGCCGGAAAGACGCCGGCGGAGGTCCGCGAAATGGCCGGGTTCAAAACACCATGAGAGACCTGTTCAAAGCGTTGCTGGTTTTCTGATGGCGGCCGTCCCGGAAGCGAATGCCCAGGAAGCTGGCTTCTTCGCTGAAACAACAATCTCTCGGTCAAACCTACACAACCGCGCCCGCGTGGCCAAGATGCTGGCCCTGGAAAGTTCGGCACGGAGGGCGCGGCTGGGCATCTGGGGGCATCCGTTCTATGCCGTCATCGCGCCGGTCCAGGCGGCCCGGGTCAAGGGCCGGATCTACCTGAATTTCGGCGACGACTGGCGCACCAACTTCACGATCGTGCTCGAAGCCAAGGTCCGGAGCCTGTTCGCCAAGGCGGGCCTCGATCCCCTGGCGCTCGAGGTCCGGTGGCTCAGGGACCGCGGCTTGTTGAAAAAACGCAACGGCCCGATGATCGTGGCCACCTACCCCGAACAAATCGAACTGTTGGCGGACTGAGGCCGATGCTATGGTTTTTCCCATGATCCGCTGGTGGCGCATATCCCCCCTTCTTCCGGCTTTGTTGGTTCTGGCCGCGTGCACGACGAATCCCGTGACCGGCAAGCAGAGTTTCACCGCCTTCATGTCGCCCGAAGACGAGAAGCGCATCGGCGCCGAGGAACATCCCAAGCTGATCAAGGTATTCGGCGGCGCCTATGGCGACGCCAAGCTGCGCGCCTACGTGCGTCGCATCGGACTAAAACTCACGCGCCACGCCGAAACTGGCGGCCTAAAGTATACCTTCACCATCCTCAACTCCGACAAGGTCAACGCCCTTGCGCTGCCGGGGGGCTACGTCTACATCACGCGCGGGCTTTTGGCGCTGGCCGACAACGAAGCCGAGATGGCCGGCGTGCTGGCCCACGAAATCGGCCACGTGACGGCGCGCCACACGGCGGAACGCTATTCCACCGAACAGGCGACGAACTTAGGGCTGATGGTGCTGGGCGCGCTGGGCAGCGCCACGGGCGTGCCGTCCGGCATCGGGCAAATGATCAGCTTCGGCGCACAGGCGGCGATGCAGAGCTATTCCCGCGAGCAGGAACTGGAATCCGACATGCTGAGTGTGCGCTACCTAAGCCGCGCGGGCTACTCCCCCCAGGCCATGACCAGCTTCTTCCACAAGCTGAAGGCGCACGAGGAGCTGGAGCGCGCCATGGAGGGCAAGAAGGGGGGCGCGCCCAACAACATCATGGCCACCCACCCCCGCACCGCCCAGCGCATCGGCCAGGCCATCAAGCTAGCCAAGGCGGCGAGGGTGGTGCGGCCGGTTTTCGGGCGCACGGTATTTCTTGCCGAAATCGACGGCATGGTGTTCGGCGACGACCCGGAACAGGGCGTGCGCCGGGGCCGCGAATTCATCCATCCCGAACTCGGCATCCGCTTCGAGGTGCCGCCGGGGTTCGTGCTGTTCAATGCGCCGGGCCAGGTGGTCGCGCGCGGGCCCAAACAATCTGTGGTCGTGTTCGACATGGCGCGGGAAAAATCGGCCAACCAAGCGCGGACGCTCACCGGCTACATCGCCAATACCTGGGCCAGCGGGCTTTCCCTCTCAGGCTTGGAGCGCATCTACATCAACGGCTTCGAGGCGGCCACGGCGGCGGGCCGCATCAACACTCAACGCGGGGCAAAAGACCTCCGGTTGATCGCCATCCGGGGCGGGCCGAAGCGCATCTTCAGGCTGAAGTTCATCTCGCCACCCAACATGACCGGCAGGCTCAAAGTCGATTTCCAGCGCACCATCTACAGCTTCCGCCGCATCAGCCGAGAAGAAGCGGATGCGATCAAGCCGCTCCGGATCAAGGTGGTGAACACCAAACCCGGCGACACGCCGAAAAGCCTGGCCGCCCGAATGCCGTTCGATAAGTTCGGCCTCAGATGGTTCGAGGTCCTCAACGGGCTTGATCCGGGCCAGGGACTGGGGCCTGGCCATGTGGTCAAGATCGTCACCGAGTGAGATCGAGAACCGCTTTTAGGAACCGGCTTGCCGTTTGGTGAATCCCGGGGGCCGTGCTTTCCCTGGGACCGGCGACGTTGAGGACGCCGGCGCCCGACTGCCGGAGCCAGCGGGCCGCCTGGCCCGGGTCCGGCGCCCGACCAAGATTGACGACGAGGTGAGGGCGGCCCAGCGCATGTGCCTCCTCAAGGGTCAACAGGGTGCCGCCTTGGGGAAGGTCTCTGGTAAGCACCAAGGTGGCGTCGGAATCCTGGACGTTGTTGCGGGTGCGCTCCCCGGAATCCTCGCTGAGGGTTTCCCTGAGCGGATAGCGTTCGGGGATGACGCCGTCTTCCGCCCGCCGGCCCTTGGGCGCCCAACCGCCGCAGGGAATCCCCCTTTCCAGGGCGACATCGAGCGCCGCCCGGTCGACGCCGGACTGTCCGCCGGAGATAATTTTTTCCGGAACCGGGTTCGCCGCCATCGGCACTCCCCTCAGGCGGCCTGGAGGAGTTTCTCCATCTTCTCTGTCGCCGACTCGACGTCGATTTTTTCCACCGCCGCCAACTCGTAGGCTAGGCGGTCGCGCGCCGATTCAAAAATCTGGCGTTCGCTGAAAGACTGGTCCGGTTGGCAGGGTTTGCGGTGCAGGTCGCGTAGCACTTCGGCGATCGAGACGGGATGGCCGGAATTGATTTTGGCCTCGTATTCCTGGGCCCGGCGGCTCCACATGGTGCGTTTTACCCTGGCCTGGCCCCTGAGAGTCTCCATGGCGTTGTCCATCATCTTGCGGGAGCTCAACTTGCGCAGACCCGACGTCGCCACCTTGGCGACAGGAACCCGGAGCGTCATCCGGTCGCGGTCGAAGGAAATGACGAACAGTTTCAGCTTTTGGCCGGCAATCTCCTGTATTTCGACACTGGTGACCTTGCCGACGCCGTGGGTCGGATAGACGACGAAATCGCCGGGATTGAATAGCGGTTTTTTCTTCTTCGCATTCTTCGCAGCCATATGTTTTTGTTCTCCTAGAGCAACGGTCGATAACCCGCCTTCCGGACGCTTGCGGGCGTCCCGGGGCATCACGGAGCGTCACGGGAGACGCCAATTCCCTTTGGTCAGTGGTTGTTCGTCCGCTCAGGTGCATTCCTCAAGGGTTTCCAATCTTATAACCGAATGCCGGTTCTCTGCTTTCAAGGCGCAAAAAAAGCGCCCTCTAACGGCCGGCGAGGCCTATTATAACATAATTTCAACCCAAAAAAAACTCCGGAAACAGTCGCCTAGCACCCTATTTGGCGGAAATCGGAAGATCGGGCGAGAAATGGCCTCCGACCGGCCTCCGATAGCCCCCAAAGGGCCTATGAACGGCCAGGGATCGGCCGGGCCGGGAACCCCGGATGCCGGCCATACGGGTCCGAGCCCTAAGACACGTAGGGCTAGTTTCCCTTGCCCGGTTCGGGGCTGAAAAGCTCGGCCTTGTTGGGTTTATCCCGCCACTCGTCGGCATCGGCGGGCGGCTCCCCCTTGCGGTTAATGTTGGGCCATTTGGACGCATATTCGGTGTTGATGTCGAGCCATTTTTCGAGATCGGGCTCGGTATCAGGAACGATGGCTTCCACCGGGCACTCGGGCTCGCAGACGCCGCAATCGATGCATTCATCGGGATGTATGACCAGCATGTTTTCGCCCTCGTAAAAGCAGTCCACGGGGCAGACTTCGATGCAATCCATCAGTTTACATTTGATGCAGTTATCATTAACGATGTAGGTCATTGTGTTCTCCGTTGCCGAACCCTTTTTCTGCTTACCGCACTTTCTCCCGCCAGTGCAAGCCCGTTGGCGCTGTTTTCCGGTTGCTCCCTGCCCCCGGCCAAGCCTAAACGTTCAACCCTAAACGTTTCAGCACCCTCTTGCGCGCCATGCCGCTGTCGCGGTCGGGAACGTGGATCAACCCGGAGACGCGGCGCACCAGCGAGGCCTCAAAATCGTGAAGTTCGCCATCGGCGTAGGCCACCTCCCACAGCATTTCGATCATTCCGATCCTTTGCTCAAAGTCAAAGCCCTTCTTGACGACGCTCGTGAAGGCGTAAAGCTGGTTCGAGCGTTCCACAGCCTGCTTTCCGGCCCAGATCAGGTCCTCGACCCCGGCCGCCTCAAGGCCGAATTGCCGGCCCAGAATCCGGGCGATGGTCCGCCGTTCGTCGTCGTCGAAATCGCCGTCCATGACCGCCGCCTCGACCAGCAAAGCCACCGCCGCCACCTGGGTTTCGTCGCCGCCATCCCCGCCGATGCCGGCACCGGAGGCGCCGGAACCCAAGATCAGGGCCTTGATCCGGTTAATCATGGACCTGCCTATCACACCGGATCGGGCCGCTACAACCTTTTGGAGCTGGGGAATAAGACCCTAAGGTTATAAATTAGAGGGCTTAATCGTTTCAAATTGATTCAATTTGAAACGATCGCACCCTTGTCCACGCCATACCGGCCTCTTACCTTTCGGGGATGGCAAAGGAAAACGAAATCCCCAGGCACCCCCCTGGCCGTCCCTCTGGCCGTCTCCCCCATACCGTCCCCGATATCTCCCCCGATTCCTACCAGGGACGCTGCCGGTTCTCGGAGTCTAGCGAGCGCAACCGGGGGCCCATCGCGGACATTTTGGAGCGGGTTCTCCCCGAGGCCGGCCTGGTGCTCGAGATCGGGTCCGGTACCGGCCAGCACGCGGCTTATTTCGCACCCCGTTTCCCCGGCCTAGACTGGCAGCCCAGTGACCCCGACCCGGAACTCAGGGTCTCCATCGCCGCCTGGCGGGACGGCGCTAGAGCCCCCAACCTGTTGGAGCCCGTGGACCTGGACGTGACCGCGGCCACCTGGCCGGTGAGCCGGGCGGCGGCGGTATTCTCCGCCAACATGATCCACATCGCGCCCTGGGACTGTTGCCTGGGCCTGATGGCCGGCGCCGGGCGGGTCTTGACCGCGACCGGCATGCTTTTCCTTTACGGCCCATTCCTGGTCGCCGGAAGGCCGACGGCGCCCTCGAATTTCATGTTCGATGAAAGCCTCAAGGCCCGCGATCCGGCGTGGGGAATTCGCCGCCTCGCCGATGTCGCCGGGGCGGCGGCGGACCAGGGGCTGGAACTCGCCGATACCGTCGAGATGCCGGCCAACAATTTGATCGTGTTGTTCCGGCGAAAAGAGTAAGCCGCCCCTTCGGTGTTCTTCAGTATTGCGACGGGCGTATTCACCATCATCGGGGTTTCGGAAGCGGACTTTTCCGCCGTGAGATTTATATTGAATTGTTTTTACGTTGACCCTTAGGTCACTACAAAATCGGTTCATGGCTAAAAGCGGAAGTCGAGGCTCAGGCGCCACCTCTGAACCGATCCGTCTCCCGCCGTTCCCGCTTGGTTGGGCGGCCGTGGCCAAGTTTGCGTTGGGCCGGTGCCCCGGAATCGGCCTTTTTCTCGGCCTTTTTCCGGGGGATCGGCGGGTCGAGGTCGTCAAAAAGGGTCTGGGCTTCGGCCGCCGGGCCACGGCGGGAGCCTAAATCGACGACGCGGACGACCCGGATGTCGTGGCCCTTGGGAAAGGTCAGCAAATCGCCCACATGAAGTCCCTGGTGGGCCTTCCTGATCACTTTGCCGTTAATCCTGATCCTGCCCTTCGCGCTCACCCGCGTCGCCAGGGAACGGCTCTTGAAGAACCGCGCATACCACAGCCACTTATCCAGCCGTTGCGATTCCCCCGTCTCCTTATCGCCCACCCTATCCCCCCCTATTTCCCTGGGGCAACCGTTAAGTCCCGGAGCTTGGCGAACGGCGAGTCCTTAGAAGACCTCCACTTCCCAGCGGCGGGCTTCGCCTTCGTCTTGCCCCGACCCTGGCCCTGGCTCTGGCCCTTGGTATTGGCCTTATTCTTTCCCTTATTCTTCCTCTGGACCCGATCCCTGTGGCGAAACCGGAGGACGCCGTCCTTGTTCGCCTGCGGGCGGTAGCCGAGGCCGGTCAGGATATCCGTCATCTCATCCGCCCCACACCCGGCCAGGGACAGCAGTTCCGGCGTCGCCGTGAAGGATCCCTTCCTCGCAAGCGTCCAGGCCTTCGACGCTAACCGTTCGACCATGTCGCGGCGCACCACCAGGGCGCCGAAGCGGACATAGCCCTGGGCCCCGTAAAATCCATCGGGGGCACCGCCGATAACATCAGTGGATACCCTTCCTGGCGGCGGGGGGGACGGGGGGGCGGCTATATCCCGGTGCACCACCCACAAAAGCCCGCGCATGGAGACGGCACGGGGCTTCAGGAGTGCCGGCATGTAGACCCCATGGCGTCCGATGCGGACGCCCATTTGCCTGAGAATCTTGCGATCGGCCCGGCCGAGGGCCTCGATCAAGTCGTCGACGGCATCCCTGTCCAGAGAGCCCAGCGCTTCGGAGAGTTGGAACAAGATCCCCCTCACCGGCCCCCTGGCCGTCCCTCTGGCCTTCCCTGGCACATCGGCAGCGGCCAGAAAAAGCGGGGACAGGGTTTCCCCTACCCGACCGTCGATCCACGCCTGCAGTCGCCGGCGCACTTGGTCCCCGGCGGGGTTTTCGAGAAGCTCGCTGGCAAGGGGCGCCGCTACTGGTTTCAGGAGTCCCGGCCCGGCGATTAGGCGGGCAACGTCTTCGCCCCGCCATTGGACCCGCCGGTCCCAGCCGCTTTCGTCGGCGGCCAGCCGGAACATTTCGTCACCATCAGCCTCGAGGCACCTCAGCCGAGCCGCGATCTCGCCCCGGAGCGCCCTCGCGGTGGCGTTGCTCACCGTCTTCCGGGCGCCGCCGTCAAGACCGCCGCCGGCGAGGTTTCCGTCGTTAAGGCTTGCGTCTCCGTCGGGGATAAACCGGAAGCCCTCCAGCCGGCCCACGAAATGGCCCTCCACGGTGACGTCGCCCTTGTCGTCAACTTCGGCCAGGAGGTCGTCGCGTTCCCGGATGCGGCTGAGCAGGATCGACGTCCGCTTGTCGACGAAGCGCTGGGTCAAGCCCAGGTGGAGGGCGTCGGACAGCTTGTCCTCGATGCCCCGGGTGCATTCCTGCCAGTGGCCGGCGTCGTCGAGCCAGTCAGAGCGGTAGGAAACGTAGGTCCAGGTGCGGATGGAAGCGATGCGCCCGGCCAAGGTCTCGATATCGCCGTCGGTGCGCTCCAGGCGCGCCACCTGGGCCGCCATCCAGTCGGTGGGGATGCAGCCTTCGCCAGATATTTCGCCAGACATCAGGTGCCGGTAAATTGCCCCCAGCAAGCGGGCGTGGGCGTCGCTCATCACCTTGCCGAAGTCGGGGATCTGGCAGACGTCCCAAAGCCGCCGCAAGCCGCCGGGGGCAGCGGCCAGGGTGGCAACGTCGGGCTCCCGGGCCAGGTGTCCGAGCACCAGTTCGTCATCGGCGGGACGCGCCTTCAACAGCCCCTGAGTGCGGGGCGGGGCGTCGAGGCTCTGGATGAGCGCGTCCAGGGACGAAAAATCGAGGTTCGGGTTGCGCCAGCAAAGGAACTTCAAGGGCTCGAAGTGGCTGTTTTCGATGCAGGCCACGAGGTCGGCGTCCAGCGGCCCGTGGGCGCCCGTGGTGCCGAAGGTGCCGTCGTTCATGTGGCGCCCGGCGCGGCCCGCCGTCTGCGCCAGTTCGGCCGCCGTCAGCGGGCGGTGCCGGCGGCCGTCGAACTTGGCCTTGGCGGCGAAGGCGACGTGTCCAACGTCCAGATTGAGGCCCATGCCGATGGCATCGGTGGCGACCAGGTAATCGACCTCGCCTTCCTGGTACATGGCCACCTGGGCGTTGCGGGTGCGGGGGCTAAGCGCGCCCATCACCACCGCCGCGCCGCCCCGCTTCTGGCGTACCAGTTCGGCAAGCCCATAGACCTCTGACGCGCTGAAGGCGACGACGGCGGTGCGCGGCTTCAAACGCGCCGTCATGCATTCGCCGGCATAGCTGAGCGTCGACATCCGGGGCCGGGTGATGCATTCGGCCTCCGGGACCAGTTGCCGGAGCAGCGGCTTGATGGTGTCCGAGCCCATGAACATCGTCTCTTCCGTGCCCCGAGCACCGAGCAGCCTTTCGGTAAAGACGTGGCCCCGGTCCGGATCTGCGCCCATCTGGATCTCGTCGATGCCGACGAACGCCGTCTCGCGGTCGAGCGGCATGGATTCCGCCGTGCACAGGAAATAGCGCGTGCCCGGCGGCACGATCTTTTCCTCCCCGGTGATCAGCGCCACTTGGGCCTTGCCCTTAATGGCGCAAGCGCGGTCGTAGTTTTCGCGCGCCAGCAGCCTGAGCGGGAACCCGATCATGCCGCTTTGGTGGCCCAGCATGCGCTCCATGGCCAGGTGCGTCTTGCCGGTGTTGGTCGGCCCCAAGACGGCGACGATGCGCGAACGCTGGCGGGAGGTGTCGATCTGCATGATCTTGTAAGGGAAGCAGGTTTGAGGGGCCGAAGGCAAGGCTTAGGGGGGGGCGAGAAGGCGCCCGCGCGCCCATTCTGACACACCCGTGAAGACCCCTCACGTTCCTCTCACGCCCTGTTAACAGGGCTTGATTGGCTCTTTCGGCCACTTCCTTTTAGGATTCCCGAGTTATGGAAACCAAATCGAATTACCAGCGCTAGCTTGCCCAGAGCCTCATCCGCTCCGTCGGCGTCGAGGAGGCTATTTATTTCGCCTTCCAGAACTAATGGATAGGTGTCCTCGCCCACCCGCCGAAGGAGCCGCCCTTGCCTACCACCCGCTACCCCGCCCCCGGGAAATGGGTGATGACCGCCGCCATCGGTTCTACGATCTCTTTAATTTCAGGGCTGGAGCGCTATCCGGTCTTTTTTCTAACCATTGGCACGAAGGCCACCGGCAGCATCGCCTGTTCGGTGGTTTCGCCTTCGGGGTCCTTGGTCACCCGGACCAGGTTCTGGGTCTCGTGCACCCGGCCGATGGGGATGGCCATGCGCCCGCCGGGGCGGAGCTGTTCGACCAGCACTTCGGGAATTCGTTCCGGCGCCGCGGTGACGATGATGGCGTCAAACGGGCTTTCTTCCGGCCAGCCCCCGAACCCGTCGCCGATCCTGACTTCAATATTGCCGTAGTTTAGGCGGGCCAAGCATTCACGGGCACTTTGAGCGAGTTTGCCGACGCTTTCGATGCTGAACACCCGGGCCGCCAGTTCCGCCACCACGGCGGCTTGGTATCCCGACCCGGTACCGATTTCGAGCACCCGGTCGGTTTCGGCGAGATCCAGAAGATCGGTCATCAGGGCGACGATATAGGGTTGCGAGATGGTCTGGCCGAAACCGATGGCCTGGGGCCTGTTGGCGTAGGCGGTGACCTGATCGCCGAGCTTGACGAATTCGTGGCGCGGCACACGGTCCATGGCCGCCATCACGCGATCCGAAAACCGTTCCCGCCCGGTCCACGATGCGGTTTCACGGGCGTTGACCTCGATCTCGGCCAGCAGACGAAGGCGTGCCTTTTTTAGCTTTTCCTTATCGGGGGTAAGAAACCACATCGTCCCCAAGCTTGCGGAGGCAGCGCCGGAGCGTCAAGGCGCCAGGATTGTCGGCTTTCGGGAAACTCGGGAAATCCGGCGTTACTATTCGCCGGGGCTTGTGTTTTGGGGCCATAAAACACATATCAAGCGCCAGAAAGCATCGGGGAGAATTCATGGCAAAGGAAAATTTCACTTTTCAGGCGGAAGTCAGCAAGCTTTTAAATATCGTCGCCCACTCGCTTTACAGCCATAAGGAAATCTTCCTGCGTGAGTTGATCTCCAACGCGTCCGACGCCTGCGACCGGCTCAGGTACACGGCCCTGACCGAGCCGAAACTGACCGAAGGGGACACCGATTTCAGGATCGTCCTTGCCGTCAACGAAAAAGCCAAGACATTAACCGTCACCGACAACGGCATCGGCATGAGCCACGGCGAATTGACCGAGATGCTGGGCACCATCGCCAGGTCCGGCTCCCAGGCGTTCGTCGACCGGCTTTCAGGCGACTCGGCCAAGAATAAAACCGGCAAAAATAAATCCGGTGAAACGGGCGACATGGCGCTGATCGGTCAGTTCGGGGTCGGTTTCTATTCGTCCTTCATGGTCGCGGACAAGGTCGACGTCCTGACCCGGAAGGCCGGCGAGGCCAAGGCCTGGCTGTGGTCGTCGCACGGCAAGGGCACGTTCACCATCGAGGAAGCGGAACGCGGGGCCCGGGGCACTGACGTCGTCGTCCACCTGGAAAAAAGCCAAAAAGATTTCCTGGAACCGGCGCGCATTGAGACCATCGTCAAACAGTATTCCGACCACATCGGCATTCCTATCGTGCTCAAGGACGGCGGTGGGGACGCGGGCGAGGACGAGGGCGAAAGGACGCTCAACACTGCATCGGCGCTTTGGACCCGCGACCGGAAATCGATCACTGGCGATCAGTACAAGGAATTCTACCACCACGTTGGGCATGTCTTTGACGACCCGTGGATAACGCTTCACAACAGCGTCGAAGGGGTGTTGGCCTATACCAGTCTCTTGTTCATCCCCTCGACCCGCCCCTATGACCTGTTCCACCCGGACCGCAAGCCCCAGGTCAAGCTCTACGTAAAACGCGTCTTCATTACCGACGACTGCGAGGCCTTGCTGCCGCCTTACCTGCGCTTCGTCAGAGGCATCGTCGATTCCGAGGACCTGCCGCTCAACATCAGCCGCGATATGTTCCAGCACAACTCGCAGCTCATGAAGATTCGGTCGGGCCTGATCAATCGCGTCTTGGGCGAGCTCAAGAAAAAGGCCAATAAGAAACCAGAGGACTACGCCCGGTTCTGGGAGAATTTCGGCGCCGTGCTGAAAGAAGGCATCTACGAGGACCACAAATACCGCGACAAGATTCTAGGCCTGGCACGGTTTAAAAGCAGCGCACGGGACGGCCCCCGGGATGGCTTGGTCAGCCTCGATGATTACGTCGGCCGCATGAAGGAGTCCCAGGACGCCATCTACTACATCTCCGGCGAAGACGTGGATGCCATGGTGGTCAGCCCGCACCTGGAAGGCTTCAAGGCCAAGGGGATCGAGGTGCTGATGATGACCGACCCGGTAGACGACTTCTGGATTTCGTCGGTCGGCACCTATAAGGAAAAAACCTTCAAATCAGCGACCCGGGCCGGCGCCGACCTCGACAAAATAAAGGTCGGGAAGAAGGACGGTAAGGATAAGGCCCCAGGGAAAAACAAGGGAAAAGGCAAGGAAAAAGATGCCGCGGCGGCGATCCAGCCGCTATTGGCGCAGTTCAAGGTGGCGCTGGGCGATGAGGTCAAGGACGTGCGCCCGTCCGAACGCCTGACCGATAGCCCCGTTTGCCTAGTCGCCGAGGAAGGTGATATGGACATCCGCATCGAAAGGATGTTGAAGCAGCACCGCCAGTTGACCGACTCCGAATTCACCCCCCGGGTGCTCGAAGTCAATCCCGGTCACTCGCTGATCAAGAGGCTGGCCAAGCGGGCCAAGAAGGGCGACGGCCAGGATCCGCTCATCGTCGACGCGGCGCATCTGCTTTTCGATCAGGCGAAGATCGTCGAAGGTGAAGTGGTCAACGACCCCAAGGCTTTCTCGCGCCGGCTCCAGGCCTTCATGGAAAGCGGCTTGAAGACGAAGACATAAGCCCCCGGGGGGCCTCAGAACCTAAGAAGATGGACCGATGGGCCTGCATCCTCCCCGGCCTTGAGGCCGCAGGCCGCTTCCGGCCGGTCGAGGTTTCCTTCAACCATATTCGGTGTCGTTCCCAAAATGATTCTCCGGGCACCAATTTCACCGTTGGACCCTTGGTGCACTGGCCGAGGCAGATGAAGCGTTCGACTGAAATATCGATGCGCCGTTCCCCCACCCCCCCTTTCGATAGCCTCGGCGATGGCGAAGCTGCCGCGCGCCGCGCTCGACGGCTCATCGGCTTTGAAGCCCCGGTTCTCGCAAATCAGAATCGTCCTCGGCCGTTCGTCCAAAGGCGTCGCTCCCGGGCGGCCGCGAGGGCAACGGCGTTGAATAGATTTCTCATGCCCCGAACATATTTGATGGCCCCGGTAAAGGCCAATCACATCGGGGTGAGGTATTGCCAAATAACGGAAACGTGAAGGCGGAGCTTCGGGTCCGCTTAAGCCGCCTCGGCCATCAGCTGCCTGAGCACGTATTGCAGGATGCCGCCGTGCAGGTAGTAATCGACCTCGTCCAGGGTATCGATGCGGCAGGTCAGCGTGATCTCGTCCGCCGAGCCGTCAGCACGGGTAATCCGGGCCGCCACGTCCATGCCCGACGTGATGCCGCCCTTCAGGCCGGAGATGTCCCACGTTTCGGTGCCGTCGAGCTTGAGGGTCTTGCGGTCCTGACCGTCCCTGAACTGCAGCGGCAGGACGCCCATGCCGATGAGATTGGAGCGGTGGATGCGCTCGAAGCTTTCGACGATCACCGCCCGGACCCCCAGCAGCCGGGAGCCCTTGGCCGCCCAGTCGCGCGAGGACCCGGTGCCGTATTCCTTGCCGCCGACGACCACCAGAGGCACGCCCTCGTCAACGTATCGCATGGCGATTTCATAGACCGTGCCCTCGTCGCCGGACGGGTAATGTCTTGAACAGCCGCCTTCTCTGTCCGGCACCATTTCGTTCCGGATGCGGATGTTGGCGAAGGTGCCCCGCATCATCACCTCGTGGTTGCCGCGGCGCGAACCGTAGGAGTTGAAGTCCCCGGGCCGCACCTGATATTCGAGTAGGTATTCGCCGGCCGGGCTGTCTTTCGGGATGGCGCCGGCGGGGCTGATATGGTCGGTGGTCACCGAATCGCCCAGGATCAGAAGCTGCCGGGCGCCGATGATGTCCTCGGGCGGTGCCGGCTCCGGGCCCATATCCTCGAAGTAAGGCGGGTATTTGACGTAGGTGGAGACGTCGGGCCAATCGAACAGCCCGCCCCCTTCGGTGCCAATGGCCCGCCATTCCTTGGGTCCTTGGTAGACGTCGGCATAACGCTTTTCGAACATATCGCTGCTGAGGCACGCCGTTACCGTCGAGGCGACCTCCTTGTTGGACGGCCAAATGTCCTTCAGGGTGACGGGCTCGCCATCGGCGCCCTTGCCCAGGGGCTCGTTATAGAGATCGCGGGTCATGGAGCCGGCCAGGGCATACGCCACCACCAGCGGCGGCGACGCAAGATAGTTGGCCTTGACCCTGGGGTTGATGCGGCCCTCGAAGTTGCGGTTGCCGCTGAGCACCGCCGTTGCCACCAGGTCACTGCCGTCGATGGCTTGGGCGATGGGCTCGGCCAGGGGGCCAGAGTTGCCGATGCAGCTCGTGCACCCGAAGGCGGAAACGTAAAAACCCAGCGCGTCCAAATCGTCCTGGAGGCCGGCTTTTTCCAGGTAATCGGCGACCACCTGGCTTCCCGGCGCCAGCGACGTCTTGACCCAGGGCTTGGATCGCAGCCCCTTGGCGACGGCGTTGCGGGCCAACAGCCCCGCCGCTACCAGCACCGACGGGTTGGACGTGTTGGTGCACGACGTGATTGCGGCGATGACCACGTCACCGTCCCGAAGCTGATAATCGGCCCCTTCAACCTCGGCTGCGCGGGGTTCGTCGGCGACGCCGAAGCTTTTCAAGGCGTCGGCGAAGGTCGGCTTGGAATGGGTCAGGTCGATCCGGTCCTGGGGCCGCTTTGGCCCGGCGATGGCCGGAACCACGCTTGAGATATCGAGCTCCAGCGTTTCGGTGAATTCGGGGTCCGGCGTATCGGCGTCCCGCCACAGCCCCTGCTCCCGGGCATAGGCCTCGACCAACTGAAGGGTTTCCCTGCCGCGGCCGGTCAGTTCCAGGTACCCGATTGTTTCGCCGTCGACCGGAAAGAAGCCGCAGGTGGCGCCGTATTCGGGCGCCATGTTGGCGATGGTCGCCTGATCGGCGAGCGTCAACTCATCGAGGCCGGGGCCGAAGAATTCCACGAACTTACCGACCACGCCCTTCTCGCGTAGCATCTCGACGACGCGCAGCACCAGGTCCGTTGCCATGGCGCCTTCGGGGAGCGCGCCGGTGAACTTGAAGCCGACGACATCCGGGATGACCATGGTCACCGGCTGGCCCAGCATGGCGGCCTCGGCCTCGATGCCGCCGACGCCCCAGCCCAGGACCGCGAGGGCGTTGACCATGGTGGTATGGCTGTCGGTGCCGACCAACGTGTCCGGCATGGCGATCGTGCGTCCGTCCTCTTTTTCGGTCCACACGGTCTTGGCCAGATATTCCAGGTTCACCTGGTGGACGATGCCGGTCCCCGGCGGCACCACGGTGAAGTTCGAAAACGCCGCCTGGCCCCATTTCAGGAAGGCATAGCGTTCGCCGTTGCGCTTGAACTCGAGCACGATGTTCTTTTCCATGGCATCCGGGGTGCCCGAGAAATCGATCATCACCGAGTGGTCGATCACCAGGTTGCAGGTCGACTGCGGGTTGATCTTTTCCGGATCGCCGCCCAGGTCGGCCATGGCCTGGCGCATGGCGGCCAAATCGACGATCGCCGGCACGCCGGTGAGGTCCTGCATCAGGATTCTGGCCGGACGGAAGGCGATTTCGTGATCGGACGTGCGCTTTTCCAGCCACCCCGCCAACGCCTTGACGTCATCGACCGTGACCGTGCGCCCGTCCTCATGGCGAAGCAGGTTCTCCAGCAGCACCTTTAGCGATACTGGCAGGCGGGAAATATCCCCAAGGCCCGCGTCCGCCGCCGCATTGAGGCTGAAGTAATCGAACTCCTTGCCCGCGACCTTCAGGGTGCGGCGGGTTTTAAGGCTATCTTGGCCAGTAATGGACAAGGCTTTCCTCCTCTTTGGAGTGGGGGTTCCGGGGCTCCGAGAAACACCACATTTTCCCACGCTTGTCTATATCTTGGACCGCCGAGGCCCATTGACAAGACACCCGATGGTACGCCACCCAGCCGCCGACTCGGCACGATCGCGTGACATCAGTCCTCCCACGGCGCCGAATTCCTTTTTCGACTTGAGGTCCGCCGTCCAATATGGCTCTTTATGGTGCCTGAAGCGGTGGACACGGCCTCGTCATATACGCTTGATTTCGCGTTGCGTCCAATAGATGTGACGGGTGCGGCAAATCGCACTTTCCTTGGGAGAGATGGCCATGACCGGCGAAAAGCCTAATTTCGGAATCCTTGACACGTTTCCGAAGCTGCTGGCCGAAAACGCCCGCGTACGCGGCGATAAGCCGGCAAGCCGCGAAAAGGATTACGGCATCTGGTTGTCTTGGACCTGGGCCGAGGTGGCCGAAAATGTGCGGGCGATTGCCTGCGGGCTGGCGACGATGGGGGTGAAGCGCGGCGACAAGGTGACCATCTGCGGCGACAACCGCCCGCATCTCTATTGGTCGA
The DNA here is from genome assembly GCA_964597695.1 of uncultured Thalassospiraceae bacterium. GTDB lineage: Bacteria > Pseudomonadota > Alphaproteobacteria > Rhodospirillales > Casp-alpha2 > Casp-alpha2. The sequence goes on along the minus strand of CAZQZB010000016.1, from coordinate 60 downwards.
TGACAGCGGTGCAGGCGTTGGGCGCCATCCCGGTGCCGGTGTATCAGGATTCCGTTTCCG
>CAZQZB010000015.1:0-43601 GCA_964597695.1 uncultured Thalassospiraceae bacterium | reverse complement strand
AGGCGCCCAGAGTCAACGCCCGAATGACCATAAACAAACAAAAGGCGAGCCAAAGTCCGTGATTTTCCAGGCTCGGAATCAGCGCCACAAGGGCGGCAGCGAAAAAGGCGAGCGAAATAGCCATGCCGTTCCGCATTTCGGCGGTCCATGTGGCACCGATGAAGATGCCGTCGAGCTGGAAGCTCCAGACCGAGATCATCGGCAAGAAAATAACCCAAGGCAGGTATACGCGGGCCGCTTCCCGGACCTCCTCGACGTCTGTCATCAAGTCGATAAACAAGGTGCCCATCGCCAAATAGGCGAGAGTAAAAGCGACGGAAAAAACCAACGCCCAGAGGCTGGTGGCCTTGACCGCCTGACGAAAGCGGCCCCTGTCGCTAGCGCCAACAGCCTCTCCGGTGAGCGCTTCGGCGGCGTTGGCGAAGCCATCGAGCGCATAGGATGAGAGCATATGGAAGTTCAACAGCACCGCGTTGGCGGCCAAGATCGCGTCGCCCATACGGGCGCCGATAGCAGTCACGGTGACGAAAGCCGCCTGCAGGCACAGCGACCGGATCAGGATGTCGCCGTTGACCCGTAACATGCGCGCAAGCCTGCGGCCGTCAACCGCCCGCTCCAGGTGCCAATGGCCGCCGACGCGGCGCAAATTGCGGCCCACCAGCCAGAGCCCTAGGCCGACGGCTCCGACCTCGGAAATCAGAGTCGCCCAGGCAACGCCTTCAACCCCCCACCCCAGACCGATGACAAACCAAAGATCGAGGAAGATGTTGACGCCGTTCATGAAGACCTGGGTGGCCAGGGCGGCGCGGGTGTTCTGAATGCCGAAGAACCAACCCAGCATGGCAAAGTTAAAAAGCGCCATCGGCGCCCCCCAGATGCGGATGGAAAAATAAACGTCGGTCAAGGGTTGGACCTCGGGGCCGGGGCTGACGATATTGAGCGACGCCCAAAGGACCGGAACCTGAACGGTAATCAACACGGCGCCGACGGCGAGCGCCAGAAGCCCCGCCCGCGCCAGCCAGGCGCGCACCTCATCCGCATTTTGGGCGCCCAGGGACTGCGCCGTCAAACCGGTGGTCCCCATGCGCAAAAAGTTGCAGCCATGATAGATGACGCTGAAAATGAGCGCGCCGACGGCGACGGCGCCCAAAAATTGCGGCCCCGGTAAATAACCGACGACAGCGGTATCGACAATTCCCAGAAGCGGCACCGAGATATTGGAAATCATCACCGGCCCGGCGAGGCGCCATGTCTTTCGGTTCCAGTTCTCTGCCGTCATGGCGTTCAGGTTCCTACTTAAAATAAGTGGCGGGCCAAAAGTCGCGCCGCCGATGCGGCCGAAACATGGCATAGCCGAGCCCCGGAAAATACCCCAAATTGCATGGGGGCAGGCGGTCCCTATGAGTCGTTATTACCCCTCCTTGGTATTAAGGGTCGGCCCTTCGGGTTCTGGCCATGAAGGCCCGGCAATCGACGGCAACGAATGGCTTATGACTGGCGGTCTTGCCACGGATCTCGATGGTTTGATCGGGGCCGAGGACCCGCCACGTGACATCGGACCGCATCGGGCATTGGCCACCAAGGGCCGTGGCGATGGCTTCATAGGGCATGTCCGGAAGGGATTTCGAAAGATCCATCTCGACCCACACCTCGCCTTCGCGGACGGTGATTCCGGCAATTTTCCAGCCAACCGGAGGCGGCCGCTCCCAGTAGTAGGCCTTGAGCCGTTCTGCCGCTTCTTTCAGCGCCCGGCTCGGCTTCGGGCTTGGCGGCGCCTGGACATACAAAAGGGCGGCCATGATGAGAATGAAGGCAAGCACCAAAAACGGACGGGGGTGCGGGCGCATGGCGCCAATGTCGCCGGTTTCCCCGTCCCGGCGCAAGGGCCAAGGCGTGGGCCGAGATGGGGACCTGCGTTAGGAAAAAAGGGCCTTCGAGGGACCCGTCAAGTGGGCTCAGGAAAACCGCCGAAAGCAAGACAAACGGCGCGCCGAAAATGACCGGCGTCAGAAAAAGGACCGCCGCGGTTCTTGATATGGGCTTGGCAGAACTCGGCTCCAAAACCTTGCAATTTCTAGATCGTCCCGATTCGAAACAAGTCCTCGGATCGGAACGAATAAACCCCAAATCCGTCCCTCGGGGGGCTACCGGGGGGTGTCCCCCCAATTCAATGTACGGGGGACGCCCCGCGGCCTCCGAGCTACCTAAAGGACGGATTTGGCCTCTATGTTCCATGAAATAGTAGACCGAGCCGGAGGCGAGAGACTTTTTCAGGACAGACTAATCAACCGCCGGGGTCGCCGCCGCGGGAATCGGAGGGTATGGTTTTCAGCGCTCGGTGGTCGCGGAAGCTGAACGGAATCGAGGCAATATAGGCAATCCCGATGGTCGACAGCGTCATCCAGGTCGCGTTGATCAGGAAAACGGCAACGGCACCGGTAATCAGCATCGTCGGCAGGATCCACCGGCTGCCGATTTTAAGTTTCTTGAACGAATAGGTGGGAATGGTGCTGACCAACATGGCCGCGACTACCAACAGGAACAAGCCGACGACCCAGGGTTGGCGAAAGAAATCTTCCCCCCCCTGAAAAGAAAAAACCATCGGCAGCAGGACAATGCAAGCGCCCGCCGGCGCCGGGACGCCGGTGAAAAACCGCGCTTTCCACGCCGGCGCTTCTTGATCTTCAAGTGCTACGTTGAAACGCGCCAACCTGAGCCCGCAGCAGATGGCGAACAGCATGACCAAAACCCAACCCAGCCGTCCGGCGTCCCGCATCGACCACAAATAAAGGTCGATCGCCGGCGCCACTCCGAAGCAGGCGAAATCGGAAAGCGAATCCAATTCGGCGCCGAATTTGCTGGCGCCTTTCAAAAGCCGCGCGATACGCCCGTCGAGAGCGTCGAGGATTCCGGCGGCGACGATGGCCAGGACTGCATATTCCCAGCGTTCGTCCAGACTGAACCGAATGGATGTCAAACCGGCCACAAGGGCTAGCAGGGTCAGGATGTTGGGTATCATGCGGTTGAACGACAGGCCCCTGAATCGCTTTTTCTGGGATTTGGCGAAGCCGATTGGGCGAGGCCTTCTCATGGCGGTTCCCCGGGGCGCTTATGTGTGGGCCCTGCCGGCACGGGCGGGTTCCTGGGCGCGAGTATCGGCGAATACGGTCTCGCCGGCTACCGACCTTTGCCCGACGGCCACCAGCGGCTCGACGCCGAACGGCAGATAGACGTCGACGCGGCTACCGAAGCGTATCATGCCGAACCTTTCGCCGGCCTTAACCTCTTGGCCTTGAGTCGTATGGCAAAGAATTCGCCGCGCCACCAAGCCGGCGATCTGGACGACAGCAATGTCGTGACCGTCCGCACTCGTCAGTCGAAGGCTCTGGCGTTCGTTGAATTCGCTGGCCTTGTCCAGGGACGCGTTAAAAAATTTGCCGGGACGATAGCTGGTCCGGGTAATGGTGCCGTCGAGCGGTATCCGGTTCACATGCACGTCGAAAACATTCATGAACACGGCGACCCGGAACCGAAGCCCCTCGCCCATTTCGAGTTCCTCCGGCGCCGCCGCCTGGTCGATCATTTGCACGACGCCGTCGGCGGGGCTGATGATCAACCCGCCACGCACCGGCGTTACCCGGTCCGGATCGCGGAAGAAATAGATGCACCAGGCGGTTAACAGGATGCCGGCGAAGCCGAGCGTTGGAAAAACGGCGCCCAACACCACGGTCGCGCCGGCAAACAGCCCGATGAACGGCCAGCCGGTTCGGTGTATCGGCACGAGAAAAGGTTTCAAGGGTTCATGGCCTTCCGAGGTTGCAACCACTGGCATTCTAGTCCCTTGCGCCGGGGAGGTTAAGCATTGCCTGTAGAACGGGTTTTGCCATCAATGATCGCCTTGATGCGCTCAGCCGCCGGAAAGTGGCGCAATCAGCGTGAAACGATCCCTGACCGTACTCTCGATGGTTTTAAAGCGGCATTTCGCCCGTCCGGCGTTTCCGTCCGGAGAAAAGGTGCAGAAAACGGCGCCGGCGGTCTTCCCGTCCTTTCTTGTGTGTGTCATCGCCCACCAAGGGTCCGGCGCTTCGCGGCCGTTGCTCCGCGGGCGCATCGGCCGGGTGCTTTGCCCACCAATCCCGGAAACGAAGGCAATGGTTCGGCCCTTCGTAAGCCGGATCGTGTTGCCCGTGGTGGCGACGACGGGTTGATCCCGGAAAGCGGAAAGCAAATGTGCGCGCGGGTAGGAACGTTCGCGCCCCGTGGCGATGATGGCGCCTGCCTTACGGCATGCCTCGTAAACGCCCCAGCCAGTTTCGTCTTCCTTGTTCGAAACCTGCATGGCCCGCTGGTTCTTATGCCAAGCGTAGACTTTCCAACGGGCATCGGAACGGGCAAGTGAGTCCGCGATGAAGGCGCCATTTTCGGCCCAGTCGCCTACATCCGCCAAACGGCCATCATCGGTCGGATCGATGCCGACGGCGAACATGACGAAGAAAAGCCCTTTATAGGTGCATGTCGCCCTGATACCAAGATTGCCTTCGCATTTTGCGTCCGGAACCCTTTGTAGCCGGTCTCGGAAGATCTCCCGATAAGCGGGCCAGGCAATCTTGTCGTGGTTGCCAATAACGGCGAAATACGGGAAGTCCTCACCCAGGATTTCGTTGACATGGGCCTCGAAAGCATCCGCGTTGTTGGTATAGTCCAAGTCACCGAGATGAAGGACCATGTCGGCTCCTTCGTCCCTGACGAGTCGAAGCAGCGCTTTTGATTGAAGTGTCAGACCGTGATCGCCGAAGAACGCGACAATCAAATTAGGCGTGATCTCCCTTGCCAAGGCAGTGCCCGTGATCAAAACACATGCGACGAGCATCATGAGGAGCCTATGGAACCTCATGGTTTGTCCTTAATTGGTGGCCGGCAGGTTGAAGACCTGTCCGGGATAGATCAGGTCCGGGTCCTTGATCTGGTCATCGTTGGCCTCGAAGATCGTCGTATAACGGATGCCCCTGCCGTAAACTCGCCGGGCAAGCCGCCACAGGGAATTGCCGGGCTGGACGATGACGAAAGACTCCCGCGGCGCGTCGGTTATCGTCACGGCCCTGGAAAACGGCATCAACACCCGGGCCGCGACCTTGCCCGCGTCGTTCAGTTCATCGGCACGAAGGGTATAGAGGCCCGGTGTGATCCGTCTTTCTGGGTTGAGGCGCCAAACGCCGTTGGCGTCCGATATGACGCGGCCGATGTGGGCGTCGTCCAGATAAAGGTTCACCAGGGCCCCCGGCCGGGCCCGCCCGCTGATGGAGAGCCGGCCTGTGTCGTCGTAATCAATCGTATCAACCCTCAGCCCAGCGGCCCTTCCTCCGGCCTTGCCCGAAGGTGTTTGCAAAACGGTGCTGGCCCCGCCCGCTCTCGGGACCCTTAGCGCCAGCGCGCCCGTGGGCCCTTCGGCCGTCCGCCCGGCGATGTCCTTCTCCCGTTCGGGAACCACTAGCACGACCACGTCGTCCGATGTCACCGGTTGGCTTCCGGGGCGGCGCATCTCGAGGCTCAGTTGCCGGCTTCCGGGCGACAAGGGCTTTGACGGCACGAATACCCATTCGCCGCGGGCATCCGCGGTCACCTCGCCCAGGACCTGGCCGCCGTCAAGGATAACGACGGTGCTGCCCGGTTCGGCTCGGCCGGCGATCACCGTGTCACCGCTGGGGCCGACCTGGACAACATCGAAGCTCAGTCCCACGGGGGCCTCTTTGGACGTCCGGCCGGTGTCCTCGGTTGGCGATGGGGGCGCCGAAGCCTCGGACGATGCGGGCGCCAAAGCCCCAGACGAAGGGGGTGCCGAAGCCTCGGACGATGCGGGCGCCAAAGCCCCAGACGAAGGGGGTGCCGAAGCCTCGGACGATGGGGCCACCGGCCTGTCCACGACTTCGTCCTGCCATAACAAAATGTTGACGCCAATCGCCGTGGCCACGGCGGCGATGCCGGCGGCGGTGATGACCAGCGGCTTATTGACCAAGAAGCGGCTCCCATCCCGAGAATCGATTAATTATATCACTAATGTTGACCAGCGATGGAGGCAAAATTTTGGCGCCCGTAAATCCGGCGTGAACTCGACCCGGGGGCGTGACCGTCCCTCGGACCGCCCGGCCTAGGGCGAATTCCATGTAAATGGAATTGCCCTAGGGATTTCCCTTTTTTTGCGTTGGACGCGGTGGCTGATCGGCGGCAGTGAGCGGAGGCAAACGATCACGGCCGCAAGATCGGCGCCGGTGAGCTTGCTGGTGGACCGGTTGACTACTTCCCCCATTTCGCTGCCGAGGAAATTGCCGTTGGGAAGCATGCCGGAATTCAAAATTTCCTTCAGGTCGGCTTCCGGCCCCGATACTAGCATCGACGGACCGGGGCGGCGGTCTACCGGAAGGTGATCTTTCCTTCCATGCCGATCGATTCGTGCAGGAAAACGGTACATTTCACACCATAAACGGCGGTCTTGATGGGAACGAAGAAGAGTTCCTTCTTAGCGCCCGGTGGGACGGCGATGGATTGCAGGTAAGGCCGGGCGATCTCTCCATCGGCGGAAATGAGTTTCTCGGCCGCGATCGCCTGGAAGAAGCCCGGTGAGACGAAGGTGTGGTCCCACTTCCCGGCGTTGTGGAGGCGAAGCCCATAGGGAACCCCGCTCTAAAAACTCAGGCGGGCCGGAGCGAACCGGAATTTCGACAACGTCATGGTGACAGTTTCGGCCTTGGACCAGTCCACGTTGGTCGTCTTGGTGGCGATATCCCGCACGTAGCCGACGCCGGGCCTTTCGAGGACCACATCCCCGCCGGCGCAGCCCGCCAGGGTGGCCAGCGAAGCCGCGGCCAGCACCCGCCCCCCCCGCCGCCATTTCCAGACGGGCGAATCGTTGGCATTGGCGAAGGCGGCGGCGCGGCCGGTTTCGTTCATGGTAGCCTCTCCCTGCATCAAGCCGTCACGGCCCTTGCGATGGGTATTATAGGGGCAATTATGCTACAAATGGCCGTTGAGCGCCCGGCGAAAAGGCGCCAGCCGGCATCAAAACTATGTAATGGTAAGGGACTTCGCCGGGGCACCCCCCGAACCGCCGCTGGTGCAACAGGTTGATTGCTGTGTTCGTCATAATAAACTCCTGTCTTCAGGGCTGAGGCTCAAAAACTCAAAATCCTATAGATAGGCAGCCGCGCCCGTTATTGTTCCGACCTCAACGGTCAGCCAACTTTACAGTGTGAGCGGTTTAGTCCTTTGACCCATAGCGAACGTTTACCGCACGGCATTGCCATCGCGTTATAGTTTCTATTTCACGTCATGGGATGATTTGGGTTCGGCACACCATTTCCGCCACATCTGCCGATATGCATCCTCTACACTGCGGGCATAAGCTGCCGCGTCGCAAAGGTTGGAAGCGGCCATGCGCTCTCGCAGGTCCACCTTCAGTGTCCTCAGTCGCACAAGATCCCCAGCTAAATCCCGCGCCGAGGCCACGTACGCTTCTGGCGTATCTACAGCAAGGTCGCCAAGACCCACAGGATGCAGGATAGAGCCAGACATTCTACCAATGAAGGTCTCACCGACGAGGGAAACCACCGGAACCCCCATCCACAACGCTTGGAACGTCGTCGTCGCCCCGTTAAACGGAAACGTGTCCAACGCGATGTCCACATCGCCGTAACGCCCGAGGTGCTCCGCTGATGTATCTGCTGAAGCCGCGAACATGACCCGGTCATGGCCCACCCCCGAGGCTGCAAACCGTTCGATCAGTCTTTCCTGCAACGACGACTGTCCGTACCAATTCTTGTACCTGAGCAGCAACCCTGAACCTGGTACGGATTTCAGGACCTTCGCCCAAAGACGAATTACCTCTTCGTTGACCTTCGCCGGGTTATTAAAGGAACTGAACGTGATATATCCCGCCTGTTCCGCCGGAAGCGGTCCTGCCGGCGGGGCATCCTCAATCGGCGGATACTGGTATAATACCGGTAACCGGTAGAGCTCCTCGGTGAACATCTCCTTTGTGTCCGGGGGATGCAGGAAGTCGTCCGTCAGCCAGTAATCCATTTCCACCAGTCCACTGGTCGCCCCGTCAAAAAGACTCACTTGCACTGGCGCTGCTCGGTGGGTGCAGACCAGCGGGCGGTTGCTGTCGAAACGACCGGCAAGACATACCAACACGTCGATCGCGTCTGCACGCACCATCCTGGCCACTTCGGAGTCCGACTTTCCGACGATGGTGCGCCAGTGGTCCACGCACGACTGGAACCGTTCCGTTATCACGTCTGGACGCGGAACATCGGCATAACAAGAGATTTCAAACTTTGCTCTACGCGGAACATCGGAATAACAAGAGATTTCAAACTTCGCCCTGTCGTGGGAGGAGAGGAGAGGCAACATATTTGTTCCCACCGAATGATTGCGGAAGTCCGACGATAGATATCCAATCCGAAGCCGCCGGTCCGGGTCTGGATCGTTGGTCAAATCCTCTGTCGGCCGAACAATCCCCCGCGCGTAGGTTTTAGCGAAGCGCAAATGTTCGGCGAAGAGGTCTTTAGGTGTTAGCCCCGGAACGTTCAGCAGTGCAAATAGGAGACTTTTTCCAGGTATTGGGGAACTAGGATTGATGGCGACTGCTTTCCTGTAGCTCGCAATCGCCTCGTCCAACCTACCCAACGCCTTTAACGCAACGCCCAGATTACTGTGTGCCTCGGCGTAATCGGGCTTGATGGTGAGGGCCTTGTGATAGCTAGCGACGGCCTCATCCAGTTTCCCCAATGCCTGGAGCGCAACGCCCAGATTACTGTGCGCCTCGGCGTAATTGGGCTCGATGGTAAGGGCCTTGTGATAGCTAGCGACGGCCTTATCCGGCCGCCCAAGTTTTTTGAGCGCATTGCCGAGGTTGTTGTGCGCCTCGGCGTAATCGGGCTTGATGGAGAGGGCTTTGCAATAGCTTGCCACGGCCTCATCCAGTTTCCCCAGGTCCTGGAGCGCAACGCCCAGATTATTGTGCGCGTCGGGGTAATCGGGCTTGATGGCGAGGGCCTTGTGATAGCAGGACACGGCCTCATCCAACCGCCCCAGTTCTTTGAGTGCATTGCCGAGGTTGTTGTGCGCCTTGGCGTAATCGGGATCGATGGCGAGAGCCTTGTGATAGCTAGCGACGGCCTCATCCACTTTCCCCAGGTCACGGAGCGCAACGCCCAGATTATTGTGCGCCTCGGCGTAATCGGGCTTGATTGAGAGGGCTTTGTGATAGCTGGTGACGGCCTCATCCAACCGCCCCAGTTCTTTGTGCGCATTGCCGAGGTTGTTGTGCGCCTTGGCGTAATCGGGCTTGATGGCGAGGGCTTTCCTGTGGCTCGCGACCGCCTCGTCCAACCTACCCATCGCCTTTAGGGCATTACCAAGGTTACTGTGCGCCTCGACAGAATCGGGCTTGATGGCGAGGGCTTTGTGGTAGCTTGCGATGGCCTCATCCAGCTGCCCCAGGTCCTGAAGCGCAATACCCAGGTTGTTGTGCGCATCGGGGTAATCGAGCTCGATGGCGAGGGCCTTGTGATAGCAGGACACGGCCTCATCCAACCGCCCCAATTCTTTGAGCGCAACACCCAGGTTATTATGCGCCTCGGCGTAATCCGATTTGATGGCGAGGGCCTTAGTGATGAACTTCACAGCATGATCGTTTCTGCCTGACTGAAGAGCAATCACTCCAAGCAAATGTAGAGCCACCGGATGGTCGGGATCGGAATTGAGGATTTGCTGGTATATTGACTCAGCCTCTGGAAACCGTTCTGCCATATGATGTTGTATTGCGAGTTCCAAGAATTGTTGGACGGTTGGCGTTTGTTGCTTGGGCGCTCTATTTGTAAATCGTCCAAGTTCTTTACTCTTGGCTGCTTTCCCGGATGGTTTCCGTTGGCGACGTTTTTCGTCTCTATTCATTTTCGCACTTTCCCCGAGAAGCCCCACTCTGAAACAACCATAAACCAAAGTCTTCGAATTTAGAATTGGGTGCCTTATGCAACGACCTGATGACTGAAAGCCTCATGTTGGCCCTGGCTTACGGAACTTCCGTTTATGGCTATTAGCGGACATTTATCGATGCCGCCTGCTATGTCCACTTTTGGGGGTAAAGCAGACATCTAACATCTAGGCACCACCCACCAAACTTTACACATTGGTATTTTTTCCTCGGTTTAAGAGGCACACCCATATATGAGTGGGGGGTCGTTTTCGCAAGCCTTGTGCCCCCCCCCGCCATGGGGCCCGGCCGCTGGGAGAATCTGCGGGACGCGCTAGAATTTACGCTATTTTCCGACCGGCAGACGGTCCGGCGGCGATGTGTCTCCATAAGTCGAAGGTCAGGGCATGACTGAAATTTCCTCGCTGTGTGTTTTTTGCGGCTCCAAGACCGGCGCCGATCCGGCCTTTGAGGCCGACGCCAGAAGGCTTGGCCAATTGATGGTCGAACGGGGCGTGCGTCTCGTCTTCGGCGGCGGGCGAATCGGCCTCATGGGGGTGCTGGCGGATTCGGTGCTCGGCGGCGGCGGCGAAGCCACGGGCGTCATCCCCGAATTCCTCAAGGATCTCAAAGTCGGCAACGACGGGGTCACGGAGCAGATCGTCACCGCCTCCATGCACGAGCGCAAAACCCGCATGTTCGAACTGGCCGACGGTTTCGTGGTGCTACCGGGTGGGCTGGGCACGTTGGACGAGACGCTCGAGGTCATCACCTGGAAGCAACTCCAGGTTCACGCCAAGCCGGTGGTCGTCGTCAACACGGGTGGTTATTGGTCGGTGTTTCAGGAACTGGTCAGGCGCACCGTCGAGGGCGGCTTCGCGCACCCGGCGGTGGCTGAGCTTTTCACAGTCGTCGACGGGCCCGACGACGTGTTCGAGGCCCTCGAAACGGCACCGGAACCCAAGGCCGAAGTGCTGACCAGCCACCTTTAGGCACCTTCTCCCGGCCACCCTTGCCAATCCCGGCGGCGGCCCCTAAGTTGCCGTGAACACGGCTGAATCCGAACTCCTGGAAGAACCATCCATGCCTAAAATCAAGGTCGCCAACCCCATCGTCGAACTCGACGGCGACGAGATGACGCGCATCATCTGGGCCTTCATAAAGGACAAGCTGATCGAGCCCTATCTCGACGTGGACCTGAAGTACTACGACTTGTCGATCCAGAAGCGCGACAAAACTGGAGACCAGATCACCATCGGCGCGGCCGAGGCCATCAAGAAATTCGGGATCGGGGTCAAGTGCGCCACCATCACGCCCGACGAGGCCCGGGTCGAGGAGTTCGGCCTCAAGGAGATGTGGCGCTCGCCCAACGGCACCATCCGCAACATCCTCGGCGGCACCATCTTCCGCCAGCCGATCCTCTGCAAAAACGTGCCGCGACTGGTGCCCGGCTGGACTAGGCCCATCGTCATCGGCCGCCATGCCTTCGGCGACCAGTACCGGGCCACCGACATCATCGTGCCTGAAAAGGGAAAGCTGACCATGCGCTTCGAGCCAGACGGCAGCGGCGAAGTCATCGAGCGTGAAATCTTCGATTTCAATGGCCCGGGCGTGGCGCTTTCCATGTACAACCTGGATGAGTCGATACAGGGCTTCGCCCGGTCGTGCCTCAATTACGCGCTCGACCTCGGCTGGCCTTTGTATCTATCGACCAAGAACACCATTCTCAAGATCTACGACGGGCGCTTCAAAGACATTTTCCAGGAAATCTTCGAGGCCGAGTTCAAGGACAAGTTCGATGCCGCCGGCATCACGTATGAGCACCGGCTCATCGATGACATGGTGGCGGCGGCCTTGAAGTGGGAGGGTGGCTTCGTCTGGGCGTGCAAAAATTACGACGGCGACGTGCAGTCGGACACCCTGGCCCAGGGTTTCGGGTCGCTGGGCCTGATGACGTCGGTGCTGCTGACGCCGGACGGTAAGACGGTCGAAGCTGAGGCCGCCCACGGCACCGTGACGCGCCACTACCGCCAGCACCAAGCCGGCAAGGAAACGTCCACCAACCCCATCGCATCGATCTTCGCCTGGACGCGGGCGCTCGCCTACCGCGGCAAGTTCGACGAGACGCTGGACGTGACCCGGTTCGCCGAGACCCTGGAGAAGGTCTGCATCGAAACGGTGGAATCCGGCCTAATGACCAAGGACCTAGCGCTCCTGATCGGCCCCGACCAAGCGTGGCTCAACACTCAAGCGTTCCTGGACAAGCTGGACGAGAACCTGCAAGCCGAGATGGGGTAGGGGGAGCCCTAACGCCCCGATTATGGGTCCAACCAGGGACAGCGACTGAAATCCTGCCCAGAAACCGGACCCCGTGTTCTTTAACGACAATATGCCGGGAAGAGGAAGAGAGGGCGAATGAACGGTTTCCGCCCGAGACCGGACGCGTCGGGGGGTCGCTTGCGATGTCAGGATTAGCCATTTCCGGAAGTTCGAAATTCATCGTTTACGGATGCAAAGGCGAAAAAATCAAGCAACCAGCGACGAATTAAAGACGGGGCGCGGCAGGCCGGGCGATGCCTGATAACCTCTTATGGGTCAAGACCGGATCTTAGTGCCCGCGTGAAATGGTCCGCTGTCTGGATCGAGGCCAACAGCCGCAAGGTCTAGCCGTCGATCATTTCCGAGAGCGATCCGTAAACGGCCTCGGCGTCCGCTCCGCGCCCGACTTGGGCGACTGTAATCCCGGCCAGGAACCGTTCCAGGGTTGCGGTGGTTTCCGCCAGCGGCACCGGGCTGTCCTCGGACTCGTCAACCACCACCCCGGCAATTGGGACGCCGCGCTCCCGGATGGCGGCAGCGGTGGAGAGCGTGTGGCTCAGTGTGCCCAGGTACGAGCCGACGACCACCAGGGCCGGGACGTCCAATTCCGCCATCCAGTCCAGCACTGTGTGGGTGTCATCCAGTGGCACCAAGGCGCCGCCGACGCCCTCGATCAGCAGCAAATCCCCGGGGTCCCTGCGGGCGTCGTCACAGAAACGCACCAGGGTGTTGAAGTCGATGGCGCGACCCTCCCGCTTGGCCGCCATGTCCGGCGAAAAGGGCGCCTCGAAGTGCCAGGGGGAACACGCCTCGATGGCGTCCGGGGTCGGCTCCTGACCGAGGCTCCGGATAAGGATGGCAGAGTCGGTTGGTTCGATTCCATCCCAGGTGAAGCCGCTGATGACGGGTTTTAACACCTTCACCGAAAGGCCCTTAGTGGTGAGTGCAGCGGCGATGGCGGCGGTGACATAGGTCTTGCCGGTGCCGGTGCCGCTGGCGGTGATGAAGAGAGTCTTCACCCGCCCTCGTCGATAATTCTTGTCCCGATGATGGCGGCCAGCCGTTCAATGTCTTCGTCTTCGTGGGCGGCGGAAAACGTCACCCTGAGCCGTGCCGTGCCGTCGGGCACCGTCGGCGGCCGGATGGCGATGACCAGGAAGCCCTCGTCTTCCAACAGTCTCGACGCCTGGAGGGTCCGTTCGGCGCCGCCCAGCACGATGGGGACGATGGGGCTTTTGGCTTCCGGCAAACCCAGGGCGCCGGTGAAGGCACGGGCTTTCTTCAAGGGCAACGCCGCGTACTCCGGCTCCCGTTCGATCAAATCGATGGCAGCGATGGCTGCCGCCGTCACCCCCGGCGGCAGGGCGGTGGAGTAAATGAGTGTCCTGCACCGGGTTCGGATCAAGTCGATGACCGCCTGGGAGGCGCAGAAGTAGCCGCCGTATCCGCCGATGGCTTTCGACAGCGTCCCCATCTGCAACGCCACCCGATGTTGGCCGCCGTTGACGAAACTGGACCCCCGGCCGCCGCCGACAACGCCGACGCCATGCGCGTCGTCCATCATCAGCCAGGCGTCATGTTCATCGGCGATATCCGCAAGCTCGCCCAGGGGCGCCAGGTCGCCGTCCATGGAAAAGACGCCGTCGGTGACGATCAACGCCCGTGGATGACCGCTCCGGTGGGTTTCCATGATCACGCGGAGATGACCGGTGTCGTTGTGGCGGAAGGGAAGGAGCGCTCCACGGGTCAGGCTGGCGCCAGCATAGATGCAGGCATGGCTGAGCTCGTCGACGCAAACCAAATCGTCGGCGCCTATCAACGCCGGGATGATACCGGTGTTGGCTAGGTACCCGGAACCAAAAACGCAGGCCGCCTCGGCGTTTTTCAACCTTGCCAGCCTTACCTCAAGCTCCCCGAACAGGGGATGGTTGCCGGTGACCAGCCGTGACGCGCCTGAGCCGACGCCGTATTTCTCCGTCGCCTCAATGGCGGCTTTCTTGATGTCCGGGTGCTGGGAAAGGTTCAGGTAGTCGTTGCAGGAAAAAGAAATCAGGCGCCGGCCTTCCCGCATGACCTCGACGGGGCCGACGCGTTTCGTTTCCGCGAGCCAACGGCGGAGATTTCGCTGTTCCAGCGCTGCCAGCTTCTGGGCCGCGAATTCATTCAGGGAATTGGAAATCATCAACCCTCCCCAACCACCTTGACCACCGTATCCGTCAACAGGGTCAGATCATCCTCGCTGATGGAAAAGGACGGCATCAAATAGACGATGTTGCCGAACGGCCTGATCCAGCAGCCTTCCTCGACGAAGCGCGCCCGCAGGCGATTCATGTCTGTGATCTTGTCCAGTTCGACGACGCCAAGCGCCCCCCGGACGCGGACGTCCGTCACTTCGCCCCAGGCCCCGTTCATTCCCCGGCAGGGTTCCAGCGCCGGGCCGAGATGCGTCTCGATGGCCTTCACCTGCGCCAGCCGGGGTTCCGTTTCGAACAAATCCAATGACGCGTTCGCCGCCGCGCATGCCAAGGCGTTGCCGGTAAAGGTCGGTCCGTGCATGAAGGCGGCGTCCAATTCATCGGCGAGAAAGGCCTCGAAGACCTTGTCCGTGGCGAGGGTCGCGGCCAGCGGCATAGTGCCGCCGGTGAGCGATTTCGAAAGCGTCATGATGTCCGGCGCGATGCCCGCCTGCTCGCAGGCGAACAGGGTGCCGAGCCGGCCGAGCCCGGTCATGATCTCGTCCAGGACTAGGAGCAGTCCGTGGCGGTCGCAGGCCTTGCGGACGGCCTTCAACGTGTCCGGGGAATGGAAGATCATGCCGCCGGCGCCCTGGACAAGGGGTTCGACGATGACGGCAGCGCATTCCGGGGCCTTTTCGGCAACGAAGGCCTCGAAACTGGCCCTTGCGTCGCCGTTCCGGGGAAGCTCGGTGCGGAACTGTTCGGGAATCAGGCCCTGGAACCGGCCCATGATCCCATCTTCCGGGTCGCCGACGGCCATAGCGGCGATGGTGTCGCCATGATAGGCGCCCTTGAAACAGATGAACTTGGCGCGTTCGGGTTGGTCCTGGTTGAGCCAGTACTGGACCGCCATTTTCATGGCAATCTCGACCGAGACGGACCCGGATTCGGAAAAGAAAACCCGCTCCAGCGCGCCCGGTGCCATTTCCGCCAGCCGCCGGGCCAGAGTGAGGGCGGGTTCGTTGGCCAGTCCGGCCAGCATGACGTGGGGCATCCGGTCAAGCTGGCGCGTTACCGTGTCCCGGATATGGGGGTGGTTGTAGCCGTGGCACGCCGACCACCACGACGCCACGCCGTCGATCAGTTCCCGCCCGTCGGCAAGCGTAATCCGCGTGCCCTGGGTGGCGGCGGCGGCCTCGGGCTCGGGCGCCGTCTGCATTTGGGTATAAGGCATCCAGATATGCCGGTACCCTTCGTCAAGCCAGGACGGCCGGGGCGGGGAACGGTATTGGAGCTGGGGCCGGGCGGTCATCGGGGATTGGCGAACTCCCCGGCCGCTTCCGGCTTTAGGCCGAGCCGCTCGAAAAGCGACCGGTCCTCCCGGTATTCGGGATTGGCGGTAGTGAGCAATATGTCGCCGACGAAGATGGACCCGGCGCCGGCCAGGAAACAAAGCGCCTGCATCTCGTCTGTCATTTGCTCGCGGCCCGCCGACAGACGGATGACCGAGGCCGGCATCATCGTCTTCGCCACGGCGATGGTGCGCACGAACTCTATCGCATCTAGCTTCCGGGTATCGGCCAGCGGCGTCCCCTTCACGGGCACCAACATATTGACGGGCACGCTTTCAGGATGAGGGTCCAAGGAGGCGAGGGTTGCCAGCATGGCGGCCCGGTCGGCTTGACTTTCACCCATGCCGACAATACCCCCGCAGCAGACCTTGATCCCAGCCTGACGTACGTTTTCGAGGGTATCCAGGCGGTCCTGGTAAGTCCGCGTGGTGATGATTTGGCCGTAGAATTCCTCCGACGTGTCTAGGTTGTGATTGTAGTAATCGAGCCCGGCCTGTTTGAGCCTTGCCGCCTGAGTTGCCGTGAGCATGCCGAGGGTCATGCAGGTTTCCATACTGAGCGTGGCCACACCCTCGATCATGGCGCAGATATCGTCCATATCGGAATTTTTGGGCGACCGCCAGGCGGCGCCCATACAATAGCGCGTCGCGCCGGCATTCCGGGCGCGCCGGGCCTGGTCCACCACGTCCGCCGTTTGCATCAGCTTTTCGGCTTCGACGCCCGTGCCATAGCGGGCGGCTTGCGGGCAGTAGGCGCAGTCCTCGGGACAGCCGCCGGTCTTGATCGACAACAAGGTCGCCGTCTGTACCTGATTGGGATCGAAATACCGGCGGTGAATTGCCTGGGCGGTAAAAATCAAGTCGTTGAAAGGAAGCCGGAAAAAGGCTTTGGCGTCAGCCTGGGTCCAGTCGTGTCGGATTTCGGCCTTGTCCGAGGTAGCTGGATTGACTGGTTTTTGTTTGGCGATAGGCTTGTTGGTGGTTGGCGGCATGGTGAGAGGCCCCATTCAATAAGCGGTGATAGTAGGGGGCGGGACGGACGGAAACAAGGTTTGGGCCTCAACTGTATCTACACCTGTACCCCCGACTGTACCCTTGACTGTCTGGAGGGCGTGGCCTAAAAAACGCAACTTCGGGGCCGCCGTTGGCGGTCTCGGCCTTTCAACCGGGAAGGACTTTCGAAATGTCCAGGCGTTGCCAGCTTACGGGTCGCGGCGTGCAGACGGGGAACAATGTCAGCCATGCCCACAACAAGACCCGCCGCCGGTTCCTGCCCAATTTACAGAAGGCGTCGCTGTTCAGCGAGGTCCTGGGCAAGCCCATACGCCTGAAGGTTTCGGCCTATGCGATCCGGACGGTGGAGCGGAAGGGCGGCATCGATGCCTTCCTCCTGGATGCCCATGATTCCGAACTTGAACCGGAAATACGGCGGCTGAAAAGGCGAATTAAAAAGGCGAAATCGAAATCCGCGGCCTGACGGAGCGCCGGTTTCAATAGATGCAGGGCCCGCTAAGCGGGCCTTTTTCATATCCCATTCATATTCCCTTGGGGCAAGGAGGAGCCGCGAAAATGTATTCACTTTTTGTTCCGTTGAGGTGGCGGCCCGAATTTTCGAAAGCGGCCGTTACATGATCGAAGTCTCCGACAATGGCGTCGACATCGCTGAAGACTGTTTTCCTAAGGACCTGGAACCCTTCGGGCATGCCCGGGATGTCCATACCCGGGAACACGAAGGGACGGGGCTTGGCCATTATCTGGCGAAGTCGTTCACGGAATTGCCGGCGGCATCCTGGACATCGTCAACGGCCTCGGACGTTTACAGCAGCACCGGGACCACGTTCTCGGCGGCCAGGGTGGCCAGGGGGCGACCGACAATCCTGCCCAGGCCAAGCCGGCCATGCTGGCCATGCCCCGGGCGCCTAAAATTTCTTTGTTTCCAAACACCAAAGCGCTCCTTACTCCGCCAATTCGAACATCATCAACAGGGTTCGCTGTTCGGCGTTGAAATTATCGTCCGAGATAAGATAGACCAAAACCTCGCCCCTTGGGCCTCGCCGCGCCTCGATGCCTTCGAAATTATCGACGGTCAAGGGAGCCTTCAGTTCGGCCACGGTTTCACCCTCGATTCGAAGGTCGGCCTTGATTGACACCTCAGCAACGCGTTTCAGGAGGACGACATTGTAGCCGCGGGGCGTAAACAGGCGCTCCAACACCACAACGTCACCGCCGGGAAGGGTCGCCGCCCCGGTGACACGGTAATTCTTGTTAGCCCGATAGGTCAGCACCGACCAACCGTTACTGTTGCTGATCCAGCCGACAACGGCCTCGCGGTACCGCTTTCCCTCGCTCAACGCCAGCAGACTCCCGTCGGCAAGCAGCGTCAGCGCCTCGATGCCGTTGTTGAAAGGCAAATCCAGCATTTCCGGTGGCTCCGGCATAGGCACCGGCCTCGTCACTCCCGGCAGATAACGCCACAGCCGATGGTGCCGCTCGAAGGCGACGATGATTTCGCCCTCGACGCCCGAGGTCATGGATTCCGCGTCTCCTTCGTTCTTTGAAGACAAAGGAAAACCTTCAAGCCCAGCGAGAGGGCCCAGGTCGGCGTCGCGGAGTCCCGCCAGATTACCGGCCCGGTCATAGAAGAGCCGGGCCGAAAACCGTTGGCCGATGTCGGAAAGGGCCACCATCCGCTTGCCGTCAGTACTGACGCCGAGCGCGGAAAGGCCCCCGAACGCCGCGTTGTCGGAACGAATATGGAGCCCGCCCCGGTAGCTGAGCCGCCCAACGGTCGTCAGGCCCGGTTCCTCTTTGCTGAGCGGCACCGGTGTGGCGACGACGGGTAGGGCCTCGGCGAAGGTGAGGCTCGGGGCCAACCCGGCGACAAGCGCCGTCACTAGACCGGCCAAGATACCGGGACCCGCCAACATCCCAAATGGGAAACGCCCACCCATCATCCACCCTTTCTAGCACCGGCGACCTTCGGCCGACACCCCCCAGAGAACAACGACTGCCAATAACAAGCCCATAACCAGTTCGTGATCGGCGGCCCGCTTTTTTTAACCGGGCCTGGTGCCGCTATTTTGGCGCCTAAACACGCAATAGGGAGGGGCACGACGACGAACATGATTTCCAGACCGTGGCCATTGCCGATATCGGTTACGTATTATCAAAAGGCCGCGTCGTTGCCGCCGGAGCATCCGAGGAACTCAGGGATACCGAGGAGGTCCACGAGGCCTACTTCGGCTGATTGCCGGAGATTGCAGCCTAGCCCCTGCCGCCGACGATCATCCGCCACAGGGTGCGGGGCTGCCCCTCATAGCCGCCGGTAGCCGAATGCATGGTCGCCCGGTTATCGCAGGTGACGATCTCCCCCGGCTGCCAATGGTGGCGGTAGAGGAAGCCGGGTTTGGTGGCGTGTTCGTATAATTCATCGAGGAGGGCCCGGCTTTCGTCTTCCGCCATGCCCTCGATACAGACCGTGAAGCCCGGGTTGACGAAAAGCGCCTTCCTACCGGTTTCGCGGTGGGTGCGGACGACAGGATGGGATACATCCGGGTGCCAGGTTTCCTGGTCCTTGCTGAGTTCGACGACGGCGCCGCCGCCGCTGTAGCCGTACCGGTGGAAGGCCGACAGTCCCTCGATCCGCGTCTTCGTCGCTTCGGGCAAAGTCTCGTACGCCGCTATCATGTTGGAAAACAGCGTATCGCCGTTATCGGGGGGCACCTCGACGGAATATAGCAGCGTCGCGTCGGCGGGATTGGCGTCGTAGGACAGGTCCGAATGCCAAAACTCGCCGGCCGGCTTTTCGGTGGTCCGCCCGGCACCGGTCATCGGATCGTTGGAAATGATCGAAACATCGGACGTTTCGGGGTGGTGGTATTGTTTAAGGACATGGGGAACAAGACCTCCGAAACGGCGGCCGAACCGGGCCAGGGGCCCCAGTTCGGCTTCCTGCCCTGAAATGACGATCACCAAATGGTCCAACAGCGCCTGGCGGATGACGGTAAACGCCGCCTCATCCGGGGGCGCCGACAGATCGACGCCCCTTATCTCGGCGCCCAAGGGCGCGTCCAGCGGGGTGACGGAAACGGTCAACGGCCGGATCCTCCAAAACTCTCCAAGGTGGCCAGCCTAACACACCTAAGGCTCGCCGGGGGAGGGGAGAGGAGGTTCCGCTCCGCCCATATCAACGCCTGGCGGCAGTGAGCATCCAGGCCGCCAGCGCCAGGGTCACCAGACCCGCGGCCAGGGACCAGGATACAGGGATCGAAAAGCCGCCGATAAGAACCTTGTCGGCGCGGAAAAAGCGGAACCAATGAGCCAGCGATACCAGCGCGAATACGGCAGCGGCGGTATAAAGGGCGGCGTTTTTCAAGGTAGCGCTCTCCTTCGCGGGCAGTAACCGAAAAAGCCATTATTCCAATATAAAGTATAGGGAAAGGGCGGCAAGCACGCCCCTATTTAAGTTAAGCCGTTCAGGTTCATTAAAAAGTGTATATACAATAAAATGAAGCGAACACTCCGGCTTTGGTGCCCCGAAAGGGGCGGAATCCGGACCTTCTAACCCGCCAGGACCGGCCGTTTCATCTCGGCTTCTGCCCCAGGACATTTCAACCTGGCCCGCCCCCGGGCCGCCATCAGGGAGGCGATAAGCCGAACCAAGCCCCCGGTTGATCCAAGTCGAAGTGAGCCCGGAGATGGCGGTGGTAGAGTTTTTCCTACCGGTGGGAACGCCTGATTTGTCCGCAAAAAGGGGGTTCAAGATGGCTTTTCTCGAATGTTCAAACGATTATTTGGTCGGCATCGGCGCTATCGACCACGACCACTAGATACTTTTCATCCTGGTCAACCGGCTCCATAACGAGATCAAGGGAGTTAGGGGCGAGGATGCCGTCGGCGAAGAGCTGGACGGCCTCATCGCCTGCGTGGACACCTATTTCGCCCGCGAGGAACAGTATTTGGACGAGTATGGGTACCCGGAGTTGGCCCAACACGCAAAAAACACCGCAAGCTCGTCTCTATCGTCCATTCCTTGAAGACCTTCTTCGACGACGATCTGGAACAGCTTTCCAGCAGTCAGATCCTCGAGTTTCAAAGGATTGGCTGGTCAACCACATCCTCAAAAGCGACATGGACTACACGTGCCCTACATGACGGGAGAAAAGAAGGGCCTCTTCATGGCCGATTGGACGGCGACAACCGGTGCTAAACGTTGGCTACAGGCCGATCTTGGCGCTACCCCAATTCAGATTAGGCGTCGGACATCCTCTCCAACATGGCCTTGGCGCCGGTCTTTTCGGCCGCTGGGGGATCCTCAATCTGGATGTCCTTGACCACCTTGTTTTCGACGATCATCGAAAACCTTTGGCAGCGGACACCGAGGCCGCGCTCCATGAGGTCCAGTTCCAGGCCGGCGGCACGGGTGAAGTCGGCGCTGCCGTCGGCGACCATGGTGACCTTACCCGTGGCGCCCTGGTCCTTGCCCCAGGCGGCCATGACGAAGGCGTCGTTGACCGACAGGCAGATAATGTCGTCGGCGCCTTTTTCGTGAAGCGCATCGGTGTTTTCGATGTAGCCGGGCAGGTGACTGGCCGAACAGGTCGGCGTAAAGGCCCCGGGCAGGCCGAAGAACGCCACCACCTTGTTGGCGAAAAGCTCATCGGTGGTGACCGCCTCGGGCCCGCCATCATCACCCAGGACGAAAAGAGTCACGGAAGGAATGCTGTCCCCGATTTTGATCATATCGAATGTCTCCCTGGTTTAATTGAGGCCGCCTTTTATGCGCCACGTTAGAGAATATATGGGGACGGGTTAACGAGTCTCAATGCTGTCGTCGGCGGTGAAAAAAGAAAAGGTGCTGGGCGAGGCCTCAATCGTGGCGCCGAAGCGGATAGCCTCCGTCTTCGTCAAAGAGTTCCGTCAATTTCCGCATCATGGTGCCGCCCAATTCTTCGGCATCGGTCAAGGTCACGGCGCGCCGGTAGTAGCGGGTGACGTCGTGGCCGATGCCGATGGCCGTCAGTTCCACCTCGGAGCGGGTCTCGATCCCGTAGATGACGTCGCGGAGGTGTCTTTCCAGGTAATTTCCGGGATTGGCGCTGAGCGTCGCGTCATCGACCGGCGCGCCGTCGGAAATGACCATCAGGATGCGCCGCTGCTCGAACCGGCCGAGAAGCCGTTGATGGGCCCACGCCAAAGCCTCTCCGTCGATGTTTTCCTTCAACAACCCCTCGCGCAGCATCAGGCCCAAATTCTTGCGCGACCGCCGCCACGGGGAATCGGCGCTTTTGTAAACGATGTGGCGGAGGTCGTTTAGCCGTCCCGGGTTCTTGGGCCTGCCGTCGTCGACCCATTTCTCCCGCGCCGTGCCACCCTTCCAGGTCCGCGTAGTGAAGCCTAGAATCTCGACCTTGACGCCGCAGCGCTCGAGCGTACGGGCAAGGATATCGGCGCTCATCGCTGCTACCGTGATCGGCCGACCGCGCATGGAACCGGAATTGTCGATCAACAACGTCACTACGGTGTCGGGAAACTCGGTGTCGCGTTCCTGCTTGAAACTCAGGGAATGGGGGGGATTGACGATGACGCGGGCGAGCCGGCCGGCGTCAAGCAGCCCTTCCTCCAGGTCGAATTCCCAGGACCGCGTCTGTTTCGCCATCAATTGACGTTGCAGGCGGTTGGCCAGGCGTGACACCACGCCCTGAAGGTGCGAAAGTTGCTGATCGAGTTGGTGGCGGAGCCTTTGCAATTCGTCCGGCTCACAAAGGGCATCGGCCTCGATCACTTCGTCGAAAGCGGTGACATAGGCCCAATAGGCGGTCTCGCCGGGAAGCTCGTTCTTCATCCACTGCTGATCCGAACGGGACGGTCCCACCGGTTCCTCATCGCCGTCGCCGGCCATGAACTCATCACCGTCGACGTCCGAGTACTCTCCGTCGTCGTCCAATTCACCCTCGCCGCGCTGACCGGCGAGGCCGCCGTCGGCTTCGGCATCCGAATCGCCGCCGCCGTCCTTGTCGTTTTCGGCGCCGTCACTGTCTTTGTCGTCCCGGTCGTCCTCTTCCGAATCATGGGAGTCGGCATTGTCGTCGAGAAGGTTGAGGGCCTGGATCATTTCAGTCACCAGGGCGGCAAACGCTTCCTGGTCGTCGGCCACGTCCCCGAGCCTACGCATGCTTGAACCGATGCGCTTATTCAGCCAGGAGCTCCAGAGTTTTACTATGTTCTCGGCGGCCACGGGAGGGGCCTCGCCGGTCAACTGTTGGCGCGCCAACAGACCGATGACGTCGGCCAGGTTGGCATCCTTGCGTTCGGTGACACCAGCAAAGCCCTTTGCCCGGCAGCGCTCCTCCAAGAGGGCACCCAGGTTGTCGGCAACCCCGGCGAGACGCCGGGCCCCCAGGCTTTCGCATCGTACCTGTTCGATGGCTTCGAAGACGCTGCGGGCTTCGGCGCCGGAGGGAACGTGTTTTTGATGTAGGTCCTCGTCGTGATAGCGAAGGCGGAGCGCCAGCGCATCGGAAACGCCGCGCAGCTTGGTCATCGCCGCCCTGTTCACCTGCGGCGCCGGAGTAGGGAGATGGACGATGTCTTCGCCGAGGGACGCTCCTCCGTGGCCGAATTGAACGGTTAGTTCGTCATGGCCGGCAAGCGCCTTCAAGGCCGCGGCGGTGACCCTTTTTACAAGATCAGGAGTAGATTCTGCCGGCGTCATTTACCAACAGGCCCTAAATTACGGTCTGGACCGCCGACTCAGGAAGTTCGTCACCCATGCAGCGCTGATAATATTCAGCCACCACCGGCCGTTCGACCTCGTCGCACCTGTTGAGGAAGGTCAACCGGAAAGCGAACGCCATATCGTTGAAAATACCGGTGTTTTCCGCCCAGGTGATGACAGTGCGGGGCGACATCACCGTCGAGATGTCGCCGTTCATGAAACCAGAGCGGGTAAGGTCCGCAACCTCGACCATGGCGCTGACCCGTTCGCGCCCATCCTTGGTTTTATAACGGGGCACCTTGGCGAGCACAATTCCAACCTCTTTGTCGTGGGCCAGGTAGTTGAGCACCGCGATCACGTTCCAGCGGTCCATCTGGCCCTGGTTGATTTGCTGGGTGCCGTGATAGAGGCCGGTGGTATCGCCCAGCCCGATCGTGTTGGTGGTCGAAAACAGCCGGAAATAGGGATGCGGCATCATAACCCTGTTTTGATCCAGTAGCGTCAGCTTGCCTTCGACTTCCAGCACCCGCTGAATGACGAACATCACGTCGGGGCGCCCGGCGTCGTATTCATCGAACACCAGGGCCGTCGGGTTTTGTAGCGCCCAAGGAAGAAGGCCCTCGCGGAACTCGGTCACTTGTTGGCCGTCACGGAGCACGATGGCGTCCTTGCCGATAAGGTCGATACGGCTGATGTGGCTGTCCAAATTGATCCGGATGCAGGGCCAATTGAGCCTTGCCGCGACCTGTTCGATATGGGTCGACTTGCCGGTCCCGTGATAGCCCTGGATCATGACCCGCCGATTGTTGGCGAACCCCGAAAGGATGGCCAGCGTCGTGTCATGGTCGAAACGGTAAGCGTCGTCGATATCCGGCACGTGGTCCTCGGTTTCGCTGAAGGCGGGAACCTCCATATCGCTCTCAAGGCCGAAGGTCTGGCGGACCGACACCGTCATGTCAGGTATATGCTCCGACAGCGGCTTAGCGGACGTGTCAATGGTTGCGGAAGTCGTCATCAATCAGTGTTCCAGAAGGCTATGGAGGCGAGTGGAATCGGGCTTAATGTGATCATTCCACCCTAGAAACGCAACGTCGTAACTTAAATCACCCTGTCGATCAAGAGGCCAGCATGTCGAAGATGATCTGATAAGCCACGTTGATTTCCTTGATTTTTTCCTCCGCCGCCTTGTCGCCCCCGTTGGTGTCGGGGTGGTGCTGTTTGACCAGCTCCTTGTAGCGGCCTTTGACCGCATCCACGCTCACCGGACCCGAGAGGCTGAAAACGGCGACCGCCCATGCTTGCTTTGTGCCCAATTTGGAATCGTGGCCGGGGGGTGCCCTAAATCCGCCGTCGCTTGCCCACTCGGGCCCGAAGGCACCCAAACGTTCCATCATCTCTTCGGGCGTGAACCGGAACGCACCCTTGCCGCACTTGCTCCCGACCAAGGGCCAACTGGGTCGGCGCCAGACCGTATCTTCGCGGGCGTCAGCCTCGACCTCGGCGTCGGTCATACCGGCGTAATAATTCCAACCCTTGTTATATTCACGGGCATGGCCGAGACAGAACCAGTGATAATTGCTGAGCTGGTTCGGGGATTTTGGGGCCCGATGAAGACCTCCCCCGCTGCACCCTGGCCAGTCGCAGCAGCGAGTTTCCAGTTCCTGGGGGCCGGAATACTTTAACGCACACGAATTCAATTGGCTCGCCATAACCCGGAAACTATGGGCGATTAGTCATGACCTGACAAGCCGCGGGAAAAAAATTTCTAACTTGACCCAAGCAATTTCAAAGACTTATGGAGATTTCAGTTGTTTGAAATCCTCGACGGGAATGGCCAAGACCTCGGCAGAAATCAAGATCAACCCCGAGACGACAATCAAAATCGTCATGTCTTCTTGGCGGGGCATGGCAAGCTACCTCCACAGGGCCAGAAACGCCAACAGGCAAAGGGCGTCTAAAAACATCCGCGTCGTCGCAAACCACAACAGCGTGACGAATTGGAGCCCCAATTTCATGATGGGCTAATCCATCCCCTAAAAGAGAATGACCAAGGCCAGGAGAACATAAGCCCGCCCAAGGGTTTCCGATTGTAAACGGTTGTTTAAAGCGGCCTATATCGTTCGGCAAACTTGTAATCCGATAGTATTCTGGTTGAAAGTTACCAATTAACGGGTTGGCCGACGACCAAAAATAGAGTTCATCGCGGAGCCACTGATTGAGGGGTGGGGACACGTTTCGCGAACTCGAAGCAGGTTCGACGGGGCTGCGGCCGTTTTCTGAAGCGGACCGGTAGCAGGTTGGGCCCGGGCGTGTGCAACTTGTTTTCCGTAGCCGACATGGAAATCAGGAAACGGGCGGCCAGAGAATTTTTGATTTGGTAAATCGATGAAAGCAAAATTGATTAGTAAAAACGTCACCATCAACGACCGTCGGACGAGTCTTCGTCTGGAGCAGGCGAGTTGGGAAGCCATGGCTGATATTTGCAAGTGTGAGGGGCTGACGTTGCACGAAATGTGTTCCTTAATCGAAAGCCGCCGCGGCGGTGCCAGCAGGACATCGACCGTGCACGCCTTTATTGTCACCTATTACCGCACCGTGGCCGCTAAATACGGCGCTTTGCAGGGAGGCACGGCGGTGTCGATCCTTCCCGAACTGGCGGCCCGCCGCTAGACTGCTTTTGCCTCGAGGTATTTGGCCACCCAAGGTCTGTCAGGATTCCTCGTGAAATTTAGGCCATAGCCGTTTGACCACTGAACTGCCGCGCGCATAGGCGTGGCAGGTGTCGATCTGCGCCGGCCTGTCGGGGCCTGGCGTGACTGCTTTGCGCCGCATCCGGGCCGAGGTGATCGTCTGATGCGCGGTCACCGCCATCGGCCCGACCACCAAATCGGTGATGTGGGTGCATCCCTTGATGCCGCCCATGCTCTTGATCACTTCCTTGCGCCAACCGGGCGAGATCGCCACACCTTCAAGGGTTTGCAGGACGCCCGTGACGTCGCCGCAGATGTTGTAAGGCCCGGCCTCGGTCGACGCCTCGGCCTTGACGACAACAAGATCGTCATCGACGGTGAGCCGGACCCGCATGTGGTGGACGGGCTCGCCGGCGGGGATCCCGTCTCGGTCGATGTTGTCGAAGGAATAGGTCTTGGTATCCATGATCGTTCCTTCGATGTCCCACAGCCCGTCATCCCTCTGATAGCCCCGGCATTGGATGTCACGGGTGTGGATGTGTTTGCGCGATTGCGGTTTTTCAAGGGGCATGGCGACGTCTTTCCTAGTTGGAGATTCCAGCGGGCGCCATCTGCGCCGCCGGGCCGGTGATTGGAAATCAATCGTTTTGACGGGGCGGCGTCAACCGAATGCTGGTGATCTGATGGCGGTGGCGGCGGACTATCTCGAAACGGAACCCGTGAAAAAGAAAGGTCTGGCCGACTTCGGGGATACGCCGCGATTCATGGAGCACTAAGCCGGCCACGGTCGCCGCCTCTTCGTCGGGAAGCCGCCATTCGAATTCACGGTTGAGGTCGCGGATGGTGACCTGGCCGTCGACAAGATAACTACCGTCTGGGCGGGGCTTGACGCCAGTGACCCATACGTCGTGTTCGTCGACGATCTCGCCGACGATTTCCTCGAGAATGTCCTCGAGCGTCACCACACCCATCAGGCTACCGTATTCGTCGACCACTAGCGCGAAGTGCTCGTGGCGCTGGCGAAAAGCCTTCAACTGGTCATCCAGCAGGGTTTGTTCGGGGATGAACCAGGGATCGGCCGCCAACGCCGTCACGTCAAGGCCGGTCAGGTCCTCGCCCCGCGTCCGCACCTCGCGCAGCAGCGGCTTGGCGTGCAGTACGCCGACGATGTTGTCTGGATCATCGCGCCACAGAGGAATGCGGGTATAAGGGCTGTCCAAAATCTCCGTCACCACCTGCTCGGGCGGTAGGTCGGCGTCGATGGCGGTGACGTTCTTGCGGTGAACTATGATCTCCCCGACTTTGACCTCGCCCAAATCAAGGACACTTCGCAGCATGGCCCGTTCTTGTTTTACGTCACTGTCCTCGCCGACGTGAAGATCGATGGTGCCCCTGAGTTCGGCCGAGCCGGTGCCGAGGACGTCTTCGACTTTAACCTCGATGCCGAACAGCTTGAAAATACCGCGGACGATGAAGTTGATGCCCGCTGTCACTGGCGTCAAAACCATGACCAGGGCCTCGACCGCAGGGGCGACGGTGCGCGCCACTTCGTCGGCGTTCCTGAAGGCGTAGGTTTTGGGCAGGATTTCGGCAAAGACCAGAACCAGCATGGTCATGGTGATAGTCGCATAGGCGACGCCGACGTTGCCGTAAAACGTAAACAGGACGCTGGTGGCGAGCGCCGAAGCTAAAATGTTTACTAGGTTGTTGCCCAGCAGAACGGCCCCGAACAGCCTTTCCTGGCTTTTGTGCAGGCGGGCGACGACGCTGGCCCGCTTATCGCCGCTTTGCGCAAGCTGATGCATCAGCGGCCGGGAGGCAGCGGTCAGCGCGGTTTCCGAACCGGAAAAGAAAGCCGACAGGAGGAGCAGGATGATGATGGTGATGAAGGTGCCTAACATGATTTTACTTCTACGGTTGCAAAGGGTTTAAAAAAAGGACCGCCGCTCGGGGCGGCCCCGGCGTTGAGGGCCCTAGGACCTTAGGTGTTCTTCGAGGACGGCGGAAAGGTCACCAAGATCGACGTCGCCGGTGACGAAGGACTCGCCGATCCCCCGCACCAGCACGAAGGTGAGCGAACCCGAGCGCGCTTTCTTGTCCTGGCCCATGCATTCGATGAGCTGATCCGCCACCCAGCTTCCGTCGGTTAGGCCGTCAAGGCTGACCGGCAAGCCGATGGCCTTGAAGTGGCGGCGAACGCGGTCCCGGTCTTCCGCCGGGCACAGCCCCATCCGAACCGACAAATCGAAGGCCATGACCATGCCGATGGCGACGGCCTCGCCGTGATGAAGCGCGTCCGAATAGCCGCTGTGGGCTTCGAGCGCATGGCCGAAGGTGTGGCCCAGGTTCAAAAGCGCGCGCTGGCCTTGTTCACGTTCATCCGCTGCGACGACCGCCGCCTTGGCCTTGCAGCTTTCAATGACGACGTGACGGCGGGCCTCGGCGTCGCCATCGATAACCGATTTGCCGTTGGTTTCCAGCCAGGCGAAGAAATCGGCGTCATTAATCAGCCCGTACTTGACGACCTCCGCATACCCTTCGCGAACGGCGCGGACCGGCAGGGTATCCAAGGTGGCGGTATCGATGACAACCAGACGCGGCTGGTGGAAAGCGCCGATCAGGTTTTTCCCCTGCGGGGTGTTGATCCCCGTCTTGCCGCCGACCGAACTGTCCACTTGGGCCAGCAGGCTTGTCGGCACTTGGACGAAATCCAGGCCGCGAAGCGTTACCGCGGCGGCGAAACCCACAAGATCGCCGATCACCCCGCCGCCAAGGGCGATCAGTGTCGTTCGGCGCTCGACCTTGGCGTCCAACAGCTTGCCCGTCAATTCCTCGAAATGAGGGTAATCTTTGGTCTGTTCTCCGGCCGCGAGGACGATGCTTTGATGGGCCACTCCTGCGGCCTCCAGAGATTCCTGCAAGGGACCGAGCCAATGTTTTTCGACGTTAGTGTCAGTGATGGTGACAACCCTCGGCTCGGCGAGGGTCGGCCGGATCAGGTCTCCAGCGCCAGTCAACAAACCGACGCCGACGAGGATATCATAGCTGCGCTCGTCCAGCTCGACGGTCAGGGTTGCCGGTTTCGAAAGATCTGCCGTCATCGCTTTTTCTCTCCGCTGTCCGGTTTCGTCATGGCGTCAAGGGCTTCCGAAATAATGTTGACGATGACTTCGGGCCCCTCATCTATGGAATCGATGACGATGTCGGCATCGGCGTAAACCGGATAGCGTTCATCGATCAGCTTCTGCAGTGTGGCCTTGGGGTTCCGGTTCTTTAACAACGGCCTGCCGGCCCGGCGGTGTGTGCGCCTGAAAAGGGTGTCCAGATCGGCGCGCAGCCAGACCGAAATACCCGAGGCCGCGATCCGGGAACGGATCTTCGGGTTCATAAAGGCGCCCCCGCCGGTTGCCAGGACCTGCGTCCCTTCGTCCAGCAAGCGGAAGATCACTTTTTCTTCCACGTCGCGGAAAGATCTTTCACCGTAATGTTCGAAAATATCTTCGATGGAACATCCGGCGGCTTCGACGATTTTCTCGTCGGCGTCGGTGAAGGAAAGGTTCAAATTTTTAGCCAGCTTTCTGCCAACGCTCGTCTTCCCCGCCCCCATGAGGCCGATTAGAACGATGGATTTACCGGAAGGTCCTGACAGGCCCGTCGTCATGCCGAAACGGCGCCGAAGCCCCCGGACCCGGCGCAGGGTCGTTGAATGCGATTGTCCGAGCCGATAGACTGCTGGCCAACGAGTTGTCGAAAAATTGCCATAATCGATATCTAGCATAAACCGGTTAGGCTGTCGTTAGTTAGCAACGGCGCCATTTCATAATCGAACGGCTGGAGGGTGAGAATGAAAATGGTTTCCAGGGTGGTGTTTTTGCTAGTAATTGTTGCTATTGCCGGCACCGCCGTATTCCTAGCAACCTGGAATGTAGCGTCCCCTGTCAAGAAAGTGGAAAGAGTCTTGCCGGATGACCGATTCCCCCGTTAGGCGATATCGCCGATTGGTGGCCCTAGGCCGTGCGGCTGCCATGCTGTTGGTGGCGGGTTTGTTGGCGCCGGTCCCAGGTTCCAGCGCCGAAGCCCAGCAGAATAAACCCATTCGCCTGGTGCCACCCCTTGGTGGCGCCGGCGGGCCGACGGCCGGATCGCCCAAGCACATCCAGCAATTGTTGAAGCCGGCTGAACCACCGGCCCCGGGGGCCATACCGCCGGCAGCGGCCGCCACCGGCACCGGGGTGCAGGTCGGGGACCTGCAAACCATTGATTCGGATACGGCGGGAACCTTGACATTCAAGCAAGGAGGATTCGGGGCTGACATGTGGCTGGGGACGGAACGGTCGATCGTCGAACGGCTGTTGCCTCAGATGCCGGTGAACGCATCCTCGGCAGCCATGAGAGACCTTATGCGCCGCATGCTGTTGAGCACGGCCCGGGTGCCGGAAGGTGACTCCCACGGGACCAGCCTGGTGGTGATCCGGGTCAAGCTTCTGGCCGCCATGGGAGACTTGGTTGGCGTCAACACCCTTCTCAACGTGACTCCGGGCCGCGCCACGGACCCCGAACTGGTGCGGCTCGAAACCAATGCGCGCTTCCTTGCCAACGACAACGCCAGGGCTTGCGCGCTCGCCGGTGGACAGATTCGCGACCACAACGTTTCCTACTGGCAGAAAGCGTTCATTTTCTGCCAGGCGCTGGCTGGCCAGCACGAAAAAGCAGGGCTTGGCGTTTCGCTGATGAAAGAGGCAGGCGGCAAGGACGAGGTTTTCTTTTCCCTGATCGAATCCCTTGGCGTCGGCGAACCGGCAAGCCTTTCCACCCTCCCCAATCCGACTCCCCTGCAATTAGCCTTGGCCCGCGTAGCAAAGGCGAAACTACCACCCGACGTGATTTCGTCCAACCATCCGGGCGTGCTTCGGACCATCGCCATCAGCCCTAATGCACCGGTCGAACTTCGACTCGAAGCCGCCGAGCGGGCGGAAGCGGCGGGTGCTTTGCCCCTGGATTCACTCCGCCAACTCTATACCAGTGTCGCTTTTTCCGAAGACGAACTGGACAATCCGCTGTCCCGCGCCGATAACGACGGAGGCCCCCTGACCCGCGCGCTTCTCTACCACACGTCGCTGATCCAGACCGTCCCGACGGCCCAGGCCGAGGTAGTGGCCCGGGCCCTGGCGTTGGGGCGGGAGAAGGGGCGTTATGCCTCCTTGGTCCGGGTCTTCATGCCGGTCTTGAAGCGCATTCCGCCTTCTGCCGAGTTGATGTGGTTCGCGCCGGACGCCATTCGCGCGCTCCTGCTCAACGGGGATGCCATCACCGCCGAGGGGTGGTTTGCGTTGCTCAGGGCGAGCGCCTTGTTCAACAAGGAAACCAGCCAGTCGATCACCCAGTTGATGCCGATCGTTCGTTTGATGGGTTCGCCGGAAGCGGCCGAATGGAGCACGTCGAAGCTTCCGGATTGGTGGGAATCTGTCAAGGATACCCAAGGCGCCCCCGCCGACGCGGCTTTGTTGTATTCGTTGTTTGACGCATTGGGCGAGCCGGTTCCCGCCCAATTGTGGAAGGATCTGGTCACCGGGACCGGGCGCAAGCTGGTGACCATGCCCTATCCGGCCCTGTGGTTGCGGCTTATCGAGGCGACCGAAGCGGTCCGGAAAGGCCGACCCGAAATGGGTACCAAAACGGCCCAGTCCACGGACGTCGCGACGGATGCTAATGCCTCGAACGCGCCGGCGGACGGGGTCCCGGGCCTCCGCCGGCGGGTTGCCGAGACGGTGCTTTTGTCGCTTCTGGCCCTCGGCGAGGCTGGTCCCGCCGGTGCCGATCCCTTGCTTCTACGTCAGGTGTTGATCAGCCTCCGCGCTGCCGGCTTTGAAGAGGAAGCCCGTACCATGGCCATGGAGGCGGCACTGGCAGCCGGACTATGAGGGGCCGGGGAGGTTCAAGGCAATCCCAGTCCCGGCCGAATGTACCAGCCCAAGTGGAAGCCTACCTCGACAAGTTGGCGGCCGAAGGGGCGGCCAAGAACACCATCTATTCCTACCGCGGCGATCTCTTGCACTTCTCTGCTTTCACCCAGGCCCGGCAGCGGGCCCCAGAGGATGCCACTCAGGCTCAAATCCGCCAGTACCTGAAATCCCTCTCCGAGGCCGGCATGGTATCCGGTACCAGCGCCCGGCGGCTGTCGGCGCTGAGGCAGTTTTTCCACTTTCTCTATTCCGAAAGGGTTCGCGACGATGATCCGACAGCGGCTCTAGACAGTCCCCGCCAAGATCGGCGCATCCCTAAATACCTAAGCGAAAGCGAGGTCGAGGACTTGCTTGCGGCGGCCCAGGCGCGGACCGGCCCCGAAGGGCTAAGGCTGGTGGCCCTTTTGGAGGTGATTTACGCGACTGGCCTCAGGGTTTCGGAATTGGTCGGCCTGCCCCTGTCGGCGTTCGGGCGGGACGGCCAAATGCTGGTGGTTCGGGGCAAGGGCGAAAAGGAACGGATGGTGCCGCTCAGCGAACCGGCCAAAGACGCCGTCGGGGCCTATTTGGCGGTCCGCGAGCACTTTATCCCGAAGCGGCGGCCAGCGTCGTCGGCACGGGACTGGCTTTTTCCGTCACGGGCCAAGGCGGGGCACCTGACCCGGGCCCGCCTGGCGCAGTTACTGAAGGAAATTGCCGCCGAGGCGGGCATCGAACCGGCCCGGGTGTCGCCGCACGTTCTTCGCCATTCGTTTGCCAGCCACCTTTTAGCCCACGGGGCGGACCTCAGGTCCCTGCAACAGATGCTGGGGCACGCCGACATAGTGACGACGCAAATCTATACCCATGTTCAAGACGAGCGCCTGAAGGCGCTGGTGAACGAGGCTCATCCTTTGGCTGACTTGCCGCCTAAAAAATAAGGTTACCAGGCGGTTACCCTCCAACAGGGTGGCGTCAAAACAAGGGAAACCCTGCGTGTAGGTGGTTTAGGAAAATTGGCGGCGCGGCCTGAGAACCGCAAATCGGCACTTAGCCGGCTCGAGGCAGCGCCGGGGTCAGCTATTGGATGTATCGGTTTTCGACTTGTCTTCGAGGTGGCTGCCGCCGGCCTTGCTTTCCTCCCAGACGAAAAGGATGGCGATGCCGAGAATCAGGATGGTGACGATCCACAGATCGGGTTCCCAGACGCCGATGATCACCACGCCCATGAAGGCAACGACCCCGAGCATCGATACGGTGGCGAAAATCTTGTCCATCATTTGTCTTAACGTTCCTCGTCTCTCTGCCGCGTATGTGCAACACGGACTTATCGATTTCAAACGGTTCCTGATTTTCCGTCGTCGCCGGCGACATGTCCAGTCAGCCAGTTGGCGGTCCTGAGCAGCCGGGCATCGTCGCCGCGCTGTCCGACCAACTGCACACCCAGGGGCAGGCCATTGGCACCCTCCATGAGGGGCAGGGTAACCGCCGGCGTGCCGCAGTAGGTCCAAAGAGAGCAAAATACCGGGTTGCCCGTCGAATCGAGCCCAGCCGGCGCTTCGCCCGTGGTTGCCGGGGTGATTATGGCGTCGTAGCGCTCGAAGACCTTCTCGAGGCCCACATTCAGCACATCGCGCCAGTCCACGGCCCGGTTATATTCGACGGCGGTGGTCTTTTGGCCTTCCTCGATCATTTCGCAAAGGACATCGGTCAACTGGTCCTTTCCGCGCTCATAATAGCCGGCGAAGCTCTTGGCCAGATCAGCATACATGATGGTACGGTGCAATTCGACGACGTGGTCGAACGGCTCCGGCAGGTCCAAGTCGTCGCATTCTTCGCCCAGGAAGTCGGAAAGCTCGCTGAACGCCTCTTGAGTCTCCTTGTCCGCCTGGTCCCAGACGGCAGTCTTGGCGAAGGCGATGGTCGGCGGCAGCGGTGGCTCCTGGACGGCAGTGGCGGCGAGGGGCGGGCGGGCGCGCGGCGCCGAATCCATGTCGCCGGCGTCGAAGGCGACAATATTTTCCGCCAGCAACGCCGCGTCCTCTACCGAGCGTCCAAAGACGCCGACGGTATCGAGCCAGTGGGATTGCGCCAGTATCCCGGTGCGGGGAATCAAGCCGTGGCTGGGCTTAAACCCGACGACCCCGCAATAAGATGCCGGGCGGATGATGGACCCGTTGGTCTGGCTGCCGACGGCCAGGGGTACCATGAGGGCGGCGACAGCGGCCGCCGAGCCGCTCGACGAACCGCCGGGCGTGTGGTCGGGATTGTGGGGGTTATGGGTCTTGCCGGGCCCATAGACGGCCAGTTCGGTGGTCACGGTTTTTCCCAGGGTGACGGCGCCTGCTTCCGTGAGCAGGCTAACGACCTTGCAGTCGGCGTCCGGTTGGCGGCCGGCGTCGAGAACGGTGCCGTTCTCGGTCGGCAGGCCCTTGGTGTCGTAGATATCCTTGACGCCGACGGGAACCCCGTGCAGCGGACCCAGGGGCTGGCCCGACTGGCGGGTCTCGTCGAGGGCACGAGCCCGTTCGAGGGCGAAAACAGGGTCCAAGTGCGCCCAGGCCTGGACGTCGCCGTCGACCTCATCGATGCGTTCGAGACAAGCCGTAACCATGGCTTCGGACGTGATTTCTCCTTCCCGCAACTGGCGGGCGGCTTCGACGGCGGAAAGTTCTGTCAGCGTCATGGCGTCGTCTCTGGGCATGTGGGAAAACCCTATGGCTTATGGCGTTCAGCGGTCCCTAGCGGCCGTAGACGACCTTCGGCAGGTAAAGCGCTATCTCGGGGAATGTATAGAGAAGGAACATGGCCAGGAACACCATCGACAGGAACGGCATGCAGCCCTTGAAGATTTCGATAAGTTGCACGTGTGGCGGTGCCACGCCCTTGAGGTAATAGGCCGCCATGGCCATGGGCGGGGTTAGGAACGAGGTTTGCAGGTTCAGCGCCACCAAGATGCCGAAGAACAGCGGATCGATGCCGAAGTGCGGTAGCATGGGCAGGAAGATGGGCACGAAGATGATGATGATCTCGGACCATTCCAGCGGCCATCCCAGAAGGAAAATGATGACCTGGGCGAGGATCAGGAACATAACCGGCGTCAGGTTCATGCCGAGCACGAATTCCTCGATCAGGCCGTGGCCGCCGAGATAAGAGAACACCGACGAGAAAGTCCACGAGCCGACGAACAGCCAGCATACCATTGCCGACGTGCGGACCGTGAGATATACGGATTCCTTAAGGCCGTCCCTGTCGATGCCCCGCCAAGCCATATTGCCGAGAAGGGCGACGAAGAAACCGACGTCGAAGGCCCACCAGCTAACCTCGTGTTCGGTGAAGGCCTCGTTGAGTTCGAGCACCGTAAACATAAACAGATACACCGCGCTGAACCCGAGCCCCAAAAGCGCCGCCTTTCCGCCGAAGGCGTAAAGGGGCCGCAGCCATTGCGAGTGGGGCCGGAAGAGGGACAGCAACGGCGCGCCATCGCCTATAAATCGCACGGCCGCTGCGATCGCGAAGGCGATCCCGACGCTGATTCCGGGCGCGATGGGAAGGGTGCGTTCGGTCGGCATCGGAAAGTCGAACCACCAGGCGGCAAGGATTCGTAACAGATAATAGGACAAGTAAAGGATAGTGGTCGCGACGCCGCCGACGCCGATGGCGTAGTACCACGGATTATAGGGCTCGACGTTACCGTCATTGTCGACCCATTCCGGCTTGATGTCGTGGGACCGGATCGAACCGATGCGGTAGCTGGCAGCGAGGATGATGCCGCCGGTGGCGCCCATGGAGGCGGCTTCCGTCGGCGTCGCCAGACCGAACAGGATGGCGCCCAGAACCGACAGGATCAGGAACGCCAACGGAAAGAAGGACGTCATCATCATGATCACGATGTTGCCGCGCCTTGCGGCGTCGATGTCTTCCTGCTGGGGCGGGGGGGCGATTTTCGGATTGAGCCACGCACGGCCGATGACGTAAATGATGTAAAGGCCCGCCAGCATGAATCCCGGCGCGATAGCGCCGGCATACAGCCGTACCACCGACATGGAAGCCGCCGCCGCGTAGACGATCAACATGATCGACGGCGGGATCAGGATGCCCAGGCAACCGCCGGCACAGATGACGCCGGCCGAGAAACTGGTATCGTAGCGGGCCTTGAGCATCGCTGGGAACGCCAGGAGCCCCATCAGCGTCACCACGGCGCCGATGATGCCCGACGCGGTGGCGAACAGCGCACAGGTAACCAGCGCTGCGACGGCCATAGACCCCGGCAGGCGCCGGGCCGCGATCTGAAGCGTGGAAAATAGCCGGTCGACCAGGTTGGCGCGCTCCACGATGTAGCCCATGAACAGGAACAACGGCACCGCCACCAGCACGTCGTTGGCCATCACCGAATAGGTCTGGTTGACGAGAAGGTCGAAAACCCGGTTGTCGAAGATCGACTGCATGCGCTCCGCGTCGTAATAGGCGTAGTAGCCGAAGAACACCCCCATGGCCATCAGGGTGAAGCAGATCGGAAAGCCGAGCATGATGGTCAGGATGAAGAGCCCCAACATGATCACCGCGATTTCGGGATTGGATAGATCAAACATCTGCGTTCATCCTCTGTCCTCGGTTGTCATGCGCCGGGCGTCACGGCCTTCCTTGGCCGCGTCCACGTCCTCTTTCTGCTGCAGAAGGGTGACTTCCATCTCCTCGACGTCTTCGAGGTGCGCCGGCCAATCGCCGGTCTTGAGGCAGACGATACAGCGGCAAACTTGGGCCATGCCCTGCAGGAAAAGCAGCGCGCCGGCTACGGGAAGGACCGTCTTGAACTGTGAGATCGGTACCCCAGCGGGGCTGTTGATACTCACCTCGCCGCGGCCGTAGTTGTACGACCATGATTCCAGGGCGTAATCGGCGCCGGCGAAGATAAGGGCCAGGATGCCGGGAAAAAAGAAAAAGAAATAAACAACGATTTCGACCCTGGCCTGGGTCTTTGGCTTCCACAGTCGGTAGATGACGTCGCCGCGGACGTGGCTGTCGCGGGCGAGGGTATAGGCACCGCCCATCATGAACAGCGAGCCGTACATCAGGTAGCTGAGATCAAAGGCCCACGACGTCGGGTCACGCAACACGTAGCGCACGAAGACCTCATAGGCGACGCCAATGGCTAGCAGCAGAATGCACCAGGCAAAAGCCTTGCCGACCCAGGCCGTAAAGCTATCCACCAAAAAGATAAACCGGTCCATGAAAAATCCCTAAGTCGGATGATGGGGTCGGTTAATGGAGGTAGGGCGGCGCTGCCAGCGCCGCCCCGTATTCTCCAGCGGAATAAACCGTTTCCGCACGGGCGCCTTACGTAAACTTCGGTAGCTTGCCCGGGAAGTAGTGCTCATAGGCGAGCTTGTAGTCGGCGGCGTTGACCAAGTCGTAGAACGCAACCTTCTCCGACCAGGCTTTCTGGCTCTTGACGACCTTCGCGAAAAACGGATCGGCCGCATTGAGCTTTTTCAGGACCTTATCCCAGGACTTGAGCTGGGCGGTCATGATCGACTGCGCCGTGCGATAGACGTTGACGCCCTTCTCTTTGATCAGGATCTGCAAGTCCGTGGAATACTGGTTCATGGCCCAGCCGTAGTTGGCCGTGTTAGCGGCCTCGGCGCCGTATTCGAGGATCGCCTGGTGCTCCTTCGGCAGGCCGTCGAATAACGATCTGGTGAACATGATCTCGAAGAACTCGGCCGCCTGGTGGTAGGAGCCCATGTGGTAGTGCTTGGACACGTCAGCGGCGCCGAAACGCATGTCGGCGGTCGGGTTGTTGAACTCGAATGCCTCGATGACGCCCTTCTCCAGAGCCGGCACAATCTCGCCGCCCGGAAGCTGGGTCACCTTGAGGCCCATGCCCTGCATGATGTCCGTGGCCAGGCCGACCGTACGGTATTTAAGGCCCACCATCTGCTTGGCGCTGGTGACGTGGAACTTGAACCAGCCCAGAGGCTGCGTCGGCATCGGCATGGCGAAGAAGCTGCGAACGTTCAGCTTCAGGATCTTGGTCTGCAGCTCGTCCAACAGCTCCGCGC
Source organism: uncultured Thalassospiraceae bacterium (assembly GCA_964597695.1). Taxonomy (GTDB): domain Bacteria; phylum Pseudomonadota; class Alphaproteobacteria; order Rhodospirillales; family Casp-alpha2; genus Casp-alpha2. Next base: position 5,373 of record CAZQZB010000015.1, on the reverse strand, counting down.
CGCCACCGTATTGGATCCAGGCCAAGATCTGCGGCGCGTTGCAACCAAAGACAGGGCCGGTCCCGAATAGCGACGCGGACTTGTTCTTGGAATACCAGTACGCGGTCACGGTATGCGCGGCGTCGAGCACGCCCTTGTGGACGGCGTCTTGCACCTGGAACGCCTTGACGACAGCGCCCGACGGCAGCAGGTCGATCTTCAGGCGCCCGCCTGCCATAGAGTCCACGCGCTTGGCATACTCTTTGGCCATGTCCTGGAAGGGGCTCGTGGCTCCCCAGGACGACTGCATTTTTAGGGTTTTGGTCTTCGCCATCGAGACGTTGGGCATAGCCAGGGTGGCTGCCCCGGCGCCCGCGACGACGGCGCCGGTTTTAATAAACCTACGCCGAGTTACCTTGGATTTCTTCGTTGCCATCATTTATCCTCCTTATGGCATTGCTTCAGGATAGTGCGAACAATTCAACCCCATCTGGCGCCCGAAGCACCACAATGGTTTTCTGCCAATTGCGGGAACCTTGAGTGAATTTCGCGCCTGCCCCCGACTACGCCAGCCGCCCCCAAGAAAACCAAGGGCGACCGTTGCTGTAGGCTACATTTCAGCATTCAACGATTTATGGCAAGGCTTTTCACACCAACCAGCCGTAACCAGCCGTCAGTTACAAGCATGTGAATTGGGCCAGTGGTCCTTCCCTTGGGTCCTCCCTTTCTCGCCACGGCCAAATAGGCGGCCCCGGCTTGTTGTTTCCCGAAAACTTCTGCTTCGGTGCCGCAAGTGTGGCATACCGCATACCACTGTCACAATAGCGTAATTTTCGTTTTCCAGTGACGCCCCTTGCCGGCGCTCACGCCACTCGGTCGCCCGGTTCCCGTCCGGCGAAGTAGGCGTCCAAGTTGTCGAGGGCCCGGAACCCCATGCCGTCTCGGGTCTCGGCCGTGGCGCTACCGATATGGGGCATCAGGAAGGTGTTGGGCAAGGCGACCAGTCTTTTGTCGACGTTGGGCTCGTTGTTATAGGCGTCGATTCCGACGGCTTTCAGCTTACCGGATTGAAGGACGGCGATCAGCGCGTCGTCGTCGACGATGGCGCCCCTAGCGGCATTGACGAAAATGGCGCCGTCGGGCAGTAGATCGAAACGCTCGGCATTCATCAATTTTACCGTTTGCGGGGTAGCGTTGCAGTGGACGGAGAGGAAATCGCAGTGGGGTAGCATGTCTTCGAGTTTTTCGTAGAAAACGGCGCCTGCCTCCGCCTCTGGGGGCAGGCGGCGAAGGTCGTGGTAATGAATTTCCATGTCGAACCCACGAGCCCGCCTGGCCGTTACCTGGCCGACGCGGCCCATGCCGAGGATGCCGAGGCGTTTTCTCGTCACCTGGGTGCCGACCATGAAGGCCGGACTCCAATCCTTCCATTCCCCAGACCGCACCAGCTTTTCGCCCTCGCCGGCGCGCCGGGCGGCGCCGATCATCAACATCATGGTCAACTCGGCGGTGGCGTCCGACAGCACGTCGGGGGTATTGGTGACGACGATGCCTCTTTTCTTGGCCGCTTCGGTGTCGACGTGGTCGTAACCAACCGAGAAATTGGCGATGATCTTTACCTCATCGGGCAGGCGTTCGAAAATGTCGGCACTGAAATGCTCCGTGTGGCAGGGCAGAATTGCCTGTGCGCCTTCTGCGCGTTCGATTAGGTCGTCCTTGGAATAGAGCTGATCGTCGGGATTGAGCCGTGCCTCATAATCGCGGCTGAGCCGGTCTTCCACCGGATCTGGGAGTTTTCGAGTGACCAGGACGACGGGCTTGTCGCTCATGACGGGGAGCCTCCTCTCAAGGATCGCTAGTCTTGATTTGTGGTGTTTTAGCACATCGGCCGGTAGAATCGTCACGCTTTCAAGACGCAGGCAATAGGGGCAGAGGAAGCCTCTTGCACTCTCGCGCCATCTGCATCATGTTCGCATCTGCAAAAATATTGAAGTCGCCGGTTTTGGTCGGTCCAAAGCCAAAGGATTTCAGCAATTTAACTAAATCCCTAATGAACTAATTTAAATAAACGAAATTAAATGAGCCAAAGGAATATTCCATGAGTTTCACCATCGTTGAGCAATGTACGGCGCGTCTCAACCGCTCAGAACTCGCGGTTCCGGGGTCAAGCCCGAAATTCTTCGAAAAGGCCGCCGAGGGAAAAGCGGACGTAGTCTTTCTAGACCTCGAGGACGCGGTGGCGCCGGACGACAAGATTCCGGCCCGCAAGAACATCATCGAGACATTGAACGACCTCGATTGGAGTGGCCACACCATTTCGATCCGCATCAACGGCCTCGACACCCATTACATGTACCGCGATGTCGTCGAAATTCTGGAGGGTGCGCCGGGCAAGCTGGATCTGATCATGATCCCCAAGGCCGGTACTGCCGCCGATATCTACGCCCTCGACATGCTGGTGACCCAGATTGAGGATGCCACCAAGGTCGAAAAGAGGATCGGTTTCGAACTCATCATCGAAACTGCGCTGGGCATGATGAACGTGGACGAATTGGCAGCCGCCAGCCCGCGGCTGGAAGCGCTGCATTTCGGCGTCGCCGATTATGCCGCCTCGACCAAGGCGCGGACCACCGTGATCGGCGGCCCCAACAAAGACTACCACGTGCTGACTGATCCCGACCATGACGGGAACCGGGACGTCCACTGGGGTGACATGTGGCATTACCCCATCGCCCGCATGGTCGTCGCCGCCCGGGCCAACGGACTCAGGCCCATCGACGGGCCATTCGGCGATTTTTCCGATCCCGACGGCTTCGTCGCCCAGGCCAAGCGCGCCGCCACATTGGGCTGCGAGGGCAAATGGGCTATCCACCCGAGCCAGGTCGAGCTCTCCAACGACTGCTTCAGCCCTAGCGAGGAAGAGGTGACCAAGGCCAAGCGTATTATCAAGGCCATGGAAGATGCGCAAAGGGAAGGCAAGGGTGCGGTGGCACTGGATGGGAGGCTGATCGACATCGCCTCCATCAAGCAGGCCGAGGTGATGGTGCAGAAGGCCGAACAGATCAAAGCTGACGGCTGAACCGGGCCAGAAATCGGTAAAAGGGCGGAGGGTTTTTCCCGCCGCCCTTCGCTTTTGCGGCCGCCGATACTGTGTTAGACACCACCCTATGAAAAACTACGCCGATTTCGAGAAGCCGATCACTGAATTAGAGAGCAAGATTGAGGAACTGCGGCATTTGAGCGGTTCCAACGACGTCAATATTGCCGAGGAAATTTCTAAACTTCAGGCAAAGGTCGAAAAGCTCCTGGTGCAGACGTATTCGGAGCTGACGCCGTGGCAGAAGACCCAGGTAGCCCGACATCACGACCGTCCCCATGCGATTGATTACGTCAACGGGCTGATGGAGGATTTCACGCCGTTGGCCGGGGACCGGCAGTTCGCCGAAGATCCGGCGATCATCGGGGGGCTCGGGCGTTTCAACGGCGCGTCGGTGGTGGTCATCGGCAATGAAAAGGGCGCCGACACCGACGGCCGCCTGAAGCACAACTTCGGCATGGCCCGGCCGGAGGGTTACCGCAAGGCGCAGCGTCTGATGAGGCTAGGCGACCGGTTTAGACTGCCGGTGATTACCCTTGTCGATACCCCAGGCGCCTATCCCGGCGTCGATGCCGAAGCTCGCGGGCAGGCCGAAGCAATCGCCCGCAGCATCGAGACCTGCATCAGCCTGAAGGTGCCGCTTATCAGCGTCATCGTCGGCGAAGGCGGTTCCGGCGGGGCTATGGCAATAGCCGCCGCCAATACTGTCATGATGCAGGAACACGCCATATACTCGGTGATTTCGCCGGAAGGCTGCGCCTCGATCCTGTGGCGTGACGGCGGCCAGGCCGAAGATGCCGCCGGGGCGCTCAAACTCACCGCCGAGAATCTTTTGGAACTGGGAGTCATCGAAAAAATCATCGACGAGCCCCTGGGCGGCGCGCACCGGGACAAACCAGCCGCCATCAGCGCCGTCGGCAGGGCTATTGGCGATGCACTGGACGAACTATCTGGGGTCGAAGGGGGGGTCCTGAAATCCCGCCGCCGCGAGAAGTTCTTGGAAATGGGCAAGAAGGGTTTGAGCTAGGGATAGCGGCGCCCGCCGAACCTCAAGACCGTAGTGGTTGTTAGCCAGTGCGCTCCATAAGAATTTGTACCACATGGGGCAGCATGGCCTTGGCGACAACATCGTTTCCTATTTCCGCCAAGTGGAAAAGATCGATGAAAAAGAGCTCGGGGCTTTCGTCGAAAAGCCCACTAATATCGACAGCGCTCGACATCGAGCGGAAATCTGTATCCGACTTTAAGGTAATGATCCCTATTCAAATCTTTCCAGATAGCCAGAACCAATTTGGCCAATTCCTTTCACTAAGATTTTGGCATCCATGGCACTGCGGCGGTGTTAGTTTATGATTATCGGATTGTTGCGGCCATTCAAATAGAACGTCTGAACAGGGAGAAAAAGGGGCGGGCCGCCGATCGATTGCATTCAGTAAGGCGGCGGATTCACCCATTTGGTGCGCAGCCACGAGGGTTCCTTGCGCAGGAACCTCCGGACCGCCGCGTAGCGCGCTAGTTGTCCGACGACGCTCTTGGGACTGAGCCGAAGCGCCCCAAGGACGACGTTTTTGAGGAATTCCCTGCACTTTTCCTTGGCCTCCCGTTCGGCCACCTCGAAGCCCCGGTGTTTGCTTTTCAGGTAGAAGTGGCTCCAGATCAGATTCCAATCCTTGCGCCAGCGGGTTTTGAGGCTGGCCCGTTCCGACACCCCGCCCGAGTGGTGGATAACGGCGCGCGGCTCGACAATCAATGAATAGCCGGCCTGGGTAGAACGGACGCAGATATCGACGTCTTCGTTGTAGAGAAAGAAGTTGGGATCGAAGCCGTTGACCTTCCTGATCGCCTCCATCCTCCACAGCCAGACGCTGCCGCAAACATACCAGGTGCAAAAGGGCCCGTCCGGGGGCACCTCGATCTTGCGGTGTTCGATTTCATCCGGCCCCATGAGGTCGATTTCCTGGTCGCCGTTGGCGTTGATGATGAGTGGCGAAACGACGGCAGCCTGGGGGTTTTCGTCCAGTGTTTTGATTAGGCGCTCGACGCAGGAATCGTCGAATCGGGTGTCCGGGTTCATGTGAAGGACGAACTCGGTCTGAACCTTTTCAAAGGCCATGTTGGAGGGCATGGAGACACCCGTGTTCTCATTATTCCGGATGATTTCAACGCCCGGGCGCAGGTTACGAACCATTTCGGCGGAACCGTCGGTGCTGATGTTGTCGATAATGATGATGTTTTTCGCGCTCCTAAGGCTTTCCATGACCCCCGGCAGCACCGAAACAGAATTATGGACAATGAAA